>NZ_OZ255701.1:1325000-1935421 GCF_965276875.1 Lichenicoccus sp. | reverse complement strand
GAAACCGCCGATGCCCGCGTCGTCTCCGGGGCACTGCCTGCATCGGAACCATCATTCCCGAAGATGAAGCTGCTGGTCCCAGCCTCGGTGATCCTCGGCGTGTGCATCGGCTTCCTGCTCGTCTATCTGCTCGAATTGACGCAAAGCAAATTCCGCAGCGGCCATGATATCCGCTCCGTGCTCGGCCTGAACTGCCTCGCTCAGATCCCGCAGATCGACAGCGACAAGGAGGGTGTCTCCGGCATCGAGGAATACCTGGTGCAAAAGCCGTTCTCGCTCGGTGCCGAGCAGGTCCGTTCGTTGCGCGCGGCACTCTGGCTCGGCGCTAGCCGGCCGAAGGTGGTGGCGATCGCTGCCGCCCGTCCAGGAGAGGGCAAGACCACGACCTCGATCTGCCTTGGTCGGTCCGCCAGCCTCGCCGGTGAGCGCATCGTCGTGGTCGAGTGCGACACCCGCAAGCCGAGCTTCGCCAAGCTGATGAACATCAAGGAGAAGACCGGCCTGCTGGAATTCCTCAGCGGCACGGCACCGCTCGAGGACGTCATCCATACCGACAAGCTCACCAGCTTCGATTATATCCCCGCCGGCATCGCCGGACGCAGCAACTCGCACTCATTGTTCATGTCCGAGAACATGGTCATGCTGCTCGAGCGTCTGCGCCGCGACTATGACCTTGTAGTACTCGACCTGCCGCCTGTGATCGCGCTCACCGACGCCAGGATCGTCGCCAGCCTCGCCGAAGCAACGCTTCTGTGCGTGCGCTGGCAGACGACGCCGCGCGCGGTGGCCAAGCACTGCTACGAGATGCTGCAGGACGCCGGCGCCAATGTCGTTGGCGCGGCATTGACGCGGGTCAACATGCGCGCGCACGCCCGGTCCGGCCACACCGACGCCGAGGCCTATCACTCCCGCTACGCGCCGTATTATCAGCACTGACCGGCGGCCAGAAGGCAATGGACCTGCTCCCCTCCCAGGTGCGCGATTTCCGCGACAACCACTCGTCGAACATCGCGTTCTGGGTTGGGCTCGGCTTCTTCGTCCTCTACGCCATGGCAGCGATGATGGGCCAAAAGCAGATCACGATGATGATCGCGCTTGGGATCCTGGCGTGCATCACCGTGGTTTGTCTGCGCATGCCGCTCTTGTGCAGTGCTGCCTGGGTGCTGCTGATCGGCTCGACACCAGAGATGTGGCTGCCGGACATCATCCATAACAGCTCCAACATGGCGACCGCCCTGACCAAGCTGTCGGGCTTCGGACTGGTGGGGATCTGCGTGCTGCGCTACGGGTTGGTGATCGACCTGTTCAATCCGGGCTTCGCCTTTGTGCTGATGTTCTTCTTCGGCCTCGGGCACGGGCTCTACCCCACGCTCACTATCGGCGAGAGCCTGCGCACCGTGGTCGGTTCCGCCGCCCCATACGCCTTTTCCTTCAGCCGTCTGTCGCGTCGGTGGTCGGCCGCCATCATCGAGGCGACGATCTGGGTGCCGACCCTGTGCCTGGTATTCGGCGCGTTGCTCGACGCGGCAAGGATAAGGCCGCTGCTCTCCGCCGATGTCGGCGGCTCGGTGCGGCTCGCCGGCTCGACGCATCCGGCCTTTCTCGCGACCCTGGCGATGACGTCCTGCTACGCCTGCCTGATCGAGCTCTACCGCAATGGCCGCTCCCGCTACATGTGGCTGTTCGCGCTGAACTTTGCCATTTTGGTCGGGACCGGATCACGCTCGCCGCTCGCTTGCGAGATCATGGTCACCGGCATTGCCTTCGTTGCGATCCGCTCCGAGAGCTTTACCCTGCGTCGTCGCGTGCTGCCATTCCTGGTTGGGCTGTTTGCTCTGCCGGTGGTATTGGTGTTGCTCGCGAGCTCGTCCGATAGCCTGCGACTGCTGACCATATTGTCGGACAAGCAAGCCGGCAGCCTGAGTGGTCGTGGCCTGATCTGGCCGTTCTTTGAGCGGGCCTGGAATGCTTCGCCGATGTTCGGCTGGGGCGTCGGCACCGGCAAGATACTGGTCGACCCGCACAGCGCCGTAGCCAAGCTGCTGGGAACGACCGCGGCACATAACGAATATCTGCGTATCGGTGTGGAGGGCGGCTATGTCGGCATCGGCCTGGTCATGGTCTTCATGGTGCTATGGACCTGGCGCTGGACCACCGGCATGATTCGCACCGACAAGGTGATCGCGAGGTTGATCATGATCGGTTTTGCTGTCGAATCGATTACCGATAATACACTGATCGCAACCCCTTCGAGTGTGTTATTTATATGGCTGTCCGCAATCTTCGCGCGCGGTCGGATCGAGGCGCTGCAGGGCCGCCGCCAGGGGGATCCTGGCGCGGAAGCGACGCCGGATGATTTCCGCGCCGCCGCTTAGACAGCGAGACGGGTGTGGTTGATTTCGCTTGGCGGCTGTGTCAGACGAGCCGCGATTGAGTAAAGCCGGTCGCAGGGAGTTGCGAATGAGGCTGGCCTGCGCTGGCCAGGTTCTCCCGCCCGCCCGTAACCGATTAGAACCGGAGGCCTCCCCTGCTCGATTGGCTCCCGACGCGTCCTGAGTGGGACACTGACCTACGCAAGCCTGAGCCTTCTTCCAGCCTGCAGGCCTGGGAGGCGCTGGTCGCGCTCGCCAACGAGAGGCTCGACCACCTGCGCACGGTCCGGCTGGATCGCAAGCTCCGCAAGCGCTTCGCGCTCGCACCCGACGGGCTCGCCACGGTGCCTGTGCGGCTGTCGATCCTGTCGTCGAGCACCATCGATCATCTGCTGCCCGGCCTGCGCGTCGGCGCCTTGCGCCACGGTCTCTGGCTTGAGACCCAGCTCGGCAATTACGGGCAATACTCGCAGGAGCTGCACGATCCGGCCGCCGCGATCCACGGCTTCGCGCCGACGGTGGTGCTGTTCGCCTTCGACGCTCGCCACATGCTGCGCGGCATCGACGTCTCCGCCACCGCCGAGGCCGCCGATGCTTGGCTCGACGAGACCATCGCCGATCTGGCACGGCACTGGCTGCTGGCCCGAGAGCGCTTTGGCTGCAAGCTCGTGCAGCAGGCGGTGCTGCCGGTGTTCCCTACCCTGTTCGGCAATAACGAGCAGCGTCTGCCGGGGTCCGCGGCCAGCCTGACCGCACGCCTCAACCATCGCCTGCGCCAGGCCGCGGATACGCACGGGGTCGAGCTGCTGGCCATCGACGAGCGCGCGGCGCGCGACGGCCTTGATGTCTGGTACGATGCCGGCCTCTGGCATCGCGGCAAGCAGGAAGTCCATCCGGGTGCGACGCCCGTCTATGGCGACATGTTGGGGCGCCTGCTCGCGGCCTATCAGGGCCGCTCACGCAAATGCCTGGTGCTCGACCTCGACAACACGCTCTGGGGCGGCGTGGTCGGCGATGACGGTGTTCAGGGGCTGTTGCTCGGCAATGGCAGCAGCCTCGGCGAGGCCTTCATCGATTTCCAGACCTACGCGAGGGCCCTGTCGCGGCGCGGCGTCATTCTCGCAGTCTGCTCGAAGAACGACGAAGCCAACGCCCGCGAGCCGTTCGACACCCATCCAGAGATGGTGCTCAAGCACTCCGACATCGCCTGCTTTGTCGCCAACTGGCAGGACAAGGCGTCGAACCTGCGCGAGATCGCAAGCCGGCTGAATATCGGCCTGGATTCCCTGGTATTCGCCGACGACAACCCGTTCGAGCGCAATATCGTGCGGCGCGAACTGCCGATGGTGGCGGTCCCGGAGTTGCCCGACGATCCGTCGCTGTATGCGCGCGTTATCGCCGATGCCGGCTATTTCGAGGGGGTGCAGCTCACCGACGAGGATCGCGCGCGCAGCGGGCAATATCAGGCGACGCTGCAGCGCGCGGCCGTGCAGCAATCCGTCACCGACCTGCCGAGCTACCTGCGCAGCCTGGAGATGCGCATGCACTGGACCCGCTTCGATGCCATCGGCCTGCCGCGCATCGTCCAGCTCGTCAACAAGACCAACCAGTTCAACCTGACCACGCGGCGCACCACCAGCGACGACATCGAGCGGATCATCGCCGCCCCTGGCGCGTTGTCGCTGCAGATCCGGCTGATCGACCGCTTCGGCGACAACGGCATCATCTCGATCATCGCCGGCGAGGCCGAGCCCACCGGCGATATGCTGCTGCATACCTGGCTGATGAGCTGCCGCGTGCTCGGCCGCGGCGTCGAGCAGGCAACGCTCAACCTCGTTCTTGACGAGGCGAGACGCCTCGGTGCGAGGCGCCTGATCGGGATCTACCGGCCAAGTGCCAAGAACGAGATGGTTCGCCAGCACTACGTCGGTCTCGGCTTCAGCCTGCTCGACACCGAAGCTGACGGCATCACACGCTGGGCGCTCGAAGTCGAGACGGCGCAGCCCGTCAACACCTTCATTCAGACCATCGAGGGACAGCCATGACCGAGGCCGAGATCACCACCAAGCTCACCGCGATCTTTCACGACGTGTTCGACGACGACAGCCTCGTGCTGCGTGACGACATGACCGCCGACGACGTAGCGGAATGGGACTCGATGAGCCACGTGACGCTCGTGGTCGCGGCAGAGCGGGAATTCGGCATCAAGTTCCGCACCGCCGAGATCGAGGAGCTGCATAATGTCGGCGAGTTCGTGTCGTTGATCGCGACGAAGGTCGCGGGCAAGTCGTCCTGACGCGTGAGCTGATCCGCGCCGGCGGCCAACTGCATGCTGTTCAATTCTGTTGTCTTCCTCGTGGTGTTCCTGCCGCTGGCACTCGGCGGCTTCCAGCTCGCCTGCAAGCTCGGCCGTCGTCCCGCCGGCATCTGGCTGATCGCGATGTCGGTGCTGTTCTATGGCTGGGAGGAGCCGCGGTTCATCCCGGTGTTGCTGGTCTCGATGATCGGCAACTTCATCATCGTCAACCTGATCGCCCGCGCGCATGCGCGTCCCACTTTGCAGAACTGGATTCTCGGGCTCGGGATCGCGGCCAACATCGCCGCCCTGGTCTGGTTCAAATATCTCTACGTGATGCTGACCTCGCTCGCCGGACTTGGCGTGCTGCACGGGCCATTCCGGCATGTGACCCTGCCGCTTGGCATTTCGTTCTTCACCTTTACCCAGATCGGCTACCTGATCGACTACCGACAGGGCATCACCAAGGACCGCGGCGTCTTCAACTACCTGCTGTTTGTCAGTTTTTTTCCGCATCTGGTCGCGGGACCCATCCTGCACAACCGCGAGATCATGCCGCAGTTTGGCGACCGCGAAACCTACCGTCTGCGTACCGAGAACCTGGCGATCGGCTTTACCATCTTCATGATCGGCCTGGCCAAGAAGGTCCTGCTTGCCGATCCGCTGTCCACCGACGTCATTGCCGGCTTCAACGACCCCGCGGGCCTCGGCCTGTTCTCGTCCTGGCACATCGCACTGGCCTACTCGCTGCAGCTCTATTTCGACTTCTCCGGCTACACCGACATGGCCATCGGGCTGGCCCGGTTGTTCAACATCCGCTTTCCTCTGAACTTCAACTCGCCCTACAAGGCCGGCGCGATCATCGACTATTGGCAGCGCTGGCACATGACGCTGACCCGCTATTTGACGCTCTATCTCTACAATCCCGCGGCCCTCTGGATCACCCGTCGACGCATGGCCAAGGGCCTAGGCACCGGCCGGCGCGACCTTGCAACCCCCCGCGGCTATCTGGCGATGCTGGTGGTGCCGACCATCTACACCATGGCCCTGGCCGGCATCTGGCACGGCGCCGGCTCGCAGTTCGTAATCTTCGGCCTGCTGCACGGGATCTATCTCAGCATCAATCATGGGTGGCGCATCTTCCGCAAGAAACATGGCGCCAAGAACCAGGGCGCCAAGCCGAAAGCGCACGCCCGCCCGGCGATCTGGACCGTAGTCCTGACCTATCTGTGCGTCCTGGTCGGTTCGATCTTTTTTCGCGCGCATTCGAGCGGCGACGCGCTTACGGTGCTGTGGGGCATGCTTGGCGGTCACGGCGTCGAGGCGCTGCCCGCGTGGCCTGCCTCGCTGGACGCGGCGCTCGACGACAAGTCGTTCCTATATCCGATCATCGACGTGGTCTGGCTACTGGCCCTCTATTGCATCGTCTTCGGCATGCCGAACACACAGCAGATCATGATTCTCGCGGATCCGGCACTCGGCAAAATCCAGCCAGGACGGTTCAAGCTGCTACAATGGCAGCCGACCTGGCAGTGGGCGCTGGTCGGCGGCGCGGGCGCGGTCGTGGCGGTTCTTGGTGTCGGGGGAATGAGTGAATTCCTCTACTTCCAGTTCTGAGATGGACGGCTCGCACGGCCTGACGGACGCGCACGCGCGACCTGCTGCAGCCAGGCGCGAAAGCCCCGGCCGCTATCTGCTGCTGGCGGCCTTCGTGCTGGCGCTCGGTTTCGGTTTCGCCTGGTTCTGGTCGGCGCGGATGAAGCTCGCCTTCCTCGATCCGGAATACGCTGCCTGGAATGCCAAGCAGGAGCTGGTCGCGACTTGCGATCTCGGCCAGCTGATGGTGATCGGCGATTCCCGTGCCGATGCGGGCATCATGCCGAACGGCCTACCCGGCCACGGCATCAACATCGCCGTGGGTGGTGCGAAGCCGGTCGAGCTGTATTTCTTTCTGCAGCACGCGCTCGCCTGTCCGAACATGCCGCACAAGGTCATCCTGTCGATCGATGCCGGACATTTCGACAGTCTTGATACATTCTGGGACCGGAGTGCGCGCTTTGGCACCTTCACCGTGCCGGATCTCAAGCTGATCGAGCACGTCGCGCAAAAGACCGGCGATCGGAGCCTGTTTACCGAGCGTCGCACGGACGGATTTCCATGGTTCCTGCGCGACTGGTTGTATGCGCACAGCTTTCCGACGCTGAACTTCGCCAGCATGGTCCGCGGCGGGATGTTTCTGCGCTACGCCAATAATCTTGCGCAAAAGCGGCTGACGCTGCGCGACCGCGGCCAGCATCTGTTCGGCGACGCGCCGCGCGACGACACGCTCGCCGAGGAGGCGACGCTGCCGCGTTTCAGCGTGCTGCCGCTCGAGCGCTGGTTCTTCGACCGCATGATCGCGCAGATGCAGGCGCGCCGCATCGAGGTCGATTTCGTGGTCGCGCCGATCAACCACGCCACCGCGGCCAGCATGTCACCGGACCTGCCGAAGACCTTTGCCGCGTTCCTCGATGCGACCGCCCGGCGCTATCCGAATTTCCATGTGCTGATCGGACCGACCCCGTCGCTGCCCGACCGTTTTTTTGGCGATGGTTTCGCGCACCTCAACCAGGCCGGCGCCAAGCGTTTCACCGCGACGGTGGCCCGTGCCCTGCGTGCTCAAGATCTCAGTTCGGCGCCGCGTTAGGGTCGTTCGGATCGACGGGATGCTTTTTGGGGGTATCGAAATAGCCGTGTTTTACGGTCGTCTTGTCCGTGTCGAAGTAGCCGTGGAACGTCGGCTTCGGCTTGGGCGCGTAGTGCGGCGGAATATAGATACCGTGATTGTCATATTTGCCCTGCACGTAGATGTCGCTCGGTGACGTTGGCGTCATCGAATAGCTCGGCGGCGGTGCTGCCTGAGCGGCCGCGGCCGCGATCAGCAACATCGGCACAGCCGCCAGGACCATCGTTCGTGCCATCGAAAATACCTCCGCGATTTCGTGCGTTGATGTTAGCAAGCGCGTTCCCGGTGCAAAAGCCGCGCGTTCGTCGTATAGCAAGCACCTGCCTGGGAGCGCCGGCTTGATCCTTGCAAAACTCCGGCGCTTGTTGCCGGCCTCGACCGCGCCGTCGTGGGTGCTGGCCGAGACCAGTGTCAGCGCCGCATTCGCGCTGGTCTCGATGTTGCTGGTCAGCCGCACGATCGGGCCGGCGGCCGCCGGCATCGGGGCGGTCTCGATCGCGGCCTTCCTGGTGCTCGATCTGTTCGGCAGCTCGATGATGACCGACGCGCTGATCCAGTGGCGCCGCCTCGAGCCACGCCACGCCAGCAGTGCGACCACCCTGACCGTGCTCACCGGCGTCTTCACCGGCATCGTGCTGGTGCTCGCCGGCCGCGTGTTGAGCTCTGTCACCGGACATGCCGAGATCGCGCCGCTGACCCTGGCGCTGGCGCCTCTGCTGCCGCTGTCGGCCTTCTCCGGCGTCGGCTCCGGCCTCGTGCTGCGTGAGCGGCGATACCGCCTGCTCGCCATGCGGGTGTTCATCGGCCAGCCGGTCGGGCTCATCCTGGCACTCCTGATCGCGCACCATCGGGGCGGCCCGTGGGCGATGATGGCGTTGCAGGGCGGCAATACGGCGACGGTGTTCCTGCTGTTCCTGGCAACCCGGGCCGCCCCGTTCCGGCCGGCTCTTGATCGCGCCGCCCTCGCCGACCTCTGGCCGGTGGCGGGGCCGCAATTGATGTCGGTGGTGATGCTGGCCGGCCGCTACAGGGTGTTCATCATCGGTCTTGGCATGATCACCAGCGGCAGCGTCGTGGCGGTCTGCAATGTCGGCTTCAGGCTGCTCGATGCCGTGTTGACGGTGGTGTCCGGCTCGACCTTGCGGATCACCCTGCCGCGCTTGTCGGCGCTGCAGGACGACCCGGCGGGTTTCGCCCGCGCGTTCGGCGAGACCGCGCAGTTCCAGGCGCTGCTCGGCTGGCCGATCGCCGCCGGCGTGGCGCTGACCGCAACCAACCTGGTGGTCGGCCTGATGGGCCCGCAATGGCAGAGTGCCGCCCAGGGCACCAGGGTGGTCGCCTGCACCGCGCTGCTCGGCTACTTCTATGGCGACGCCGGCAGCCTATGGATTTCGATCAACCGCACCCGCATCAACCTGATGACCGCCTGTGCGGCGCTGCTGGTGCCGCTCGTCGGACTGCTGCTGCTGCAGCCGCAAACGCCGGCGCAGGCGGCGTTGTGCTGGGGGGCCACGACGCTGGTGCTGATGCCGATCAACATGACGCTGGTCCTGCGGCAGTTGCATCGCTCGCCGCTGTGGCTGCTGCGCTGGCTCTGGCCGGCGGCGGCGGGGACCGCGGCGATGGCAATTGCGGTGCTGGCGGCGGACCCGGTGCTGCCGCGACAGCCTCTGCTTGCCCTGCTCTGCCAAACCGGGCTGGGAGCGATGGTCTATGCGCTGGTGGCGTTCCTTGCTCTCGGGCGGCGCCTGCCGGCGGCCTTGCACACGCGACCGGCGGTTGCCGTGCCGTCCCTTGAGCTGGCCGGCGAGCCGCTGGAATCCGCTCCGGTCCTATGAAGTTCCTGACCGATTTCGCCGACCAGGCGGTCATGCTGCCGCTGGCCGCGGCAATCGCGATCACCCTGCTGCTGCTCGGCTGGTGGCGCGGCGCGATCGGCTGGGCGATCGCCATTCCGGGCACCTTCCTGGTCATTCTGTCGCTCAAGATCATCTTCTACGCCTGCCATGCGGTGATGCCCGATCTGGATATCCACAGCCCCAGCGGCCATACCGCTAGTGCGGCGGTGGTGTATGGCGGCCTGGTGGGGTTACTCGGCGGCCGGGGGCGTGCTCGGGGGGCGGCGGAGACCATGCGGCGCCTGATGCGGCACATGCTGGCGATCGGGGCGGCCGCTGTGGCGTTGGCTCTGGTGTTCGGCTTCTCGCGGGTGGATCTCGGCGTACATACGGTCCCGGACGTGCTGGTCGGCGGCGCCGTCGGCGTGCTTGGCGCGATGGTCTTCGTGTTGCTCGCGGGGCAACCGCCGAGGGGCCTGCGGCGCTGGGTGCTGGCCTGCGTGGTGGTGGTCGTGGCTTTGCTGTTCCACGGCCGCCAACTGCACGCCGAGGAGGCAATCCAGCGGGTCGCGATCAGCACCTGGTGGCCCTTCATCAGCGCCTGCCACCCGCATTAGGTGGGCCGCATTAGGTGGGCCGCATTGATCAGGCCGCGAAGAATGCCACCTTGTCGTCCTCCAGCACCGCGCAGGTGAGGCGGCCGCCGCGTCCGGCGCCGGTGTCGATGCCGATCCGGTTCGCGCGCAGCACCGGATCCGCCTGCGGCGTGTGGCCGTGCACCACGACAGCGCCGAACGCCAGGCTGGAGGACAGGAACGGCTCGCGTATCCATAGCAGGTCGCGCCGGCTGAGCTGGTCGAGCGGCGTGCCGGGCCGCACGCCGGCATGCGTGAACAGGTAGTCGTCGACGCGATATTGCAGCGACAGCCGGCTCATGAAGCGCAGATGCTCGCGCGGCAGCAACTCGGGCCAGTCCTCGATCCGGGCGTGCCGTGGGATCCCCCAACTCGACAGTGCCGCAGCCCCGCCATTGGCCAGCCATGCCTCCGCCTGCCGTTCGTCGCCGAACGCGATCGCCTGCAGCGCCATCTCCTCATGGTTGCCCATCAGGTTGACAATGCGGTCGACGGTGAATTCCGGCTCGCCGGCAAGCAGGCTCAGCACACCAGCGGTGTCCGGTCCGCGGTCGATATAGTCGCCGAGATGGATCAGGGTGACATCCTCGGCCGGGCGCGCGCGCAGGTCGCTCGCGATCCGACGGTGGATCAGAGTGAGCCGCTCTGAGCAGCCATGGATGTCGCCCACCGCATAGACCCGGCGCCCGCGTGCGAGCCGTCCGGGTGCGGCGGTGAAGTTGAGCGGCAATGCTGCCGCGCGGTTACGCGCCGCCTCGGCCGCGGTCTGCTCCTCGCGCGATGCCCTCAACAGGCGCGGTGGGTTCATCGGGGCTGCTGCTCCCAGGATCACGAGCGACCCTTATCGCACGTTGCGTGCCAGACGGCGATTGTCGGGCGGAGGCGGCAAAATAGTGTTAGAAGATGGTGTCGGGGGACGGGGTCACAGATGCCGCACGGAGCCACGCGCACAAGTCAGGACAGTGCGGCACGACTGCTGCCGCTGGCCGTCGATCTGGATGGTACGCTCCTCGCCGGCGATGTCCTGCACGAGCAGTTCGTCAAGCTGCTGCTGCGCCGCCCGCTGCTGCTGCTGCGCCTGTTCGCCGGCCTGCGGCACGGCAAGGCGGCGTTCAAGCGGCGCATGGTCTCGCTGTTGCCGCCGCTGGCGGTGGCGCTGCCGTTTCGCAAACCGTTCCTGGACTGGCTGCGCGAACAGCGCCAGGCGGGCCGGTCGCTGCACCTGGTGACCGCGTCTGATCAGCATGTCGCCGATGCCGTTGCCGCCCATCTCGGCATTTTCGAGACCGCGACCGGCAGCGATGGTGCAACCAACCTGCGCGGTGCCGCCAAGGGCCAGACGCTGCGCGCCCGCTTTCCCGAAGGCTTCGTCTATGCCGGCGACAGCAAAGCGGATCTGGACGTCTGGTCGATGGCGGATGCCGCCGTGCTGGTCAATGCCAGCAACGCCACCGCTGCCCAGGTGCGCGCCCGCGGCTGGCCGATCCTCGCCGAATTCGGCCGCGTCCGGCCCGGCCTGAGAGACTGGATCGCCGCCATCCGGCTGCACCAGTGGAGCAAGAACGCGCTGCTGCTGGTGCCGCTCCTGCTCGGGCACCGGTTTAGCGACCCGCACGCGGTGCTGCGCGTGCTGGCGGCGATGCTGTTGCTCAGCGTTGCCGCCTCCGGCACCTACATCCTCAACGACCTCGCCGACCTTGAAGCCGATCGCCTGCACGCCAAGAAGTGGCGCCGGCCGTTCGCGTCCGGCCGGCTTTCACCGATCGCCGGGCTGTGCGTGGCCGTGGCGCTGATCGGCGGCGCGCTGGTGGGCGGCGCCTTGCTCGCCTGGACCTGCGATGCGCTGATCGCAGGCTACGTGGCGATCTCGCTGACCTACTCGCTGCGGCTGAAGAGCGTGCCGTTCCTCGATACCAGCATCATCGCCGCCTTGTTCACCCTGCGTCTGGTCCTGGGGATCGAGATGGCGCGGGTGCTCTATTCGCCCTGGCTGATCTCGTTCGCCGGGTTCTTCTTCCTGTCGTTGGCGCTGGCCAAGCGGCATGTCGAGGTGATGCAGGCCGCCGGCGATGCGGGTAACGCAAGCGCCTCGCTGGCGCGACGCGGCTATCTGCCGGAGGACTGGCCGCTGACCCTGGCGTTCGGGGTGGCGGCGGCGTTCGCGTCGCTGCAGATCATGATCCTGTTCGTCGCGGATGATGCGGGCCCGTCGCATCTCTATGCGCATCCCAGCCGGCTCTATCTTGCCCCTTCCATCGTCGCTTTGTGGCTGATGCGGGTGTGGTTTCTGGCGCACCGCAAGCGGCTGTCGCATGACCCGGTGATCTTCGCGTTGCGCGACCCGGTGAGCTGGTTCCTCGGCGTCTGCATCCTGGCCATCGTCCTGGCTGCCCTATGAACGACCACGCCTTCAAGCCGATGGCGCTGCGTAGTTGGGGACGTGCGCAGGTCACACCGTCCGTGGTGGCACGGCCGGAGCGGATCGGCGCGTTGCGTTCGGCCCTCGATCATGGCGGCGATCGCACGCTGCTGGCCCGCGGCGCCGGACGCAGCTACGGCGATGTCTGCCTGAATGCCGACGGCGCGGTGATCCTGACCGAGCGGCTGAACCGGATCCTCTCCTTTGATCCGCGGACCGGCCTGGTGGTCGTCGAGGCCGGTGTCACCTTCCGCGACCTGCTCGAGGTGTTCCTGCCGCGTGGCTTTCGCGTGCCGGTGTCTCCCGGCACCTGCTTCGTCACCATGGGCGGCGCGGTCGGCAACGACGTCCATGGCAAGAACCAGCATGTCGACGGCAGTTTCGGCGACTGGGTTGAATGGCTCGACCTGCTCTGCGCCGACGGCAGCATCCGGCGCGTCTCGCAGCAGGACGATCCGGCGCTGTTCGATGCGACCATCGGTGGCATCGGCCTGACCGGCATCGTCACCAGCCTGTGCCTGCGCCTGATCGCGGTGCCGTCTCCGGCGCTGCTGGTGCGCCGTCGTCAGGTCGGCTCGCTGGAGGCGTTCCTCGAAGGGTTCGAGCAGGCGGCCGAGGCGCCGTTCTCGGTCGGCTGGATCGACGTGCTGGCGAGCGGCGCCGCCCTGGGACGTGGCATCCTGGAGACCGCCGAGCCGGCGCCGCGCGGCGCCGTGGCCCCGCCGCCGCCGCGCCCGAGACGGCTGCCGCTGGACCTGCCGGGCTGGGCGCTGAACGACCTGAGTGTGCGCGCCTTCAATGCGCTCTATTGGCGGCGCGCGCGGCCCGAGGCGCGCGAATCGGTCAGCAACTACAGCCAGTTCCTCTATCCGCTGGATGCGATCACCGACTGGAACCGTCTCTATGGCCGTCGCGGCTTTCACCAGTTCCAGTGCGTGGTGCCGCGCGCCGACGGGGCCGCGACCCTCAAGCGGCTGCTGCGCGCGGCCGGCGAGGGAGGCGGCGCCTCCTTCCTGGCGGTGCTCAAGGTGATGGGGCATGGCGGCCGGGGACTGCTCTCCTTCGCCCAGCCGGGCCTGTCTCTGGCGCTCGACTTCGCGCACGGCGCCAATACCGTGCCCTTGTTTGCGGCCCTGGAACGCATCACCCGTGACGCCGGTGGTCGGATCTATCTCGCCAAGGACAGCATGATGTCAGCGGAGAGCTTCCTCGCGATGTATCCGGCCGCCGACGCGTTCCAGCAGATCCGCGCCGGCATCGACCCCGGGCGACGCTTCTCGTCGAGCATGTCGCGACGGATCGGGCTCGGATGAGCACGCATTTCCTGCGCACCTGGCTGATCCTGGGCCCGAGTTCGGCGACAGCGCGCGCCTTTGCCCATCGCGCCGCGGCGAGCGGCGCGCGGATCATCCTGGCCGGCCGCGACGACGAGGACCTGCAGGCGCAGGCGAGCGACCTGGCCTTGCGCCATGGCGTGCCGACGCTGGTACAACGCTTCGACGCGCTCGACCTCGGCACCCACGACATTTTTGCGACCCACTGCATCGCCCAGACTGATGGGCAGCTCAACATCTTCGCCGCCGTCGGCATGATGCCCGAGCAATCCGTCCTTGATCGCGACAGGACGCTGCTGCGGCGCACCGTGGAGACCAACTTCACCGGCCTGGTGTCGGTGCTGACCGCCTTTACCGCAGCGCTCGAATCCCAGCGTGGCGGCACGGTGATGGTGATCGGCTCGGTCGCTGGCGATCGCGGCCGGCCGCGCAACTATCTTTATGGTGCCACCAAGGCCGCACTGCATACCTGGCTGCAGGGCTATGCGGCGCGGCTGTCGCGATCAGGCGTTCGCGTGGTTTCGCTGAAAGCCGGCGTGATTGACACCGCAATGACCTGGGCGCTGCCCAAGCTGCCCTTCATGGCGCGGCCGGAGGCGTTCGCAAACGCAGCCTGGGCGCTGGTCGAGGCAGGCCCCGGCACCGCTTACGTGCCGAGGATCTGGCGTCTCGTCATGCTGGTGATCCGCGCCGTGCCGACGCCGATCTTCAACAGACTGGATCTTTGATTAGAAATGCCGCTCGAAGACGGTCAGCACGTCGCCCGGCTGCAGCAACGTCTGACGCTTCACCTTGCCTTCGGTTGAGTGTCCGTCCACGTCACGCACGACCGAGGCGTAGCTCTCGACGGCGCGGTAGGTGAAGCCGCCCGCGACCGAGACCGCGGTCAATACCGTCATGCCGGGTTGATAGGGATATTGGCCGGGCTTGTTGACCTCGCCCAGCACGAAGATCGGACGATAGTTGACGACCTCGACGGAGACCGAGGGGTTCTTGAGGATTTCCCGACTCTCGCTCTCCTGGGTGATCTCCTGGCTGAGCTGGTCAGGGGTCATGCCGGCCGCCTTGATTACGCCGAGCATCGGCATGGCAATGTTGCCGGCATCGCTGACATGGAAATCGCCGCTGAGCTGGTCCTCTCCGGCGGTGATGACGCGGAGCTCGTCGCCAGCTCCAAGATGATAGGCCGCGCTGGATTCAGGCGGCAACGGCGGCAGATCCGCGCCCTCGGCGCAGCCGGCGAGAGCGAGAATGGCGGCAAGTGCTAACGAGCGGCCGGAGAACAGGTGTTTGCAAGACGGGAGCGAGCGCACGGGATGTCCTTATCAGGTGAAGCGTTATCGGGGCGGCGGGTTCATCCAAGCGGGGTCGACGCCTCCTTCATGCCATGCCCGGGGAGGGCCGCGAACACCTCGCGCGCAAGGCGGGTGACAAGCGTGCCACGATGTGCGGCATCGTTGCGCAAAAGATACGCACGTCCGGCCTCGGACATGCGCATGCCCCGTTGGGTGCGGCCCAGGCGCCACGCTGCCGGAATGGCACGCAGGGTTTGTGCAAGCAGGCCGTTGCGCGCGCCGCGGAGGATGTAGCCGGCGGCACGTGGTGCGAGTGACACCCAACTTTGCCATTTATGGCCGATATAGAGCCGATTGCGGACATAATAGAACCAGCGCGAGCCGGACCAGTTGAAGCGACGGTCCGGACTGACCTTGTGACGGATGACCAGATCGCCATCATAACGAATGCGCCATCCCAGCGAAATGGCCTGGAGGCAGAAGTCGAACTCCTCCCAGCAGAAGAACAGCGCGTCGTCATAGCCGCCGCAGGCGTCCCAGGCGGCCCGGCTGATCGCATGGCCGGCGCCAACGAAGGTGACGGCATCAAAGCTCTCCCCGGCGCGCGCGAGCAGGGTGCGGGCATAGCCCCAGCTCGACAGGTCGTCCTCGCCGCTGGCATGGATGACGATGCGAAAGCCGATCGCGGCGAGGTCATGTTCCGCTCGCAGGCGCGCCACCGCGCGCGCCACGGTGCCGCTGTCGGCGAACTCGGCGTCATTGTCCAGGGCGACGATGACGCGGCCGCGACCGAGCGCGCTTACCCGGTTGCGGCCGCCGGCCACGCCCCAGTTCCGCTCGGCCCGCAGCAAGGCGATATTGTCGTGCCCGTCGATGGCCGCCTGCAGTCGTTGCAGATTATCCGCCGTCGAGCCCTGGTCGAAGACGAACACATGGCGTCGCAGGCCTTGTTGCGAGAGGGCCGACGCCACTGCTTCCAGGGTCTCCTCGATGCGGTCCATCGACAGGATGACAATATCCGCGTCGTAATCAGCCTCCGTGGGCAACGATCCGGCGATCAAGGCATCCGTCATATCAGCATGCTCTCTGTGGCCATTCCGTCTCAAACCAGGATATACCCGGCCCGGTTGTAATTGAACAGGCAAGGATCGCCGACAATGAATGCGGTCGTGCTGGTCTCGGTGGTAATCCCCTGTTTTAACGTCCGCGCGTATGTCGGCGCCACCCTGGATTCGTTGCTGGCACAGGACGAGCCGGCTTGGGAAGCGCTCGTCATCGATGACGGCTCGACGGATGGCACGTCAGACCATGTCGCGCGCTACTGCGACGGCCGCATCAGGCTGATCCGACAGGCCAACCAGGGCGTCTCGGCCGCGCGCAATCGTGGGCTTGCCGAGGCCCGTGGGGCGTCCCTGCTGTTTTTGGACGGAGATGACTGGCTGGCACCGGACGCGCTATCGCGTTTGCTGCGTTCGCTACGGGGGCACCCGAACGCAGTGGCCGCCTATGGCGCATTCTGCTTTGTCGCCGAGGATGCGGCCAGCACACCCCCGGTGCAGGTGGTGCGGTGCAAGACGGGGCCGTTTCCAGAGGGCGACATCATCGAAAGGCTGCTGGTCGAAAACCTGTTTGCCAATGGCGGCCACCTGCTGATCCGTGCGAACGCGGCGGCAAGCCTGGGCGGGTTCCGTTCGGATCTTCGTTTTGGCGAGGATTGGGAATACTGGTGCCGCCTGGCGCTCGGCGGCGACATCGCGGTGGTGCCGGGCTCGACCCCGCTGCTTTACGTCAGACAGCGTAGCAGCGGCGCCTACCTGCGCATGGCTACCGACCCTGACTCTTTCCTTCCCTGCACGGAAGCGATCTTCGGCAATCCGGAGTTGCGCCGTCGCTTTACGCCCCCGCGGTTGAGTCGCCTCCGCGCCAGGACCCTGGCCGAGAATGGCTGGATTGTAGGCCGTGAAGCCATCCGACACGGCAAGGTCGCCGAGGGTCGGCACAGCCTGCGACGGTCATGGCTGCAAAATCCGAGTGCCAAACGTGCCGCCCTGCTTGCGATCGCATACTGTCTGCCGCTCCTGCCGAGCCGGTGGATCGGCCCGTTCCGGCCTTATGGCGGTCAGTAGGCGGTCTTGCTCCTGAGTTCGCGCATGACCGTGAGAATCAGGATCCTGACGTCGAACAGCATCGACCAGTTTTCGATATAGTGGAAGTCGTGGTCGATCCGCGCCTGCAACTGTTGGGCGGTGCGGGTCTCGCCGCGCCAGCCATTGACCTGCGCCCAGCCGGTGATGCCGGGCTTGACCCGGTGACGGACGGCGTAGTCGGTCACGACATCCTGGAAATAGTGGTCACCTGCCTTGGTCGCCGGCGCGTGCGGCCGCGGGCCGACGAGCGACATGTCGCCGCGCAGCACATTGAACAATTGCGGCAGCTCATCGAGGCTCAGCTTGCGCAACCAGCGCCCGATCCAGGTGACCCGAGGATCGTGGCGGGTCGCCTGGGCGATCTCGCCGCTGTCCGACCGGTGGTGATGCATCGACCTGAACTTGAAGCAGATGAAGGTCCTGTTGTTGAAGCCGACGCGCTCCTGGCGGAACACGATCGGACCCGGCCCGCTGAGCCGCACCAGCAGCGCAATCGTCAGCAGCACCGGCGCCAGCAGCACGATGGCGGCCAGGCTGCCGACCCGGTCGAACAGCATCTTCTGGATGACCTGCCAGTCGTCGAGCGGACGACGACGGATCATGACCACGACACGGTCGCAGATGCCGGCAAAGATCGGTGAGCCGAGATTGCGGCCGCTGACGTCGGTCATCAGATAGACGTCGGCAATGGCGCTGCTGAGTTGCGAGCAGACGCTCTGGACGTGCGTTGATTCTTGCATTGAGCCGGCGACCACAATCGTGTCGAGGGTCTCCTCGCGACCGTGATCGAGCAGGTCCGCGACACGACCGAGCACGGGCACGCCGGCGTGCATGGTGTTTGCCGGAACGTTGTCGTCGTACACTCCGACGACGTGAAGATCGGTGTTCTGCGCGGCCCGAATGCCCTCGATGAGGCTCCGGCTAAGGTCGGAGATGCCGACCACGGCAACGTTGCGCCGCATGCGTCCGCTGGCAGACCAGCGTACGACGAGCAGTGCGCCCAGTCCGTGTGACAGCAGCAGCACCAGCGCCGTACAACCGGCCCAGATCTCCGGAAACGGCTCCTTGGGCAGCAGCATGTTGTTCTCGAGGAACAGACACAAGTCGACCGCGGCCATGCCGATCATGACGGCAAGCAGCACGCAGAACAGCTGTGCCGCAGGCCGACGCAGCCGGCTGATGCGATAGGCACCGGTGTAGCTCAGGCTGGTGAGCACCATCCAGTCGCCGACGAAAACGGAGAGAAGATGGGCGCCGTAATGCAGACGGACGATGCCGATGACGGCGCAGGCCGCGAGGCCGGCGACCAGCAGGGCCAGCGCATCAACCACCCTGCCAGCCCCGGTGAAGACGGTAACCGGGACCCGCTTGGCGCGGCGAAGCTTGCCAGGCGCGGGCGACCAGGCGGACGCCGGGATTGCCTTGCGGACGGAGGGCGCGAGACCCGCTTGTGCACTCATGTCAGCCATCCTCTGCCGCAACACGACGCGTCGCTGAGACTCCGACTTTCCGCGCGGAACACGACCGTTTGGCCGTCCCGCCCGTCGGACCGGGCTTTCCCACAAATCTCGCAATTATCCCCCTTCGAACAATCTGTTCGGGTTTGCACGCCGACGCCATACACGAATTCGTGTTAACGATACATTCACGAGTTGATTTGTAACGTCTCTATAGATGTATTTTTAGACACTTCAATACTCAAAACGGCTCAAATTGCGGCAAGTTCTATAACAAAGCATAGGTTATTACGTCATATCGTTGCCAGGCTAGGCTCGTTACTAACTCAACGATTTCATCGCCGATTATGAATCTCATTTCGTTAACAAACGCCCTACACGCCCCAAAAAACATTGTCCCGACAAGCGTCGCGTGCCGGACTTCGCCGCGGTCGCCCATTGTGCCGCTGGAGACAGGCCGCCAAGCGCCCAAGGTCGGGGTTGCTTAAGGTCGGAGTTGCGGTATGGCGACCACGGTTCTAGCGTGCGGCTATGTCGACTTTGGAGCTCGCACGCGCGTGACGGTTCACGTCGATCATCAGGATCCCGCCCTCAAAACCGCCGACTCGCCCAGGATGGCGAACAGCCTGCTGTCGCGCACGCAGATCGAGGCAGTCGAATTCCTCGAGCGTTGCGTGCGCAGTGGCGAGCCGCTTGCAGCACTCACCGGCAGCGCCGGCAGCGGCAAGACCATGGTGCTCAACACCGCCCTGGCGCACCGCGGAAGCGCCGGCGACCGGATCATCCGGGTCAACAACTTTGTTGCCGGCCCGCTGAGCCTGCATCGTGTGCTCGCGACCGCGCTTGGGGTCGGTGAGGCCGCCGAGCTGTCCGCAGAGGCACTTGAACCGGCGCTGCGCCGGGCTTTGTCCGAAGCCAGCAAGGTAGCCCCTCCCGTGCTCGCCGTCGACGACGCGCAGTCGCTGCTGCCGGAGACGTTACGTTACCTTTCGTTGCTCGCCGGCTTGCGCGACAATGGCAGGCCGCTGCTGCGCATCCTGCTGGTCGGGCGTCCGGGCTTCACCGTTCGCCAGGCCATGCCGGTGCAGTTCACCTTGGAGACCATGCGCGGCGACGACGCCCGCGAGGTCGCGGCCAAGCGGCTCGCCGCCGCCGGCGTCATACTCGCGGGCGGCGCCGTGCAGGAGATCGTCCAGCGTGCGCAGGGAAACTGGCGCAAGCTCGACGCTCTGTTGCGAACGGAGATCGACAACCCGGAGCGGGCACAAGCCGAAGCGGGGGGTCGCCAGAAGGCGGGTCTGCAGAAGGCGGGCGCCCAGAAGGCGGGGACGACGTCGCCATCAAGCCTGCCGCCCGAGCGCACCGCCATGGCGGCGGTATCCGACGGACAGGCGAGAGTGAGCCGCCCGGGTTCGTCCGCGGCATGGATGATCGTCCTGCCCGGACTTCTCCTGGCGTTCGCGAGTGGTGCCATTATCGCCTATCAGGAGGGCCTGATCGGCAGCCGTGACGCGCCCAGTCATGTGCCCAGTCATGTTCCCAATCGGCCGCCCAGTCGTGCGCCAGATCACGCTCCCGGGAATGCCATCGGCCATGCCGCCGCCCCAGCCCCGGCGGTACCGAAGCCAGCTACGGCCAAGACGGTTACGGCCGCACCAGCGCCGGCCACGCCAGCGCCGGCCACGCCAACCCCGGCTGCTCCGACTCCTGCGACTCACCCTGTACTTCTGGCCGCGCCTCCGGCCGCACCGCCGCAGTCGAGCCCGGTTATCGCTGCGCCCGCGGACCACACGCCTGCGACTCCCCAGGCATCGTCCAGACCGTCGCCCGTGCCAAACCGGCCTGCCGCACCGCAGGCGACGACAATGCCGCCAAGGGCAGCCGCGCCGGGCGGGCTGATCGGACAGTTCCGCGTCAATAACGTCAGCAGCTGCCATCATGGCGTCTGCCCGCGCTGGGCAGTGTTTGATCTCAACCGCAATGCCGGCACCCTAGCGGCGTTCGATCCCAGCGGGCTGCATCTGGACCCGCAGACCCTGCAGAGGCTGCGGGAGGGCAGCATCGACCTGACTGTCAGCGGCACGCTGACAAAGGGAGGCCCGGACGGACGCAGGCTGCATGCGGACCACCTGGATGCGATAACCGCGCACCATTCGCATCGGAGTGCGATGGACGTCGCGCCAAACATGCCCGCGCCAACGACGCCCCCGCCATTGATGCCAGCGCCAGTGATGCCAGCGCCAGTGACGCCAGCGCCAGCGCCGACTACGCAGTCACCGCAGCCAAGCTTTCTGGCGTTTCCGCCTGGCACTCCAGCCTCCGAACGCCAGCCGTCTGGCGCGGCGCGGGAGGACGAGAGGGCAAGTCAGGACGGGCCGCTGCAACTCGCGCCACCACCGCTGCCGCCGGCGCATTGACGTTCGTCGCGCATTAATCGCCGGCGTGGGTCGCGATGACCTCCTGCCGCCGCCCCGCGGCGCTCGGCAGCGCTGAGGGTTCGGGCTGTCCAATCCACTCCTGCCGCAAGGCGGCGATGGTGCCGTTGAGCATGCTGGCCTTGTAGCGCATGCGCAATCGCGTCGCACTCATCGGCAGCAGCCGGCACAGCTGTGCTGCGATGCCATAGGCCAAGCCGCGTAGACGTAGACCGGCGGGCAGCCCCGATCTGCTGGCGCTTGCGGCTCCGGCATAGTGGCGACCCTCGCCGCGCCCGTAGCGATAGCCGCGTGCAAGAATCCATGCCTCGGTGAGCTGGGGCGGCCGGACAATGTGCCCGACCAGAGCCTGGGGTACGAACCAGCTTTTGTAGCCCGCCGCTTGCACCCGGCGCAGGAACTCGGTCTCACCGCCCATTGCATAGAGGTGGCGGCTCTCATCCGGACCGACAGCCTCGGAAAACCGGAAACCCGCTTCGAAGACGCTGCGGCGCACCGCCATGTTGGGCCCGAAGATCGCGTCATAAGAGCAGGCGCCGGCCGCGCGCTTCTGCTGCGCATAAAGCACGCTGAACGGCACCGCCGCCTCGGTCAGCCAGGCTGGCCGCGGCTCGCTCCAGTGTGGCAGCACCGTGCCGCCGAACAGGGCAGCCTCCGGATGCGCGTCCGCCGCCTGCTGCATCTGGCACAGCCAGTCGGCAGCCGGCAGCACGTCATCGTCGGTGAGCACCACCAGGCTGCCCTCGAACGCCGGCAGGGCCAGATTCAGGGCGCGATTTTTGCCCGTGGTCGGCTCGAACAGCACGGTGAGCGGCAGTCTATCGTGATAGCCGGCGAGCAGGGTCGCGGTCGTATCGGTGCTGCCATTGTCGACCACCAATAGTTCCCAGCCGCCCTCCGGGCTACGCAGCTGTGTGAAGCAGTCCAACACCGGTGCCAGGGTGTCGGCGCGGTTGCGGGTCGCGAATACCACCGTCATGGCAATCGTCCGGGACCCGCCCGGGTCGGAACCTGGTGTGCCGCTCAGCATGGCTCGCGTCGTTTGCGCCCCAGCAGCACCGCACGCTTGCCTGGACCGCAGCGCAGCGCCTCGCGGGTGAAGCCGCTGGCGTAGGAATGGCGCCAGCGCAGCGCCAGCAGCCAGGTGCTGTGTTTCGGCACGATCCAGGTAAAGGGCAGGGTGATCGCCTCGACCAGCAGGCGGCGCGGAAAGTCGCGGCGCACCAGTGCGCTCTGGCCGAGCAGGCGGCGGGTGCGGACCGTCGAGGCACCCTGCCAGTAGAGGCGGGCGAGCAGCCATTCGGCGTTGAACCGGCGCGCCTGGATCGAGTGGCGAACGACGACCCGCGAATCATAGATCGCCGAGTACCCGGCATCCTGCAGACGCCAGGCCAGTTGCACCTCCTCGTCGGACTGCAGCACCAGCCCCATTCGGCCCAGCGCTTCGGCGAAGCCGCCGATCCGCAGCATCGCATCGCGCTTGAGCACCATGTTGACGCCGTAGGGTTCGAGCGTCGACGGCACTGCGTCGGTGCGATATTCGCCGGCACCCTCATGCTCGATGATCGACAGCACGCCGCGCAACGAGGCCGGCCACCAATCGGGCAGCGGCGATTCCCACTCCGGCAGCACCCTGCCGCCGAGCACCGCGGGGCGGCACTCCTTCTCGGCGAGCACCCGCTGGATTTGCTCGATCCAATCGGGTTCGGCCATCGCGTCGTCGTCGATATAGGCGACGTAGTCGCCGGTGGCGGCGCGGGCACCTTCATTGCGGGCGAGGCTGACGCCTGATTCGTCGAGACGCACCAGGCGGGTGTTCGGGGCGATCTCCGCGATTTGGAGGAGTTCCGCCGCGACCGGTGGCGGCGACCCGCTATCGACCAGCAGGATCTCGAACCCGTCCGGACCGACCGTCTGGTTGGCCAGCGACTCCATGCAGGCTCTGACATAGTCCAAGCGGTCGTGGCTACACACCACCACCGATACTGTCGGCAGTCTGCCGTGGCCCGATCGTCGAGCGAAGGAGGCCTTGCCGGGAGCCGTCTCCCGCATGGGGTCGGGTGTCCGTGCCTTGATCATCGTCTGGGTGCCACGGACCATCCGCACTCCGTTCTGTTCAGACCGTCCGGCCCAATAAGGCATGCCGCAGCGCGCCGCGCCACACCCTGGTGCGAAGGTCCATAGCACAATTTATGAGCCTTGGTGCAGCGTCCATAAAATAGGGTCTGGTTTCATGTCGTCGCCGACCAGAGACTTAACCTGCTTGTATCCGCTGGCCCCAGGTTTTCCGGGCGATGATGCGGTTGTATCCATATCCGCTGACAGGAATTGGGAGGACGACATGACGGAACTGGCGGATATCGGCGTCACCGGCCTTGCGACCATGGGTGCCAACCTGGCGCGCAACGCGGCCCATAAAGGTTTTCGCGTGGCTTTGCACAACCGGACCAATGAAAAAACCCGCAAGCTGGTGGCGGAATACGGAGCGGAAGGTGCGTTCATCGCCTCCGAAAAGCTGAACGATTTCGTCGCCAGCCTCGCCAAGCCGCGAGTCGTGCTGATCATGGTCAAGGCCGGCAAGCCGGTCGACGACGTGATCGAGGAGCTGCTCAACCATCTCGAGGCCGGCGACATCATCGTCGACGGCGGCAATTCGCTGTTCGAGGACACGCGCAGGCGGGAGGCCTTCCTGTCACAAAAGCACATCAATTTTGTCGGCATGGGCGTCTCCGGCGGCGAGGAGGGCGCGCTCGAGGGGCCCAGCATGATGCCCGGCGGCACCCGCAAGGCCTGGGAGCGGATCGCCCCGATGATGACCAAAATGGCGGCCCAGGTGGACGGCACGCCATGCTGCGCGCTGATGGGACCGGACGGCGCCGGCCACTACGTCAAGATGGTGCATAACGGCATCGAATATGCCGACATGCAGCTCATCACCGAGGCCTATGATCTGCTGCGCACCGTCTATGACTGCTCGGCGTCCGAGATCGCGGAGATTTTCGCCGGCTGGAAATCCGGTGATCTCGATTCCTACTTGATCGAGATCACCGCGACGGTGCTCGCAAAGCGGGACCCGCAAGGCAAGGGGGCGTTGATCGACCAGATCCGCGACGAGGCGGAGCAGAAGGGGACCGGCCGCTGGACCGCGCAATCGGCCCTCGAGCTCGGCGTGCCGATCACCGCCATCACCGAGGCGGTGTTTGCACGCGCCCTCTCGGGGCGGCCGAGCCAGCGGCAGGCGGCGGAGGCGGCGCTCGGCGGTTTGCGGCAGGCCGGCGAGAAGCGCTCGGCGGGACGGACCGAGATCGACAAGATCCGCGACGCTCTGTACGCCTCGAAGATCATCGCCTACGCGCAGGGCTTCGAGCAGCTCGCGGTCGCCTCCAAGACCTATGGCTGGGACCTCGATCTCGGGCAGATCGCCACCATCTGGCGCGGCGGCTGCATCATCCGGGCGCGCTTCCTCGATCGCATACGCGAAAGCACCGCAGCTCACCCCGACGCGCAGAGCCTGTTGCTCGCGGATTACTTCCGCGATGCCGTGCTCAAGGCGGAGGCATCCTGGCGCGACGTGGTGGTGCTGGCGGTGCAGAGCGGCATAGCAGTGCCCGCCTTCGCCTCGTCGCTCGCCTATTATGACGGTCTGCGACGCGCCCGCGGGCCGGCCAACCTGCTGCAAGGCCTGCGTGACTATTTCGGGGCCCACACCTATCGCCGGGTCGACGCGGACGGCAGCTTCCATATCCGCTGGTCTCAGGACGGCACCGAGATCGCCGGATGATCGTCGATAAGCAAACGACTTCATACGCTTAACAGCCGCTTGCAGCGGCTCCGGCGGCCGCGCCACTTGCTTGACAGGTCTGCGCGCGGCCGTTAGCTAGCGGCGGCGGCGAAGGATGCCGCCGGCAAGGCGGGAGAAAACAGACGGACCCGGACGGATCGCCAGAGCCTGGTGGATCTTTCGATCAGCGGTTACGCGCCGCGCGGCACCGGCATGGCCTTGATCCTGAAGCATCCCTGCATGATCCTGGGAACGATCCTGAAGACCTTCGCAAGCCGCGCGCGCCGGCCGGCGAGATGGGTCTGGCGGTGCGTGTCGGGATGGAGCTGGTGGCCGGTGTCGTCGTCGGACTGGCGATCGGATGGGGATTGGATGCCTGGCTGCGGACGCGGCCGGTGTTTACAATCATCTTCGTGCTGCTCGGGGGTGCTGCCGGGATTGTCAATGTCTGGCGTTCGGTGGGACAGCCGCCGACACGCTAGGTGAAGTGCTGTGGGTCCTGAGTAAGAGGCCCGGTTGGGGGGAAAATTGGCGGCCGGACAGAACTCGATCGACGCGCTTGGGCAATTCGAGCTGCACCCGGTCCTGGGCCCCCTGGGCTCGCAGTTGCATGTCAGCCAGTCCGTGCTGACCATGCTCGCGGCCTCCGTGCTGATCCTGCTGTTTCTATATGTGGGGATGCGACCGCGGGCGGTGGTGCCCGGACGCCTGCAGGCGGCCGCCGAGCTGTCCTACGAATTCATCTACGACATGGCATCCGACCAGATCGGACGCGAGGGCAAGCGCTTCTTCCCGTTCGTGTTCACCCTGTTCTGCTTCATCCTGGCCGGCAATTATATCGGCCTGCTCCCGGGCGCCTTCACC
Source organism: Lichenicoccus sp. (assembly GCF_965276875.1). Taxonomy (GTDB): domain Bacteria; phylum Pseudomonadota; class Alphaproteobacteria; order Acetobacterales; family Acetobacteraceae; genus Lichenicoccus. The sequence continues at coordinate 1,909,823 of NZ_OZ255701.1, read as the reverse complement.
TACACCAGTGAGATCGCGGTGACCGCGGCGCTGGCGATCACGGTTTTCATCCTCGCGGTGAGCGTCTCGCTGATCAGCCAGGGCCTCGGCTTCTTCAAGCATTTCATGCCGGAAGGCGCACCTGTCGCAATGGCGCCGCTGCTGGTGCCGATCGAGATCCTGACCTTTCTGTCGCGCCCGATCAGCCTGTCGATCCGGCTCTGCGCCAACATGGTCGCGGGCCACGTCATGTTCGAGATGTTCGCGGCCTTCACCATTCTGCTTGGCGGCTTTCATTTCATCGGCCCGGTGCTTGGGGTGGCGCCGCTGGTCGTAAACATTGCGCTGATGGCGCTCGAACTGCTCGTCGGCGCGCTCCAGGCCTACGTCTTCGCCATCCTGACCTGCATCTATCTGCGCGAGGCGGTGGCGCACTGAGCTTAGCCGAACAGCCGGCCCGATCAGCCGGATCACCGCCATTCTCTTTCAAAATAAGGACAGTCTCTTATGGATATCGCAGCCGCCAGGGATATCGGCGCCGGTCTCGCGGTCATCGCCCTCGCCGGGGTCGGCGTCGGCATCGGCAACATCTTCGCGGCCCTCGTGTCCTCGATTGCCCGCAACCCAGCCGCGCGTCCGCACGTGTTCGGCATCGGCATCCTGGGCTTTGCGCTCACCGAGGCAGTCGCCCTGTATGCGCTGGTGATCGCCTTCATCATTCTGTTCGGCTGATCGGCGGACCTGCCGCGATGGTTCCGGCTCGAAAGGCGCTCTGGCTGGCCCGCCCGCTTTGCCTCGCGTTGCCGCTTTGGATCGCCGCGGCCGGGGGCGCCTGGGCGCGCGGCATGCCGCAGCTCGACTTCAAGAACCCGCTGACGATCTGGCAGGTGGTATGGGGGGCTGTGGTGTTCGCCGGCCTGTATCTCATGCTGAGTCGCTCCGCGTTGCCGCGCGTGGCCGCGGTGATCGAGGATCGGCAGGGCCGTATCGACACCGATCTGGAAGCGGCGCGGCTGGCCAAGTCCGACGCCGACCGTGCGATCAGCGAGTTGCGCCGTGCGCGCCGTGAGGCCGCGGCCGAAGCGCAGGCCAATCTCGATCGTGTCGCCGCCGAAGCGCGCGAGGCGGCGGCCGCGCGTGCGCGGGAGATGAATGCGCGCCTCGACGCCGAACTTGCGAGCGCCGAGCAGCAGATCGCGGCTGAACGCAAGCGCGCCCTCGGCTCGCTGGGTGGCATCGCCAGCGAGACGGCGCAGCTCCTGATCGAGCGCGTCACCGGCCAGCCGGCGGACCGCGCCTTGGTCGAGCGCCGGGTCGCGCACCTCGCGGAGAGGTCCGGCTGATGCTGCACGCTTTCATCACCGCGCCGCGCTTCTGGTATACCGTTGCCTTCGTGCTGTTCTTCGTGCTGCTCGGGCCGCGCCTCTTCCGGCCGGTGATGGCGATCCTGGACAACCGCGCGCGGCAAATCCGTCAGGATCTCGACGAGGCCGCCCGCCTCAAGCGCGAGGCCGAGCAGATGCTGGCCGAAGCCAGGCGGGAGCGCGAGGCCGCACTCGTCGAAGCCAGGCAGATGATCGAGCGGTCCCACCAGGAGGCGGTACGTATCGCCGAGGCGGCGCGTCGCGAGGCGGAGCTCAGCGCGCAGCGTCGCGAGCGCATGGCGCATGACCGGATCCATGCGGCCGAGCGCGCCGCCGTCACCGAACTGCGCACCCGCGCGGCACAGCTGGCCAGCGAGGCGGCGCGCGATGTGGTCGCAACCCTGCTCACCGCGGAGACCGACGCCGCCCTGATCGACCGCGCCATCGCCGGGCTGCCGGCGGCGTTCGCCACCCGGATCGAGGCTGCGTGAACGAGACGGGCGTCCGCCTGTCCGTGGTCGCGACGGTGCTGAACGAGGCCGAGAACGTTCGGCCGGTGCTCACTGAACTGGCTGCCGCCTTACAGCCGCTGCGGCCGTTCGAGGTAATCTTCGTCGATGACGGCAGCACCGACACAACCCGCGCCGAATTGCTCGCCTGCCGCGCCTTGCTGCCGGAGCTGCGGGTGCTTGGCCATGACCGCCGCTGCGGCAAGTCGGCGGCATTGCGCACGGGCGTTGAGGCGGCGCGCGGCACGTGGATCGCCACGCTCGACGGCGACGGCCAGGACGACCCGGCGGAGATTGCCGCGTTGCTTGCGCTTGCCGAAGGCGCGAATGGCGCCTCACCCCTGGTGGTCGGCGTCCGCGTCACTCGCCACGACCGGCTGTCGCGCCGTCTCGCCACCCGCATCGCCAACGGGCTGCGCCAGCGCCTGCTCGCCGACGGCTGCCCGGACACGGCGGCGCCGATGAAGCTGTTCGCGCGCGAGGCGTTCCTGCGTCTGCCGCAGTTCGAGGGGCTGCACCGTTTCCTGCCGGCTTTGCTCGGCAGCTACGGCCACCCGCTGCTGTGCAGGCCGGTCGTGCATCGCCGGCGGCTGCACGGCACCTCGAAATACACCAATCTCGAGCGCGCTTTGGTCGGGGTGCGCGACATGGCGGGCGTGATGTGGCTGCAAAAGCGCACCGTTCGACCAGGACAGGTCACCGAGGTCTGAAGCGCCCCATGACGCGACTGGGACCCCGCCAATATGCGGCGCTGGCGGCGTTCGCGCTCGCCATCTATCTGCCCGGGCGCGCGTCGCTGCCGCCGCTCGACCGCGACGAGGCGCGTTACATGCAGGCGACGGCGCAGATGCTGCAGACCGGCAACTTCGTCGACGTGCGCTTCCAGAACCAGCCGCGCTACCTGCAGCCCGCCGGCATCTACTGGCTGGAGGCGGCCGCCGTCGCCGCCACCGGCACCCTGCATCAGCGCGCGGCCTGGGCCTGGCGCATCCCGTCGCTGCTGGCCGCGGTCACCTCGCTGCTGCTGACGGCTTCGATCGGGGCGGCATTGTTCGGCCCGGAGGCCGGCCTGTTCGCCGCCCTGCTGCTCTCGGTCTCGGTGCTGATGACCGCCGAGGCGCGCATGGCGACGATCGATAGTTGCCTGCTCACGACGGTGCTGCTGGTCGAGTGGGCACTCCTGCGCGCGCTGCGCGACCGCGCCCAAGAGGTCGCCGCACCGGCCTGGACCGCGGCCTTGTATTGGGGCGGGCTCGGCGTCGGGCTGATGCTCAAGGGTCCGGTGATCCTGATCCCCGGCTTCGGCACGCCGCTGGCTTTGGCGCTCCTGGAACGAAACGCACGCTGGTTCGGCCGTCTGCGTCCGGCTTGGGGGGTGCCGCTGATGCTGGCAATCGTCCTGCCCTGGATGATCGCCATCGGTGTGGTCAGCCACGGCTCGTTCTTCTCCAACGCGGTCGGCGTCAATTTCCTCGGCAAGATTGCCTCCGGCCAGCAGGCGCACGGGCTGCCGCCGGGCTACCACACGCTGGTCTTTGCACTCGCCTTCTGGCCAAGCTCGTTCTTCGCCGCCGCCGCCCTGCCGTTCGTCTGGCTGCGTCGCAGGCAGCCGGAGGTACGCTTCCTGCTCTGCTGGATCGTCCCCGTCTGGCTGGTATTCGAGCTGATCGCCACCAAGCTGCCGCACTACGTGCTGCCGGCCTACCCGGCGATTGCGATCCTGGCCGCCGCCGCCCTGACCGCGCCGGATGGCTGGACCTTGCCACATAGCACCATCGGCCGGGTGCTGCTGCTGCTCTACGGACTGCTCTGGCTGCTGGTCGGCTTGGCCATCGTGGTGGCTGGCCCGATCCTGCTCTGGCGTTTGCAGCATATGGTCAGCCTGCCGGCGCTGCTCGCGGCAATCGGGGGCATCGCCCTGGTCGCGGCCGCGGCCTGGCTGGCGCTGGTCCTGCGCGAGCCACGCCGCGCCCTCGGGTTTGTCGCGGCAGGGGCCCTGGTCACCTATGCGAGCCTGTTCTGGGTGGTGCTGCCGAACCTGCGCATGATCTGGCTGAGCCCGCGGATTGCCGCGATGGTCGACGCGGTCAAGCCCTGCGCGGACAGCCGGCTCGCCTCCGCCTCGTTCAGCGAACCGAGCCTGGTGTTCCTGGTCGGAGGCAACACCGACCTGGTCAATGCGCCCGGTGCGGCCGACCTGCTGGCGCGCGACCCACGCTGCGCCCTCGCCTTGGTCGGCACCCGCGACGAGGCGGCGTTCCGCGCCCGCCTCGCCCACGATCATATCGCCGCGCGCCCGCTCGGCCATCTCCAAGGTATCAACTACTCGACCGGCAAGCGCCTGTCGCTCACGCTGTATGGCGCGCGTTGACGAACGCCGCTTCCGGCAGGGAGTCCTCTCCGGCGAGGCGCAGGCGGACCGCGCTTCCCTCGCTGTCCAGCGTGCGCTCGACGGGCTCGCCGTGACTGGCAAAGCCATGCGCCTGGGTGATCCGCCCGTGCGTCGTATCGATCACCTCGATCTCCGAGGCGTCGGTGAAGGGGGTGGTGGTGTCCGGCGAGGCGACCAGCACCCGATCACCGATCGGCACCAGGTCGAACGCCCCCCACAGGCTCCACCACCGCCCCCGCCAGCTTGCGAGATCCGGCGCCGGTGGCCCCGCCTTCGCGAAACGGTCGAGGATATGCAGTACCCCGTCGACCCAGCCATTGGCCGGACCGTCGATGGCGTTGATGACAAGCGCGACCGAGAGGCTCCAGTCCGGCACCACGCAGGTGCGGCTCTGGCATCCCTGGAACGCGCCGGAATGGCCGAACCAGGCATGACCGTGGGCGGTGCCGGTGATGATGCCGAGACCGTACTGCACATCGGCTTCGGAGTAAGGCGATTTCCAGTGCGGTCGGGTCATCTCGCGCCGGCTAGCGATGGAGAGCGGACTTTCGGCAGCGGCCGCATCGAGGCTTGCAAAAAAGCGCGCCAGATCGCCGGTGGTGGCGACAAATCCAGTGGCGGCGGCCAGCGCACCTGTCGGATTGCGGCCGGCGATGGCCATGCGGCCGACCGGCAGCTTGCCGGTATGGCCGGTTGCCAGCGGCTCGGCGGCCCCGGCCGGCATGTCCGGCGCCGTCTCGTGCAGGCCCGCCGGGTCCAGCAGCTCACGCTGCAGCCAGGGTGCGAATGCCTCGCCGGTGACCGCTTCAAGGACAAGACCGAGCAGCCCGAAGCCGAGATTGGAATATTTGAACCGCTCGCCCGGGCAGAGCACCAGCGCCTGCGACAGCTGGTGCCGGAGTCCGGCGGCGTCGGGGAACGGCTTCTGGTCGTTCCAGTGGCCGCATTCGGTGCCGTCTCGCATCAGGCCGGCGCTGTGCGAGAGCAGTTGCCCGATCCGGGCCGACGCGAGCGGATCAGGCAACCCGGCGACGTGGGCTCCGACAGGGTCGTCCAACCTGAGCCGGCCGGCTTGCACCAGGGCCATCAGGGCGGCGGCGGTGAAACTCTTCGAGTGCGACGCGACCCGAAAGCGATGGCGTGGGGTGAGTGGCGTGGCGTGCGCAAGGTCTGCCATCCCAAAGGCGCGCTCGAACAGCACACGGCCCGCATGCGCGACGGCGATGGCGCAACCCGGCTCACCGCTGAGGCGCATCTGAAAGCCGAGCCAGTCCTCGACATAGTCCAGGGCGGGCGCGAGCCAGGCGTTCACGACGTCTCCGGAGTGTCGGCGCTGGCGATCATGCGTTCCAGCGTGCCAGGATCCAAGCGGGTTTCCAAGCAAGGGAACGACGATGGATCAAGCCCGCTACGACGCCATCATCATCCGCTCCGGCCCGGGCGGCGGCTCGATGGCCTGGAAGCTGGCGCAGACCGGCAAGCGCATCCTGCTGATCGAGCGCGGCGATTATCTGCTCCGGCGGCCGCGCCAACCGGGACAGCTAGGCGGTGTTCGTCGACTCGCAATACCGGGGGCCGGAGACCTGGTACGCCTCGAACGGCGACAGCTTCCATCCGGGACTGCATTAATGTGTCGGCGGTAACAGCAAGGTCTACGGCGCGGTGCTGTTCCGGCTGCGCGAGCGCGATTTCGACGTTGTCCATCATCCCGATGGCGTCCGACATCTACCCGTACTTGTTTGACCGCAGCCTGTAACTTGGCAAACAAGAACCGATCGGTGGCACCATGCATCAGGGCGGGACACTGCGCTTTGGTAACGGTCCAGTCAACTCGGTGCTCGATGCGAACTGCAAGGCGCACGATCTCGACAATCTTTATGTCACCGACACTGACCATCGTTGCCAATGCGCTGCGCGTCGCTGATGCGTGAAAGCAAGCTCTATCGCACCCGTCCGCGCCGCGGCCGACGGAACCGCCCACGCACCAGATCGAGCAGGCCGCGCCCTGCCATTCTGCCGGCGGGGCCGACGACCGTTGCTGTGACGGCGGAGAAGGCAAAGGCGCTGCGCATCGCGTTCAGGTTCTGGTCGCGGGTGATCCGCGCCTCGATTTCGACCGCACCGGGCGGCTTGCCGCGTCCGAGAAGCGCGAACACCACGACGAACAGGACGTCCACGCCGAGCACGATGAACGAGGCCCAGACTTTTCCGGTGTTCCATGGCCCGTAGCACAGCACCCAGAGCACCACGTGCGCCGAGATCATTGCAAACAGGCCAAACAAGGCGGCCACCACCAGGAACGCGGCCCGCTTTGCATAGCGCAAGCCGATTCGCTGCCAACGTTGTGCCTCGGCTGCAGCGGCCAGCTTGCCGAATTCAACAGCTTTCATGTGCGTCCCGGTCTCAGCGCGATATTCGGCCGAGCAGATACCCCACGACGGTCGAGATGGCGATTGCGATCAAAGGCTGATGACGCACTTTGTCCGAAACATTGGCAACCTGCGTGTTGGTCATGTCACGCGCGCTACTGACGGCGGTTTCAGCCTTGCCGGCCGCATCCGCAAGAGCGGGTGTCACCCGTTCGTTGAGCAGTTGTTCGACCATGGCGCGTAGGGACTGGAGCTGTTCCTGGGTATCCTGGACCGCCTCTTTCGTTTTGTCGGAAACCGTCATGACTCACCCCCGCCTGATTGCAGCCCGCCAACGCCGCACGCTGCGACAAGTTGCCGGCGTATGAACCCGTCGCAACGGTTGGAAGTGCATGGCCTGCGGCTGACGGATGACGGCGAGCCGGTTGCGCTGTCGGTCGGCAGCGGCGAGTGCGTGGCACTCCTGGCACTCCCGGGACAGGCCACGCCGACGATCATGTCGGACCTGATCGACGAGGTTGCGGGGCATGGTCGGGCCAGCGCTGCCAGCGGCAGTCGCATCATGGTGGAGGGGCGCGATGTGACCGCGCTGCCGCCCGTGCTGCGCGGGATCGCGATCCTCTCCGAGCGGGATCCGCTGCTGGACCATCTGAGCGTGCGCGACAATTTGGGCTTCGCGCTGGCCGCCAGGCGCATGCCGGCCGCCGGCCGCCATCGGGTCGACCAGGCGCTTGCCTTGCTTGGGCTTGAAGCCGAGGCGAACCGGCGTCCCGGCCGCCTCGATCCGGCGCAACGACTGCGCGCGGCGCTGGCGCGGGCGCTGGTCGGCGATCCCGGGGTGGTGCTGCTGGACGACCCGCTCGGCCGGATCGCGCCAGGGCCCCGGCACGATACGCAGCTTCTGCTGCGCCGGCTCGCGCGGGCGCGCGGCCTCGCCTTGCTGTTGCTCACGCATGATCGCGACGAGGCGCTGATGATGGGGGAGCGGATCGGCATCCTGACAAACTCCGGGCTGCGTCAGTTCGGCACCGCCGCGGAGCTGCTCGACAGGCCTGCCGATGAGCAGGTGGCGGTCGGCTTCGGCGCTGCCAACAGCCTGAGCGGCAGGGTGGAATGGGTCGAGGACGACGTCGCCCGGGTCAGGCTCAGCGCCGGGCCGAGCGTGGACGCGATGGCCTCACGCGATCTGCAAGCCGGGGCTTCGTGCGTGGTGTGCGTGCGACCCGAACGCGTTGCCGTCGCGTTCGCGGCACCTGGCCAGGAGGATCTGGGTGGCGCCTTCGGCGGCGATGGCCTCGCCGGTACGCTGTCCGACCTGGTGCATCTCGGCGATCACGTGCAGCTGCGCGTGCGCCTAGCGGCAGGGGGCGAGGTGCTGGTGCGCAGGCCGGCGTCGCAGCCGACCACGGGACTGCGCCCCGGACGCGCGGCACTGCTGGCTTGGCCACCGGCGCATGCCGTGGCCTTCCCGCTGGGTGGGTGACTCCGGGCACGTGACTCTGGGCAGGCGATCCGGGCGGTTCCAGCGCGCCAGAGAGTGCGCTACAGAGAACGGGCTTCGGCTGTACAGAGAAAGTCCCGGTCCCTGAGCGTTCTTTGCCGCGATCCGCGCACCATGGTCCGCCGCAAAGGATCCCGCATCCCCCCCGTTCTTGTCCTTCTGCGGGCCCCTGGTCTCCATCTCTGGTTGGCGGGATGTCTGCTGCTCTGGTCCACCGGCGGCGCTGAGGCTGCCCATACGCCGAGCCTGCGCATCGCCACCTTCGGCGGCGGCGTGCAGGCGGCGCAGCAGGCCGCCTTGTTCACCCCGTTCGCCGCAAGCAACAACGTTCGTTTGCAGGCCGCCGACTGGGACGGCCGGCTCGAGACCCTGCAGACACGCGCCGCCACCGGCCACGAGGATTGGGATCTGGTGTTGATGGAGGCGGCGCCGCTGCAGCTCGCCTGCCAGCAGGGCCTGCTGCTCGCAACACCTCTCGTTCCACCCCTGGCCGCGCCCGGCGCCACCGCGAATCCCGCTCCCGCGCCGGACAGTTCTGGCAAGGATTGCGGGGTCGCGGCGTGGCGGATGGACCTCGTGCTGGCCTGGGACAAGAGCCGGGTTGCGGACACCCCGACCTGGAACGATTTCTGGAACGTGGCGCAGCGCCCCGGAAAACGTGGGCTGCGGCATGATCCGCGTGGCACCCTGGAGATTGCGCTGCTGGCCGACGGGGTCGCACCCGGCGACGTCTACCGCACGCTTGCCACGCCCGACGGCGTGGACCGGGCGTTCCGCAAGCTCGACCAGCTCAAGCCTTATATCGTCTGGTGGAACTCTCCGGCCGATGCGGTGCGGTTGATCGAAAGCGGCGCTGCCTTGATGACCAGCGCGCCGGCCGGCGAGGTGATGGCAGCAGGATCCCTTGACCATCGCAGCTTCGGCACGCAATGGGCGCAGAGCCTCGGCATTCCGATCGACTGGGCGATCCCCCGCACGATCCCGCCCGACCACCAGGCCCCGGCGCAAAAGCTGCTGGGGTTCGTCGACAGCCCAGCCGGGCGCGCCGACTTCCTCTCGGCCTATCGCGCGACGCTGCCAAGCGAGGATGGGCCGGCAAGCAAGAGTGGGCCGGCAAACGAGGACGGGCCGGCAAGCGAGGGTGGCAAGCAGCCGACCGTCAGCCCAACCCTGATCATGGATGACGGCTTCTGGCTCACGCACCTGGTGCCTCTGCGTCGTCGGTTCGATCGCTGGGCGGACGCCAAGTGAGCCTGCGCGAGACGGCGTGGGCCGCCTTGACCGTTTTGTTGATCCTGCCCGGCACGGCGGCGTCGCTGTTGCTGGCGCGGCAGGCACCTGTTTGGCAGGCGGCGCTGGCCCTGCCGATGATCCTGTTGCCGTCGCTGCTGGCCCTCGCCCGGTTGCAACGGCATCAGCGTCGGGTGGCCTTCGGCTTGGGCGCCGGGCCGCTGGTACGGCTGCGCTGGATCTGGCTGCCGCAGCTCGGCCCGGGTTTTGCCACCAGCCTGCTGCTGCTGGTTTTGTTCGCCTTCGCCTTCCGCCTGCTGGCCCGCTAGCTGGATCAAACGCGCGCGACACCTTATCCTGAATGCATGTCCGAACTCGCCCCGTTCTGGAAACGCAAACGGCTCGACGAGATGAGCCCACAGGAGTGGGAGTCGCTCTGCGACGGCTGTGGCCGCTGCTGCCTGCACAAGCTGCGTGACGACCAGACCGATGCCGTCCTCTATACCAACGTGGCGTGCCGTCTGCTCGATACGCAAAGCTGTGCCTGCTCTGACTACCCTCACCGCATGCGCAAGGTGCCGGACTGCGTGCAGCTTTCCGCGGGTAGCCTCTCGGAGATCGACTGGCTGCCGCCGAGCTGCGCCTATCGACGCCTGCATGAGGGCCGTGGGCTCGCCTGGTGGCATCCTCTCGTTTCCGGCCGCCGGGAGAGCGTGCACGAGGCCGGAATTTCAGCCCGGGGCCGGGTGGTCAGCGAGCGTCAGGCCGGACCGCTCGAACACCATATCGTCGCCTGGCCCGGTCAAATGCCGCGGGTGCGCCGCCGCGCGCCGCCGGGCGGCATGTGAGCAGGGTCTCGCAGCACCCGTCGGAGATGCTGCTGCTGCCGACCGGGGAGACGTCGGTGCGCTGGCGCCGCTCGCGACAGGCACGCCGTGTGTCGCTACGAATCGATGCCCGTGCCGGCGCTGTGGTGGTGACCCTGCCACCCAGGGCGGCGCGCCAGGCCGGGCTGGAGTTGCTGCGGGTTCATTCGGATTGGGTTGCGGGCAAGCTCGCCGCTCTCCCTGGGCGCACCGAAATCGCTGCCGATGCGACGGTCGCACTAAGCGGCGTGCCGCACGTGATCAGGGCCTGCCCGCGGGCAAAGCGCGGCGTGTGGATCGAAGCAGGGGAGATCCGGGTCAGCGGCGAGCCGGAATTCCTGTCGCGCAGGGTCCTCGACTTCCTGCGCGGCGAGGCCAGAATCAGGCTCGGCGCCTGCGCGCACGGCATCGCGACCGCATCGGGGCTGCGGCCGCGACGCGTGGTCATCAAGGATACCAGCAGCCGCTGGGGAAGCTGCTCGCATGACGGCGTGGTGATGTTCAGTTGGCGCCTGGTAATGGCGCCGCCGGACATCCAGCATTACGTGGTGGCGCACGAGCTGGCCCATTTGCGCCATCTCGACCATGGTGCGCGGTTCTGGGCACTCGTCGCACAGCTCACGCCGCACCGCACCGGCGCCGAAGCCTGGCTGCGACGGCACGGCCCGGCATTGCTGCGTATCGGGTAGCCGCGATAAGACGCCGCTGCGCGGCTTCGCCGCGACAAGGGGCGCCTTCGCGGCGGAGCCGCGACGAGAGGCTTCAATATGGCCGCATGGTGGAATGGTAGACATAGGAGACTTAAAATCTCTTGCCCTCGGGCGTGCCGGTTCGAGTCCGGCTGCGGCTATTCCCGGTTCAGTGCATACCACCGACATAGGCCCGCAGGCTTTCGACTTCCGTCGCCTGTTGGTCAAGACGCGCCTTGACGATGTCGCCGATGCTGACGAGACCCACCAGCGTCCCGTCCTCCATCACCGGCAGGTGCCGCACTCGATGGTCGGTCATGATCCGCATGGCCTCGGCGGTGGTGCCGTCGCGCGAGATCGTCCAAAGCGCCTGGGTCATCAGCGCCGAAGCGGGCTGATCGAGAGCCGCGGTGCCGTGGCGCGCCAGGGCACCGATGATGTCGCGCTCGCTGAGGATGCCGAGCACGCGACCGGGCTCGTCCATGACCAGCACCGCGCCAATCCTGCGCTCGCCGAGCAAATGGACAACGTCCGTGATCGGGGTGGTGGGCGGCACGCGGATCACGTCGGTGCCCTTGGTGCCGAGAATTGCCGCAATGCTCATGGCCAGTTTCCGCCTGTCGCATGTTTTTGTTACGGCGAGTGTCGCGCCGGCACGACCGCAAGTCCAATCCCATTCAGGAGAGGCCAGCCTTTCGGGAAGCCAGCCTTGGCGCTGGCGCGCCCGCACCCCATTTCCGGGACATGACGAAGTTTTCGATGCTCGACCTGTCGCCGATCGTGGAGGGCGGCGATGCTGGCCTGGCACTCCGCAACACGCTCGATCTCGCGCGGCATGCCGAGGCGCTCGGCTTTTCCCGCTATTGGTTGGCCGAGCATCACAACATGCCCGGGATTGCCTCGGCGGCAACCGCTGTGGTGATCGCCCACGTCGCCGCCGGAACCAGCCGGATACGGGTGGGATCCGGCGGCATCATGCTGCCGAATCACGCCCCGCTGACCATTGCCGAGCAGTTCGGAACGCTGGCTGCCCTGCATCCCGGCCGTATCGATCTCGGCGTCGGCCGCGCGCCCGGGTCCGACCAGCGAACCATGCTGGCGCTGCGACGCGATCCCACGAGTGCCGATCGGTTCCCGCACGACGTGATCGAGCTGCAATCCTACTTCCGCCCGGCGAACGCGGACCAGGCAGTACGGGCGGTGCCGGGCGAGGGCCTTGAGGTGCCGATCTGGCTGCTCGGATCGAGTCTGTACAGCGCCCAACTCGCGGCCATGCTCGGGTTGCCGTTTGCATTCGCCTCGCATTTCGCCCCCGACCTGATGGAGCAGGCGGTGCGTCTCTATCGCGAACGGTTCGAGCCGTCCGCCGTGCGCGAGCGCCCCTACGTCATGCTGGCGCTGAACGTAATTGCCGCCGAAGACGATTATGCGGCGGAACGTCTATTCACCTCCGCCAAGCAGCAATTCATGATGCTTCGCCGTGGGATGCCAGGAAAGCTGCAGCCGCCGGTGGACAGTATGGAGGGGCTCTGGACACCGCCTGAGGCAGCCGGGATTAAGCGCGCCTTATCCGCATCGGTGGTTGGTAACCGGGAAATCGTGGGCAGAGGTCTGGATAGCTTTATCGAGCGGCATCAACCGGATGAGTTGCTCATCGCCTCACAGATCTACGACCACGCTGCTCGGCGACGGTCCATGACGATGGCGGCCGAACACCTGGGAGCACTCCAGCCAGCCTAGATCAGAACAGCTTATTCAGGCGCAACTGCTCGACGATCTCCGGACCCGCGGTAAAGATCAGGTTCAGAACCACGCCGACGCCGATCGCAACGAGCCCAAAAATCACGTAATGTTGAAAAGCGAACGTGAACACTGCATCAAGCATCTCACGGTTCCCACGAAGCGATCCCGGAAAATTCCTCCTCTTGACTATTACGTATAACGCAGGTTGTGCTCGAAGTCACGCTTGCGACCGCATTTTGGGGCAATTTTCACGAAACTTGGATGGCCTGCAGCACGGCAATGCTCTCCACACAAGCGGCGGCCGCCTCCCGGCCCTTGTTATGGGCGTCGTTGCCAGAGCGCGCGACCGCCTGCTCCTCGGTGTAGGTGGTGAGAATGCCGAAGCTGATCGGCACTTGGGTGGCCAGTGATGCCTGCATCAGACCGATCGACGCGCCGAGGCTGATGAACTCGAAATGCGCGGTGTCGCCCTTGATCACGCAGCCCAGGCAGATCACGCCGCCAAAACGACCGGAACGCGCCAGCGCCTGGGCGATGAGCGGCAGCTCGAAGGCGCCCGGGCTTTCGAACACATCCGCCTCCTGCAGCGTGATGCCGTGTTCCGCCAGCCAGGCCTGAGCGCCGTCGCGCAGGCCCCCGGTGATCTCGGGATTGAAGCGGCTGATGACCAGAGCCAGACGCGGGGTGTCGGTGGTCATTCCGCGGCAACCGGGCCGGCCGCATGCAGCGCGTGGCCCATGCGCAGACGCTTGGATTCGAGATAGGCAGCGTTGTGCGGATTGGGCGGGATTTCCAGCGGCACCCGCAGCACCACCTCGATGCCGCTGGCACGCAGGCCCTTGATCTTGTCCGGATTGTTGGTCAGCAGGTCCAGCGCGCCGACGCCGAGATGGCGCAGGATGCGTGCCGCAACCCCCCAGTCCCGTTCGTCAGTACCAAAGCCGAGCCGGTGGTTGGCCTCGACCGTATCAAAGCCCGCATCCTGCAACGCGTAGGCGCGGATCTTGTTGGCCAGACCGATGCCGCGCCCTTCATGACCGCGCAGATAGACCAGCACCCCGGCCGGACTTTCCGAGATGTGCCGTAGCGCCATCTGCAATTGCGCGCCGCAGTCGCAGCGCAGCGAGCCGAGCGCATCGCCAGTCAGGCACTCCGAATGCAGGCGCACCAGCGGCCGTGTTACCGAGGCCGGGTCGCCCTTGACGATGGCGAGATGCTCCAGCCCGTCGCGCGGGTCGCGAAAGGCATGCACCATGAAATCCCCCGACTGGCCGAAGGCGCTCGGTAGGCGGGCGCTGGCGAGCGGCTCCAGGGTCTCGGCGGGTGCCGCGATCGGCCCGTCCATACCGCAGGCGGCCAGCGCCAGGCGATGGCGCACGAGTTCGGCGATGCTGACGATCGGCAACTTGTGCTGCTCGGCAAAGCCGCGCAGCTCCGCCAGGCGCGCCATGCGCCCGTCGTCGCGCATGACCTCGCAAATCACCGCCGCCGGGCGCAAGCCGGCGAGCCGCAGCAGGTCGAGCGAGCCTTCGGTGTGGCCAGCCCGTGCCAACACGCCACCTGGTGCCGCACGCAGCGGGAACACATGCCCCGGGCTGACGAGATCCTCAGGCCCGGACCCGTCGGCGCAGGCCACCTTGATGGTATGGGCCCGATCATGCGCGGAGATGCCGGTGGTGACACCGTGCCGCGCCTCGATCGAGATGGTGAACGCGGTGCCGCGCGGGGCCGTGTTGTTGCGTACCATCATCGGCACATGCAGCCGGTCGAGTTGCGCCGCCTCCATCGACAGGCAGACCAGGCCGCGCCCGTGCGTGACCAGGAAGTTGATCGCCTCCGGGGTGGCGTGCTCCGCGGCCAGGACCAGGTCGCCCTCGTTCTCGCGGTCCTCGTCATCGACCATGATGACCATGCGCCCGGCTTGCAGCGCCGCGATCGCCTCCAGCAAACTGCGGCCGGGTTCGGGCGGGTTCAGTTCGGACGCTGACATAGTTGCTCCACATATTTGGCGATCACGTCGACTTCGACATTGAGGATGGCACCGGGTGCGAGGGTGCCGAGGTTGGTCTGCTCCCAGGTGTGCGGGATGATCATCAGCGCGAGGCCGAACCGACCCGGCACTTCGGACGCCGGCAAGGCGTTGATGGTCAGGCTTATGCCGTCGAGCGTGATCGAGCCCTTCTCGACGCAATAACGGCGCAGCGGCTCGGGCAGGTCGAGCAGCAGCGACCAGGCATCGCCGCGCGCCTCGACCGACGCGAGGGTGGCCACGCCATCGACATGGCCTTGCACGATGTGGCCGGACAGCCGGGTCGAGGGCGTCACCGCGCGCTCCAGATTGACCCGCCCGCCTGCCACCAGCGTCCCCAGGCTGGTGCGCGCGAGCGTTTCCGGGCTGACGAAGAAGGCGGCCATGCCGCTGACATCGAATTCGGTGACGGTCAGACAGACGCCATTGACCGCGACACTCTCGCCCAAAGCCAGGTCGGCGAAACCGGTGTCGACGACGAGCCGTTCGGCGTCCGATGTGATCGCCCGCACCCGGCCGAGGCGCTCTATGATGCCGGAGAACATGCGACCTCCTGTCGCGCCGAGGCCACGCCCTCGATCAGGCGCAGCGGCGAGATTGCCTTGCGGCTGCGCAGCGAGACATGGTCGCGGCCCTGCCTGTCCTGGCTTATGCTCAGCCAGTCGTCCCAGAGCGCGTCCTGCTCGATGCAAGCGAGCAGGCGCGGGCCGGCCTCGACCAGGGCCCACAAGGCGCCCTCGTCAGCGAGCCGCCGCAGCAGCGACGGCAGGTCTGGTGCGGTGCGCAGCCCCAGGCCACGTGCCTCGGTCTCGCGCCGCCAATCCTCCGGCACCCCGCCTGCGCGATCGACGACCCCGATGAGACGCCGGCGCGTCGGATGGTCGGGCACATGGCGGACGGTGAAATGCGGCCGGTCGGCCAGGATCGTGCCGACGCCGGTGATGATCGCATCCGAGGCGCGGCGCAGCCGATGCGCCAGCGCCAGTGCGGCGGGTCCGGTGAAGGTCCGGGCGCCGGCGGGCGGGATCATGCCGCCGGAGGCGTCGAGCGCCTGCTTGACGGTGATCCAGGGTCGCGCGTCGGTGACCCGCGTTGCGAACGGCGCGATCAGGGCCGCGCAGTCGCGCGCGCAGTCAGAGTTTGCGGCCGGCCAATGCACGTCGAGCCCGGCCGCAGCAAGCCGTGCCGCACCGCCGCCGGTAACAAGCGGATTGGGGTCCGACGCACCGATCCACACCGAGCGCAACGGACTGGCCAGGATCGCCTTGGTGCAGGGCGGCGTGCGCCCGGTATGGTTGCAAGGTTCGAGAGTGACGATGGCGGTCACGGCGCGATCGAGGGTGCCAGCCTCCCGGCACACTTGCAGGGCCAGCGCCTCGGCATGCGGCTCCCCGGCACGATGATGCGCCGCCACGGCCAGGATGGTTCCCTCGGCGTCCAGGATCGCGCATCCGACCGGCGGGTTGGGCGCGGTCGCACCGATGAAGCGCGCGGCTTCCTCGATGGCGGCACGAAAGCCACCCGCCACAGCCCTGTTGTCATCGTGCCTTGCGGCACCCAAGCTCAACATCGACGCGTCCCACCAGGACGTGCCCAAGGGCGCACCCAGCCAAACACCAGCGGCCGCTTGGCGGCTGCCGGGCCTGGCTGCGTTCTCTCTCATCCGGACTATACCGTCGGCTCCGGGA
Source organism: Lichenicoccus sp. (assembly GCF_965276875.1). GTDB lineage: Bacteria > Pseudomonadota > Alphaproteobacteria > Acetobacterales > Acetobacteraceae > Lichenicoccus. The sequence continues at coordinate 1,893,464 of NZ_OZ255701.1, read as the reverse complement.
TCACACCGGATCTGCTAGACCTCGCCATGCAAACACGGCGAGCGCTCGCGGGCTGATGGGGCACCGCCCCAAATACCGCCGGTGGGGAGTTGCACCCCGCCCCGAGAACGTCATCCGCCGGCCAATCGCGGCCGACGCAAGTTACTAAGGTGCCGGGTCATGGTTGTGCAAGATGCGGGCGTGCAGCGCCATCGCGGCCAGGGGCGCGCGGTGCTTGGCGCCGGCAATGACATAAGCGAACACTGGGCCTCGTTCGGCGAGCCGGCGCAGGCGTTCGGCCCAGAGATCGAGGTCCGTCTCCGCATAGCCGAGCGGCTCGTCGTCCACGCAGCCGCGCAACCGCAGATAGGCGAAGTCCGCGGTCGGCGGCACCTCCGATGGCGGCCCGCCGTCCGCTACCATGACCAGCGCAACGCCGCGCTCGCGTAGCAGGGCCAGCGCCTCGGGGGAGGCAAAGCTGGCATGCCGCGCCTCCAAGGCGTGACGCAGCCGCACGCCGTCGCGCGCGGCGGGCAGCAGATCGAGGAAGCGCGCCACTTCACCTGCATCGAACTTGCGGGTCGGCGGCAGTTGCCACAGCAGGGCTCCGAGCCTGTCGCCCAATTCGGTCAAGCCGGAGCCGAGGAACCGCTCGATCGCGGGCGCCGCCGCCGCCGCCTCACGACGCTGCGCCGCCGCTCGCGCCGCCTTGACCGAGAAGACGAACCCGTCCGGCACCGCCTCGCGCCAGCCGCGAAAGATCGCCGGGCTCTGGGTGCGATAGAAGGTGGCATTGATTTCGAGCGAGTTCAGTCGCGAGGCGGCATAGGCGAGTTCGTCTGCGTGCCGCAGGCCCGGCGGATAGAACGTCTCGCGCCAGGGCGCATAGCTCCAGCCGCCGATGCCGATCCTGATGCTCACGCCCCAGGTCTCATGCCCCGTGCGCAGCCAGCGTCATGCCGAGCTGGTCGAACAGGAACGCCATCCAGTCGGATTGCTGGTCGATCCTGACCCCGAGCGCGCTGCCGATGCCGTGGCCGGACTTGTCGCTGATCGCGAGGGTGATCGGCAGCCCGGACACCGTCGCCGCCTGTAGGCGCGCGATCATCTTGCGAGACTGCGCCGGATTGACCCGTCCGTCATGCGTGCCAGTGGCCATGAACACCGCCGGATACTTCACGCCTGCACGGACATGCTGATACGGCGAATAGGCCAGCATCGCCTTGAAGTCCGCCGGGTTCTTCACGGTGCCGAACTCGGTGACGTTGAACGCGCCGTTCGGATCAAGCTCGATGCGCATCATGTCGTAAATACCAACCAGTGAGACCACGGCGCGGAACAGGCCGGGCGCCTGGGTCAGCGCCGCCCCCATCGTCAGGCCGCCATTGCTGGCGCCAAGAATGGCGAGGTGCGCGGGCGCCGTGACATGGCGCGCGATCAGGGTGTGGGCGGCGGCGAGGAAATCGTCGAAGACGTGCTGTTTGCGGGTGAGTGCGCCCTGTTCGTGCCAGGTCTCTCCATACTCGCCGCCGCCGCGCAGGTTGGCGATCGCCCAGACGCCGCCGGCATCGAGCCAGAGCCGCGCGGTCTCGCCGGCGAAGCGCGGCGTCATCGACACGCCGTAGCCGCCGTAACCGTAGAGCAGGGTCGGCCGCTTGCCGTCGTCCGTGCTGTGCTTAAGACGGATGACGTTCACCGGGATTTTGGTGCCGTCCTTGGAGACCGCGAAAATGCGCTCCACCTTGGCATCGGCGAACGAGACCGGGCTGGTTTCGGCGAGCGCGGTGAGTCGGCTTGCCCCGGTCGCTTCGTCATACGCCATGACCCGATACGGCGTGAGATAGGTCTGCACGCCGTAGAGCACATGGCCGTCACCGGTCGCCGTGAGTGCGTCCACGTCGGCGATCGGCGGCAGCGCGATCGTGCCTTTCGGCGTGCCGTCACGGGCGTAGATCGCAACCCTGGAGGGCCCGCCGACCAGCTCGCGCAAATAGAGCGCATCACTGGTCACCACCACCGCCTCGCCGCCGAATTCGCCGCCTCCCTCGATCGCGCCAGTCCCCTCGGGGATCAGCGGCTTGGCATGTGCGAGGTCGAGGTCGTTGAGCGGCAACGCCAGGATGCGTCCGCGCGGCGCGTGCTTCTTCGACACCAGATAGAGCACGTTGTCGGGGCCGATGCTGCCGGCCACCGCCTCGTCGGCGAAGTGCGTGACCTGGGTGACGCCGCCGTCCGGCTTGATGACGAACTGTTCGAACTGGCCGCCATCGCCGTTGGCCACGGAGACCAGCACGGCGTTCGGGTTCTGGCTGGCGTCGAGCGCGATTTCGGCGATCCGCGGCAGGCCGCGTCCAAGCACATAGCGGTCCGTTGCCGGATCGGTGCCGAGCCGGTGGTAATAGACCTGCTGGTAGAAGTGCCGGTCGGCCGGCGGACGGTCGGGCCCCGGATAGCGCGTGTACCAGAAGCCCGAACTGTCTGACCGCCAGGCCAGGCTGCCGCCGGCGGTGGGATATTGCGCGCGCGGCACCGCCTCGCCGGTCTCGCGGCCGCTGGCTACGTCGAACACATGCACGGTGCCGTCCTCGCTGCCGTTGCGCGACAGTGAGACCGCAATCTTGCGCCCGTTCGGCGAAGGCACGAACCAGTCGATCGCGGTCTGCCCGGAGGGGTCGAGCGCGTTCGGATCGACCACCACGCGCTGCCTGGTCGCATCGCCCGTGACCGGCATCACGCTCACCATCGGCTGCTGCCTGGGCGGCTGCACGGTGAGTGCGAACAGCCGACCGCCGGCCACCGTCAGGTGGTGATAGGAGGGCGATGTCGCCGAGGCCGCGGCCAGCAGCCGCGCGTGCAGGGTTGTCCGCACCCGCAGCTCATCGAGGTAGGCGCGGGTGCGCCGGTTCTGCGCCGCCGACCAGTCCTGCACGCGTGTCGCATCACCGTTTTCGAGCCAACGATAGGGATCGCGCGCGTCAACGCCGTGATGATGGTCGATTACCGTGTGGATTGGGGTCGGTGGCGCGGTTTTGTCGGCGGCCGACAGAAACAATGCCGCGACCGCAAGCGGCAGGCAGCGCGCCTGCCTCACAGTATCGATTTCGCGTGCTGGAGCACCTGGCCGCAGACCTTCTGGGTGAGCTTCGCCTTGAGGCCGCCACCGCCGAGCGACATGGTCTGGTTGTTGCCGGTTTGCAGCTGCCCCTGGCTGCCCGATTCATATTGGCTGCTGTTGCTGGTGCCTTGGCCGAGCTTGCCCATCAGACTGCTCTCGGTTGCGCCCGCGTTGCTGCCGCTGCCAAGATAGTTGTTCTTGATGCAATATTGCAGCACGCCGGCGATGTTGCCGCTGCTGGCCGAGCCCAGCGACGGCATCGACATGCCACCCATGCCGCCGCCGATGCCAGACGCGCTCTTCAGGCTTTTCAGCATCTGCGCGTTCGCCGGCGCACCGGCCGCGAGTGCCGTCGCCACCGCCGCCGCAATGATCCATCCTTGCATCTCTCGAACCTCCCGCAACCGGCCGCCTTGTGCCGCGCTCGTGCCTGCGAAGCAGGAGCACATCATGCAACAGGTCGCAACGCTTGAGACACTCGATCGGCCGACCACCATCGAACTCGGCGACACCAGGATACTGCTGATCCGTGACGGCGACCTCGTGCACGCGTTCGGCGCGGAGTGTCCTCATGCCGGCGCCCCGCTCGCCGAGGGCGCGGTCTGCGACGGACGCATCATCTGTCCATGGCACAAGGCGAGCTTCAGCCTGCGCGACGGCGCGTTGCTGGAGCCGCCGGCCCTCGAAGGCCTGACCCGCTACCCGGTCACCGTCGAAGGCGGCGCCGTGCTGGTCTCGCCCGAGCCGATGCCGCGGACGCCGTCCCCAGACACGACGGACCCGCGCACGATGCTGATCGTGGGCGCCGGCGCCGCCGGTACCGCCGCTGCCTGCGCCTTGCGCGAGTTCGGCTTTGCCGGGCGGATCGTGCTGCTCGGCCACGAGCCCGGAGCGCCCTACGACCGGACGGCGCTAAGCAAGTTCGTGCTGCAAGGCGCGATGCAACCCGACGCTGCCCCGACGCTGCGCGAGGACGGCTTTTACGATGACCAGCAGATCGAGCGGCTGCACGATGAGGCGGTGGCGCTCGATCCCGCAGCGCGGACGGTTGCACGGGCAGGCGGCGGCAGCATCGGCTACGACGCGGTGCTGATCGCAACCGGCGGGCTGCCACGCGCCCCCGATGTCCCCGGCGGCGACCTTCCCCACGTGCATATATTGCGCACGCGCGAGGACGCCGCCGCTATCCTCGCCGCCCTGCGCGACAAGAGCACCCCCGTGGTGATCGTCGGCAGCGGCTTCATCGGCCTGGAAGCCGCCTCGGCTTTGCGCGAACAGGACATACCGGTCACCGTGGTCTGCCCGCGCGACATCCCGTTCGAGGCGCAGTTCGGCACCGAACTCGGGACGATGTTCCGCCGCCTGCATGAGCAACATGGCGTGCGTTGGCTCGGCGGTCGCAAGGTCGCCCGCATCGACGACGATTGCGTGACGCTCGATGACGGCCAGCGCCTGCCGGCCGGCTTGGTGCTCGCGGGCCTGGGGATTACCCCCGCGACCGGTTTTGCCTCGGGCCTCGCGCGCACTCCGGACGGCGGCATCATTGTCGATGGCGCCATGCGCGCCGCGGACGGCGTGTTCGCCGCCGGCGATGTCGCGCGTCTTCCCCTCGGCCGCCATGACAACCAGCGGGTCGAGCATTGGCGTGTCGCCCAGCAGCATGGTCGTGCCGCCGCCGCCGGCATGCTCGGGCGCACCGCGCCGCCGCCGCAGACGCCGTTCTTCTGGACCTATCATTACGGCAAGCGTTACGAGTATATCGGCCATCCTCAGGAGTTCGACCAGGTGGAGATCGACGGCGATTTCGACGCGGGCGAATTCCTCGCAAGCCTGCGCCAGGGCGGCGCGCTGGTCGGCCTCGTCGCCTGCGGACGCGAGGCGCAGACCGCCGCGATGATCGCGCGTCCACCATTCGCTCCCCCCGCCTTCGCAGCAGAGTGAACGACCCCGCGACGCGGCCGCCGCTCCGCTCGCTGCGGCTGCTGTTTGGCTATCTGCGTCCCTATGGCTGGCGCGTGGCGGCCGCGAGCACCGCGCTGCTCGCCGCAGCAGGGCTGGTGCTGGGTCTCGGCCAGGGCGTGCGCCGGCTGATCGATGGCGGCTTCGGCGCGCACAGCCTCACCCGCCTGAACCATGCCGCCCTGGCGATGGGCGCGATCGTCGCCGCCCTGGCGTTCGCCACCTCGGCGCGCTTCTTTCTGGTGTCTTGGCTCGGCGAGCGGGTCGCCGCCGACCTCCGACGCGACGTGTTCGACAAGGTGGTCTCGCTGTCGCCGAGCTTCTTCGAGACCGCGCGCACCGGCGACATCATCGCCCGCCTCACCGCCGACGTCTCTGTGCTGCAGGCGCTGACCGGCTCGGCGATCTCGCTCTGGGTGCGCAACCTGCTGACCCTGGTCGGCGCCTTCGTGATGCTGCTGATCACCAGCGCCAAGCTTGCCGGCATCATCGTGCTGGTGATCCCGCTGGTGCTCGCACCCGTGATCCTGTTCGGACGCCGCGAAAAACGGCTTTCGCGACAGGCGCAGGACCGGGTCGGCGACCTCAGCACCTATGCCGAGGAGACGGTGAACTTCCTGCGCGCGGTGCAGGCCTTCACCCACGAAGCGACCGACCGCGCCCGCTTCTCCGGCCTGGTGGAGCAGTCGGTGGCAACCGCCATCGCCCGCGTGCGCACCCGGGCGGTGCAACTGCTCAGCGTCATCCTGCTCGGGTTCGGCGCGATCACGCTCAGCCTGTGGGTCGGCGGACGCGACGTGGTGCTGGGACGGCTGAGCGGCGGCGACCTCTCCGCCTTCGTCTTCTACGCAGTGCTGCTGGCGAGTTCCGGCGCGGCGCTGAGCGAGCTCTGGGGCGAGATGCAGCGCGCCGCCGGTGCCGCCGACCGCATCCTCGAACTGCTCGGCGAACAGCCGACGATCGCCGCCCCCGCGAACCCCAAGAGCTTCATCCTGCCGGCGCGCGGCCATATCGACTTCACCGACGTGCGCTTCTGCTATCCGAGCCGGCCCACCGCCGCCGCCCTCGACGGAATCAGCCTGACCATCGAGCCCGGCAGCTTCACCGCCCTGGTCGGCCCCTCCGGTGCCGGCAAGAGCACCCTGTTCCAGTTGCTGCTGCGCTTCCACGACCCGCAATCGGGCAGCATACGCATCGACGGCACAGACATTGCCAGCGTCGATCCGCGCGACCTCCGCCGCCGCATCGGGCTGGTGCCGCAGGACCCGGTGATCTTCAGCACCACCGCGCGCGAGAACATCCGCTACAGCCGGCCCGACGCGTCCGACGCCGACGTGCGCGCCGCGGCAGAGGCAGCGGCGGCCGCCGACTTCCTCGACGACCTGCCGCAGGGCTTCGACAGCTTCCTCGGCGAGAAGGGAATTCGCCTGTCTGGCGGCCAGCGCCAGCGCGTCGCCATCGCCCGCGCAATCCTGCGCGACGCGCCGATCCTGCTGCTCGACGAGGCAACCAGCGCGCTCGACGCGGAGTCCGAACGCGCCGTGCAGTCGGCACTCACACTGTTGGCACGCAACCGCACCACCCTGGTGGTGGCGCACCGGCTGGCGACAGTGCGTCGCGCCGATCGCATCATCGTGCTCGAAGCCGGCCGCATCGTCGCCGCCGGCACGCACACCGCCTTGATGCGCGAAAACGGGCTCTACGCGCGCCTGGCAGAGCTGCAATTCGCCCAAGCTTGAGGAGACATCGATGAAGGCTGTGAAGAGCGACAAGGTCGCGCTGGTCGCGGGTGCTGCCGGCATCATCGGCCGCGCCGTCGGCCGCGAGCTGCTGCGTCAGGGCTGGCGTGTGCGCAGCCTCGGACGCCGCCCGGTGGAAGGCTTCGAGAGCGTGATTGCCGACCTCACCGACCGCGAGGCCCGGCTGGACATGCTGCGCGACGCCGCGGACACCACCCACATCTTTTATGCGGCCCTCTCTCCCGACCCCGATCTTGCCGTCGAGGCCGAGCGCAACGCCGGCATGCTCGGCAACCTGCTCGACGGCGTCGAGGCCGCCAGCGTGCCGCTGCAACGGGTGGTGATCTACCAGGGCTTCAAGATCTACGGCATCCATCTGGGTGCCAAGGTACGCACCCCGGCACGCGAGGACGACCCGATCCACATGCCGCCCAACCTCTATCTGGCGCAGGAGGCGGAACTGCGCGGCCGCTCCTCGGGGGCGCCATGGGACTATGTCGCCCTCCGCCCGGACGTGATCGTCGGCGACGTGCATGGCAACCCGATGAATATCGCCCTCGTCGTCGGCGTGTTCGCGGCGATCTCGCGCGAACTCGGCGTGCCGCTGCGTTACCCCGGCAGCGATTGGGCCTTCAACCAGCTCGTGCAATTCACCGATTCCGGACTGCTCGCACGCGCCAGCGTCTGGGCCGCCACCAACGCCAAAGCCTCAGGCCAGGCCTTCAACATCACCAACGGCGACGTGTTTCGATGGGAGCGCATGTGGGACGACATCGCGGCCCACCTGGACCTCTCCACAGCCCCCCCGGTGCCACTCACCCTGGCGCGCCACATGGCCGACAAGGCGCCGGTCTGGCAGCGTATCGCCGAACGGCACGATTTGGTCGAGCCCGATCTCGACCGCCTGGTCGGCTGGGCCTTCGGCGACTTCATCTTCCACACCGAGACCGACGTGATTTCCGACGTCAGCAAGATTCACGCGGCCGGCTTCACCGAGCGCATGGAGAGCCGCCGCTCGCTGCTTGCCGCCCTCGACAGCCTGCGGGCGCAGAAGGTCCTGCCGTGATGCGCATCGCCATCGTCGGCGCCGGGATGGCCGGCCTCGCCTGCGCCCAGGCCCTGCGCGGCCACGCGGTCACATTGTTCGACAAGGGCCGACGCCCCGGCGGTCGTCTTGCGACACGACGCGTGGAAGGGCTGATGTTCGACCACGGCGCCCAATACGCCACCGCTCGCGGATCCGCGTTCCAGGCCTTCATCGAGCAGGCCGGCGACCTGGTTGCTCCCTGGGATCCAGCGGTCAAACATCCGCGCTGGGTTGGCGTTCCCGGTATGTCGGCGTTCGCCCGCGCGGCCGAGCACGGTGGCATCGGCAGCCTGCATCTGCAATGCCAGATACGCGCCATCACCCGCGACGCCGAGGCCTGGCACCTGCACCATGACGGCGGCTCCGCCGGCCCGTTCGACCGGATCGTCCTGGCGCTGCCAGCGCCACAGGCCGCCCCGTTGCTCGCCGCAATCGGCCATCCATTTGCGGCGCGCGTGGGCGCCGTCGCCATGCAGCCCTGCTGGTGCCTGATGCTGGCCTTCAGCGAACGCCAGTCCGGCCCAGACACACGCACCCTTGAAGGCGGCGCGCTCGCCTGGATCGCCCGCGACAGCTCGCGCCCCGGACGCGATCCGTTGCCCGACTGCTGGATCGCGCACGCTGGCCCCGACTGGTCGCAGGCGCACCTGGAAGACCCACCCGATCAGGTCGAAGCCGCCCTGCGCACCGCCTTTGCCGAAGCCACAGAAATCCGCGCGGTACCGCATTACGCCGCCGTGCATCGCTGGCGCTACGCCCGCACGCAGTCGCCGCTCGGAGAGGCCTGCCTATGGGACCCCTCCGGCATGGCCGTTTGCGGCGACTGGTGCCTCGCCGGCAAGGTGGAAGCCGCGTTCGACTCCGGACTGGCCGCGGCTGCTGCCTGCGCGTAGCGGCAAGGCACTTCTCACACGGCGATGTCACCTCTGTTAGGCGCACCGCTTGGCGCGGCGTTGCGTTGGCTTGCTTGCGAGGTAGTACACCGCGCCAACCAGGGAGCCCTTCGATGGCATTATTCAGCAAGCCGATCAAGACACTCGACGATCTGTTCGTTCATACGCTGCAGGACATCTACTACGCCGAAAATCAGATCGTGAAGACTCTGCCGACCATGATCGAAAAAGCATCCAACCCTGAGCTGAAGAGCGCGTTCCAGCAGCACCTGCGCGAAACCGAGCACCAGGTCACCAGACTGGAGACCGTGTTCGGGATGGTCGGCCAGCCGGTCAAGGCCGTAACCTGCGCTGCAATGGACGGGATTATTGCAGAAGCCAAGGAAGTCATCGGCGATTGCAGCGATGCGGAGGTTCTGGACGCGGCCATGCTATGTTCCGCGCAAGCCATCGAGCATTACGAAATGACCCGCTACGGCAGTCTCACCGCGTTCGCCAGGCAACTCGGCAAAGGCGATGTCGCAGCCCTGCTGCATGAAACCCTGGAGGAAGAAAAGGCAACTGATCACAAGCTGGCCGAGATCGCGAAGACCCGGGTCAACCAGATCGCGGCCTGAGGAACACAAACTTGGATCAGACCATGAAGGCCGTCGTCTGGCACGGGATCGGGGACATCCGGCTCGACACCGTGCCGGCGCCCACCATCGAGCAGCCGACCGACGCGGTGATACGGCTGACGGCATCAGCGATCTGCAGCACCGACCTGCATTTCGTCCGCGGCACCTTTTCTGGCATGAAGCCGGGTACAATTCTCGGCCATGAAGGTGTCGGCACCGTCGAGATGCTCGGAGACGATGTCCGCAACTTCGATGTCGGCGCTCGCGTCGTGGTCTGCTCCACCGTGTCCTGCGGCATTTGCGCCTATTGTCGGGCAGGCTTCACCGCGCAGTGCAACAACGCCAATCCGAACGGGCCAGACCACGGCACGTGTTTCTTCGGCGGCCCCGCCGAGACCGGTCCCGTCAATGGCCTGCAGGCGGAGCGCGCACGCATTCCGTTCGCCGCCTCGACCTTGGTCAAGCTGCCGTAGCAGGTCAGCGATGACCAGGCGATCCTGATCAGCGACATCTTCCCCACCGGCTGGTTCGGAGCCGTTCTCGCGGACGTCAAGAACGGCGACACGGTCGCGGTGTTCGGCTGCGGCCAGGTCGGGCAATTCGCCATTGCCAGCGCAATCCTGCAAGGCGCGGGGCGCGTCTTCGCCGTCGACAAATACGAGGACCGCCTGGCAATGGCGCGCCGGCAGGGTGCCTTCGCGGTCAACTTCGAGGCTGAGGACCCGGTCGAGATCATCAAATCGCTCACCGGCGGGATCGGTCCGGACCGGGTGATCGATGCGGTCGGCGTCGACGCCATGCACGCGCAACACGGCCCAGCCGCGAAGCCAGGGCAGGAGGAGCAAGCCGGCAAAACCTGGGTTCCTGGCGACGCACCCGCCCAGTCGCTCGAATGGGCGGGTGCGCCGCCAGGGCCGGCACCATCGGCATCATCGGTGTCTATCCGCCGACCGCCACGTCGTTTCCAACCGGCATGGCAATGAACAAGAACCTGTCGATCAAGATGGGCAACTGCAACCATCGCGCCCACATCCCGGCTTTGCTCGAGATGGTGCGAATGGGCCGGATCGATCCGCTGCAAGTCCTCACCAAGGTCGAACCGCTAACCGACGCAATCGAAGCCTACGAGCATTTTGACCGCCGGGAGACCGGCTGGACCAAGACTGAACTGACATTGCCGCAGGCAGCGGAATAAAGAGTGCTCCGCCTTGTGCCAGGAGGCGGCGCACGCCCGGTGGGAGTCAATGCATGCCGGGCTGTAGAGCAGCGGGTGTCAGTAACGTCCACTTGACACCTACCCACTTACGGGTAACGCGCTGCTGACTTCATTGGTGACCACGTTAGACTCCACGGCCAGCGCCTGGAGCAGCGTATGTCCGACAAGATGCGGCTGTCGATCGCAGGAGAAGACATCCCGTTCACGATGCAGGCCGAAATCGGTCACATGACCATGGACGAGGCCATTGCGTCTGGCCTGTTCGACCTGCCAGACGAGCCCGGCTTGGTCCGCATCCCCGTCTCTCTGAACGTCTTTATCCCCAACAGCGTCCTTCATCCGCCGCCACCCCCGCGAGCCTCGCCGACCGACACCGCGCACGGCGTGCCGCCCTCAAGCCGCCGACGCACCCGCTTCGGCAACTATCCGAAGGCCGTTGCCGCACGGAACATCGCGCGCACCTTCCGCTCACCAGCCGTGGACCAGGCCGAACGCGATGATTTCCGCACTCTTCTGGGCGTCCTGCATCCGCGGCAAGGCCCGCGCGCGCCCGACGACACACCGGTTCAGCTGGCGTGCTTGCAAGAGGATCTCTCCTTCGGGTCAGCCAGTTGCCCTTAAACCGGGGCCGAGCTGAGCAAAGCAGCGTCTCGCGCGGGGCCTCGGCCGCCAGCGGCACCGCTCCGGCTATAACCGGTAACGCGTGTTTTGCAAGCTTGCCGATGCCACAGGCTGCGACCGAGACCTTTTACAGCGCCGTCAAGAAAGCGGCGCCCGGCCACTCCCGATAGGCACACCCCAGACCGCCGCGGACCTGGCGCCATTTCTTACGGATGGATCAAGTATCGCGAACGCACCGAAATCCGTTTTCGCGCTCATGGCCGTTAACACCAGACAAGCCCCAGCCCGCAAACCAGCTCGGCCATGGCCTCGACGGCGCCTTGATCCGCAGGCTACCTGCTTTTAACAAATATTCTTCATTGAGAGGGATCAAGATGAGCAAGATCACCACTATCGTAATTATCTGTATAGGAGAGGACGATAGGATCAATGCGGTAAACGCTTGGTTACAGAGCACCGGATTCGGTTACGACTTTTCGGCCGACAGCTTCTCCGATTCGTTCCGCATAATCCACGAGGGCGAGAAGCAGGCGAGAGCATACCAAGTGGTGGGGTTCAGACTATGGCGGAGGCCGGTGGACGTCGTTGACGGCTCGGAGGTGAAGGTAGATTTGGCGTAACACCCTCTCCAAAGTCCCGTCGAGAACGGCAATGTGAACTCGCCGTGTCGCCGGCGAGCAACGCAAGTCGGTGTCTGCATCATTAACGTGGAGTTTATAAGTCCTGTGATAGGGTAGTTTATGGGCCAGCGGCATATCTCAACTTTCTTCCCGGACAACTTCACCAGGGAGCAAGTCAAGAAGGCGATAGAAACAGCGTTCCGCGACAGTGGCGTGACGGACGACGGCAGGTTTGTCGGTGAGTCGGGTCACGGCTTCAAAATCATAGGCTACTATTTGAAGAGAGACGGCATTGTCACCGCGTATCCGATCCAGCAGGACGATTACACGGGAAAAGAGCATGAGAATGCCGTCGTGAGGGTCTGGCGTGACAGAGGGCTTAATGCCGCTGCACTGGCTCCGCACGATCATCGAGCCGCAGCACTCGCAGCGTTTCTTGAGTCTGACGTGCAAGGGGGTGATGACTCGGCCCGTGACTATCTCGCTTGGCTTGACGCCGTGCTCATGGACGAGAGTGAGAGCGAAGAAACAACAGGCAATGGCTTCACCGTCACCATCGACCGCCACGGCGTTCTGATCGAAAGTGACTACCTGGAGAAGCTGAACTCATTCCGTTATAGCCATGAGGAGTTCCGTACGGCCTTGGAACAGGTGGTGCTCCTAATGCTTGGTGCAAAGTCGGGGTCCTCCGCCCATCGGCAATGATCAGCGCCGCGTGCTTACAGAAGAAGCATTGGTCTGGCCCGGTCAGTTTGCGACCGGACCGGCTGTCGATCTGTTGTCGTGAGCTTTCACCGGGCTGATTTGTCGGTGGAGCAAGGCAGGCTGTTCAAGGATGAGGGCGCCGCGTCTTGCCGGCGAAGGGTGGCCGCTGCGGATGGGCTCGGGGCCGTGCTCTTGCCTCTCGGTCTCCGCCGCGGTTAGGACTGACGCGTGGCCAGCTACAGCTTCCTGCATGCCGCCGATATCCATCTCGACAGTCCGTTGGTGGGGCTGCGCGCGCGGGGGGATGTGCCCGAGGCGGTGCTCCGCGACTGCACGCGTCGGGCGTTCTCGGCGATGGTCGATCTCGCCGTGGCCGAGCAGGTCGGCTTCGTGGTGATCGCGGGTGATCTTTACGACGGCAATTGGAAGGATTTTTCCACCGGATTGTTTTTCGCGGCTGAGATGCGCCGGCTTGGCCGTCCGTGCTTCCTGTTGCGCGGCAACCATGATGCGCGATCGGTAATCACCCGCGCGCTCAGGCCGCCCGCCAATGTCCGCGAGTTCTCCTCGCGCACCTGCGAGAGCTTCGTGCTCGATGAGCTGGGTGTGGCGCTGCATGGCCACTCGTTTCCGAACCGGGCGGTGCCGGAAGATCTGTCCGCGGGCTATCCGGCGCCGCATCCCGGCCGGCTCAATATCGGCGTGCTGCATAGTTCGGCCGAGGACCCGGGCGAGCACGAGACCTATGCGCCGTGCAGCGTCGCGGCCCTCACCCTGAAGGGCTACGACTACTTCGCACTCGGGCATGTGCATGAACGCCGGGTGCTGGCTGAGCGGCCCTGGGTCGTGTTCCCCGGCAACATGCAGGGCCGGCATGCGCGCGAGACGGGGGCGAAGGGCTGCTCGCTGGTCCGCGTCGAGGACGGGCGCGTGGTGGCGGTGACGCATCGCGTGCTCGACGTGGTGCGCTGGGTGGCGCTGGAGGTGGAGGCGGGTGACGATGCGGTGTTGCTCAGGCAGCGGATCACGCAGGCGGTGCGGTCGGCCGCGGCCGCGTGCGACGCGCGGCCGATGCTGGCGCGGCTGACCGTGACCGGCGAGAGCGGCCTGGCACTCGACGCGGAGCAACTGGCGGCGGAGTGCCGCAATGCCGCGATCGAGGCCGACGCGGCACTCTGGGTGGAGAGCGTCAAGCTGCGCGTGCGTGGTGCCGCGCCGCTCGAAGCCGAACTGCTGGCGCCGCTGCATGAGGCATTCGCCGCCGGGCTCGATGACCCGGCGTTGCGGGCGGCACTGCTCGACGACCTCGCCGCCCTGCGCCAGCGTCTGCCGGCGGCAGCGCGGGTCGGGCTCGATCTGCCGGAGGTCGAGGACGGCCTGCGCGCGCTGGCTGGCGAGGCCTGGGCGATCGCCGCCGGGTTGCTGCGTCCTTGAGGCTGGTCAGGCTCGACCTGCTCCGCTACGGGCATCTGTCCGACGCGAGCCTTCGCTTCAACGGGCCCGCGGCACTGCATGTCGTGCTCGGTCCCAACGAGGCCGGCAAATCCACCGCGCTCGCCGCCATCGCCGATGCGCTGTTCGGGTTCGGCCATCGCACCGATTTCGACTTCCTGCATGGCAGCGCGCAGTTGCGGATCGGCGTGACGCTTGCCGCCGGCGATGGCGACGCTGCCGCTTTCGTGCGTCGCAAGGGCCGTCGCGACACCCTGCGCGACGAAGCCGACCAGCCGCTGCCGGAGGAGGCGCTGCGTCGCTTCCTCGGTGGCGTCGATCGCGAGCGTTTCGAGCGCGGCTTCGGCCTGGACGGCGCGCGGCTGCGCCAGGGCGGCCAGGACCTGCTGCGCAGCGGCGGCGAGGCGGGAGAGAGCCTGCTCGCCGGCAGCGGCGTGGCACATCTGCGCCCCGCCCTGGCCAGGCTCGACGAGGAGGCGAAGTCGCTGTTCGGCGACGGCCGCGGCCGGCGGTTGCTGTCGGAGGCGGTCGAGACCTGGCGGCAGGCGGTGCGCGAGAGCGAGGTCCGGGCGGTGGCGCCGAAGGCCTGGCAGGAGACCGAAGCCGCCTATGCGCGCGTGCAGAACGAGCTTGCCGACTTGCAGGCGCAAACCCGGGCGCTGGCCGCGGAGGGCAGCAAGCTGCAGCGGGTGCGCCGGACGGCGCCACTGCTGTCCGGGCTCGATGCCGCGCGCGCGGCGTCCGCGGACCTCGCCGACGCGCCGCTGCTGGCACCCGACGCCGAACAGCGGCTCGACGCACTTTCGGCGCATGCCCGCGAGGCCGCTCGCGACGCCGAGCGCGAGGCTGCGGAATTGCGGCGGCTGGTGGCACTCGGGGCTGCCTTGCCGGCGGACGAGGCGGCGTTGTCGATGCAGGATGCGATCGACCGGCTGGTCGCGCGTCGCCAGGTGGCGGAGGGAGCGGCCGGCGACCTGCCAGAGGTGCACGCGGCGATTGTCGGCCATTGCGCCAGGGTCTCGGAGGCGTTGGCCGATCTCGGCGCGCGGCACGGCCCCAAGGTGGCGCGTGATTCGGTGCCGGGCGCTGCGAATCGGCGTCGTGTGCAGCAACTGGTGAGCCGTCACGCGGCACTCTCGGCGACCGCCGCGGCCGCCGATCGGGCGTCGGCGGCGGCGCGGCTGCAACGCGAGCGTGCCGAAGCCGCCCTGCTGCAGGCACCGCCACCGCCATCGCCGGTGCCCTTGCGACGCAGCATCGAGCGGGTGCGCGGCGAGGGCCCGCTCGACGCTGAGCTGGCGCGAGCCCGACGCGCGGCCGCCGATGCCTCCGCTTGCGTAGTGTCGGCGCTCGCCGCCCTGCCGCTCTGGACCGGCAGTCTCGCCGAACTGCTCGCAAGCCCGCTGCCGTTGCCGGCAGAGACCGCTGCCGCCGCGACGCGCCTGGACGCGGCGTTCGCGGCAACGGAGCAGGCGCGCCTTGCCGCCATGGCGCTCGACACTGAGGTCGCCGCCTTGCAGGACGAGCTCGCGCGGCTGTCGACCGGCGAGGCGATGCCGACTCCGGCGGCGGTGACGCAGGCCCGCCTGCGACGCGACCAGGCTTGGCGGCAGTTCCGGCAGCAACACGCGCAGTCGTCGGCCGACGCCTTCGAGGCGCTGCGGGACGAGGCCGACCGTCTGGCCGACCGGCGCGCCGACGAGGTGCTGCGTGTATCCGCACACCTGGCGGCGACCGCCCGGCTTGAGCTGCTGCTGCGCGAGCGCGTGCCAGGGGCGGGGCAGGCCGTGGCGGACGCAGGCGCCGGGCTGGAGGCGGCGCAGGCGGCCTGGTCGGCACTCTGGGCGGCGGCGGGGCTGTTGCCGGAGGCGCCGGCGGCGATGGTGGAGTGGCGCCGCGCCCGCGACGACGTGGTGCGGCGGGCGGCGGCCGGGACGGATGCGGCGGAGGCTTTGGCGACGTTACGCGAGCGCTGGGATCGCGCGTCGGCGATGCTGCCGGGGGGACAGCCCGGCGAGAGCCTGGCGGCGCAACTGCTGCGCGCGGAGACTGCGTGCGAAGCTGCGGAACGGGCCGAGTCGGCGCATCGCGCCTGTGCCGAGGCGCTGGCCGGCGCGACAGCGCGGCTGGCTGATCTGGCTGATGAGGCGGCGTCCGCCGAGGCGGCGCTCGCGGACTGGCGCGGATCATGGGGATCGGCTGTGGAAGGACTCGGGCTTGGCCCCGATGCCGATGTCGAGACGATGGAGTCGGTGCTCGGCGCCTGGGGCCGGATTGCCGAGGTCGCGCCGGCCTGGCGTGCCGACGAGCAGCGGGTGATCGACATGACGGCGAGTCTCGCCGACTTCAGCAACGAGGCGCAGGCCTTGCGGTCGGCCTTGGGCGAGCCAGCCGGCGAGGAGACGGCGTCACTGCTCGCGGCCCGTCTGGGACGGCGTCTGGCGCAAGCCCGCGCGGCCCAGGCCGAGGCGTCGGCCCTGGCCGAGCGGATAGGGCGGCACGAGGCGGCGGCCATCGAGGCGCGGCATCGTCTGGCGGCGTGCGAGGCGGAGTTGGCGGCGCTGCGACAGGCTTGCGGCGCCCAGGACGATGCCGGCGTGCGCCGCGCGATCGAGCGGGCGCGGCAGCGTGACGCGGCGCGCGCCGAGATCGCCCGTCTCGCGGCGGCGCTGCTGGCGCAGGGCGACGGTCTGGCGGAGGCGCTGCTGCGCGTTGAGGCGCTCTCGGTCGATGTCGATTCGGCGGCGGCGCGGCTGGCCGAGATCGAGCCGGCGATGCAGGCGCTGGGCGAGCAGCGCGAGGCGGCCAGTGCCGCGCGAGCCCGGGCGGAGGCGTCGCTCGCGGCGATGCGCACCGGGCATGACGCCGCCGGCCGCGCGCAGGAAGCGGCGGACGCGCTGGCGCAGGCGCGGGCGCATGCCGAACGCTACGGGCGGCTGCGGGTGGCGCAGGTGCTGTTGCGTGCCGGCATCGAACGCTTCCGGGCGCAGCAGCAGGGCCCGCTGCTGCGCGCGGCGGGGGCGCATTTCGCCCGGCTCACCGGCGGCCGCTATGGCGGGCTGAGCGTCGACGAGGATGCGGCCGGACGCGCTTTGCTGCGCGCGATCCGCGACAACGGCGCGGAATGCCCGGTCGAGGCGCTCAGCGAGGGCGCCCGCGACCAGCTCTATCTGGCGCTACGGGTGGCCGCGATCGAGGCGCATGCGGCGCGCGCGCAGCCGATGCCGTTCATCGCCGACGATCTGCTGGTGCATTTCGACGATACGCGGGCACGCGCGGCGTTAGCACTTCTGGCCGCACTCGGCGCCACCACCCAGGTGATCCTGTTCACCCATCATGCGCATATCGCGTCGCTGGCGTCAGAGCTTGCGGGGGTGTCGGTGCAGACGCTGGCAGCGTGACGCGTATCGTGCAGCCGGAGCCGCCTGTGAAGCCGACCGACCCGCCATGCGCGCGGACCACGGCGCGCGCGATCGACAGGCCAAGGCCGCTGCCGCTGCCCGATTGCGCCCCCTTGCGGAAGCGTTCGAACAGCGCCTCGCCGTCGGCGGCCGCGATCGCCGGACCCTGGTCGTCGACTTCCAGCACGGCGTTGGCCGCCTGCCGTGCCAATGTCAGCCGAATACGGCCGCGCCCGTGGGTGAGCGCGTTCTGCGCCAGGGTGCGCACCATGTCGCGCAGGTCGTCGGGGTGGCCGTTGGCGGCAAGCCGGTCCGGCGCCGACACCTCCAGCGTGCGTCCGGCCGCCTGCACCAGCGGCTCGATGGTGGCGGCGGCTTCGCGAACGATGCGCGACAGATTGACCGGCGTCGGTTGTGCGCCGCCGGCCTCCTTACGGGCGAGGTCGAGCAGCCCCTCGATCAGCCGCCGCATGACCGCGAGGTCGGCCTCGATCGCCGGCCATTCGATCGCCGCCCCCTCGCTGCGGGCGCGTTGCAGACGCAGGCCGAGGGCGGCGAGCGGGGTGCGCAGCTCGTGCGCCGCGTCGGCGGTGAAGCGGCGCTCGGTCTCGTAGGCGGCGGTCAGCCGGTCGAGGGTGTCGTTGACCGCGCCGACCAGCGGCCGCAACTCGCTCGGCAGCCCCGCCATGCCGATCCGCGCCTCGGGACGCTGCGGTCCGGCCGCCGCCGCTTCGTCGGAGGCGCGCAGCAACGGCCGCAGGCTCCAGCGGGTGACGACGCCGATCAGCACCAGCATCACCAGGCTGAACGGGGCGAGTATCGCGAGATCCTGCCAGGGTTCGCCCAGTTGGTCTTCGGCAAAGCGGCCGCCAAACGCATGCGCGCCATGTTCCAGCACATAGACCAGGGCTAGGCCGCCAATCAGCAGCAAGGTCATCGAGCCGACGAGGCGACCCCGCAGGCTGCCCATGAGCAGGCCATTCGTGAACAGGTGGGCCATCAGCCGGGCCCGCGCCGCACCAGCCGGTAGCCGATGCCGCGGATGGTCTCGATGGCGAGATCCGGCGCACCCTGGGCCAGGCGCCGGCGCAGGCGCGAGACCGCCGCCTCCAGCGCGTTGCCGCTGACCGGCTCGGCCAGCCCCCAGAGCCGGTCCTCCAGTGTATCGCGCACGACGGTGCGCCCGGCGGCACGGATCAGCTCCTCGAGCAGCGAGATCTCGCGCCGGGTCAGGTCGAGCACAATGTCGCCGATCCGCGCCTCTCGCGCCTCGGTGTCGAAGGCGAGATCGCCCAGCCGCAGCACTGGGTCGCGACGCAGCCCCGGCCGGCGCAGGATCGAGCGCAGGCGGGCGTCGAATTCGCCGAGGTCGAACGGCTTGAGCAGATAGTCGTCGGCGCCGGCGTCGAGGCCGCGGACCCGGTCGCTCACCGCATCGCGGGCGGTCAGCACCAGCACCGGCACGTCGGGGCTTTCGCCGGCGCGCAGGTGACGTAGCACCGTCATGCCGTCGAGATCGGGCAGGCCGAGATCGAGGATCACCGCGTCGTAGAGGCTGGCGGCGGCTGCGGCGATCGCCTCGTCGCCGCAACCCACGCAATCGGTGACGAAGCCGGACTGGCGCAGATGCCCGGCCATCGTCTCGCGCATGCCGGCATGATCCTCGACCAGAAGCAGGCGCATGCCGGAGAGTCTCGCCGCAAACCGATGCGAATGCTTTAGCACAGTACGGCCCCAGGTCAGAAGGTCAGCACCGTGCGCAGGCCGATGACGGGGGCGTCCGCGATTCGCCGCGCCGGTCGTTGCGGATCGGGCACGCCGCCACCGGGATTGATGACATACTGCAGGTCAGGCTGGATCAGCCACCAGGGTGCGGCCTGATACTGGTAGGTCAGCTCGACGATGCCCTCATCGCGGTGCCCGACGGTCGGGCTGACCCGGGTGGCGGAGACGCCAAGCGCCGCCGTGTCGCTGCCGCGTCCGGGCAGCAGGCCCTTGAATGTCACTCCGGCATCGAGGAAGGCGCTGACCGGGTTGGGTTTACTGGGGGCGGCCCCAGGGACGGCCATGACTCGGGCAAACACCCCCACACCCTGATCGAGTGTGCCGGGAACCCGATAGACGAGCTGGTCGACCATGACATAGGGGCTCGCGGTGCCGCGCGACCCATACCAGATGCCGGCCTTGGTGGTGCCGCCGGCGACGGTGAACTGCGCCTCGGCGATGGCAAACACGCCGTCGCCCACCCGGAACAGGGTTCCCGACGCATCGCGCCGCTGCGGATCGCCGGTCCCCGGTCCTGCCGGATTGCCGTTATAAACGCCGGCGAGGACGGTCCACGCCGGGTTGATCAACCATCGCGCCCGTATCCCCGGTGTCGCCAGAGGATAGATCGGGCCGCCGGACGGCACGTCGGCGGAGGGCAGCTCCGGCCAGCCGAACGACGTGGAGTTCATCAGCGCGCCGCTATACTCGCTAATCAGGAACTCCTGATCGGCGGCGAGCTGCCCGAGCTTGAGATCAACCGTGCCGCCGAACGACTGGTCGTACCACAACTCGAAAAGCTTGGTCGCGCGGGTCGCCTCGATGCTGCTGACGTTGTTGAGGTTGCCGATATTGTTGGTCGACAGTCCACGACCATGGATCTGAAAGGCGCTGGCGTTGATGACGCCGCCAGGCAGCCCGATCAGCCGGTCAAGATCGAGCCCGAGGCTGGCCTCGGTCAGCCCCTCATAGACCGCGCCCTGGCGGATGCCGCCGGTGGGGTTGCCGAGTACCTCGCTGGTCTCGATCAAACCGAATGACAGGCCGCGCGCCGCAAGTGCCGAGCGGGCGCCGCCGAAATCCCCGAGCAGATCCGGCCGCTCCCATAGTCCCGCCGGCGTGACATTTCGCTGCTTCGGCGCCGCGGTCGGACCGGGCAACGGCCCGCTGCGCTCGGTCGGTGCGGCGGTTTGCGCGACTGCGCGGGCGGGGACCATCGCGGCCAGCAGGACGATGGCGCGCGACGCTGCTATCGTGGCGCTGGCCAAGCGGAGACGCGCAGTGCGGAGAAGTCGAATCGGGTGCGCCGGCATCGCCGCCCTTGCTGCAGTCGGGCTTGTTTTGCCCGATCCGGCTGTGCGCGCCAGCCCGATCCTGCTCTCGTCCGGCCAGGCCATCACGCCGACGGCAGCACCCGGGGCGGTCTTCGCGAGCTTGCATCGAGGCGGCGCGATCAGCCTTGCGGTCAGTCCCGACAAGCGCACGCTGCTGGTGCTGACCAGCGGCTATAACATGTTCCGCGACCGGGCCAGCGGCGAGGCGGTGCTGGTCTATGACATCGCGGCGCATGCGCCCGTTCAGCGCCAGGTGCTGCGCATTCCCACCGCCTATGCCGGCATCAGCTTCGCGCCGGACGGCAACAGCTTCTATGTCGGCACCGGCGGCGGCGACAGCGTGCTCCGCTACACCCGCACGGCAACCGGCTGGGCCTCGGACGGGCCGCCAATTCCGCTCGGCCACGGCACTGGCGTGGGCAACCATCAGGGGCCGAGCACCGCCGGCCTGGCGGTCAGCCGCGACGGCCACATCCTGGTCGTCGCCGACATCTATAATGACAGCGTCTCGCGGATCGATCTCGCGCGCGGTGTCGTCACCGGTGAACTCGATTTGCGTCCGGGCAAGGAGACCCCGGCGCGCACCGGCGTCGCAGGCGGCGAGACCCCGTTCTGGGTGGCGATACGCGGCAACAGCACCGCCTATGTCTCCAGCCAGCGCGACCGCGAGATCGATGTGCTGGACGTCAGCGCGGCGATCCCCAGGCTCGTCACCCGTATTCCGGTTGCCGGCACCCCCAACAAGATGATCCTCAACCGTGCGGCAACCAGGCTGTTCGTCGCCGCCGACAACGACGACAGCGTCCAGGTAATCGATACCGCGACCAACCGACGCAGCGCCCGTATCGACGTGGCAGCACCCTCGCACCTGCTGCCGCCCGGCCCGCGCTATCGCGGTGCCAGCCCGAACGCGCTGGCGCTGTCCGCCGACGAGAAGACGCTCTATGTAAGTAATGGCGGCGAGAACGCGATGGCCGTCGTCGATATCCGGCACCTGCGCGCGCCGGTCGTCGAGGGGCTGCTGCCGACCGGCTGGTATCCGGACGCGCTGGCGGTCGTGGACGGCTGGATCTACGCGCTCAACGCCAAGAGCCGACCCGGCCCGAACCCTGCCTACCGCCCGCACAAACCGGCCGGCCAGTATGTCCTGCAACTCGAACATGCGGGCTTCCTCGCCGAACCGCTGCCAAATGCCGTCACCCTCGCCAGGCTGACCGCCCAGGTCGCCGCCAATGACGGCTTCTCGCGCAAGCCCGACCCGCACGACGCGGCGGTGATGGCGGCCCTGCATGAGCGGATCCGGCACATCATCTATATCGTCAAGGAGAACCGCACCTACGACCAGATCCTGGGTGACCTCGGCCACGGCCGCGGCGATCCGGCCCTCGTGGAGTTCGGCCGTGCGATCACGCCGAACTTCCACCGGCTGGCGACGGACTTCGTCGATCTCGACAATTTCTATGATAGCGGCGCGGTCAGCGGCAACGGCTGGCCCTGGAGCACGTCCGCGCGGGAGACCGACTTCAACGTCAAGACCATTCCGCTCGAATATTCCCGCCGTCCGACGCACGCGCCCTACGACGCCGAAGGCCAGGTGCGCGGCGTCGATGTCGGCATCCCCACCCTGGCCGCGCGACGGGCCGCCGATCCCGACTATCCGAACGATCCCGACCTGCTCCCAGGCATACGCAGCGACGACGCGCCCGACAGTCCGGACGACACCAGCGGGCCGGCGCACATCCAGCACGGCACCCTTTGGGACTCGGCGCTGAAGGCCGGCCTGAGCGTGCGCAATTACGGCTTCTTCTACGATCTCGACCGGTATTTCCCGACCGAGCGGGATTTCGGCAGGCAGAACCAGGCGATCCCGCTGCTCGACGATCCATATGGGAGCCGCATTGTCGTGGGCTATTCAGTCAACCCAGCGCTGATGGCACTCAGCGACCCGTATTTCCGCGGCTTCGACAACCGCTTCCCCGATGTGTTTCGCGAGCATGAATGGGCGCGCGAGTTCGCGGGCTTTGAGGCGAGCGGCAAGCTGCCCTCGCTCACTTTGCTGCGGCTGATGCACGACCATATGGGCAGCTTCAGTGCCGCCACCCACGGCGTGAACACGCCGGAGCTGCAACAGGCCGACAACGACTACGCCGTCGGCCTGGTCGCGGATCGGGTGGCCCACAGCAAATTCCGCGACAACACGTTGATCTTTGTCATCGAGGACGACGCCCAGGACGGTCCGGACCATGTCGATGCGCACCGCTCCACCGCCTATGTGATCGGCCCCTATGTCCGCCATGGCGCGGTGGTCTCGACGCGCTACAGCACGGTGAACATGCTGCGCACCATCGAGGACATCCTCGGCATCGGCCACCTGAACCTTAACGACGCGCTACAGCCGCCGATGACCGAAATCTTCGACCTGACCCAAACGCGCTGGACCTACAGTGCGGCACCGTCGCAGGCGCTCTATGCCACCACATTGCCGCTGCCCAAGCGGGCGCAGGCGGGTCCGATCCTACGCAGCACCCATGATGCCGCCTGGTGGACGGCGCACACCCTTGGCTACGACTGGAGCCACGAGGACCGGGTGCCGGCGGTGCGGTTCAACCAGGTGGTCTGGCACGGGCTGTTCGGCGGTCGCCCCTATCCGGTGCGTCACAGGAACATCACACCACCCTGACCTGCCGCGTCCTAGAAGCTGCTGTCAGCTTCTCGTCAGGATCGCCATGCAGGGATGTTCTCGCCCACTTCGCTCCCTGCTCGCGACGGCGTTCGTGGCCGCCGCACTGCCGGCGCGGGCGCAACCCTCCGGCCCGATCGAAACCATCAACGTCAATGGCCAGCGGTTTCCAGGCGACGCTGCCGATCAGGCACCCGCGCAGGCGTCGCTTGGCCAAATCCAGCCCACCTCGGTGATCAATGAGCACTTCATCCAGGAGAACGTGCCGGCGACCTCGAACTATGACGACATCCTCCGCATCACGCCGAGTGCGATGGACATCGACCCGAACGGTCCCGGCCTGCAGCAGGATTTCGGCCAGAGCATACGCGGGCTGCAATACACCCAGTTCAGCGTGCTGTTCGACGGGGTGCAGATACCCGGCTCGCCGAGCAACCTGGCACCACAACCGGCGGCCTACTTCGTCGCACACGACCTTGCCCAAATCGTCGTCAACCGCGGACCAGGGCCCGCGTCCACGGTGGGCTCGGCGACCTTCGGCGGCGACGTCGAACTCAGCTCGCGCGCGCTCTCCAGCCGGCCGGAAGTCAACCCGTATGCCACCTTTGGCAGCTTCGGCACCAAGATGTATGGCCTGCAGGCCGAGACCGGAACATTATACGGCGGCGGTAAATTCCTGATCGACATCCAGCGCAACGAGAGCCGCGGCGCCCTGAGCGGCACGTCCGACGAACGACGCAACCTCTTTGCCAAATACGTCCAACCCTTCGGCGCGGACACTACGCTGGTCGGCGTGGTCAACCTCGACAACGCCATTACCGACACCCCCTACGGCACCTCGCTTGCCGAGATGGCCGCGTTCGGCCGCAACTATTCCCTCAACAACGATCCAGGGTCGCAAGGCTATGGTCCCTACAACAAGGACGCCTACACGACCGATTTCGAATATCTCAAGCTGACCCATGATTTTGGCCATGGGCTGAGCGTCTCCGACCAGCCTTACACGACCGCTTTCTATCATCGCCAGTTACAGACCACCGACACCTCGCTGACCACGCCGAACCTGACCACGCCGAACCTGACCACGCCAAACCTGACCACGACCGCAACCAGGACATATTACCTGAACAACGTCCAAACCACGCTCAACAACGATGTTCCCGGCAACGCGGCACAAAACGACTATCGCGCCTGGGGCAACATCCTGCGGCTTTCGCAAGCGACGCCGTTCGGGCAGGCGCGCGCCGGCGCCTGGTTCGAGAGCGAGGACAACACGCTGTATAAATCGAGCATCGTCCTGACCCGCGGCGCCGTGACCACCACGACAAAGCCGAATGCGTCGGCCTTCCAGTATCACTATTTCGACCGTCTCACGACGGCGCAGCCCTATATCGAATTCACCACCCAGCCGCTGCCGAACCTGACCGTGACCGCCGGCATCAAGTACAGCTCCGTCACACGCACTCTCACCGGTCCGCTGGTGCGGACCATCAAGGGGCCGGCGGACGACCACGCCACCTACAACAAGGCGCTGCCATCGCTTGACGCGCACTACCTCATCGAAAAAGGGCTGTCGGTCTATGCGCAGGCGGCAAAGGGCTACCTGACGCCGCCGTTGAACGTGTTCTACGCGCCGATCGTCAATGCCGTTCAGCCCCCGACCACCGACAACTACCAGGTCGGAACGGTCTATCAGCGCGGCTGGCTCGCGGCCGACGCGGACCTCTATTACATCCGCTACCAGAACTATATTGCCAGCACCACGATCGGCACCAACACGCTCTACACCAACCAGGGCAGCGCGCATTTCAAAGGTATCGAGATCGAGGCGACGGCGCAGCTCGGCCATGGCCTGGCCCTCTATGCCAACGGCTCGCTCAACGACGCCAATTACCAGAACGGCGCCACGGTGGCCCAAGCGCCGCGTCGCACCGGGGTTGCCGGCGTACTGTTCGATCGCAGCGCGGTCGTCGTGAATGGCGACTGCGTCGATTTCTCCCTGCTCGACAAGGATGTCGGCCCGCAATACGGCGTCGATACCAAATTCATCGATAAATACTCAATTAAATCCTACGCGACACTCGATCTGGCCGTGCACTACGCCTTCCCTGTGCTGCACGACCGCCGCATCGATCTCGGCATGCAGGCAACCAATCTGCTCAACAATCTCAGCCTGATCGGCTATGCGGGCAGTGCCGCCGGCGACGGCGCGCCGCTCTACTGGGTCAACCCGGGGCGCGGGCTATTCTTCAGCGTCTCAGCGACGTTGTAGGTCGACCGGCCACCCAGCTTTCCCGCATGTGTAGGCCGATCACAGGCCGAGTTCGGAGTGGGAGCCAAGGCGCACAAGTTCCAAGGTCTCGACGTCGGGCTTTCGATAGACCAGCACCAAGTCCGGCCGAATGTGGCAATCACGGTGATCTTGCCAGTCGCCTGTCAGGGCATGATCGCGATGTCGCGGTGCAAGCGCGGCATCGTTCGCCAGAGCGGTGATGATCGACAGGAAATCGGATTCCAGGACGGCGCGATGGGCTCCTTTGGCTTCACGTTTCAAATCGCGTTTGAACTGGCTGGTGCGCTTAATCGTCCGCATGCATCTCGGCGCGCAGTGAGTCCAGCGTCACCATTTCGAGCTTGCCGGCCCGCGCCTCCCGCATGGCGGCGATTGTCGTCTCGTTCGGGATCAGCGGCTCGAAGGGCAGGGCCTTCTCCCGGGCAACGCGGGTCAGTAGCAGACGCACGGCATCGGATAAGGTGAGGCCCATGGTCGCGAGCACGGTTGCTGCTTCCTCTTTCACCGTTTCGTCCACGCGGGCCTGTACCAGGGCATTCGCAACCATGTTCGGTCTCCTTACGAATGACAATGTAATGCACGGGACGTGTTAAACAAGAGGGCATGGAGCGGTGCCCGTCCCCGCCTGATCAGTCGGTCGCCTCGGCATGGAGGCGATGAGCCTGCTGGTGGTATCTCAGCCGGCGCCAACGCCGCTCCGAAGGGGGTTTTGCCGGGGTCTGGACGTGAACCGCGCCCGACGCTGCCCCGAAGCTGATCGTCTCCTACCTCGTGGGTGGACGTGATGGTGTTTACGCGCACGTGTCTATGGACGACGTAGCCCTCCGCCTCGCCAGTCAAGTGCAGTTCACCACCAACTGCCATAAGGCATATCTGCACGCCGTAGAGGGCGCGTTCGGCAGCGATGTGGATTACGCGATGTTAATCTAGCCCGCTTAACAATCTCGGCCTGTTCTTAAGTGTGCCGGCGTAGGCTGGCCAGCCACCCAGCTTCCCCGCACATGCAGACGCTCGTCGAGCAGAACGATGTCGGCCTCGAACCCGGGGGCCAGCCGGCCCAGCCGGTCGTCAAGGCCGAGAAAGCGAGCCGGGATGAGTGAGGCCATGCGCAGCGCCACTTGCGTGGAGACGCCCAGCAGCGCCACCGCCTGACGCACGGCCTGCTCGAGATCGAGATCCGCGCCGGCGAGCACGCCGTCCTCGGTTTGCAGTCGGCCGTCCTGCCTCAGGATGCGTCTTCCCTGTACAACAAATTCGGCAAGGTCGGTGCCGGCGCAAGGCATCGCGTCGCTGACCAGCATGATGCGGTCGGTGGGTTTGGTCGCGAGCGCCAGCCGCAGCATTGCCGGGTGTACGTGGATGCCATCAGCGATGATCCCGCAATAGGAGGCCGAGTCGGTGAGGGCGGCAAGCGCGATGCCGGGCGCGCGGCTGACCAGCGGCGGCATGGCGTTGAACAGATGTGTGAAGCCGGTCATGCCGGCGCGCAGGGCGGCGTCGGTGCACTCCAGGCTCGCCGCTGAATGGCCGCCGCTGACGCGCACCCCGGCCTCGGCCAGGCGGGTGATCGCCTCAGGCGGCACCTGCTCCGGCGCCAGGGTCAGCACCACCCGGCCGAAAGGCGCAAAGCGGGCGGCCAGGGCGCATAGAGCGTCGAGGTCGCGCGCGTCGGGGGTGCGGAATAAATGGCGCGGATGCACGCCGGCGCGCTTGGGATTGAAGAACGGACCCTCCAGATGGATGCCGCGCACGCCGCTGCCGGGGATCGCCGCCGCGTGGGCCGCGGCCTCCGCGGCGGCGGCCATGATCTCGGGCGTGTCGGTGATTACGGTGGGCAGCAGCGACGTGGTTCCCAGCTTGCGGTGTGCCGCCGCGATCGCCAACGCGCCCTCCAGGGTCGGCGTGTCGTTGAACAGCACCCCGCCGCCGCCATTGACCTGCACGTCGATCAGACCGGGTGCGAGCAAATGCCGCTCGTGCAGCCGCACGCCGCCCGGCAAGTTTCCGGCCGGCACAATATCGAGGATGCGGCCGCCCTCGATCAGCAGCGCATGGTCGTCGAGGATCTGCTCGCCGGTGAAGAGTCGCGCGCCAGTGAGCAGTTGGCGCCGGGGTGCCTCATCCATGATCATGGTTCTGCGCTCGCAGGGCGCGTTTGACCAGCGCCGACGCGACGGGCAATTTCGGCCGCGATGCTTGCCTCTTCGCCGGAACATTTGCAGCGCGCCTCAGGCCTGCTCAGGTTGGAGGTCGGCGAGCGGGGCGGTCGCACCCATGTCGCGCGGCTGCGCCAGCAGGGCTGTCTCAAACTGTTATTTCCGCGTATCGAACCGGGTGCGGCGTTGCAGGCCGCCAGCATCAATTGTTCAGGGGGAATAGCGGCCGGGGATCGGCTTGAGACCGCAATTGTCTGCGCCGCCGGGACGCATCTGCTGCTGACCAGCCAGGCCGCCGAGCGTTGCTACCGCGCGCGCGACGGCGAAGCGGCGGCGGACATCGAGGCGCATGCGACTTTGGGTCCGGGCGCGCATCTGGAATGGCTGCCGCAGGAGACGATCATGTTTGACGGCGCCAGTCTGCGTCGCCGGCTCACGGTGGAGATGGCCGACGACGCCAGCCTGCTTTGCATCGAAAGCCGGGTGTTCGGCCGCGCCGGCAGCGGCGAGCGGCTGTGGCGGCTCGATTTATCAGACCGGCTGCTGATCCGGCGTGGCGGCGTGCCGGTCCTGGTCGACGGGTTTGAACTCCATGGCGACGCGGAGACAGCATTGTCGCGCGCCGCTGTGGCGGCCGGAGCAGGGGCCACGGCCGCGATCGTGCTGGTTGCACCATACGCCGAAGCGCTGCTCGATCCGGTCCGCGACGCCCTCGCCGGCGCCGATGCCGGAGCCTCTTCGTGGAACGGCATGCTGCGGATCGTCATGGTGTCGCGCGACCCCGCCGCGCATCGCGCGCGCATTGCGGCGGTGCTGTCGATACTGCGCGGCGGCGAAGCCTTGCCTTCGGTGTGGCGTTATTGAATGCTGCGTCATGAACCTCACACCGCGCGAAAAGGACAAGCTGCTGATCGCGATGGCGGCCCAGGTGGCGCGCCGCAGGCTGGAGCGCGGGGTGCGGCTGAACCATCCCGAGGCGGTGGCGCTGATCGCGGATTACGTCGTCGAGGGCGCGCGCGACGGACTGTCCGTGGCCGACCTGATGGAGGGCGGCGGCTTGGTGCTGACTCGCGCGCAGGTGATGGAAGGCGTCGCCGAAATGATCCATGACGTGCAGGTCGAGGCGACGTTCCCTGACGGCACCAAGCTGGTCACGGTGCATGAGCCCATCCGTTGAAGTTCCCGGCGAGGTGATCACCTTGCCGGGTGAAATCGAACTGAACGCGGGGCTCGCCACGCTCGAACTGGATGTCGTCAATACCGGCGACCGGCCGATTCAGGTCGGCAGCCATTATCATTTCGCCGAGACCAATCCGGCGCTGCAGTTCGACCGCGTCCAGGCGCGTGGCATGCGCCTCGACGTGCCCTCCGGCGGGGCGTTGCGCTTCGAGCCCGGGCAGACCAGGCGGGTCACCCTGGTCGCCTTGCGCGGCGCGCGGGTCGTTGCGGGGTTTCGCGGCGTGGTGATGGGAGCGCTGGACTGATGGTGCGGATCAGCCGCGCGGCCTATGCCGACATGTATGGGCCGACCACCGGCGACCGCGTGCGTCTCGCCGATACCGGCCTGCTGATCGAGGTCGAGCGCGACCTCACAACCTACGGCGAGGAAGTCAAGTTCGGCGGCGGCAAGACCATCCGCGACGGCATGGGGCAGTCGCAGCGCGCGCAGAACGGGGGCGCGGTCGACACCGTCATCACCAATGCGCTGATCCTGGACCATTGGGGGATCGTCAAGGCCGATATCGGCATCTGCGCCGGCCGCATCGCTTGCATCGGCAAGGCCGGCAATCCGGATATCCAGCCCGGCGTGGACATCATCATCGGGCCCGGCACGGAAATCATCGCGGGCGAGGGCAAAATCCTCACCGCCGGCGGCATTGACAGCCACATCCATTTCATCTGCCCCCAGCAGGTCGAGGAGGCGATCGCCTCAGGCATCACGACAATGATCGGCGGCGGCACTGGACCTGCCACCGGTACCTCGGCCACCACCTGCACCCCCGGACCGTGGCATCTCGCGCGCATGCTGCAGGCCGCCGAGGGACTGCCGGTCAACCTCGCCTTTGCCGGCAAGGGCAACGCCTCGCGGCCGGAAGCGCTGATCGAGATGGTGCGCGCCGGCGCCTGCTGCCTGAAGCTGCACGAGGATTGGGGCACCACGCCGGCGGCAATCGATTGCTGCCTGTCGGTGGCCGACCGCCTCGACGTGCAGGTGATGATCCATACCGACACGCTCAACGAAAGCGGCTTCGTCGAGGACACCATTGCCGCCTTCGCGGGACGGACCATCCATGCCTTCCATACCGAGGGCGCCGGCGGCGGCCACGCGCCCGACATCATCAAGGTGGCGGGCTTGCCCAACGTGCTGCCGTCCTCGACCAATCCGACCCGCCCCTACACGGTGAACACGATCGACGAGCATCTCGACATGCTCATGGTGTGCCATCACCTCGACAAGCGGGTGCCGGAGGACATCGCCTTCGCCGAAAGCCGCATCCGTCGCGAAACCATCGCCGCCGAGGACATCTTCCACGATATGGGCGTGCTCTCGATGATCTCGTCGGACAGCCAGGCAATGGGCCGGGTCGGCGAGGTGATCATCCGCACCTGGCAGACCGCGCACAAGATGAAGAGCCAGCGCGGGGCCTTACCCGGCGACGGTGCGGCCGACAATGCGCGGGCCAGGCGCTACGTCGCCAAATACACCATCAACCCGGCAATCGCGCATGGCATCGCCCGCGAGGTCGGCTCGATCGAGGCCGGCAAGCTCGCCGATCTGGTGCTCTGGAGCCCGGCCTTCTTTGGGGTCAAGCCCGACCTGGTGATCAAGGGGGGCGCGATTGCGCACGCCATGATGGGCGACCCAAACGCCTCGATCCCGACGCCGCAGCCGGTGCATGCGCGCGGCATGTTCGGTGCACTCGGCGGGGCATTGGCCGAGACCTGCGTCACCTTCGTCTCGGGTGCGGCCCTCGAGGACGAGATCGGCACAAGGCTCGGGCTGCGTCGTCGTCTGGTCGCGGTCGCCGACACCCGTGGCGGCATCGGCAAACGCAGCATGATCCACAACGACGCAACGCCGACGATCGAGGTCGATCCGGAGACCTACGAAGTGCGTGCCGACGGGGTGCTGCTGACCTGCGAGCCCGCCACCGTGCTGCCGATGGCGCAGCGCTACTTCCTGTTCTGATGCGCGGGACCGAGATCCTCGCCGCGGGCCGCTGGGACCCGTCGCAAGAGACCGACCAGCTCGACGCCGACTACGACCAGCGCCATCGCCGGCGAACCTTGCTGCGCACCGCAAGCGGCCGCGAGCTGCTGCTCGATCTGCCGCACACCAGGCATCTGCGCGACGGCGACGCGATCGCCTGCGACGATGGCGGGCTGGTGCGGATCGCGGCCGTGGCCGAGCGCCTGCTTGAAATCACCGCTCCCACCCCGGCGGCCCTGCTGCGGCTCGCCTGGCATCTCGGCAACCGGCATCTGCCCACCGCACTTGCCGCCGATCGTCTACTGATCCGCGAGGATCATGTCATCGCCGATATGGTGCGCGGTCTGGGCGGCGAAGCGCGCCCGGTCATGGCTCCCTTCGACCCCGAGACCGGCGCCTATGAACCCCACGGGCACTAGCCTGATCCGGCTGCTGACCTGGCTGTCGCCGGCCTTCCCGACCGGCGGTTTTGCCTACAGCCACGGGCTCGAATGGGCGATCGAGGCCGGCGACGTGACCGATCGCGCGTCCCTGGTGGCGTGGCTGTCCGATCTCATCGCGCATGGCAGCCTGTGGACCGATGCCATCCTGCTGCGTCACGCCTGTCGCGCCGACGACCACCCGGCCCTCGCCGACTTCGCCTACGCCTGCGCCGCCTCGCGCGAGCGCGCCGAGGAGATGCGCGCTCAAGGGGCCGCGTTCGGCCGCGCGGTCGCGGTCTGGCAGCCCGACGCGCCGGCCGCCTGGCCGCTCAGCGTCGCCCTCGGCCATGCCTTGCGACGCGAAGGCATCGACGAGGATGCCGGCTGTCTCGCGGCGCTGCATGCGAGCGCGGCCGCGATGGTCTCCGCCGCGGTACGCCTGGTGCCGCTCGGACAGACCGACGGCCTGCGCGCCCTCGCCGCACTTGAGCCGGTACTCGCGCAAGCGGCGCGGGCCAGCCGCGACGCCACCCTGGACGATGTCGGCGGCATGTGCCTGCGCTCGGACATTGCCGCCATGCGCCACGAGACGCAAGCAACGAGGCTGTTCCGCACATGACACCCCAAAACCCCAACGGTCCGCTGCGCGTCGGCATCGGCGGCCCGGTCGGCAGCGGCAAGACCGCGCTGATGGACGCGCTGTGCCGCGCCTTTCGCGACCGCTACCGGCTCGCCGCCCTCACCAACGACATCTACACCCGCGAGGACGCGGACTTCCTCACCCGCGCCGGCGCCCTTGCCCCCGAACGCATCCTCGGCATCGAGACCGGCGGCTGCCCGCATACCGCGATCCGCGAGGATGCCAGCATCAACCTCGCCGGCATCGCCGAACTGAGCCGGCGCTTCCCCGATCTCGACCTGGTGCTGATCGAAAGCGGCGGCGACAACCTGGCCGCCACCTTCAGCCCGGAACTGGCGGACCTGACGATCTACGTCATCGACGTCTCCGCCGGCGACAAGATCCCGCGCAAGGGCGGCCCCGGCATCACCCGCTCGGACCTGCTGGTGATCAACAAGACCGACCTCGCCCCGCATGTCGGCGCCAGCCTCGACGTCATGGACCGTGATTCAAGAACCATGCGCGGCGAACGGCCGTTCGTCTTCGCCAACGTGCGTGCCGGCGAGGGGGTGGGCAGCATCGCCGCCTTCATCGAGCGTGTCGGCGGTCTTGGACCTTGATTTGGGCGCCCTTCACATGCATATTCATGCGCATGCCATGCGCATAGGTTTCCCATGGGATATGATCGTCTCGCCTCAAAACGTGCCATCAATGTGAGCCTGAACGACGATCTGGTCCGTCAGGCGCGCCTCTACACACGCAATCTCAGCGGCACGCTCGAGGACCTCCTGGGCGACTTCGTGGACCGTGAGCGTGCCCGCCGTCGCGACGAGGATGCGGTCCTCGACCAGGTGATCGACGGCTTCAGCCTGTTCCACGGTGAGCACGGCCTGCTTAGCGACGAGTTCTCGTTGCTCTGATCCGTGGCCCAGTTCGACGTCTTCCGGAACCCGGGGCGGCAGCGGGAGGTCATTCCGTTCGTCGTGGTGCTTCAGAATGCCCGCTTTGATCGCGCAGGCACGCGCTTCGTGGCACCACTGGTCCGCAGCGAGGCGGCGCGCGTCGCGGAGCATCATCTCGCGCCGCGCTTCACCATCGACGGCGCAGAGGTGATCCTGGACGTCTTCAACCTGGCGACGCTGCCAGCCGATCGGCTGGGCCGCTTGGTCGTCTCCCTTGCCGACGAGGAGTCTCGGGCGAAACTCATCCGCGCCCTGGACGCGTTCATCAGCCAAGCCTGACGGGCGATCAGAAGCAGGCAACCGCGCGATAGCTGCAACGTCACTGTGTGTGCGGCCGGCTTCCGAGTCGCCGGATGGGAGTTGGCCGATGCAAGAGCGCTCCAGGTCAAGGCCACGCGAGAGATGGCGGCGGTCGCGGGTGTTGGGCTTGATGTTCGCAATGGGGCTCGCCGCGGCGAGTGCCGTAAGCATAATGCCGGCGCAAGCGGCCTCGGCCGGTCTGCCGACACTGGTCTCGCCGGCAAGCCCGTCCCGGCTTGCGGGAAAGATGGTGTTCGCGGCGCTGGTCACACCCGATCTGGTCGCCGCGGAGCGGTTCTATACCGACCTGTTCGGGTGGCAGTTCCAGAACGCCTACGTCAGACGACATTTGTTCGGCGAGGCATCCATCAATGGACGTGTGGTCGCGGCGATTGTGCAAAAACCCATCAGGCACGGTGAGCGGCCAGCCTGGCGGTCGTTCCTGTCAACAGAGGATGTCGAGAAAAGCGCCCAGGTGGCTGTCCAGCATGGAGCGTCAATGCTGCTGGGGCCGCACGAGATCGCCAATCTGGGGCGCGATGCGCTGCTGACCGATCCGCAGGGCGCCGTCTTTGGCATGCTGACATCGAGCAGCGGCGATCCGGCCGATACACTGGCCGCACCCGGTGCATGGATCTGGAGCTCACTCATCACGCATGACCCGGAAACAGACGCGGCGTTCTACAAGGCGGTGTTTGGCTACGATGTATTCGATCTGCCGGATCCGCAAGAAGCGAAGCATGTGATCCTGGCGTCGCAGACCTACGCGCGGGCGAGCGTCAATCCGATCCCGACCAAACATCCCGCATTGCATCCCCGTTGGATCAGCTATGTGCGGGTCCTGGACATCGCAGCGATGGTCGGCCACGCGACCACCCTGGGCGCGCATGTAGTGGTTCCGCCGCACCAGGATCGAAATGGCGGAACGATTGCGCTGGTTGCCGATCCGGCTGGGGCGATATTCGGCCTGCTTGCGTTGCCAGACGATGCGGGCCCCGGGGATACAGCCGCGGGAGACGCGAAATGAGCCATTCGCTCATGCGCCTGTCAGCGACCGCGCTGCTCCTGGGCGCGCTGTCGGTGTCTCTGGGCGGCTGCGTCGCCGGCGGCTTCTATGGCGGCGACGGCGTCGGCGGCTATTACCCGGGCGACGCCTATGGCGGGGGCGACTTCCGCGGCTGGGGTGGCGGCTATGGCGTAGGGCCGTATCGCGGCGGTTATCGTGATGGCCGGGGCATTCCGAGATTGCCCGGCCGTGGATTCCATGGCGGCGGCAGGGATTTCCACGGCGGCGATCATGGGTTCAGACGAGGCGGGAGCTTTCATGGCGCCAGAGGAGGTGGTGATCACGGAGGTGGTGGTCATGGCGGCGGTGATCACGGCGGGCACGGGCACTGAGCGGGCATTGGCAGTGAGTCTGGCGCCATCGACTTCGGCCAACACTTTCCGGCCTACCAGCTCTCCCGGAACGGGCGGATTTCCTGCTCGAAGGTCCAGGCGTCGACTGGCTGCTGGTGCAGCGCCCAATAGGCGTCGGCGACGGCCTGTGGGCGCATCAACTGTCCGGGCTGGATCGCATCGATCGCCTCGTCGCCGCCACGCTCGCGCAGACGTTCGCGCACCCAGCTGGTATCGACGCCGGCATCGATGACCAGGTGCGCGACATGGATGCCCCGCGGGCCGAGTTCGCGTGCAGCCGACTGCGCAACCGCGCGCAGCCCGAACTTGGCGGAGGCGAACGCCGCATAGCCGATGCCGCCGCGCAGGCCTGCGGTGGCGCCGGTGAAGAAAATCGATCCGTGCCCGCGTGGCAGCATGTGCCTAGCTGCTTCGCGACCCGCCAGGAAGCCGGCAAAGCAGGCCATCTCCCACACCTTGCGAAACACCCGCGAGGTCGTCTCGACCAGCGGAAACGCTACATTGGCGCCGACATTGAACACGCAGACCTCAAGCGGGGCGTGGGCTTCCGCCGCCTCGACAAAGGCCACCACCTGCGCCTCGTCGCGGGCATCGAGCGACGACGCAACGACGCGGCCTCCCGCCGCCTCGATCTCCCGACGCAGCGGCTCAAGCTTCTCGCCGTGTCGCCGGCCGATGAAAACCGTATAGCCCTCGGCCGCGAAGCGTCTGGCGATCGCCGCTCCGATGAAGTCGCCCGCGCCGATGATCGCCGCCGTCTTGTGCCGCCCTGCTGTCCGATCGTCCACCATGTCTGCTCTCCCGCTTGCCACCGAGCCCGGCCCTATGCCAGGAGCAATCCCAAGCCGCGGCAAGTCGCGCGGGCTCGCCATGGAGAGGGCGTCGGTGACGAACGTAACCTTCTACTTCGACTTCGGCAGCCCCAACGCCTTTCTCAGCCATCGCGTGATCCCGGCGATCGAGCGGCGGACGGGGGCCGAATTCGCCTATGTTCCCATCCTGCTCGGCGGCCTGTTCAAGCTGAGCGGCAACCAGTCACCAGTGACCGCCTTTGCCGGCATCAAGAACAAGCTGGATTACGCGCGCATCGAGATGCGGCGCTTCATCGAGCGCCACCATATCGACGATTTCCGGTTCAATCCGCACTTCCCGATCAACACCCTGCAGCTGATGCGCGGCGCGATCGCCGCAAACGAGGCAGATGTGTCGGAGACCTATATCGACCGCGTCTATGACGACATCTGGACGCGCGGGCTGGACATGGGCCAGCCCGACATCGTCGCCCGATCCCTGAACGAAGCCGGCCTGCCGGTCGAGCGCATCCTGGCGCTGGCGCAATCGCCCGAGGTCAAGCAGCGACTGCTCGACAATACCCAGGCCGCGTTCGCCCGCGGAGCGTTCGGCAGTCCGTCGTTCCTCGTCGGCGACGAACTCTTCTTCGGCAAGGATCGGTTGCGCGATGTCGAGGAAGAAATCGAACGCGCCGCGGCGACGGCCGTGACATAAGATACCAAAGCTTACAGGGGCTGCCCCATTGCGGCCGCGAATGGATGTGAGAGTGCGAGCAGCCCGAACAGGAGAACATCGGATGAGACGTCGCTTTTCCTTCACCAAGCCTCTGCTCCTGGCCGCGGCCGTTGCGGCCATGCTCGGCTCCGTCTCGGCCGCGGACGCGCAGCCCTTCCGGCATCGTGGGCCGCCACCGCCCCCGCCGCCCCGGGGCTGGGTCGGGCCGCACTATTACTGGCATGGCCGCTACTATCATCGTCGCGAACCGTACTTCGACCGGTACCACCATCGTCATTGGCGCTACCGGTAATCCACCTGGGTGCCCGCGGCCCCGCGTAATGGCGGGGCTGACGCACCAAGCCCTCCGCGCTGCCGTCGCGACCATATGCCTGGGTGCCACAGCCGGTGCGGCGCAGGGTCCAGGCCGCGCGATCGACGTTACGGCCTACGGCGCCAATGGCGACGGCGTCACCGACGATACCCTCGCCTTCCGCGCCGCCATCGCGGCCGCGCAGGGCGGGTCGGCCGCGCGCAATCAGGGCGCCCTGATCGAAATCCCGTGCGGCAAATACATCCTGACCGCGAGACTGACCATCCACCTGGCCGCCAATACGGCGATCGGCCTGCACGGCCAGACCCAGAGCTGCACCGAGCTGCAATGGAACGTGGCGGACGGCGGCCTGGATTTCGAATATCCGCAGCAACAGGTCGCCAGCGCGTCGCGCAACCCCTCCGGCGCCTCGCCGTCCGGGCCTGGTGCGGCCGTCGACATCGAGCGGCTCTCGCTGGTCAACAACGCGCCGGGGAATGTCTACACCGGCATGGCACTCCTGCTCCGACAGCCGGTGCCGACGCACGCGCTCGCCTCGGGCGGCCCGGACCAGACCATCCGCGATGTCGCGTGGCATTCGCTCACACCGGGCCAGGGCGGCAGCAGTGCCCAAGGCCAGGCGTGGAATGTCGGCATCGACATCGTCAATGTCCCCTACGTCCATATCAGCCACGTCACCGGCTCGCAGTATGGCAGCCGCTCGCCTTTCGCCTCCAACACCTCCGCCGGCATACGGATCGAGAGCACAGGAGGGCCCAGATCCACCTTCACCCAGCAGATCTGGCTGAGCCGCGTGTTCCAGCAGGGCGCCTATGATGGGCTGGACCTCATTGGCCACAACATCCAGGGCGTCTATGCCGACCGTCTGATGGAGCTGCAGAACGCCTATTCGGTGCGCTGGCAAGCGCCGTCGGAGGATGCCTCGGCGTCCTTCTTCCTGTCCGACAGCTCGCTCGACGGCCTCTATGCGGGGGTCAGCACGAACTTCGTCAAGCAGGTGTTCCTGACCGACAACGAAATCCTCAATGGCGGCCCCGGCCCTACGGGTGCGCTCGCGGCCAACTATTTCGGTATCCGGCTGCGCACCACGGATGACGCGATGGTCAGCGGCAACGTGCTGATCCCGCTCTGCCGCGCCTGCACGCTGAGTCAGATCGCGCCGGGCTACACCGGCACCGGGATCGAGGTGCTCCACCATGCCGCCGCCGACACGCAGGGCTCGGTCATAGCAGGCAACTCGATTGACTACGGCGATGTCGGGATCAGCGCCGGCGGCAGCCAGGTCCTGGTCAGCGGCAATATTATCGCGGCAGGCGTCCCGACGCCGATACGAGACGACGGCATCGGCGCCACCCATCCGGTGTTCGCCGACAACGAGGTGGGCCAGCGCCTGCTCCCGGCCCCTCCGACCCCAATCCCCACCAGCGCCCCCCTCGCCGAGGGCGGCACGAATGAGGCGCCGGCAACGGCGGATGGGGGTGCGATCCTCAATTGCGCGGGCCGGCTCAGCACGTTCACCTGGCGCCTGCCGCCGCACCCGACCCAGGGCCAACGCGTCCACCTCGCATCGGAATGCACGGTGAGCCGCTTCACGCTGCAGCCGCGCGGTCAGGGGATTGCCGTGATCGGCGCGCCCGGGACAATCTCGCCGGCAACGCCGCTGACCTTCATCTATGATGCGACCAACAGGATCTGGACCCGCTGGTAACTGGTGTCCGCGGCGGGATTCGAACCCACGGCCCCAGGATTCATCCCACTTCGGCTTTCGCCGCCGCCGCCGGGACTGACCGGTCGGCGTTCGTGGTCTGGACTGTCCCTTCACCCTAGGCTGTGGAGCCCTTAGGCGCCGCCCGTCCAGTCTCTACACCTTCCGATCCCGTCAGGGTGCTCCCTCATGACGGCGCCGGCTTGGCTCGGGATCGGCATGGCGCGTGTGGGCGTCAAGCTTTCCCCGACTTTGAGCGGATCCGCCGCGCGGTTTCCCGTCGCGACGCCCAGTTTGTGACAAGGAATCCTGTGCTCTATCCGCCTGAGCTACGCGGACCACCAAGTGGGTTCTACAGGCGATCGCGCCGCCTCGCAACCGCATGCCCGGAAATCGGTAGTGCCCGTGCTCGACAGAGGATTAAGGCATTCCCTGCGGTCACGTTGTCGTGATAGAAGCCTCCAGCTTTCCGTTTCCAGGTATCGTTAACATCTTGTAAAAATCCAATCAGAAAGCAACAATAATCTCATTCTTTGTATTGGGCGCGAACGATCCGCTCTGCTATTGAACAAGGGGACAAATATAGTATGAACGAGATGCGATCCTCTCCCGATAGAGCCTTGCCGGTCACGCCGTTCGGGTCCCTGATCAGCCGGCGGATCCTGATCCCGTCCGAGCGGACAAACCTTGTCGCCATAGACAAATACTTCCTCGTGCAGTTGCTCGGCGCCCATGTCTCGCGCATTCGTTTCGACGAGGGTTGGTACTTCTGGAAATATCCGGACATCATGAAGGCGGTCGAGGACGGCAAGGTCGACACCGCGCGCGATCACTACATCGCCGACGGCTACTACGAGCACCGCATGCCCTACCAGATCACCGTCGACGAGGGCTGGTATCTGCATCAATACCCGGACGTCTCCGCCGCCGTCCAACGCACCGAATTCGAGAGCGCGCAGATGCATTTCGAGACCGCAGGCTTCCGCGAGGGGCGTGACCCGTATGCCGGCTTCTCCCTGGAATATGGCGAGCCCCAATACGCCTGACACGTGTAGGCCAGGCGCGGGCGCACAAGGACCATCGCGATGGATGATCTGAAGATCCTGTTCCAGGACATTGCCAAGACCATCGACGCCGGCAACGCCGCCGACGCCAACCAGTTCGACGAGCAGACCTACCTTCGCTACAATCCCGACATCGCGCTCGCCGTCCAGCAGGGCAAGTTCTTCTCCGGCTATCAGCATTACCTCGAATTCGGCAGGCGTGAGGGCCGGGTGTTCGAGGCGCCGACGGCGGCACGGCAGAACCAGTTCCTGTTCGTCGAGACCACCGATAAGCCCGCCGAACAGACGATTCCCGAGGTCCATCTTGAAGTCGTCATGATGTCGACGCACGGGCTGTTCCTCAACGGCTGGTCGGCCGACGCGAACAACCCGATCGAGCGTGTGCATATCCGGGGCCCGGGCTGGTCGTTCTGGATTGGCTCCGAGCTGCTCGCGCGCGTGCGCCGGCACGACGTCGAGGAGGCGCTCAAGAGCGGCGTGCCGCACCCCTACGGCTTCTGGTCGTTCATCGCGAGCGAACGACAGATCCCCTCCGGACCCTGCATCGTCAACGTGGTGTTCGCCGGCGAGACACGCAGCCAGCACACCGTTACCCCGATTGCCAACAACGACGAGGACCTGCGTAACATCGTGCTGGGCTACCTGCACGGCTCGCATCATTTCGGCAATCCGCATGTCGGCGCCATTGCCACCATCGAGCGCGGCCTCGGCCGCCAGATCGTCGACTTCAACAAGGGCGTGTCCGCCTCGATCGTCAGCCGCGCGCATGTCGAGCGCTTCCATGTCAGCGGACGCACGCCGAAGGCCTCGATCGTCGTCTGCCTCTACGGCAAGCCCGAGTTCCTGTTCGTCCAGGCGGCCCTGTTCCATCGCTGCCAGGGCATGCAGGATTACGAGTTCATCTATGTCAGCAACTCGCCCGACATCATCGACCGGCTGCTCGCCGAGGCGCGGATCGCCAGCCGAATCTACGGCATCGACCAGACCTGCGTGCTGCTCGCCGGCAATGCCGGGTTCGGCGCCGCCAACAACGTCGCGGTCCGCTATGCGCGCAGCAGCCGCATCCTGATCCTCAACCCCGACGTGTTCCCGCACGACCCGCTCTGGGCGGTCCGCCATACCGAGCTCGTCGAACACGCAGCCGACGCACAGACGAAGCTGTTCGGCGCACCGCTCTACTACGACGACGGCTCGCTGATGCATGGTGGCATGTATTTCGACATCGACCGGCCGCTGCTGACCCGGGCCGGTTCGATCACGTCCAAGCGCCTTGTTCGGGTCGAGCATTACGGCAAGGGTGCGCCCGCGGACGATGCGGTGTTCACCCGTCCGCGCCCGGTGGCCGCCGTCACCGGCGCCTTCATCTCTGTCGACCGCGGCTGGTTCGAGCGGCTCGGCGGCTTCACCGAGGACTACGTGTTCGGCCATTACGAGGACGCCGATCTCTGCCTGAAGAGCACCGAGCAGGGGGTCAGCCCCTGGCTGCAGGACATCCGGCTGTGGCACCTCGAAGGCAAGGGCTCGTCGCGCCTGCCCGTGCATGAGGGCGGCTCCCTGGTCAATCGCTGGCTGTTCTCCCACACCTGGGCCGACCGGATCGAGGCGAACTACACGCTTGGCCCCGTCAACGTGCGCGCGGTGCTGGACGAATACGCCGCCCTCAACGCCCACCCCAACGCGCACGCCTCCCGCCCCGGCCGCCGACGCCGGCATGACCAGCCGGTCAGCGAGGCCGCACAGTGAAGACGGTCCTGGTCGTCAGCCTGTTCCATCCCGAGCTGATACGCGGCGGCGCCCAGCAGATCGCCTACGAGCTGTTCCAGGGGCTCAAGCAGCAGCCCGGCATAAAGCCGGTGCTGCTCGCCTCGGTGGATTCCAACTTCCCCGGCCTGTTCAAGAGCGGTGCGCGCATCACCGGCTTCGACGGCCGCCCGAACGAGTTCCTGTTCCTGTCGCGCGACTACGACTACTGGTGGCACAAGACGATCAACCCGCTGCTGGTCGAGAGCTTCATCGAGTTCCTCGAGCTGATCCGGCCGGACGTGGTGCATTTCCATCATTTCTTCACTTACGGCATCGACCTGCTGACGGTGACGAGACGGACGCTGCCCGACGCGCGGATCGTCTTCACCTTCCACGAATTCATGGCGATCTGTGCCGCCGACGGGCAGATGCTGCGCACCACCGACAAGTCGCTGTGCCGACAGGCCTCCTCGGTGCGCTGCCATCAATGCATCCCCGAGCGCACGCCGGAGCAGTTCTTCATGCGCGAGCTGTGGTTCAAGAAGCATTTCGAGGTAGTCGACGCCTTCACCACGCCGAGCCGCTTCATGATCGAGCACTACACGGACTGGGGCATCGACCCCGCGAAGATCCGCCACATCTCCAACGGCCAGCACAATTATGGCGCCGGCCACGACCAGCCGGCCGATCCCACCCGCCGACGCAACCGCTTCGCCTTCTTCGGCCAACTGGTCGACAACAAGGGCGTGCACGTCATCATCGACGCGGTCACCCTGCTGCGCAACGAGGGCTTCACCGACTTCGTCGTCGAGATCAACGGCGACAACCTGCGCTATGCGACCGAGCCGCGTCGCCGCAAGATCGAGGCCTTCCTCGAAGCCGAAGCGGCCCTGCCGCCAGACGAGCAGATCGTCACCATGAACGGCTCCTACCAGGTGGACCAGCTCGCTGGCCGCATGGCGCGGATCGACTGGTGCATCGTCCCCTCGACCTGGTGGGAGATCTTCGGCCTGGTGATTTCCGAGGCCTGGATGTTCGGCAAGCCGATCCTCTGCTCGAACGTCGGCGGCCCCAAGGAGCGCATACGCCACGACATCGACGGTCTGCATTTTGAGGTCGGCGATCCGCGCTCACTCGCCGGCGCCATACGCCGCGCCTGCGAGGAACCCGGCCTCTGGCAACGCCTGCACGACGCCCTGCCCGAGCCGCCCCGTCGGGAGACCATGGTTGAGGAATTCACCAGCGTTTACATGGAGCACGAACCGGCCGACTCCGCGTCAGC
Organism: Lichenicoccus sp.; assembly: GCF_965276875.1. Lineage (GTDB taxonomy): Bacteria > Pseudomonadota > Alphaproteobacteria > Acetobacterales > Acetobacteraceae > Lichenicoccus. The sequence goes on along the minus strand of NZ_OZ255701.1, from coordinate 1,851,266 downwards.
CTATGCGGCCGTCCCGTAGCACCGCCATGCTGGATCTCCCCACCCAAGAGCCGATCTCCGACTTGCCGCATGAGCGTGCCCTCTCGTCCATCGAGCCCGCTACCCGTGGGGTGCTGTTCGATTGCGAGGACTTCCAGGTCGTCCGCAAGCCGGGTCCAAGCAGCTTTCTTCTCATCACCTTCGGTTCCCTCGGCATGTTCAACGAGACTGGCTCGCTGGCCGACGGACGCACCTTCTGGGGGCAGGAACTCGCCGACGCGCCGGGCTTCGCCGCGATCGGCTTCATCGCCAAGTCGCGCAACTGGTTCTGTAGTCCCTCAATGGAAAAGGCGTGCAAGCTGGCCGCGACGTTCGCCGCGGTGTTCGAGACGGTTGTCGCCTATGGCAGCGGCATGGGCGGCCATGGGGCGTTGCGCTGGGGCCGGCTTGCCGGGGCAGGGACGGCGGTCGCGTTCTCACCGCAATGTCCCGTCGATCCGGCGCTGCATACGGGCATCGAAATCCGGCGCGAGCATGTTCCGCAATTCAGCTTTGTCTTTGTCGACCCGGCGCTTTCCGCCGACCAGGGCCATGCCGCCTTGCTTGCTGCCGCGGCGCCGGAGATCGTCCAGATCCCGATGTTCGCCTGCGGCCATGAGAGTGTGCGCGCCTTCGCCACAGCAACGCTCGGCGCCGAAATGCTGCGCCTTTGCGCGAGCGGAAAGAGCGATGCCGTGTGGGACCTTGCCAACGAAGCACGGCGCGCATCGTCGATACGCACGGTCGAACTGGCCATGCGCGCGATCGCCCGTCATCCTGCCCTTGCACAACGCATCTTCGACAAGCACCAGGGCCGATTCGATCCTGACCAGAAGCAGGTCTTCGTATCCGCGTTGAGTCACACTCAGGAACAATCGCTGCGTGCCCTCAATTCAATACGCCACATAGAGCGGCCACTATCCGGGACAGGATCAAGCCCCCTAATGAACGTCGAGACGCCGCGCCTCGTCCACCTCCATATCCCCAAGACAGCCGGGACGGCGTTGCGCGCCGCCTTCGAGCAGCAATCCAACGGCGCTCTGCGCAGCTTCTCGCATTGGGACGAGAGCGAATTCAACGCCATCGATCCCGCCTCGTACGACTTCTATAGCGGCCATTTCGGCTACCACACCGCGAGCCGCCTTGGCGGCGATATCGTCACTGTCCTCCGGCATCCGGTGGACCGCTACATGTCGGTCTATTATTTCTGGCGCCAGCTCTACAATACCGGCGTCGAGCGCAGCCTGAACACCGAACTTGCCGCGCGCTTCCCGATCGAGGAGTTCGTCCAGATCCGTGACCAGCCCTGGCTGATCGAGGAGTTCGAAAACCGAGCGACTTTCCAGCTTGCCTACGGCAGCAGCCTTGTGCATCGTCGCCAGATGCGCCTTGATGGCCTGACCAACGACGCAATTTTCAACATGGCCTTGCGCAACCTGGACGGCTTCAAGGCGGTGGGGATTCAGGAGGACATGACACGGTTTGCCGCCACGATCAAAGCCGCCTACGGCATCGTGCTCGACATCCAGAAAGTCAACGTGACCGAGGAGCGCCCGCAGGTGCGAGACATTTCCGTCGCCACCCGCCGCGCCATCCAGGACTGGGTCTATATGGATATGGAATTGTACCAGCAAGCGCTGCGGATGGCCTGAGCCGGGAGAGGCACCGGGCAAAAGCACGGCACCCATCAACACCTGCGCAACCATAGCCCTCCGCCTGGATTGAGATGAATGCGCCGGCTCATAGCAATTGGGAGGGCGTCTATATGCGCTGCGAACTCCTTGGCAAAGAAGTCATTAAAGTAGATAATTTCGAAGCCGCTATCACCCATAAGAAAAGCCTGTAGAAAGTAAATCTCGTTCCAGGACTGCTTTGCTTCTACCACCCAAGTCTTTGGGTATTCAAAACTATCGAACACATCATGAAAATGTACTACAACGCCGGGAGCGAGGCGCGGCAGCAGCTCCGTGAGCTCAAAATGCACGTCGCTCCCGGTCTTGACAACGTGAGAGGAGTCAATGAACAGGATGTCTCCCGCTTCAAGCGCCTCCACCAGCTTCGGAGATATCGACTGCACCCGGTCGGCGATTACCCGGTGACGCGGGGCGAGCGGGGACGTGACCCTGAGCAGCAGGTCAGGATATGGGTCGATGAAGGTGCACGTGGTGTCCAGACCAAGAAGCTCGATCCCATCAAGCGCAAGCGCAGAGGTGAACCCGCTACCGATCTCAATGATCCGTGCTGGCCGGAGGTGCGCCAGCATACCCCAATATCCGAACGCATCCCCGAATGCATAGCTGGTGTTGTTATAGTAATAACGCAACCCTTCTGTCTTCTCGTCAGAGAACGGCAGATCCGCCGAGTGGTATACAAGCTTATCGAAGATGTATTTTTGCACCAGAACATTCATGTCGACGCCAAGAGGCGCGTGTCTTGTGAACAGCCGTCCAGAGTCGGTTTCGACTTCCTCAAAGTTGACTATCGGAGAGTAGAAGTGCCCAGGCGGAAAGCCCTCCGTAGCAGCCGCAATGCTCTTCCGGTGACTTTGCGCCTCAACACTCAGTCCGAATCGCTCCAACACCTCGACGGGATCCTGCCGCTCCAGCAGGAAGTTGGACCAATGTTCAAGCTCATGCTGCTCGGGCGACGGCCTGTTCAGGACAAATCTGAACAGTGCCTGGACGTAGGCAGCCGCCGAGGTTGCGTCGAACATTTGAGACATAAACTCAACCATACCTTATGACACAGCCCGACTAAGTCTAGCAGTTGGCGCCCGAAGCGCACACTGATTGCGATCTTGTCTGAGTCTTTGGTCCATTGGAAGGGGTGCCAGTCGTTAGTAGTCAGGGCCGCGTATTGGGCGATGGCCTCCCGAAGCATGGCGACGGAGTGGAAGACTCGGGCGGCGGCGCGACGGTCCTGTATGCGACCGGCCGGGTCATTGGACAGACCTAGCGGCTGGCGGACCGCTTCATCAACGCCCACATCCCGGACTTCATCGAGCATGCGGTCGAGACGCTCGCGATACAGCGAGTTGCGGGCATCGCGCTCGGCTTGCTGGTGAGGCAATCTAAGCTAAAGTTGAGCGAATCACGCAGGTGTTGAACGTTGATGCACCGCGCAATCTGTATGGGAGCCTCGCCTTGTTCAATCCCGACGAAGTCAAACGCTGGTTTGCGACCGCGCCGTCCGAACCGGCGCTTGAACACGCGTTCGGGGGCAAAAACCTCGACCACGCCGTGATCAAGCTCGCCGACCAACCCGGCGGCTCGACATATGCACCAGAACAGATAGGTGAGCTCAGGCCACCCACCATCATTTTCGGGACGCCCTACGACCCCAACTGTCTCAACGGCGTAGCGGCCAGCCCTATCTTTTCAAAGCCCGTGATAATGCACACGATTCGCGATGCCCGAGTCATTGGGAACAGCGCGGTTCTAAGCGGTGACGGGCGCCTTCTGGCGAGTGCGGACGTTCAGTCGATTGGCCGGCGCGAACTCCTGCGGCGCAACAGGATCGGCCATGACGGCTTTATGATGGAGGAAATCCCGGACGGCGTATCGCTTCGCTTCGCGGCGCGCGAGAAGCCGCGCCGCATTCCGATGAACGCATTGTTTTTTCATCATCTCGAGGGTGGTAACTATGGATCCTTCATGTTCCGCCAGCTTCCGCAAATGCTTGAAGCGCGTGACCGTGGCATACAGTTTGATTGCTACATAACGTCTGGCCGTACCTCGTGGTTTCAGGAGGCGCTGACACTTTTGGGATTTCCCGCTAGGCCCGTTTTCCAAACCAACGAAGTCACTGGAGAGGTGTTCGAGTCCATCTCAATGTTTGATGGATTTGACAATGAAGGGTTCATTCATCCAAGGACAAGGGAACGCCTTTCAGAGTGCATTCAAGCGGAAATGCTGGAGCACCCAAAGCGTGGAAGGCGACTCTACGTGTCCCGTGCCTTATCCGGCCTGGCGCGCCCACGTTACCGCTCGATGCGCAATGAGGCCGACATCGAGGATCAGTTACGAGCTAGGGGCTTCGAGGTTATTTATCCAGAGACATTGACTCTAGTGGAACAAATCCGAACTTTTTCCTCGGCAACCCACCTTCTTGGGCCATCCGGCTCTGGCATGTTCAACATAATGTTCTCGCCTAGCCATGCACGGATTGTGGATGTCGAGACGTTCCATGTCACTGTTCGCCAGCACGCCAAGCTTTACTCATCCATGGGGCATGAATACGCCTTTGTCTTCGCTCCCATGGATGAGAGCGACAACAGCATGCCGGCGCATCGAAGCTGGCGTTTGCCTGACGAGCTCCTCAACCAAGCGCTGACTTGGCTCCTCAGCGGCTGAGGTAGGCCTGAGGCCTCAATTTCATGTCTGCGCCGCCTGCATTCCGCAAGACGTCAAGGTGACCGCTGCTTTGCGCATTGACCATCCCATCTCTGCGGGCCCCGACTTGAATAACAGTTCGGCATTCAGGTGCCAATGCGTAAGATCCCAGTCGGCGACGTCATCAGACAGTTTAATCCCGGGATACTTGTGCTGGACGGCTAAGAGAGCGGAATGAAATTGCATTTGATCGATCGAATACGAAAAATGCTTCCAACCAATCCAAGGTCTCTTCTGATAGGACGCCGATTTCGAGCGGAAGGTAGCATACTGGGAGCTTGGCGAATCTACACCCAAAACAACCGCCATTTTGGTGTCAGGATCAAGGAACACCCATTCATTTGGGCGTTCAACCGCATTATGAAACACCATCTCGTTGACGTAAAATGATGCACGTGTTTCTGGATTGGTAAAATCGAGATCGGAAACCACGTAGGTTGTACTCAATGGCTTATGTTCATCCCCCGCAACTGGGACTTGAAGGTCAAACGAGACATTAATGCGGTCACCCCGATCAAGACCATTAAAGGCGTGTGTTCCCGGCTTGAACATGATGCTTGGAGTGATAATGAATTTGTTCGAGGGTGCTCCGTTTGGAAGGTCCGCAGAGTTAATGTAGGCGCCCACGGTTCTACCTGCCATCTGGGCTCCCGACGAGACATTCGTGTTCCTCAGACTAACCTGCGTCGTTTCCTTGTTCACAGCGGGATGGAACCCGGTCTTGTGGCCAATATCCCGATCGGTGGGAACATCGCCGCCATCCGCCGACTGGGGATTGGATTCCCATTGGACAATGTTGAAGTGTCCCGGTGGAAAGTTGCACTTGACGCAGAAGTTCCCTTTGGTGCCAGTGACAACCGGCTGCTTGAAGATTGTTCGTGTCTTGCAATCCGCTATGGCGTTTGTAGTTACAAGAGCGGATGAAAGTACGAGCGTGAGGCCTAGCCATTTCATCCTGCACTCCTGTCAACATGATGACCAACCAAAGCTTAGCGCCGTCAGCGACAGTGGGTTGCATCGCAAAAATGTTGAGCAAAATGACGCGGAGACACTGTTTTTGAGATGAGCGTAAACGATGTCAATACCGTCTAGCGGATAAAGCTATTTAAGGAGCAGGTGTCCGGGGTAGACTGAGGGAACGTGGCATTGGTTCAGGGAAAAGCGGGAGTATAGCGATGGTCGAGGCGGTTCGCTTGATCGTCTGGGATCTGGACGAGACGTTTTGGCAGGGCACCCTCACTGAAGGAGGCATCCGCTACATCGATATGCACCATGACATTGTGATCGCGCTTGCTCATCGAGGCATCATGAGCTCGATTTGTTCAAAAAACGACCTTGCGTCCGTGCAACGTATACTGAAGCAGAAGGGCATTTGGGACTTCTTTATTTTCCCTAGCATCAACTGGGAACCTAAGGGACCAAGGTTGAAGGCTCTCGTCGAGGCGGTGCAGCTGCGACCGGCAACAATACTTTTCATTGATGACAATGCCATGAATCGCAATGAAGCATTGCATTTCTTGCCAGAAATCCAGGTCGCGAGCGATACAATCATCCCGACGTTACTCGAAGCCCCGTTACTTGCCGGTAAGCCCGGGTCGGGGCTGGAAAGACTTGGGCAATACAAGGTGATGGAAAGTCGTCGGGAGGCGCAGTCCGCCAGTGCCGATAACAAAGCCTTCCTGAGGGCAAGCAACATCCAAGTTACCGTAGAGCACAATGTAGAAGCCCATCTTGACCGAGCAATAGAGCTGATCAATCGGACGAACCAGCTCAATTTTACAAAGCGGCGGCTTCCCGAGGGTCTCGAAGAGGCTCGGAAGCGGCTACGTTCGGATCTCGCAAAACTCGACGTCAATGCAGGCCTGATCAGAGTGAGGGACACGTACGGCGACTACGGTTTAGTGGGTCTATACGTCATTTTTCAGGACGGTTCCTCAAAGCAGCTACTACATTACTGCTTTTCATGCCGTATCCTGGGCATGGGAGTTGAAGCTTGGATATTCGAGCAGCTCGGTCGTCCAGATGTAAAAGTCTGGGGGGAAGTCTTGACGGACTTACACGCTTCCACAGGCGCCGTCGATTGGATCAACGAGTCAGGAAGTGCGCTGAGCGATTCAGACGATCGCCTCACTGGGCGCATTTTGGTTCGTGGTGGCTGCGATATGCAATGCATAGCGCACTATCTGGAACTGAATGCCGAAGAGGTTGTAGGTGAGTTCAACATCGTCCGCAACAAGATGGCGATCCGGCTCGATCACTTAGCGTTTCTGCAATATGCCTTCGAGGGCCTGGCAAACGAGGCTGTCGCGGAGGCGCTTCGGGTTGGATTTGTGGCCGGTGATTTCCGGTCTCGACTTGCGGATGACCCCACCAGGTTTGATGTCTGCGTTTTCAGTTTCTGGAATACCGCGAATCAAGCGACCTATTCGCATCGCAGATTGCAGTTGAGCGTGCCCGTGGCGCTGTCGTGGGGGGATAATACGGTCGATGTAAGGACGCACAATCGCGACGTATTAGAAGAGCGCGCAACTCCTCCGATTCTGCTCGACGCGATAGAGGTGCTTCGTGGTGATTACGACTTCGTCGGTCCGTCGGCGCTTGCGTTCTCGGAGAGCTTGACGCTGATCCTTGCACACATTCCTCAGTCTGTCGTTCTTATATTTCTTCTTGCACCCGAGAAAGTCCCTGACCGGCAGGGCCAGCATGTCGAGGCATGGCGGTTCGTTGCGCAGAACAAAGCGATTGCACAGGTGGTCGCTGGACGCGAGAACGTTCATCTACTAAGAATTGAGGACTTCATCAATCACTCGAACGAGACCACGGACGGCGTGCATTTTTCGCGCATGGTTTACTATCGAGTTTATCAGCGTATTGCATCAATCCTGCGGAAGGGAGTCCACAGCTCGGGCTGCAATCAGCGGCCGCAGCGGAGCGCGTTTGCAGGGCTTTAGGCTTTGTCGGAACGGCACCCGTCAAGCTCTTGATGAACGTCCAGCCGCCCGTTGCGCCAGCACCACGACGTGATGACGCGCCAGCACCAGGTCGGGCGCTCCAGTGCGTTTGCAGGCGCGTTCCAGGCGGTCAGTGGCGGTGGCGGCTTCGGACAGGGCTTCGGGGGACCAGAGCGACAAGGCGCGGGTGAACTCGGCGCGGCGCTTGAAGAAGACGGGGGGCCGTAGTCGGGCGATGGCGTCGGATTGCGGTGTGCCAGCCTGGGTCAGCAAGGCCACCTGTCGGAGGCGGTGTAGGTGCGATAGCAGGGCGCGGGCCAGTGCGATCGGGGAGAGGCCTTCTGTCAAAGCGCGCTCGATGGCGAGGTCGGCGGCCGCGTGGTCTCCCGCGGTGGCGGCGAAGGCTGCGTCTTCGAGCGAGGCGGCGGCGGCGTCGCCGACTACCGCCTGCACGTCGTCGAGGCTGATGGTGCCGCGCTCGCCGGCATAGAGGGCCAGCTTCTCGACCTCGCCGCGGGTGGCGGTGCGGTCGGCGCCCAGGTGCCTGGCGAGCCAGGTCAGTGCGTCGGGATCGATGCGGATCTGCTCGGCCTGCAGCATGCGCGCAATCGAGGCTTCCAGCGCGCGGCCTTCCTCGGCGTAGCAGGCGATCGCGGCGGCCTCGGGGGCGGCTTCGAGCAGCGTGCGCAGCTTGGAGCGGCCGGGGAGGGCGGCGGACTCGATGACGATCAGGGCCTCGCCGGGCTGTTGCAGCAGGCTGGCGACACTGGCGTGCAGCGCGTCCTGGCCGTCGCGCACCCACACCACCCGCCTGCCGCCGGAGAGCGACAGCGCGGTGGCCTCTTCCGCCAGCCGGTCGTGCTCGTCGCGGCCGAGGACGGCGAGGCGGAACGGATCGTCCAGAGTGCCCGCGACGGCCCGAATTGCCTCGCCGGCGCGCTCGCGTATCAGGCCGTGATCGTCGCCATGCAGCAGGATCGCGCGCACGCGTGGCGTCGGGTTGGCCAGCAGCCGCGCCGCCTCGCGCGCATCCGGCTTCACGGCGCGGTGCGGCCGATCGCGCTGGAGGGCAGGCCGTCCGGGCCGATCGTCTGCAACGGCGACTGGGTGCTGTCGCCCGGCACGATCTGCGGTCCGAGGAAGCCGCGCCGTGGGTGTCTCGACGGCTTGGGGGGTGCCAAAGTTGACCCCGGCGCACTGGTGGTGCCGTTCGGATGTCCAGCGAACCAGATCGCGACCTGTGTCGTGATGTTATCGGCGAGATTGCGTGCGACCCGGCTCTCGGTGTTCTCCAGCGCCATGGTGGCCGCGAAATACTGCGTCTCGACGATATTGAAGCCATCGACGGTGCGGCTCGAGCCGCTGGCCAGGTTCACCGGGGCCGCGGCGACACTGTCCAGATACCAGGTGGCGCGGCCGACCACCCGGCTGCGCGCGCTGGTGTTGTCGCCGTGAATGCCGATCGCCTCGTTGTCGAGCGAATACGAGACGCGCAGCGTGTAACCATGCGGGTTCTCGTCGTCGCTGCCGGCGAGATGCTGCTGCAGGTCCTGGCGCAGCAACTGCCCGGGACGCCCGGGGATGACGGCGACGAAGATGTCGGGAAGGTTCGCCTCCGCGGCGGAGTCGCTCGCCCCATAGAGCGGATGGAAGCCGCATCCCGACAGCAGCATGCACAGCAGGGGCAGTGCGCGCCTCATCGTGCCAGCACGAAATTGACGATCCGGTTGGGCACGTGGATGCGCTTCGTGATCCGCTGTCCGGCCAGCAGACGCGCCACGTTGGGTTCGAGCTCGGCGCGCGCGAGCACCTCGCTCTCCGGCGCGTCCGGCGTGACGTCGATGGTGCCGCGCAGCTTGCCCATGATCTGCACCGCGAGCGTGACCCGCTGCACCACAAGCAGGCGCGGGTCCGCTTCCGGCCAGGCCCGCTCGGCGGCGAGCGGCGTGCCCGGCTCCAGCAGTGCCAGCATCGTCTCGGCCAGATGCGGCATCATCGGCGCGCACAGCAGGCAGAGCGTGCGCGCCGCCTCGAAGCGGGCGAAGTCCAGATCGGTGCCGGTGGCTTGTGCGGACTCCGCGAGCGCGTTGGCCAGTTCGTGCAGCCTGGCCACCGCGACGTTGAAGGTGAAGCTGTCCAGCGCCGACGTGACCGTCTCGATGCTGTGGTGGGTGGCGCGACGCAGGTTGCCCGCGGCCTCGGAGCGCGCCAGCGTGCCGTCCGGCGGTGGTGCGGCGTCCCCGGCAACGGCTACCGCGCCGATCAGGCGGTAGAGCCGCTGGGTGAAGCGCGCGGCACCCGCGATGCCGGCCTCGGTCCACTCCATGTCGCGCTCTGGCGGGCTGTCGGAGAGCACGAACCAGCGCGCCGTATCGGCGCCGAAGCGCGCGATGATCGCGGTCGGGCTGATCGTGTTGCGTCGCGACTTGGACATCTTCTCGACCCGGCCGATGCTGACCGCGGCACCGTTGTCGCGCCGTGTGGCACCGGTGGCACCGCGTTCGACCTCGTCCGGGTAGAGCCAGGTGCCGTCCGCGTCGCGGAAGCTCTCATGGTTGACCATGCCCTGGGTGAACAGGCCGGCGAACGGCTCGTCCAGGCTGAGATGGCCGGTGCGTTGCATCGCCCGGGTGAAGAAGCGGGCATAGAGCAGGTGCAGGATCGCATGCTCGATGCCGCCGACATACTGGTCGACCGGGAGCCAGCGGTCGGCAGCCGCGCGCAGGGTAGGCGTGGCCGCGTCGGGGGCGGTGAAGCGGGCGAAATACCACGAGCTGTCGACGAAGGTGTCGAGCGTGTCGGTCTCGCGCGCGGCAGGCCTCCCGCAGTGCGGGCAGTCGACATGCTTGAAGGTGGGGTGGTGGTCGAGCGGGTTGCCCGGCGCATCGAAGTGCACGTCGTCGGGCAGCAGCACAGGCAGTTGCGCGTCCGGCACCGGCACGACGCCGCAAGCCGGGCAGTGGATGACCGGGATCGGGCAGCCCCAATAGCGTTGCCGCGATACGCCCCAGTCGCGTAGCCGCCAGTTCACCACGCCCTCGCCGGCGCCGAGCTCTTCCAGGCGGGCGATGGCGGCGCGGATGCCAGCCACGCTGTCGAGCCCGTCGAGAAAGCCGGAATTGATCAGCGTGCCGGGGCCGTCATAGGCGCTGCCCGCATGCACCCCGCCCCCGGCCGGCTGCACCACGTTGATGAAGGGGATGGCGTACTTCGTGGCGAAGTCGTGGTCGCGCTGGTCGGCGCACGGGCAGCCGAAGATCGCGCCGGTGCCGTATTCCATCAGCACGAAATTGGCGATCCAGACCGGGAAGGTCACGTCGGGCAGGAACGGGTGGGCGACATGATAACCGGTGGCCAGGCCGCGCTTCTCCGCGGTCTCGATCGCCGCCTCGCTGGTGCCCAGGCTGCGACATTCGGCGATGAAGGCGGCCGTCTGCGGGTTGTTCGCGGCGGCGGCCGCGGCCAGCGGATGCTCGGGGGCGACGGCGAGGAAGGCCATGCCGAACAGCGTGTCCGGACGGGTGGTGAAGACCTCGACCGACGTCGGATCGGGGTCGGTATGTGGGGGCCGTAGCGCAAAGCGGATGCGGGCACCCTCGGAGCGGCCGAGCCAGCGCGCCTGCATGGTGCGCACGCGCTCTGGCCAGCGTTCGAGGCCATCCAGGGCGCCGAGCAGCGCGTCCGCATCGGCGGTGATACGCAGGAACCACTGGTTGAGCTGTTTCTTCTCGACGACCGCGCCCGAGCGCCAGCCGCGGCCCTCGACCACCTGCTCGTTGGCGAGCACGGTCTGGTCCACCGGATCCCAGTTGACCCAGCTCTCGCGCCGATACGCGATGTCGGCCGCGAGCAGATCGAGGAACAGCTTCTGCTGGTGGCCGTAATAGCGCGGCTCGCAGGTGGCGAATTCGCGCTCCCAGTTCAGCGAGAAGCCGAGCCGCTGGAAGGTCTCGCGCATCGCCGCGATATTGGCTGCGGTCCACTCGGCCGGATGAATGCCGCGCTCGCGTGCGGCGTTCTCCGCGGGCAGGCCGAACGCATCCCAGCCCATCGGGTGCAGCACCGCGAAGCCCCGCGCCCGCTTATAACGCGCGACCACATCGCCGAGCGTGTAGTTGCGCACGTGCCCCATATGCAGCTGGCCGCTCGGATAGGGGAACATCTCCAGCACGTAGTAGGTCGGCTGGTCGTCGGGTGGGACGTCCGGGACAATGAAGCAGCCGCGACGCTGCCACTCCGCCTGCCAGAACGGCTCGCTCGCGGCGAAGTCATGGATGGTATCGCTCACCGGGGTTCGCTCACCGCCGGTCAGTTGCCGGTCTGGCCGGAATCGGCGCGTAACTGCCGGGCGCGGGCGAGGATCTTGTTGGTGATCTCCGGCGCCGTGCTGGGGGCGACGGGCGCGTCCACCCATTGTCCGTCCTGTTGGGTCTGGCGGAAGACCGCAACCCGGATCGCATCCGAGCGCAACTGCTTGCCGAGAATATAGGCAGTCGCCTTGAAGCGTTCGCCAGCGGTGGTCGGCGGCGAATACCAGTCGGTGATGATGATGCCGCCGATCGGGTCGGCGGAGGCGAACGGCATGAACGACAAGGTGTCAATGGCGCCGCGCCAGAGATAGGCGTTGACGCCGGCCTGTGCCTCATCGCCGCCGGTGGCGCTGCGGTCCTCTCCGAGCAGATGGTTATGCGGCGCGCTCAGCCCGGTGGTGTCGCCGCCAGGCACCTCGGTGGCGCCGTGATTGCCGCACGCGCCCAGGGAGGCCGCAAGCGACACCAGCAGCGGCACGATGATGAGAACGCGGAGCGGCGTGGGGCGGACTATGCGGGCGATCATCATGCCTCTGCTGCGCTTTGGCGCGCGGGCGCCGGAGCGCGTATCTAGCCCGGCCCGCTCACGTCGCCAAGCGCACGCCTAGCACCTCATGCCCGTTCTGCGTTGTGCCGAGGTCCGGCATGCCTGCGGCGCGCAGGCCGTCGGCGAGGCAGGCGCGGTCGACCTCGCGCAACAGGCGCATGCGCGGCAGCACCCTGTCCAGGCCCAGCCCCGGTGCCAGCATGTCGATCCGTCCCAGCAGCCGCTGCGCATCGGTGCGCAGGCCGAGATGGCCCATCGCCGCCAGGCAGGCGATCGCCGGGTGCAGCAGCGAGGGCGAGAGTTCGATAAGTTCGCGGCCCAGCGCCACGGCCGTCTCGTAGCGGCCTTGCAACAGCGCGATGGTGACGGCGGCGCTGTCGAACAGGCTGTGCAGAGGGTGCAGCGGCGTCAGGCGCTGATACAGCTCGAAGCGGCGCTGCGCCTCGTCGAGCTCACCCATGCGCAGCAGCAGGAACGCGGCATAGGCCTGCTCGACGCTGAGCGTCGGGCTGATGGCGAGCGCGCGGTCGATGAGCGACAGGCCGAGCTGTGGGTCTTCGAGCAGGTAGCCGCGTATGAAGCCGACGATGGCGATCGCCGGCGCGTCGGCGTGGCCGGTGGTGAGATCCCTGGCGATCGCGGCCTGGGCGAGCCCGGCCTCGGTGGCGAAATCGCCCCAGAACTGCACCGCGCGCACGAAGTGGCGCATCGCCTCGGCGTGGATGGTCAGCGGCTGGTCCGGCTCGAGTGCCTCGGCGCGGGCCAGCAGCTCGCCGGCGCGGTCGTTGGCGGCGCGCTCCGAGCGCACCAGCAGCGCGATCGCCCGCAGGGTGAGCTGCATGGCGTTCAGCTCGGACACCGGTCGCGCGCCGATGCGCCGGCTCTCGATGACGAGCAGCTCCCACGGGAGCTGGGCCACCACCATCGCGGTGACGTGGTCGAGGGTCGCCAGCGAGTCGGCGGGGTCGCAGTCGAACCGCCTGGCCCAGGTGACATGGCCCTGCAGACGCAGGTCGAGCAGGCGCAGGATGATGCGAATGCGCCCGCGGCCGCGCAGGATGGTGCCGTCAAGCACGTAGTCGAGGCCGAAATTGCGCCGCAGCACCGCATCGTCCCGGCCCAAGGCGAGGGTCGCCGCGAGGGCCGAGCCGCTGATCACGGCGAGCAGCGGACGGTCGGCGAGGCCTGCGACCAGTTCCTCGGTGAGGGCCTGGACCAGGGTGTCGTCGGCGTGCGCGTCGAGGTCGAGCGGCGGCAGCACGGCCAGGGTGGCGATGCTGCGGCCATGCCGGCGGTGCGACGCGATCGAGATGACGGCGTCCGGCTCGACGGCGACGGGCTCGACACTGGCACTCTCGTCCGCCGCGGTCGTGTCCGCGCCCTGCGGCAGGGCCTCCGGTGCGGTGCCGCCGATCATGCTGGCGCGCAGTTCGGCCAGCAGCCGGCTGGTCTCCGGACCCGGCTCGCCGGACACCCGGCTGCTGAACAAGGCGGTGCAGCGCTCGGCGCTCTGCAAGGCAGCACCCCGGTCGCCGAGCAGCAGCTGGGTGCGGATCAAGCCGCGCCACGCCGCCTCGTGCAGCGGGTCGAGCAGCAGCAACTGCCGGCAGAGGCCGATGGTCGCGACCGGCTCCGGGCGGCGCTGCAAGGCCGCCTCGAACAGCGACAGCGCATGCTCGCGCAGCCGGCGACGCTCGGCCGCCAGCCAGGCGTCCAGAGCCGGGTCGGTACCGTTGAGTTCCTCCAACAGCACCCCGTCGAGCGGCGGCAGCGCGCCGTTTGTGCCCCCCTGAGTTCCCCCCTGGGCTCCGCCTTGGCCGCCGGCCTGGGCGATCACGTGGTTGACATTGGCATTGAGCAGCCGCTCGGCGTCGACCAGGGTCAGGCCAGGGCGCAAGGCGAGAGCGTGACGCTCGACGCTGACCACGGAGGCGCCGACCGGGGACAGGCTGTCGAGCAGGCGGTGGATTTCCTGGCGCAGCGAGGCGCGCGCCTGTTCCTCGGAGCGGCGGCTCCAAAGAATCTCGGCGAGCTTGGAGCGCAGCACCGGACGGCGCGACGACATCGCCAGGATCGCCAGCAGCCCGCGGGTCTTGCGGCCGGGCGGCAGCACGTTCTCATTGCCGACGGTCAGCGCCTGCATCGGTCCCACGAGCTGCAGCCGCAGCAGCGACGGGTCGGATTTCGGCATCCCGGGGCGGGCGTAATCGGACATGGTCGATCCTGCCCATGTGAAGGCGACAGTGAAGGCGATGCCGCGCACAACCGCACGTAATTGGCGACTGAACGACGATAAGCGAATATCATTACGCGCGTTTTGTATCAACACTTCCCGCAAGGTCCCACCGAACCATGCGGCGCTTTTCGGCGTCTTGTGTCCGCGAACCATCGAACCACATGGGAGCCGAGATGTCCGAACAGACGCATGATGCGGGCGAAGGCGCGCAGTCCCGCAACCCGGCGACCGGCGCGATCATCGAGCGGTTTGCCTTCGCTGACACGCGCGCGACGAACGACATCATGGACGCGGCCCAGAGCGGCTTTGAAGCCTGGCGTGCGGTCCCGCCAGCGGACCGCGCGCCGGTGCTGCAACGGTTCGCGGCCAACCTGCGTGCCCAGGAACACGCGATCGCGCTGACCATCACCGCGGAGATGGGCAAGACGCTGGCCGAGAGCCGCGCCGAAGTCGCCAAGTGCGCGTCCCAGGCGGACTGGTATGCCGAGCGCGGCCCGGCATTGCTCAGTGACGAGCGCGCGCCCGTCGAGACGCACGAGGTCAGCGTCTCCTACCGACCGACCGGGCTGGTGCTCGGCATCATGCCCTGGAACTTCCCGCTCTGGCAGGCGGTGCGCGCGGCGGTGCCGATCCTGCTCGGCGGCAACGGCTTCCTGCTCAAGCCGGCGCCCAACGTCATGCGCTCCGCCCTTACGCTGGCCGCGTGCTGGAACGAGGCGGGCGCTCCGAACGGCCTGTTCGCGGTGCTCAATATCGGCCACCACGATATCGAGCGGATCATCCACGATCCGCGGATCTGCGGCGTCACCCTGACCGGCTCGCCGCGCGCCGGCGCTGCCGTGGCCAGCCTGGCCGGTGCGGCGCTGAAGCCGTCGGTGCTCGAACTGGGCGGCTCGGACCCGTTCATCGTGCTTGCCGACGCGGACCTCGACAGTGCGGTTGCCGCCGGGATTGCCTCGCGCTTCGGCAATTGCGGCCAGGTCTGCATCGCCGCCAAGCGTTTCCTGCTGGAGCGAAGCATTGCCGGCGCCTTCACCGAGCGCTTCATCGCCGCCGCCCGGGCGCTGGCGGTCGGCGATCCAACGCATCCCGAGACGCGGATGGGACCGATGGCGCGCGCCGATCTCCGCGATGAACTGCATCGGCAGGTTGCGGACAGCGTTCACGCGGGCGCGCGGCTGTCGCTAGGCGGCCATGCGATCGAGGGGCCCGGCAATTTCTATGCGCCGACCGTGCTGGAGCGGGTGCGACCGGGAATGGTGGCGTTCGACGCCGAGACCTTCGGGCCGCTCGCCGCACTCACCGTCGTTGACGACGCCGACGAGGCGGTAGCACTCGCCAACACCAGCGCCTATGGGCTTGGCGGCAATCTCTGGACCGCGGATCTGGCGCGCGCCCGGACGATGGCGCGAGCCCTGCACACCGGCGGTGTTTTCATCAACGGCACCACAGCGTCAGACCCGCGCTGGCCGATCGGCGGCGTGGGACGCAGCGGCTATGGTCGCGAGCTGTCGCATTTCGGCCTGCGGTCGTTCCTCAACGCCCAGGTCGTCTCGGTCAGGCCGCCCCCTTCCCAGGTATAAGGTTACCTCATGCCCAATCCGATTCTCGAGCCCGTGACCTTGGGCGACCTGCGCCTTGCCAATCGTGTCGTCATGGCGCCGCTGACCCGCAGCCGCTCTGGGGAGGACGGCGTGCCGCCGGACTTCGCTGCCGATTACTACGCCCAGCGCGCCGAGGCCGGGTTGATCATCAGCGAGGCCACCAACATCTCGCCGCAGGCGCGGGGCTATGCGATGACTCCGGGGATCTGGTCGGATCCGCAGGTCGAGGCCTGGCAGCGCGTGACCAGGGCGGTGCATCGCCGTGACGGCAGGATGTTCCTGCAGCTCTGGCATACCGGACGCATCTCGCACCCCGACCTGCATGGCGGCGCGCTGCCGGTGGCGCCGTCGGCGATCCGTCCGGAGGGCCAGGCCTTCACCAATGACGGGCTGAAGGACCATGTCGCGCCACGCGCCCTGGAGACCGACGAAATCCCGCGCATCGTCGAGGACTACCGCCACGCGGCAGCCTGCGCCAAGGCGGCGGGGTTCGACGGTGTCGAGATCCATTCCGCCAACAACTACCTGCTCGAGCAGTTCATCCGCGATAGCACGAACCGGCGCACCGACCGTTATGGCGGCGCCGTTCTCAACCGCCTGCGCTTTCCGCTCGAGGTCGTCCGCGCCGTCACCGAGGTGTGGGGCGGGGGCCAGCGGGTCGGGATCCGGGTCTCGCCGGCCACCACGATGCCGGGCAGCACGCCGCTGGACAGCAGTTCGATGGACACCTACGGCGCCTATATCGACGCGCTGTCGCAGGCTGGGCTGCTCTACATGCACGGCATCGAAGGTGTGACACAGCTCACCCGCGAGTCGCCGGATGTCGATTTTGCTTCCCTGCGACGCCGCTTCTCCGGCGCCTACATCGCCAACAACCAATACACCCTCGACCTGGCGGAGCAGGCCCTGGCACGCGGCGACGCCGACCTGTTCAGCTTCGGCAGGCCATTCCTCGCGAACCCGGATCTGGTCGCCCGCCTGCGCACGGGCGCGCCGCTTGCCGAGGCGCCGAAGCAATACTGGTACGGCGGCGGCGCGGTCGGCTATTCCGACTGGCCGGCGATGCACGCGGCGGGCTAAAAGCGCCGGGGGGCGCCGCTATTGCCGCGGTCGCGCATGTCGGTTCCGGGTTCGCCGTCCTCCGGATCGAAATCTTCGAGGTTCTCCATGTTGGTCGCGTGGTCGCCGTTATGCGACACGATCTCGGTCTCACGCGGGCCGGCGAGCCGGTCAATCCGGTAGAGCGCCTCGAACCGCGCGTCCGTCGCGGTCCGCATCGCATGCGCCGTGGCGTCCTCCCAGGACATCGGGCGCCCATGATCGTCTGTCAGCCGGGCGTTGGACTCCGTGTGGTGGGAGTCCAGCGCGACGATCTCGATCATGATCCGCCTGGGGTCGTCCTCCTCGAAGCGGCGCAGCAACACGAGCGCCGGACCATCAGGGAGCGGGTCGTGCGGGGCAAGGTCGATAATGTGGGTCATGCTGGCCTCCTGATCGATCAGCTCCCGGGGGCAACGATCATGCACACCATGCCATGTTGCGCCAATGCGCCGCAGGCGGCAGCGGCGTCATTACGCGCAAGACCGATCAATCTGGCGCGATACAGCACCGTGCCGCCAAAGCGGCTGGTGGGTTGCACCAGGCTGCGGCTTTCGGCCAGCGGCCCGTAGGCGGCGGCGCGCGCCATGGTGTCGGCGAAGTGCGCCTGCGCCGGGGAGCCATAGGCGCCGACCTGAACCGCCCAGGCCCCCACGGGAACCCTCGCGACCACCTGCATGACCTGCGGCTGGGGCTGAGCCTGGGGCTCGGGGGGCGCGGGGGCGCATTCGGAGCTGGGGTCGTAGGCGGCGTCGGGATCCTGTACGCAGAAGCCGCGTCGCCGGCGTCGCGGGGGTGGCGCGGCATAGGCCACCTGCACCGGCGCGCTTGCGCGCGCGCCGAGCTCGGGGCCGAGGGCGGCGACATAGTCGATCGTCTCGTTCGGCAGCCGGCGGCCGCTTCTGACATAGTCGTCGAGCCGCTGCGGCCCGGCATTGTAGGCGGCGAGAAACCCCGGCGCGCCATAGCGTCCGTAGAGCAGCCGGATATAGGCGGTGCCGGCAAAGATATTGTCGTGCGGCTCGTAGGGATCGCCGCCCAGACCGTTCTGCGCCCGCATGTCGGCGTAGGTCTCGGGCATCAGCTGCATCAGCCCCATTGCCCCGGCGGCGGACCTGATCGCCCGGCCGTAGCGGTATTCATGGCCGCCGGACTCGCGCATCATCACCAGGCGTATCCAGCGCGGCGGGACCTCGAACCGGCGTGCCGCCGCCCGGATATAGGGCCGCCAGGGATCGCCTCGTGGCCCGGGTTGGGGATAGTCGGTGCGGCCGGGACCATAAGCCAGGCGACCGCCGCCGGCGCAGGCCGACAGCGCCAGGACGACGCCGAGAAGCAGCATCCGGAGCATGGGCACGAATGGTGGCGAAAACCTCGACGGTAATCAATCGCAGGTTGCGCGTGATACCCGGGGACGAGGCGTAAATGTCACAGTTCAGAGCAGGCAGAGCGCCGCCAGGTCGCGGCGCATCGCCATTGGCAGCACGTCGCCGCGCGTCTGGTCCGGCGCGCCCAGGTCCGCGGGCGCGTCGTCCGGCCGCAGATAGCGCCAGCCCTGAAAGGCGCGGACCCGTCGCGGCAGCACGGCGATCGCATCACCGTCCAGCGCGATGGCGGTGCAGGGCGTGCCATCCTCGCGCCGGTCGGCGGCGATGGCGGCCACGCGCTGTCGGCACAAGAGCACTCCGGAAATGACCCAGTAGATCGAGCCGCCATCGAGGATCTCCGCGGCTCGTCGCGGAAAGCTGCGCGTGCGCAGGAATGGGCGGCCGTCCTGGTCCCTCCGCTCGGCTTGCCGTTGCCCGAGAGCCGCGAGGTCCGCGACTCCGACAGCAAGTTTGATCAGGTGCAGCATGGTGCCCTGGTAGCACGGGCTTTCTCCGGTCGTCAGGGGTTGCGGCCGATCGCCTGCGCCTCGTGCACGAGGCTGTCGAGAAAACGCGTGGTGTCGATGGCCTGCACGATGACCACCGGGCGCAGGTCCATGGCCTTGGGAGCCAGGCTTGGGGGCCATACATGGGCGTGGCCGTAATCCATGCCGTGACTGGTGTCGATGTCGAGACGTGCCACCACCGAGCGGGTCACCAGCGACGGATCGACCGCCACCGCCGCGGTCATTTCGTCCCACATCGGCAGCGCTTGATAATACTGCCGCAAATAGGCGGTGAGCGGGGTGTGGGTGGCCGCGACGCGTGCCATCAGCGCCTTCGTCATCATCAGGCTGTTCGACACATTGCCGACAGAGACGATCCGCGGCCAGTCCGCGGTGAGCACGATGTGCGCCGCCTCCGGGTCGAAGATCATGTTGAAGTCGGAGGCGTAATCGGCGTTGCCGGTGACGCTCTCCATGCTGGTATCGAGCAGACCGCCCATGAAGACGAGCTGCCTGGCCGCCTGCGCGAAGCTTGGATCGAGGCGGACGGCGAGGGCCAGGTTGGTCAGCGGCCCGGCGGCGACGATGCTCACCTGGTGCGGATGCGCATGCACCGCGCGGATCAGGAAATCGGCGGCGCGCTCGCTCGACGCGGCAAGATGCGGCGCGCCTTCCGGCAATGTCGGCACCGGCGGTTGGCTGTCGGGGACGCCCTTGATCGAGCCGACTCCGCCCCACGCCCCCTTCCACGGGATCGTGCCGTACTGTGCCTCCCAGACGCGCATGCGGGCGACGCTGTCGAGCAGCGGCAAGGTGGCGCCGTCGAATACCGGCACGTCGCCGCGTCCGGCGATCTCAAGGAAGCGTCGCAGATGCGCGGACGCCGCGTTCTCCCAGGCGTCGCCGACGACGACGGTGAATCCGAGCACCCGCACGTTACGATCGCCCAGCAGCGGGATCGTCGATTGCAGGTCGGAGCCACCCGGGCCGAGGAAGTCATTATCCTCGATGACCAGTTGGGCGGGGCGGCCAGCCGCTGCCACGCGCGGCGACAGGCTGGCCAGCAGCAGCAGGGCGGCGACAATCAAACGCAAGCGAGGCTCCTCCTACAGCACCAGCGCGCCGAGCAGCGCGTCCAGGCGCAATCGCCCGGCTGGTGTCGCAGCCAGGCAATCGCCGTGCCAGACCAGATACCCCTCGTCGCCTGCGGCCTGAAGGACGTCGCTGTCGAGTGCGGCCGCGAGCGCCGTGCCGGTGCGCGCGGCGAACGCCTCGGCATCGATGCCCTCCGACAGCCGCAACCCCATCAGCAGCATCTCGCGCGCGCGGTCGCGCGCCGAGAGCGGCGCGGTGCTGGTCTCGCCGGTGCCGTGCCGCTCGACCAGGTCCGCCCAGGGTTCCGGCGCGCGATGCCGACGGGTGGCGTGCAGGGCACCGTCGAGGGTCAGCCGGCCATGCGCGCCGGGGCCGATTCCAGCATAATCCTGGTAGCGCCAATAAGCGAGGTTGTGCCGGCTTTCTGCCCCCGGGCGGGCATAGTTCGACACCTCGTAGGCGGCGAGACCGTGGCGGGCGGCGATGCTGGCCGTCGCTTCGTAGAGGGCCGCCGCGTCGTCGTCATTGGGCAGCGTGATCAGCCCCTGGCGATGCAGCGCCTCATAGCGGGTGCCCGGCTCAATGGTGAGCTGGTAGAGCGAGAGATGGTCCGAGACCAGGTCGAGTGCCGTGCCCAACTCCTGGTCCCAGGCGGTCAGGCTTTGGTCTGGGCGCGCGTAGATCAGGTCGAAGGAAATCCGTCCGAACAACGTGCGCGCAAGT
Organism: Lichenicoccus sp.; assembly: GCF_965276875.1. Lineage (GTDB taxonomy): Bacteria > Pseudomonadota > Alphaproteobacteria > Acetobacterales > Acetobacteraceae > Lichenicoccus. The sequence continues at coordinate 1,830,420 of NZ_OZ255701.1, read as the reverse complement.
TCGAGGGCCGCGATCGCCTCGCGCGCCGAGTGCCCGCGCCCGAGCCGTTGCAAGGCCGCGTCGTCGAGGGCCTGCACGCCAAGCGAGAGACGGTTCACTCCGGCGTCGCGAAAGCCGCGCAAGCGGCCGGCCTCGACACTGGTCGGATTGGCCTCAAGCGTGATTTCGAGGTCCTCGGCCGGCGTGAACAGCGCGCACGCCTGTTCGATCAGGGCGGCGACGCTGGCGGGCTCCATCAGGCTTGGCGTGCCGCCGCCGAAAAAGATCGAGCCGAGCCGCCGGGTGCCGTCGCGGTTCAGCCGTGCCGCCTCGTGCGCCAGTTCGCGGCCCAGGCAGGCGGCGAAGCGACGCTCCGGCACCACCTCGCGCACATGGCTGTTGAAGTCGCAATACGGGCATTTGGCGAGGCAGAACGGCCAATGGACATAGAGCGCGAGGGGCGTCATCAGATCGCGACGCGGACGCCCAGTTCCACCACCCTGTCGCTCGGTATCCGGAAGAACTCTGTGGTGGTCACGGCATTGCGGGCCATCACCAGGAAAAGCGACAGCCGCCAGATCGGCATGCGCGGAATGGTGGCGCGCACCAGAACCTCACGGCTGACAAAGTAGCTCGCCTGCATCGCATCGAAGGAGACGCCGTGATCGCGCAGGTCTTCGAGCGCTCGTGGCAGGTTCGGGCTCTCCATGAAGCCGTAGCGCAGCAGAACCCGGTGGATGCCAGGTGCCAGCTCCTCGACAGCGAGCCGGTCGCCGCCTGCCTCGGGACGGTCCAGGTTCTGGATGGTAACGAACAGCACCTTCTCGTGCAGCACTTTGTTGTGCTTGAGATTGTGCAGCAGCGAGGCGGGCACGAAGTCCGGGTTGGCGGTCAGGAACACCGCCATGCCGGGAACCCGGATTGTGCGCGACTGCGGCAGTCGGGCAAGGAAGGAGGCGAGCGGCAGGCTGTCCTGCTTCCAGCGCAACGCCAGCAGCTCGCGTCCGCGTTTCCAGCTTGTCATCAGCGCCGTGAGCACGCAGCCGAGCAACACCGGCACCCAGCCGCCTTGCGGGATCTTCAGCGCGTTGGCGGCGAAGAAGGTGCCGTCGATGACCAGAAAGCAGCCGAACGTGCCGATCGCGGCGAAGCGCGACCAGCCATAGCGACGCCTGAACACCACCATCGCCAGCACGTTGGTGCACATGAAGGTGCCGGTCACCGCGATGCCGTAGGCGGAGGCCAGCGCGTCTGAGGAGCGGAATGCCACCACCAGCAGCAGCACACCGATCATCAGTGCGCGATTGACCTGGGGGACATAGATCTGCCCCTCCTCGTCGGGATTGGTGTGCAGCACGCGCATGCGCGGCAGGTAGCCGAGCTGCACGATCTGGCGCGCGACCGAGTAGGCGCCGGTGATCATGGCCTGGCTGGCGATTACCGCCGCCGCCGTAGCCAGCGCCACCATCGGCAACCGTGCCCAGTGCGGACCAAGCAGGAAGAAGGGGTTGGCGACCGCCTCGGGGTGATTGATGATCAGCGCGCCTTGGCCGAGATAATTGAGCGCCAAAGACGGCAGTACGAAGCAGAGCCAGGCGAGCCGGATCGACGGCCTGCCAAAATGACCCATGTCGGCATACAGCGCCTCCGCGCCGGTCACCGCCAGTACCACGGCGCCGAGGGCGACGAAGGAAATCCAGCCGTGATCCCAGATGAAGATTACCGCGTGAGAGGGCAGCAGCGCGTGCAGCACGAACGGATGCTTGACGACCTCGATGGCGCCGAGCACGCCGATGCTGGCGAACCAGAGGGTCATGACCGGTCCGAAGATGCGGCCGACGCTGCCGGTGCCGCGATACTGGAAGCTGAACAAGGCGATGATGATCACGATCGCGGCGGGCACGACGACCTCGTGCATCGAAGGCAGGCTGACTTCCAGGCCCTCTACCGCCGACAGCACCGAGATCGCCGGCGTGATGGTGCCGTCGCTGAAAAACAGACAGCCGCCGATGATACCGACCAGTCCCAGCAGGGCGCGCAACCGGTTGCCTGGGGACACGCGCTGCGCCAGCGCCATCAGGGATTCGATGCCACCCTCGCCGTTATTGTCGGCCCGCATGATCAGAGTGACATACTTGATCGTCACCACCAGGATCAGCGACCAGAAAATCAGGCTCTCTATGCCAAGTACTTCCCAGCGAGAAGGCGCCTTGTTGCTGATGATGGCGATCGTGGCCTTCAGCGCATAGAGCGGGCTGGTGCCGATATCGCCGTAGACGACGCCGAGCACGGCGAGCACCGAAGCGACACCGACTTTCTTGCGCCGATCGTGCGGCGCGATCTCCTGGCTGACCGGGTCGAGGCTTGTGGGCGATGCGAGCTGGGAGTCGCTTGTGCGTACTCCGGCATCACGGCTCATGAAGGGCTCCAGGGGGTGATGCAAGCGCCCCCATACGGCTCATTCGGCGCGGGTGGCAAGCGGCACGGGTTCTGCTGCCGGACGCGCGCCGAACAGTGCCGAGCCGACCCGCACCTCCGTCGCACCTGCCGCAATCGCGGTCTCGAAATCCCCCGACATGCCCATCGATAGGCCGGTCAGTCCGGAGGCGCCGGCAATGCGTGCCAGTTCGCGGAAATGCGGCAGCGGGTCCTGCCCCTCGGGCGGGATGCACATCAGGCCGGTCAGCGTCGCGCCAAACCGGACACGGCAGGCTTCGATAAAGGTCTCCGCTTGGCCGCGCGGGACACCTGCCTTTTGCGGCTCGTCGGCGATATTGACCTGCACCAGCAACTCCGGCAGCCGCCCCTCCTGCTCCGCCGCGCGGGCGATCGCGTCGGCAAGCCGCGGCCGGTCCAGCGTCTCGATGACGTCGAACAGGCGCACCGCATCGCGCGCCTTGTTGGTCTGCAGCGGCCCGATCAGGTGTAGCAGCAGGTCCGGCGCCGCGGCCCGCAGTGCTGGAAACTTCGATTGCGCTTCCTGGACGCGGTTCTCGCCAAACCGCCGATGGCCTCGCCGCAACAGGTCGGCGATGCGCTCGGCATCGTGGGTCTTGGAGACGGCGACGAGCGCGATGGCGTCCGGCTGCCGGCCGCACCCGCGCGCGGCCGCGGCGATGCGGGCTCGGATGGTCTCCAGCGGGGAGGGTGTCGGCATAGTGTCGAGGCTCGGCTGTGACGGTCCCGGGGTCAAGCGCGCGCAATCGTGAGCCTCACGACATTCCCGCCAGGCGCAGTGCCGCCTCCGCCCCGACCAGGATCTCGCAAAGCCGCAGCCGGTCTCCTCGTTCGAGCCAGGCCGGCCCATCATTGCCGCAATAAAAGGCGGCGGCTTGGGCCAGCAGCGTCTCGTGCGTCTGTGCCTCACCCAGCGGTCGCGCCGCGAGGTCGAGCCTGCGCAGCGCCTTCAGGCGCGATTCCAGGCGTTCCGCGGCCCCTTGTCGTTCTTCCGGCGTGCCCGGCATGCAAGACGCGGCCTCGCCCGACGCGGCGCAAGCGGTCGGCGCCGAATTCAGGCCGTCTGCGAGCTGTGCCGCACATTCCGACGCCATTTCCTGGCGGCGTGCCGTCAGGCTCCGGGCAAAACCGACCATCTCGCCGCGCAATGCGCTGAAGCCCGCCAGCCGGGCGGCGCGCAGGCTTTGCGCGTCGAGTGCGGCATCGCTCAGCACCGAACCCGGGCTTGGCTGCGGCGCGGCCTGGTCGAGCTTGTCGATCACGGCGCCGATGACACGGCGCAGGCCGTCGCCGAGCGGCGCCGCCAGACGGGTTTCGGCGGTCACCGCGGTGACGGTTTCAACCAGCGCCGCCGGCTCCGTGCTTTGCTCGAACAGCAGCGTCAGGACCACGCTCCAGGTGGTCGGACCGGAGCGAGCCGCGGCGAGCAGGAGCGGCCGCAGCGACTGGACCGCTGGCGCGCGCCACGCCGACTCGTGCCAAGCGGGGGCGCCGAGCGTAGCACTGCGACCATTTGCGCGAAACAGCCCAACATGGGCGAACACCACGCGTATCGCGGCGAGCAGGGGCGTCAGCGCCTGCGGCGCAATACCGGTGCTGGTCTGGAACTCCGCAGCGCGCCATGAGTCCGGCATCGGGCTCGCCGACAGGATTTCGGCCGCCTGCCGCCAGAAGGCGGCCTGAGGCAGCTTGCCGGCGGCGAGCATTGCCTGCAGCGAGGGCAGCTCCGGGTACTGCGACTCGACCAGGGCTGCGACCGGTGCGATCAGGCTGCGCGGGATGGTGCCGTCGGAGACGTGCCATTGGTTCGGCGGCACGATCACCGCGTCGAGCGGCATGAACAGCGCCCGGCTGAAATTGAGCGGCCGCGGCGGCCGTAAGGCGCAAAGCCGCGGACGCAAGCCGTCCAGCAGCCGGTCGCTGGCGCCGCGCTCCGGCAGCCGGTCGATCATGCCGGTCACCCGTAGGATGGCGCTGTCGCTGGCGTCGCGCAGATCCTTGGCGAGATCGCGGATCGCGCCTCCTTCAATCATCGAGATCGGCCTGGTCGGGGTCGTGCAACTGCAACTCGCGCATGCGGATCGCCTCGTTGCGGGACTGCAACTCGAAGCAGGCAGCGGCAGCGTTAAGCGCCATCGGTGCCGCCGCGTCCAGTTCGACCCTTCGGACGGTCTTGTCGTTGTCGCCGTCATAAAGCAGCATCTGCAACAGAGCGGCGGCCTCGGTCGCTTCGGGATCGAGCAGGCAGAGCCGGTCCCAGCCATCGAGCAGCCAGTCCGGCTGCTCGAGAAGCGGGCGCACTTTGGCCGCGTCCTCGCGCCAGGCGGCAACCAGGGCGGCCGGCCTGGCGAGTACCGCGCGCGCCTGGCGCAACGCCGCGTTCGCCTCGACATGGCGATTATGCATGGCGTCGTCGATGGCGCCGCTGCCCCCTTGTTCCTTGCAGACCCGGGCCTTGCAAAGCAATCGCAGCACGCGGGGGAAATAAGCCGCCTCGGCACGTGGACCGGCACCGATCGGCAAGGCCAGCCTGGCGATGGCGAGCATGGCATCGGCGAGCTCGCCGGCCGGCAGGTGCAGCTTGGGCGCCAGCAGCGCCGGCGCCGCGGCAAGCCAGCCGCTCTCTTCCTGCGGCTGCGTCGACCAGGGGTCGTTGAGGGCGGAATGGCTGCCGGGAAGATCGTGGTGGCGGGCGAGTTCGAGCAGCAGGTGGGCGCGCATCCGGCGCAGCCCGAGTTGCCGGGCGGCATGGGTTTCATCGGCGATCTTGGCCAGGCGCCGGCCGGCGTGACCAGCGGTCGCGACCGCGAAGGCGGCATCGCGGATGATGGCCGGCGACAGCGCGGCACCAGCGGCGATCGCGGCGGCGATCCGTTCCGCGAGCAGGATGTCGTGCAAGCTGGGTGCGGCGAAGGCCCGCAGCGCCGACCAGCGTGCGATATAGACGCCGCGGCCGCCGGCGGGATTTATCAGCAGCATTTCGAGTCCGCCCTGCGGCGCCCGTCGCACACGCATGCTGGTCAGCGCCGGCGCAGTGAATGGCAGCGACACGCAGCGCGCAGCCGGCAGCTGTGCCTCGCGCGCATGACTCCATTCGATGCTCACAGGCGGCGACGCAGCCATCGGTAAACCTCCCCCACACCAATAGAGGGATTGCGGCCTGCGTCCCCTGGTCCGCGGCCGGGGCACGTGCGATCTGCTCGTGCATCCTTCTGATCCGAGCTTACCGGGAAAACGTGAACAGAGTGTCAACATACAGGAAGACCGTGCCGGCTCGTCAGCATCGCCCCGGCGCCGATCCGACCCGCGAGATCGCCTATGACATCCTGGTCGTGGTTCTGCACCGACGCGGCAGCCTGGAGGATGCGCTGGAACGTGCGGATGCGGCGGTGCCGGCGCGCGACCGCGCGGCGGCGCACCGGCTGGCGGCGACGGTGCTGCGGCGCCTGGGCACGCTCGACGCGGTGCTGCGGCCGTGGCTGAGCAGGACGCCGCCGCAGGAGGTGCAGCTGTTGCTGCTGCTCGGTGCGGCGCAAGTGCTGTTCCTGCAGACGCCGGCGCATGCGGCTGTCGGCACCATCGTCGACCTCGCCAGGGCGCGCCGGCTCGCGGCCTTTAGCGGGCTGGTCAACGCGGTGCTGCGAAGGGTGGCAGACACCGGTGTCGCCGCCCTCGACGGCCTGGACCAGGCCAGGCTGGACGTGCCGGCCTGGCTATGGGCTTCGTGGGGCCGCCAGGCGCGGCCAGTCGCGGAGGCGCTGCGCCACGAGGCACCGCTGGATCTCACGCTGCGCGAGGGAGCGCCGATCCCCCAAGGCGGCGTGCGGCTGGCCAACGGCAGCGTGCGACTGCCGGCGGGGACCCGCGTCGTCGAACTCCCCGGCTACGAAGCGGGCGCGTTCTGGGTGCAGGACGCCGCCGCGACGCTGCCGGTGCGGCTGCTGGCGCCGCGGCCGGGAGAGCGCATCGTCGATCTCTGCGCCGCTCCCGGTGGCAAGACCGCGCAGCTCGCCGCCAGCGGTGCGCAGGTCACGGCCGTCGACCGCGATCCAGCACGGCTGGCGCGGCTACGGCAGAACCTTGAGCGGCTGCGCCTGCCGGCGACGGTGATCGAGGCTGACGCCACCACATGGCGACCCACCGCTTTGTTCGATGCGGTGCTGCTCGATGCGCCGTGCAGCGCCACCGGCACGATCCGGCGGCACCCCGATGTGCGGCACACGCGCAGCGCCTCTGACCTGCCGCCGCTGCTCGCCGCCCAGGATCGGCTGATCGCCGCCGCGGCCGCCATGCTGCGACCGGGCGGCCGGCTGCTGTACGCGGTCTGCTCGATGCAGCGCGAGGAAGGTGAGGACCGCATCAATGCCGCCCTGGTTGCGGGACTGTTCAGCGGCTCGGAGTTGGGTCTGCGGCCAGCGCCGTTCAGTGCCGCGGAGCTTGCCGTGCTGCCAGAGGCGCGCACGGCGGATGGCTGGCTGCGCACGCATCCCGGCCTGTGGTCGGAGCAGGGCGGCATGGACGGGTTCTTCGCCGCGCGATTGCTTAAATCATGAAACGATTGCGCCGCGCGACGGCTCCGGGTGGGATCAGGACGCAGGACAGGGAAGTTGCCAGCTTTGGAGAAGCAGGCACTCGCAACGAGAAGGTATGGGGCACGGGTGTTTGCTTGACAGAGGACCGGAGTGCACTCAAAAACTTCGATATGGGCTCCATATTTAACGAGGCAGTCGATCCCAGGAATGTTGCCATCCAGGCGATGGAGTCTATTGGCGAGGGTGTCAGCCCCGACGACGTCGTCGTCGAGAAGCGGCTCGATGGGACGGGGGACCGAGCCTATTTCTACACGATTGTCCAAAGGAAAGATCTGTCGCCCGAAGCCCAGGTTGACATGGAAATGAAGGTTGGCCGTTCGATCCGGGACCAGCTCGTTGCCATTGGAATCGAGGACTATCCCTACGTAAACATCACCCTCCAGCCGGCTCGGTAGAGCGGCCGCCTTCTCATGATCCACGGCCCGGCTTTGCTTGAGACGAGCAAGCGTTTGCTTGGCTGGACCCCAGTGCCGCAGCCGAAGGGTCCGTTAAGTCGAGATGTGAGCTGGACACTACCGTCGGAGGGAGATTTGCGCCGCTCCATCTCGACTACCTACTACGCGCTCTTCCACTCGATACTTGAGAGAGTCACCGACCGCCTCGTTGGCAAGGCCCTCCGGGGAACCCCGGACTATCGGGACATCTACCGCTCCTTTGGGCATAACGAGGTCAAGACAGTTTGCAAGGCGTTGACCAGGCAAGATTCGAACGCCGGCGATGATCTGCGCAGCATCGCTCAAGCGTTCGTTCAGGGACTTGAGGAACGCGAAACGGCTGACTACGACCCGATCGCAGAGATCACATACGAGCGGGCTCAACTTCAGTTCGTGCTCGTGAACTCAGTCATTCCCAAACTCATGCTCCTGCACGAGGCGGACGTCATGAAGATCGCTGTCGGATGCCTGGGCCGACGGGTGCGTGGCAGGTAGAGGATCCCCCCGACACCGTTCTAGGGCGTCTTCTCCAGTGTCGATCACAGGGGCGAAATCCTCGGATCATCAACGTCAGGATCTGGTGGCGGCCATCAGACTCGCCAAACTGCGGCAAGCCGTGCACCCCGACCCTTGCGCCTCCGGAGCCTGTTGTGTCGAATGGCGTCATGACATCCGCGCCTCCGGATCGATCCGGCATCATCGTGGCCCCGAGCCTGCTGGCGGCGGACTTCTCGCGCGCGGCCGAGGAAGTGGCGGCCATCGAGGTCGGCGGCGCCGACTGGCTGCATCTGGACATCATGGACGGGCACTTCGTCCCCAATCTCTCCTTCGGTCCGCAACTGTTACGGGCGTTGCGGCCGCGCACGACGCTGCCGTTCGACGTGCATCTGATGATCGCGCCGGTCGACCCCTACCTCGCCGCCTTCGCCGAGGCCGGCGCGCAGCATATCCACCTGCACATCGAGGCCGGCCCGCATACCCACCGGTCGCTGCAGACGGTGAAATCGCTTGGTGTCGCGGCCGGCATCGCGATCAATCCGGCGACGCCCGTCGAGGCAATTGCCGAGGTGCTCGAAATCGCCGACATGGTGCTGGTGATGACCGTCAATCCCGGCTTCGGCGGCCAGAAATTCATCGAGACCATGCTGCCGAAGATCGCCCGGATCCGGGCCATGCTGACGGAGCGTGGCCGCGACAGTCCGATCGGGGTCGATGGCGGGATCGACTCCCTCACCGCGCGTCGCTGCATCGACGCCGGCGCGACGGTGATGATCGGCGGCACCTCGATCTTTGCAGCACCCGATTATGGTCATGCGATCGCGTCACTGCGCGCCGGAGCCGGCTGATGGACATGCGGCGTTGGACGCTTGATGCACGGCTCTCCATCGCCCGCCTGCCGGGGCTCGCAAGCTCGCTTGGGATGAGCCGGGTGCCGGATGCGCCGCAACAGGCGATCCGCGACCTGTGGCCAGGGGATCCGTCGCTCGGGGCGCGGCTGATGAAGGGCGAACTGCTTTATCGCGGTCTGGTGCATCCGCTGGTCCCGGGCGAAAGCCAGGCCGCCACCGGGGGCGCGCCTTTGCTGGCCGCGCATGCGCATGGCTTCACCTGGCTGCGCGACCTGCGGGCGCTGGGCACCGATGGCGCCCGGCTTCGCGCTCGCACCCTGGTCGCCGACTGGCTGGGGCAGCCGGCCGCCGATCCGCTGGCGCGGGCACCCGACGTGATCGGTGCGCGGGTGCATGCGTGGCTTGCGCATTACGACTTCTTCGCCGCTTCCGCTGACGACCATTTCAAGCAGCGGCTGATGACGCGGCTGCTGATCGACGGTCGCACGCTCGCTGCCCTGGTGCCCTGCCCGACGCACGATCACCGTGCGCTGGTCGCCTATAAGGGCCTGCTCGCCTGCGCGGTGGCGCTGCCCGAGCAGAACCATCTGCTGACCCGCTACATGCGCCATATCGCCGCCGAGATCGGCCGCCAGGTGCTGCTCGACGGCTGCCATGTCGAGCGCAGCCCGGGGGCGCATCTCGCCGCCCTGCGCGAACTCGCCGAGATGCGGGCACTGATGCAGACGGGTCAGATCGCGGCCCCTTTGGCGCTCGCCGCCGCCCTCGACCGCATGACCCCGGCCCTGCGCACGCTGCGTCATACCGACGGCGGTCTCGCTCTGTTCAACGGCTCGCACGAAGAGGCCCCGGCACTGATCGACCTGGTGCTGGCACAGGCGGCGCGCGGGCGGTCTGTGCAGGCAGCCCTGCCCGAGGGTGGCTTCATCCGTCTGCAGGCCGGCCGCAGCCTGCTATTTGTCGATGCCGGACCGCCGCCGCCGACCGGCTACGACATGCTCGCCCATGCCGGCACCCTGTCGTTTGAACTTTCCATCGGGCGCGAGCGACTGGTCGTCAATTGCGGCGCCGGCATTACCCCGGCTTGGCGGCAGGCTCTGCGCAGCACAGCGGCGCATTCGGTGGTCACAATCGCCGATCGCTCGTCCTCGGAGTTCAACGAGTCCGGCGGGATTGCCCGGCGCCCGGGGCATGTCGAGATCGAGCACAAGCAGTCCGGCGGCGCGCATTGGCTCGATCTCAGCCATGATGGCTACAAGCCGATGCTCGGCGCCATGCAGCGCCGCCGGCTTTATCTCGCCGAGAACGGGGAGGACATACGCGGCGAGGATTTCGTCGAGGCACCCGCACCGCTGGCCTTCGTGCTGCGCTTCCATCTGCACCCCGACGTGGCCGCAAAGCACGATCCCGAGCCTGGCAGCGTGCTGCTGACACTGGCCTCCGGCGGTATCTGGCGGATGCGCATCGAGGGTGGGGCGGTCTCGATCGACGAGAGCGTCTATCTCGGCGCCGGCGCACCACGGGTCAGCCGGCAGATCGCGGTGACGGTAACGCCGCCGCAAGCGACATCGGAACCGGACGCCGCCGGCGAGCCGCAGATCGTGCGCTGGGCGATCAGTCGCGCGGACGAGTGAAAATCCTCGAAGTCACCAACGTCGATTTCTCGCTTGCGCATTTCCTGCTGCCGCTGATGCGCGAGTTGCGCGCGCGCGGCCATGAGGTGGTCGGCGTCTGCGCCGACGGACCGCTGCTCATGCAGCCGCGCGCCGAGGGCTTCCGCATCGTGCCGCTGCCGCTAGCGCGCAGTCTCTCGCTTTTGGCCCAGGCGCGGGCGCTGCTGGCCTTGCTGCGGCTGATCCGTGCCGAACGGCCGGACCTCGTGCACGCTCACATGCCGATCAGCGGCCTGCTCGCCCGTTTGGCCGCCCGCCTCTGCGGTGTCGGTATCATCGCCTATACCTGCCACGGCTTCCTGTTCAACCAGCCCGGATCGCGCCCGCGCCGTGTGGCGGCATTGGTGCTGGAGTGGCTGGCCGGCCGCATCACCGATCGCTATTTCACGGTGTCGATGGCCGAAGCCGATGACGCCAGGCGACTGCGCATCCATCCGAATCCGGTCGCCGTCGGCAATGGCCGCAACCCGGCCGTCTTCCGGCCCGATCCGACCGCGCGGGCCGCAGTGCGTCGCGACCTCGGCGTGCCCGAGCAGCAGGTCGTGATCGTCGCCGTCTCCCGGTTGGTGCGACACAAGGGCTATCCGGAGCTGCTCGACGCGATGGCAGCGGTGCCCGACGCCGAACTCTGGGTCGTGGGGTCGCGGCTGCCCTCGGATCACGGCGACGATCTCGAGGCACATTTCACCGCGTCCTGGCTCGGCCCGCGCCTCAGGCGGCTCGGCTACCGCGACGACATCGCGGCCCTGCTCGCGGCCGCCGACATCTTCGTCCTGCCGAGCCATTTCGAGGGGCTGCCGATGTCGGTGATCGAGGCGATGCTGTCCGGCCTACCGGTCGTGGCGAGCGATATCAGCGGCCCGCGCGAACAGGTCGAGGACGGGCAGACCGGCCTGTTGGTGCCACCGGGCAGCCCCCAGCTGTTGGCAGCGGCGCTCGCGTCGCTCGCCGGCGACGCGGCCCTGCGCGCGCGCATGGGCGAGGCCGGCCGGGCGCGGGCGATGCTGCTCTATGACGAGGCGCGGATCGTGGCCAGGACGGCCTCGTTGCTGACCGATACCTTGACGGTGCGGCTGCCGGCACGACACTCCAGCGCATGACCCTGCACGCCGCCAAGGCTTTCCTGCATGCCCAGGCCGCTTTCGCGCTCGCCTGGCTGCACGCCAACGTCGTCGCCTGGTCGACCCTGCTGCAGGCGGCAGGCGGCCTGCTTGCGCTTGGGCTGACCCGGCTGCTGGCCCCGCGCATCATCCGGCTGGCGATGTCGACGGTCTCGCGTCTGCGCACCACGCCGCTGGCCCGCGCCGCCGAGGCGCTCAGCCGCGCGACCCCCTGGCTGCTGCTGCTCGTGCTGCTTTGGTTCGAGGCGCTCGGGTTTGCCGCGAACGGTCTGCCGACCCGATTGCTGCGCCTGTTCGAGAGCCTGGCGCTGGCCTGGATCATCATCCGGCTCAGCTCGGCGCTGGTGCGCAGCCCGCGGTTGGCGCGGGCGTTCGCCATCGCCGCCTGGGTCATCGCGGCCCTCAACATCGCCGGGCTGGTCGGGCCGACCGCCGGCCTGCTCAACGAGATGGCAGTCACCGTCGGCACCTTGCGGCTGAGCGTGCTGCTGCTGCTCAAGGGCACGCTGCTGCTGGTGGTGCTGATCTGGGCCGCGAACCTGCTCTCGCATTGGGTCGAGACCCGGCTGCACCGGTCGCGCGACATTACGCCCGCGATGCAGGTGCTCGCCGCCAAGCTCACCCGCGTCACCCTGCTCACCCTGGCCGTTGTGGTGGCGCTGAGCGCCGTCGGCATCGATCTCACGGCGTTCGCGGTGTTCTCCGGCGCGATTGGCGTGGGTGTCGGCTTTGGGCTGCAGAAGGTGGTCTCCAACCTGATCAGCGGCGTGATCCTGCTACTGGACCGCTCGATCAAGCCAGGCGACGTGATCGAGATCGAGGGCACCTACGGCTGGATTACCAAGCTGAACGCCCGCTTCGTCTCGGTGGTCACCCGCGACGGCACCGAATACCTCATTCCGAACGAGGACCTGATCACCCAGCGGGTCATCAACTGGAGCTACTCGAACGACCTGGTGCGGCTGCACGTGCCGTTCGGCATCGGCTACCAGTCCGACGTACGCGAGGCGATGCGGCTGGCGCTGGAAGCAGTGGCCGAGGTCGAGCGCGTGCTCGAAACCCCCAAGCCGGTCTGCCTGCTGGCCGGCTTCGGCGACAGCTCGGTCAACCTGGAGCTGCGCTTTTGGATCAGCGACCCGCGCAACGGCACCGCCAACGTCGAGAGCGACGTGCGGTTGCTGGTTTGGGAATCCTACCATCGCGCCGGAATTGAATTCCCGTTCCCGCAGCGTGACCTCAATTTGCGCAATCCCGAGGCGCTGGCACCGGTCATCGCCGCCGCCCTCGCCGATGCCGCCAAGGCCGATACCGCCGGGGCGCCGCGGAAAACGCGCAGGTCCGACGCCGCGGACTGAACCTGGCTCAGTCGGTGAGATGCGGGACCAGCACCTCGTCGAGCCAGTCGATGAAGGCGCGCAGACGGGATGGCACCAGCCGGGTCCGCGGGTAGAGCAGCGAGACCGGCAGCGGTGTCGGACGAAAGGGTCGGAGCACTTCGACCATCGCACCGGTCTTCAGATCGTCGGCAAAGCGGATCAGCGGCGCCTGCACCAGCCCCAGTCCGAGGCGCGCGAGCACCGCGCAACTGTCGCTGCTCGATGCGGTGACGCGCGCCGGCAAGGTGACCTCACGCACGCGTCCGTTGATGACGAATCCCAGCGGCAGTGCGCCGCCGGTGCGCGAGGAAACGAACCCGACCATCTCGTGCCCGGCGAGATCGTCAGTCGTGCTTGGCGTTCCGTGGCGCGCGAGGTAGGCCGGGCTCGCGCAGGTGACCTCCGCGAGCAGGCCGAGGCGCCGTATCATGAGATCGCTGTCATCTATCTCGCCGCCGCGGATGACGCAGTCGACGCCCTCGCGCACGAGGTTCACCAGCCGGTCGCCCTCGCCGAGATGGAAGCGCAGACCAGGGTGGCGTTCGAGAAAACGCGGCAACTCGGGCAGCAGCCAGGTGCGTGCGAGGTGGGCGTTGGTGTCGACGCGCAGCACGCCCAGGGCGTTGCCGCCGCCGCCGCGCAGCGCCGCTTCGGCGTCGTCGATGTCGGCCAGCACCGAGACGCAATGACGGTGATACGCCTCGCCCTCCTCGGTCGGTGCGACATGGCGCGTGGTCCGCCGCAGCAGCGCCGCGCCGAGCTCGGCTTCCAGCGCCTTGATCCCGGCGGTGGCACTCGATCGCGGCAGACCCAGGTCGGCGGCGGCGGCGCGAAAATTGCGCCGCTCCACGACGCGGACAAACAGGCGCATGGCAGAGAGTCTGTCCATTCCGGATTGTTCGCCCGACTCGAACGCTGATGGCAAGATCGCCCGAATTGTTCGAGACGACCCAGCAGCCATATCCACTCCCCACCCAGGATAGGGAGTATTCCGATGGACCAGACCGACAGAACGATCGCGCTTGTGACCGGCGGCAGCCGCGGCCTCGGGCGCGGCATGGCCGAGCACCTCGCGCGCGCCGGCGCCGACGTCATCGTGACCTGGCGTGCGCGCCAGGACGAAGCGGAGGCGGTGGTGCGCGGCATCGAGGCGAGTGGCCGACGCGCCGCTGCCCTGCAGCTTGATGCCGGTGATGTCGCGAGCTTCGACGCGTTCGCGGAGCGGCTGGCGAGCACGCTCGATCGCGTCTGGACGCGCAAGAGCTTCGACGTGCTGATCAACAACGCGGGCACCAGCCTGCACAATTCGATCGCCGAGACCACGGAGCATGAGTTCGACGAGGTGATGCGCGTGCACCTCAAGGGGCCATACTTCCTGACCCAGCGGTTACTGCCGATGCTCGCCGACGGCGCGCGGATCCTGAACATCTCCAGCGGGCTGGCGCGAGCCTCGCTTCCCGGCTCGTCCGCCTATGCGATGATGAAGGGCGGCGTCGAGGTCTTCACCCGCTATCTCGCGGTCGAGCTCGCCGCGCGCGGGATTACCGCCAACACGCTGGCACCCGGCGCAATCGAGACCGATTTCAGCGGCGGCATGGTGCGCGACAATCCGCAGGTGAACCGGATGGTCTCGGAGATGACGGCACTCGGGCGGCCGGGACGCGTCTCCGACATCGGACCGATCGCCGCTTCATTGGTCTCGGCGGATAATCGCTGGATGACCGGGCAGCGGATCGAGGCTTCCGGCGGGATGCGCCTATAACGCCCAATCCGAAGCCGCGACGGATCCGGCGCGCACGCACGTTGAACGCTTATCATGAGCCGGCGACCCGGATGCGATGCGACATCATCAGTCGAAGAATAGTGTCCTGAGTGCGGATGCAGGCGGATTTGGATGCGGAACTGGTGGCCGCCGTGGGCCGTGGCGAGGACGCGGCACTGCGCGCCCTGGTCGCACGCAAGCTTCCCCGCATCCATGGGCTTGCCTCGCGCCTGCTCGGCGACGCCGGCGAAGCGGACGACGTGGCGCAGGAGGCTTTGCTGCGGACCTGGCGGCAGGCGCGCGACTGGCGCACCGGAGAGGCGCGATTCGACACGTGGCTGCACCGGGTGGTGCTGAATTTGTGCACCGACCGCCTGCGCAGGCGCCGCGAGGTGCTGCTGGCGGAGCCGCCGGAACAGATCGATCCAGCCCCCGCCGCCGACCAGCGGATTGCCAGCGACGAAGTCGCCCGGCGGGTCAGGTCGGCGCTGGCCGGTCTGCCGCCGCGCCAGCGCCAGGCGATCATGCTGCACACCTACCAGGCGTGCTCCAACATAGAGATCGCCGCGGTCCTGGAGATCAGCGTCGAGGCGGTGGAAAGCCTGCTATCGCGTGCCAGACGGACCCTGCGGGTCTTGCTTGAGGGAGCCAACCTGTGAGCCCTGAGCGATTTGCAGCACTGGCGGATGCATTCGGCGGCGATCTCGACCGCTGGCCGGCGGCCGAACGCGATGCGGCATGCGCGCATCTGCGCCAACACCCTGACGCAAACGCAATGCTGGCGGGCGCCGGCAAGCTTGACGACACCTTGGCGGCCTGGACCGTGCCGCCGCCGGGCGCCGCCCTGGCCGGCCGGATCGCGGCGGCGGCCGTCCAAAGCCGCGCGCGCGCGCGCCGCCTGCGCCTGTGGCTCTCCAGCCTCGGTGCCGCCGCCACCCTCGCCGGCGGGGTGGCGGCCGGAGCCAGCTTCATGGCGATCTCGACACCGGCCACATACCCGGTGATCGGGCCGCTCTACGGGTTGCGCGTGCTCGGCGCGCCGGTCGATCAGTGACGCGGCAGCGCCTCGCCGTGCTGCTCGCGGTTTCGCTGTTCGCTAACGTGTTCGCCTTGGGCGCGATCGGCGGCGGCTTGGCTGTGCTCTCGCGGCAAGACGTTTGGCGCCCGTATGCCCGCATGTCGCACGGGCCGCTGCGTATGGCCGGACAGGGACTGCCGGCGGCGGACCGGCACCGCTTCCGTCAGACTTTGCGCCAGGTGCTCCAGGACAATCGCGACCTGTCGCGAACTGCCCGTGCCAGTCGCTTCGAGGCGGCACGTTTGTTCGTGCAGCCGCACTTCGACCGGGATGCCGTCAACGCCGCTTTGGCGCGCGCGCGCGACGCCGATTTCGCGCTGCGCACCAGGTTGGAGGGTGTCGCCGTCGAGTTCGCCGCCACCCTGCCCGCCGGCGAGCGGGCGGTGCTGGCACGCGGCCTGGAACACGGCGGCCCGCTGCGTCATCCCGCGCGCGCGACGGGTTCGCCGCCGGCCGCCGTTCAACGGTAGGACGACGGTATGGAGAGCATGATGCGTCGGTGTCTCGCGGCCATTATGATCGCCTGCTTCGGCGGTCCGGCCCATGCCATGGTGCCGGGCATCCACAGGATCAGGCACGTGATCGTCATCATGCAGGAGAACCGCTCCTTCGACAGCTATTTCGGCACGTTCCCAGGCGCCGAGGGTATCCCGATGCAAGACGGCGTGCCTTCGGTCTGCGTCCCGGACGGCGCTACGGGTGCTTGCGTGCGGCCGTTCGTCGACCATCGCGACCGCAACGGCGGCGGTCCGCACTCCGCGGTCGCGGCGACAGCCGTCATCGATGGCGGCAGCATGGACGGGTTCATCGCCGTGGCCGCGGCGGCGCGTGGCAGGAAGTGCCATGCCGCGTCCGATCCCAACTGCGGCGAGGGCGGCGGTCAGGACGCACGGCGGGTAATGGGCTACCACGTCGCCTCCGACATCCCGAACTACTGGGCCTACGCCAGGGAGTTCGTGCTGCAGGACCATATGTTCGAGCCGGTCGCGTCCTGGAGCCTGCCCTCGCACCTTTATATGGTCTCGGGCTGGTCAGCCACATGTGAGACACTGTCTGACCCGATAAGCTGCCGGAGCGCCCTCGTGCGCAAGCGTCCGCGCCGCGACGTCGCCACCCCCTATGGCTGGACAGACCTGACTTGGCTGCTCGACCGCCATCACGTCACGTGGGCGAGCTATATCGACAGTCCGGCGGCTACCCCTTTGATGCGGCACCTCGTCAGGCACGGCCGGGACCATGTGCCGGCGATCTGGAACGTGCTGCCGCAATTCAGCGACGTGCATGCCGACAACCAGCAGGGCGACATCAGACAGGTCGCCGACTTCTTCACCGCGGCCCGGTCCGGAACGCTGCCCGCGGTCTCCTGGGTGATCCCCAGCTTTCGCGACAGCGAGCATCCGCCGGCGCTGGTGAGCACCGGCCAATCCTATGTGACGACCCTGATCAACGCCGTGATGCGCAGCCCGGACTGGGACAGCACCGCGATCTTCCTGGCCTGGGACGATTGGGGCGGCTTCTACGACCAGGTCGTGCCGCCGCATGTCGATGCCCTCGGCTATGGCTTGCGTGTGCCCGGCCTGGTCATCAGCCCCTACGCGCGGCGCGGCGTTGTTGACCATCAGACTGTCAGCTTCGACGCCTACCTGAAATTCATCGAGGATGACTTTCTGGAAGGCGCGAGGCTTAATCCGGCGACCGACGGGCGTCCGGACGGACGCCCCGACATACGCGAGAATGCGGCAGCACTCGGCGACCTGACCCGCGATTTCGATTTCGCGCAGCCGCCGCGGCCGCCGGTGATCCTCCCGGAGCATCCGAAGACGACATTGACCCCGCCTGCGCCGACACCCCACGATTCAAGAGGATAGACATGACCCGACATCTGCGCGCACTCGCTTTGCTGTTCGCCGTCGCCGGACCTGCCGTGCTGGCGCCCACGCTCGCCGCGGCCTATCCGCCGCTGCCGCCGCCGCCAGTGGAGGTGGTGCCGCCGCCGCCGGGCCCGGGCCATATCTGGCGACGCGGCGGCTGGCGCTGGAACGGCGTGCGCTATGTCTGGGTGCCCGGCGTCTATGTCAGGCGGCGTCCGGGCTATCACGCCTGGATCCCCGGCCATTGGGGCCGCCGCGGCCGCTGGATCCCGGCGCACTGGCGCTGACCAGCGCCGCCGCCGCCAGATCCACCGAGAGCACGCGGCTGACGCCGCGTTCCTGCATGGTCACCCCGTAGAGCCGGTCCATATGCGCCATCGTCAGCTGGTGATGCGTGACCACCAGGAAGCGGGTGTCGGTCTGCGCCACCATGTCGGCGAGCAAGGCCACGAAGCGGCCGACATTGGCATCGTCGAGCGGCGCGTCGACCTCGTCCAGCACGCAGATCGGTGCCGGATTGCAGCGGAACACCGCGAAGATCAGCGACAGCGCGCACAGCGCCTGCTCACCGCCGGACAGCAGCGACAAAGCCGCCAGCTTCTTGCCCGGCGGCTGCGCATACAGCTCCAGCCCGGCGGCCAGCGGGTCCTCGTCGCCGACCATCGCCAAATGCGCGCGGCCGCCGTTGAACATGCGCGCGAACAGCGCCTGGAACTGCGCATCAACCGACGCGAACACCGCCAGCAGCCGCTCGCGCCCCTCTCGGTTGAGATGGCCGATCGAGCCGCGCAGCCGGGCGATGGCGGCCTCCAGTTCGGCGTGTTCGCGGGCGATCTCGTCTGCCTGCGCCCGTGCGGCTTCGCGCTCGACCTCGGCGCGCAGGTTCACCGGCCCGATCTCGTCGCGCTCGCGGCCGAGCCGCGCGATCCGCCGTCGCAGGCTGGCCTCGGCGGCGTCCGAGAGGTCGCGTGGCGCCTCCCTTCCGTCCGGCTCGGGCAACTGAGCCAGCATCGCCTCGGCCTGGTCAAGCTGGCCGCGTGCGCGCAGGTCCGCCTGCGTCGCGTCCGCCACCGCCAGTTCCGCCTGGCGCCGCGCCGCCTGCGCCGCGTTGAGCGATTGTGCCGCACGCTCCAGCGCCGCTTGGGCCAGTGCGTGTGTCGACTCCGCCTCGGCCAGCGTGCGGTCCTGTGCGGCGCGCTGCTCGGCCGCCGGCGCCTCAGCTAGGGCCGTGTAGGCGCGCAGCACTTCGGTCAGGCGCGCGAGCGCCTCTTCGTGGTTCTGGCGCGCCGACGCCTCGCTTTGCAGCCAGTCCGCATGCGCCCGGGCGAGATTGGCGCAGGTCGCCTCCAATGCGGCCGCGTCGGCGCCGAGCTGCGCGCGGGTCTCGCGGCAGCCGGTCTCCCGCTCCGTGGCTTGCGTCCAAGCCTGCCGTGCCCGCAGGCTGGCCGCCCCCGCGGCTTCAAGGTCTGGCAGGGCTGCGGCCTCGGCCTGGAGGGCGGCGAGCCGGGCGGCCAGGGTGGCCGCCTCGGCATAGGCCGCGCTGGCTTGGTCGCGCTGCTGCTCGGCATTGTGAAGCGCTTGGCGCTGCGCCGCCGCTTCGCTCCGCGCCAGCGTCGCCGCCTCGATCGCCTGTGCGAGCGCCGTGCGCGTCTGCTCCGGTGGCGGCAGTGCCGCGCGGGCAATGCGGGCGCGCGCCGCGTCGGCTTGTGCCGCTTCGTGCTGCGCGCGCAGCCGTTGGCATTGCGGCAGCAAGGCCTCGAGCCGGCTTTCCGCCTCGGCGTGCCTGGCCCGCAGGGTCGCCTGCTCGGCTCGTGCAGCCTCGAGAGCTGCCTCCGTGCGCTCGCGTGTTGCCTGTGCCGCGGTCTCGACCACGACGGCGCTGTCCGTGCGGGCACCCGCCGCCGCCAGCCGATCTTGCGCGTCCCGCAAACGCGGCAAGGCGGCCTGATTGGCGCGCGCCTCGTCAAGCGCCAAGCCGGCCGCTTGGCGGGTGCGCGCCGCTGCATCGCGTTGCGGCAGGATTGCCTTCAGCAGCGCCTGGGCGGCAGCGTGGCCTGCTGCCAAAGCCGCTGCATGCGTCCGCGCCTCGGCGAGGTCGCGCTCGGCTGCGTCACGCGCCGCCCGGGCCTGCGCCACGCGCCTGGCAGCCGCCACGTGCAGAGCACGCTGGCCTGACGCTCGCTCGGCAAGCTTCGCGCCATGCACCGCCGCCGCGCTCGCCTGCGCCACGAGTTCGCGCAGCCTGTTGTGCTGCGTCAGGCTGGCCGCGGCTGCGGAGGGTGCGTCAAACTCCATCCGTCGCAGCCCGTCCCATCGCCACAGCCTGCCGTCGCGCGTGACCAGGCACTGCCCGGGTGACAGCATGGCCTGCAACCGGTCGCCTTGGGCGATATCCTCGATCAGTCCGCTCGCGCCGAGGATACGGCGCAAGGCCGCCGGCGCCTCGATCAGGCCTGCAAGGCAAGCAGCACCCTCGGGTAACGGCGCTGCGTCGCACTCGCCCAGGTCTCGCCAGCAATGCGGCGCCGCCTCGTCGAGCGCGGCCCGCAGGGTCTCCGCCAGCACGGCGGCAAACGCGCGTTCGAGGCCCGGCGGCACCGGCATGGTCTGCGCCAGGGTCGGCCAATGGCTGTCGGCCTGGGCCGGTTCCGTCAGCGCGCGCGACAGCCCCTCGGTGTGCGCTTCCAGTCGGGCCTGCTCGGCGCGCGCGTCGCCGAGCGCGCGCTCGGCATCGTCGGCCTGCCGCGCGCTGGCGCCATGCGCCGCCTCGCCTTGCGCCAGCGCGTCCCGCGCCATGGCCAGCGTCGTTACCGCCCGCGCCGCGCGGGAGCTGGCGTCGGCGAGTGCCGCCTCGGGAACAAGACGGTCCTGCGCGTCGGCAGCCTCTTGGGCGAGCTGCTCGTCGCGTGCCAAGGCGCTCGCATGCGCCGCCTCCGCCGCGGCCACGGCCTGCGCGGCCCGCGCATCCGCATGGGCCAGGTCCTCGGCCCGCCGCGCTGCCCCGGCCTGGCCCCGGCTGGCCTCCAGCCTTGCCTGTTCGGCGCCGTGCAGGGCCTGGCGCGCCTCGGCCACTGTCGCCACCGCGTCGTCTACGCGCGCCTGTGCTGCCTGGAGCTGCTCTGGCGTGGCGTGCGCGGCCTGCGCGTCCGTCAGCTGACGGGTGAGGTCTGCGTCGTCCGCGGCCAGGCGCAGTGCCAGCGCGTCCGCTTCCTGCTCGGCCGACTGCGCCGCAAGCGCGATCCGGCTGGCCTCCTGCTCACGCAGGTGCGCCGCGTCGGCCTCTCGGGCGGTGCGCATCTGCCTCTCCCCGGCCTGCTCCGCTTGTGTTCTGGCTGCCGCCAGCGCCGCGTCCGCAGCACCTTGCGTCAGCAGCCCGCCGAGCTGGCGCAGCCGGTCCTGTGCTGCGTCTCGCTCGCGGATGACCTGCTCCGAACGGGCACGTGCCGCCGTCTCCGTGGCGCTGGCCTCGGCGAATACCGCTTCAGCCTGCGCGAGGGCCGTTGCCGCGGCCACGAGCGCCTGTTCGGCGGCGCGCAGACGGTCCGGCAGGTCGCTGCCGTGGGCGCTGGTGTCCTCGCGTTGGGCGGCGATGCGCGCGCGCGCGGCGGTAGTGTCACGCAGGCGTGCGTGCGCGGCGTCCGCATCCCCGCGACAGCGCTCGACGCGCTCCAGTGCCGCCGCGGTCTCCGCCGCGCGCCGGGCCTCGTCGCGGGCCAGGGTCTCGCCGGCAATTCGGGCCCGCTCGAGTACGGTGCGGCTGTGTGCCTCTGCCTCCCGCATGGTCGGCATCGCCGCTTCGGCCTGCTGCTCGGCGGTGGCCGTGGCATGCGCGCGCGGCAGCATTTCGGCCAGCTTTGTCTCCGCGGCGGCGGCGGTGTCCTGCGCTGCGCGCAGTGCCCGCTCGGCGCGCGCCCGCAGCAACGCCCGCAGCTCGGCCTCGGCGTCGCGTAGGCCGCCCGCAATCTCGCGGTAGCGACGCGCCTCCGCCGATTGTGCATCGAGTTCGCCAAGTCTGGCTTCGAGCTGCCGCAGCATGTCCCCGACGCGGCCGAGATTGCTCTCCGCGGCGCGCAGCTTGAGCTCCGCTTCGTGGCGGCGGGCGTGCAGGCCGGTGATGCCGGCGGCCTCCTCCAGGATCGAGCGGCGCTCCCCGGGGGCGGCATTGACGATGGCCGCGACCCGGCCCTGGCTGACCATCGCCGAGGAGCGGGCGCCGGAGGCGAGGTCGGCGAACAGCGTCTGCACGTCGCGGGCGCGCGCCTCGCTGCCGTTGATCCGGTAGGCGCTGCCGGCGCCGCGCTCGATGATGCGCGAGATCGCCAGCTCGCCCCCAACGTCGTCCAGCCGCTCCAGGGTCAGCGTCACCTCGGCGACGTTGCGGGCAGGCCGCCCGGCGGTGCCGGCGAAGATGAGGTCGTCCATCTCGCCGCCGCGCAGGCTGCGCGCCGAGCTTTCGCCCATAACCCAGCGTAGCGCCTCGACGACATTGGACTTGCCGCAGCCGTTCGGCCCGACGATGCCGGTCAGACCGGGCAGGATCTCGACGCTCGCCGGCTCGGCGAAGCTCTTGAATCCGGCGATCCGCAGCCGTGCGAACCGCGCCTTCACGGATTCATGCAGCGGCGGCGTCGACCGCCTTGAGGAAGGCGTCGTAGGTCATCTCGCCGGCATGCTGGCTGGTGCCGATGATGAAGGTCGGCGTGCTGTCGATGTGCAGCTTGGTGGCGCCGCGATCCTGCTCTGCCAGGATCTCGTGCTTGAGCGCCTGGTCGTTGATCGCCGCCTCGAACGTGGCTTTCGGCATGCCGGCGAGTGCCGCCATCTGCTGCAGCGCCGCTTGCGGATCGACACCCTGGTTGAAGGCCCAGCGATCCTGGCTCGACAGCAGCGCCAGCACGAACGGCTCGTAGCGGTCGGCCGGCAGGCTGCGTGCCACCATCGCCGCCGCGAGTGCCACCTGGTCGAGCGGGAAGTCCTTGAACTCGTAGTAGATCTTGCCGGTGTCGATCAGCTTGGTTTTGACCTCGGGGAAGGTTTCGGCGGCAAAGCGGGCGCAGTGCGTGCAGGTCAGCGAGAACCATTCCTGCACGGTGACCTTGGCCTTCGGGTTGCCGAGCGCGCGCAACGCCATGCGCGGATCCGCACCTTGCGCATACGCGCCACGCAGGCTGGCAAGGGCGGCGCCGAGGGCCAGGCTGGCGCCAAGCAGGTGGCGGCGGCGGAGGAGCGTAGGCATGGAATGGGCATCTCCGTGCATGCAATCGGTTGGCAACACAGAGCGGCAAAGCCGCCGCAGGTCAACGGTGGCGTGCCGCGATACGGCCACCAAGTGCGGCGAGGGCGTCGCGCAGCGGGCCTTGCGGCATATCGATCGCCACCGGCGGCGGTGGTGGTGCTGCCGGCTCCGGCCGCGGCCGGGCGGCCGCGGTGGCGTCCTGAATGAATCGCAGCCGGTCGACCAGCAACCGGCCAAAATGGCTGTTGATCCGCCCGACCAGCGCCTGCGACCGGTGCTGGAGTTCAAGAGCCACGGGGCCCGCGCAGGCGAGGGTCAGGGTGCCGGCGGAAAGCCGCTTCGGCAAGGTCACCGCGGCCAGCCCGGGGCCCACGATCGCCTCCCAGTCGGCCGCGATCCGCGCTGCCGCGGCATTGCGATGGCGCATCGCCGGGCGGGTGATCGGAGCAAGCAGCAGCGCCAGCGGCCGCGGGCCATGGACGTGTCGGTATTCCTTCGTCATCCATCCTCCCGATGTCAGACCAGACCCTCGGCCCAGACCTGCTCGTGCCTGCACTGCTGCATTGGTACGCGCGACACCGCCGTGTGCTGCCCTGGCGGGCGCCCCCGGGCGAGACCGCCGACCCCTACCATGTTTGGCTCAGCGAGATCATGCTGCAACAGACCACCGTCGCTGCCGTGATCCCCTATTACCGACGATTTCTTTCACTATTCCCGACCGTCGAGCACCTGGCAGCCGCGCCGCGCGACTCCGTGCTGCAAGCCTGGGCCGGCCTTGGCTATTATGCGCGCGCGCGCAACCTGCATGACTGCGCATGCGCGGTGTCGGCGCTCGGCGGCTTCCCGCGCGAACCCGCCGCACTGCGCGCCCTGCCGGGGATCGGCGCCTACACAGCCGCCGCGATTGCCGCGATAGCATTCGGCGTGCCGACGGTGCCGGTGGACGGCAATGTCGAGCGTATCGCCACGCGCTTGTTTGCGGTCACGGCCCCGCTGCCCGCGTCCAGGCGGGCGATCGCCGATCTCGCTGCGACCCTGAACCGCGCGCCACAAGCCCGGGCTCAGGCGTCGGACTTCGCGCAGGCCCTGTTCGACCTTGGTGCTACCCTCTGCACGCCGCGCCGCCCGGCCTGCGCGCTCTGCCCGTGGTCGGCTGCCTGCGTCGCACGCGCCCAGGGCATCGCCGAGACGCTGCCCGCCAGAACCGCGAAGCCCGCAAGGCCGCAGCGTTTCGGCGCCGCCTTCATCCTCACCGATGCAAGCGGGCAGGTGCTGCTGCGCCGTCGGCTGCCGTTGGGCCTGCTCGGCGGCATGACCGAACTGCCCGGCACGGCCTGGCGCGCCGAACCTTGGACTGAAGCGGAAGCGCTCGCGCAAGCGCCGACCCCGGCGCGCTGGCGAAGGCTCGGCACCGTCGCGCACGTATTCACCCATTTCGCCCTGAGCCTGGAGGTCTACGCCGCCACGGTTCCCGCCGTGTCACCCTGCGAGCATGGCTTCCTGCGCGGCCCCGATGCGGTGAAACACGAAGCGCT
Source organism: Lichenicoccus sp. (assembly GCF_965276875.1). Taxonomy (GTDB): domain Bacteria; phylum Pseudomonadota; class Alphaproteobacteria; order Acetobacterales; family Acetobacteraceae; genus Lichenicoccus. Next base: position 1,805,957 of record NZ_OZ255701.1, on the reverse strand, counting down.
GCCGAGCCTGATGCGCAAGTGCCTCAAGCTGCATGCCTGACAGGAGAGGACAATGATGCCTGACACCGAGAACCGCCTTTGGCCTTGGGCCAAGCTGCGGCGCCAGTGCAAGGAAGGGCGCGGCGATCGGTGCCGGCGAGGGTGCGACTGCCCGGTCAGCGGCGCGCTCTCGCTGATCGGGCATAGCGCCGATGTCGCGGCCTGCATGCATGCGCTGCTCGGCCAGCTTAGCATCGCCCGGCGGCTTGGCCGCCTGCTGGGGCAGCCCGCCTTGACATCGAGGGACCGTGCGGCTCCCCCGCTCACGCAGGGATCGACCCTAGGCATTTTGTACCCACATGTCCTTGGAAACGGCTCCCCCGCTCACGCGGGTATCGGTCCCCAGGAGCACCCACGATGAGCGACACCCCCGAAAGCCTGATTCTCGCACAGCTACGGGCAATCCGCGTCACACTCGCCGAGCACAGCACGACGCTCGCACGCCTCGATCGCCGCGTCTTGGCGATCGCATTCAACATCACCCGCATCCGCCGCGAGAACGCCACCGACGCCGAAACCGCAATGGCGACCCTCCTGGAGCACGACGAGCGACTGAGCCGCCTTGAGCAAGCGACGCGAGAGCAGCCCTGACGATCGGATCTTCTCGACGCATCTCCGCCAGAAGCAGATTAACGCCAAAGCCCACCATCGACCGAGGATATGCGCCAGCCCCTGGTGACAGGCAATTCAGGCTCCCCGCTCACGTGCGGATCGACCTGGCGGGTCGCTGACGATGCAATCGGCCGTCGCCTGACCGCCGGCGTGTTGACAACCGAGATGCAGCCCGGGTCTTCCCCTACATGATGAACCCGAGCTTCGCCTCAGCATGCAACCGTGCCGACAGGAGCCCACATGATGACGAACGAGCCGGACAGCCTCCTGCTGAACATGCTGCAAACGATCCGATAGATCTCCGCACCCGGATTGAAGGATTAAACGCCTCGAAGACGTCAGCAAGGTGGCACGTCTCAAAGCGCCATGAAGCTGTCCTCCGCGTGCGCGACTGCAAGCAAAGGCTCGCTGTTCCGCCGAAAGATGATGCGGCGCGGCGGCTTGACGCAGCCGGGCTTCGATCAACCCGTCTGCGCCGCACCCTTCAGGCTGCCATGCCGCGCAGCACGTACTGCAGGATGCCGCCATGGCGGTAGTATTCGACCTCGTCGATCGTATCGACGCGGCAGATCAGCGGCACGGTTTGTTTGCTGCCGTCGGCGCGGGTGAGCACCATCCGCAGGGTCATGCGCGGGGTGATCGCATCCAGCCCCTCGATGTCGATGGTCTCGTCGCCCTTGAGAGCCAGCGTCTCGCGCGTCGTGCCTTCCTCGAACAGCAGCGGCAGCACGCCCATGCCGACCAGGTTGGAACGGTGGATGCGCTCGAAGCTCTCGGCGATCACCGCGCGTATGCCGAGCAGCACGGTGCCCTTTGCCGCCCAGTCGCGCGACGAGCCCATGCCGTACTCCTTGCCGCCAAACACGATAAGCGGCACGCCCTCAGCCTGGTAGCGCATGGCGACGTCATAGATCGCGCCCTGCTCGCCGTCCGGGTAATGCACCGAAACGCCGCCCTCGATGCCCGGCACCATCTCGTTCTTGATGCGTATGTTGGCGAAGGTGCCGCGCATCATCACCTCGTGGTTGCCGCGACGCGAGCCGTAGGAGTTGAAATCCTGCTGCTGCACCTGGTGCAGGCCGAGATAGCCGCCCGCGGGCGAGCTCTTCTTGATCGAGCCGGCCGGCGAGATGTGGTCGGTGGTGATGTTGTCGCCGAGCACCGCGAGGATGCGCGCCGCCTTGATATCGCCCTTGGGCGTCGGCTCCATGGTGATGCCGTCGAAATAAGGCGGGTTCTGGACGTAGGTGGAGCCGCTGTTCCAGCCATAGGTCTGCGAGCCGGTGGCGACCGCGAGCGCCTGCCACTCCTTGGTGCCGCGTGTCACCTGGCCGTAGCGTTCGAGGAACTGGTCGCGCGAGATCGAACTCGCCATCAACTCGGCGATCTCGATGTTGCTCGGCCAGATGTCGCGCAGATGGACCGGCTGGCCATGCGGGCCAGTGCCGAGCGGGGTGGTGGTGATATCGTCGCGCATGTTGCCGAGCAGCGCGTAGGCGACCACCAGCGGCGGGCTGGCGAGATAGTTGGCGCGCACATTCGGGCTGATCCGGCCCTCGAAATTGCGGTTGCCGGACAGCACCGACACCGCCACCAGCTTGTTGTCCTCGATGGTATCGACGATCGCATCGGGCAGCGGCCCGGAATTGCCGATGCAGGTGGTGCAGCCATAGCCCACCGTGTTGAAGCCGAGCGCGTCGAGCTCCGCGGATAAGCCGGCGCGGTCGAGATACTCGGTGACCACCTGCGAACCGGGCGCCAGCGAGGTCTTTACCCAGGGCTTTGGCGCCAGCCCCAGCGCGCGTGCCTTGCGCGCCACCAGGCCGGCCGCGATCAGCACCGCCGGGTTGGAGGTGTTGGTGCAGGACGTGATCGCCGCGATCACCACGTCGCCATGGCCGAGATCGTAGCCGGCACCAGTGACCGCAACGCGGGTGCCGACGTCGGCCGCTGGAACGCCGAGGCCGCGGGTCAGTTCGTGGTTGAAGGCGGGGCCCGCCTGCTTGAGCGCCACCCGGTCCTGCGGCCGCTTGGGGCCGGCCAGAGACGGCTCGACGGTCGACAGGTCGAGTGTGAGCGTGTCGGTGAACACCGGCTCGGCGCTGCCCGGCTCGCGGAACATGCCCTGCGCCTTGAGATAGGCCTCCGCCAGCTTGATCCGGTGCGCATCGCGTCCGGTCTGGTGCATGTAGTCAAGTGTGAGCGCATCGACCGGAAAGAAGCCGCAGGTCGCACCGTATTCCGGGGCCATGTTGCCGATGGTGGCACGGTCGGCGACCGGCAAATGGTCCAAAGCCGGCCCGTAGAACTCGACGAACTTGCCGACCACGCCCTGCTTGCGCAGCATCTGCGTGACGGTCAGCACGAGGTCGGTCGCGGTCGCCCCCTCCGGCAGCCGCCCGGTCAGCCTGAAGCCGATCACGTCGGGGATCAGCATGGCGATCGGCTGGCCGAGCATGGCGGCTTCGGCCTCGATGCCGCCGACGCCCCAGCCGAGCACGCCCATGCCATTGACCATCGTGGTGTGGCTGTCGGTACCGTAGAGCGTGTCGGGATAGGCGAAGGTCTCGCCCTTTATGGTCGCGGTCCAGACCGCCTGGGCGAGATATTCCAGGTTGACCTGGTGGCAGATGCCCGCCCCCGGCGGCACCACCGAGAAGTTCTCGAATGCCTCCTGGCCCCAGCGCAGAAACGCATACCGCTCGCCGTTGCGCTGGAACTCGATTTCGACGTTGCGGGCCAGCGCGTCGGGCGTGCCGGAGACGTCGACCATCACCGAGTGGTCGATCACCAGATCCACCGGCACCAGCGGGTTGACCTTCTGCGGGTCGCCCTTGAGGCGGGTGATGCCGTCGCGCATGGCGGCGAGATCGACCACCGCCGGCACACCGGTGAAGTCCTGCATCAGGATACGGGCCGGCTTGAACGGCACTTCCTTGCTGCTGTGGCCGCCGGGCAGCCAGCCGGCCACGGCATGCGCGTCGGCGACGTGGTAGCTGCTGTTATCCTCGAAGCGCAGCACGTTCTCCAGCAGCACCTTGAGGCTGACCGGCAGACGCGAGACGTCGCCGATCGTGCGTTCGGCTTCGGGGATGGAGAAATAATGGTAGGTCTTGCCCTCGACCTCGAGTGTCTTGCGGGTGTGAAGGCTGTTGTGACCGACCGATTTCATGCTGTTCCCCTCCGAGGGTGGGCGCGCGTGGCCGGGCGAAGTTTGGGCGATATTCGTCAACGGCTTGATAACGCAATCGCCGTAGAACATACCGATCCGCCGTCGACAAACAAGCGCCGCCTCGGAGACCCAGCCATCCCGTTTCCGCCTGAAGCATGCGGCCGGCTCGAGGCAGCCGGCCTGGTGGTGGTCCGTGGCGAGCGCCTGGTGCTCGACGGCATTGACCTCGCCTGCGGGCCGGGCGGTGCGCTGCTGCTGCGCGGGCCGAACGGCGCCGGCAAGTCCACGTTGCTGCGTATCCTCGCAGGACTGCGCGCGCCGGACGCCGGGCAGCTGTCGTGGAATGGCGCACCGGTGGCCGCCGACCGTATCCTGCATGCCGGCCGGGTGGCCTATCTCGGCCACCAGGACGCACTCAAGCCCGGCCTGACCTTGGCCGAGAATCTCCGCCTGGCCAGCCGCACCGGCGGCGGCGCGCTGGAGCCGGCACTGGCGGCCCTCGCGCTGTCGGCCTTGCGCGATCTGCCGGCGCGGCTGCTCTCGGCCGGACAGCAGCGACGCGCCGCCTTGGCGCGCGTGCTGCTGCTGCGCGCCCCCGTGTGGCTGCTCGACGAGCCGAGCCTGGGGCTGGATACCCATGCCATCGAGCTGCTCGGCGCACTGTTTACAGCCCATCGCGCCGCCGGCGGCCTGGTCATCGCCACCACCCACGTGCCGCTGCCGCTGCCCACGGCCGCGACGCTGGTGCTGGAGGCGTAGGGTTGGACACCGGAATCGGGCCGTTCGGGCGCTTCGCGGCCCTCGTCGCCCGCGACCTGCGCCTCGCCCTTCGGCACGGCGCGGACACCCTGGGTGCCGTGCTGTTCTTCGTGCTCGCCGGCAGCTTGTTTCCGCTGGCACTCGGGCCGTCGCCGGCGTTGCTCGCCCGCATGGCGCCGGGCATCGTCTGGGTCTGCGCCCTGCTCGCTGCCCTGCTGCCGCTCGACCGGCTGTTCGGCGCCGAACTCGACGACGGCGCGCTGGACCAGATCATGCTGTGCGGCCTGCCGGCCCCGGCGGTGGCACTCGCCAAGATGACCGCGCACTGGCTGACCACCGGCCTGCCGCTGCTGCTTGCCGCAGGCCCGCTGGCGATCATGCTCGGCATGCGCCCGGTCGCCCTCCCGGTGCTGCTGGCCGGGCTCGCCATGGGCACGCCGGTGCTCTCGCTGATCGGCGGCATGGCGGCGGCGATCGTGCTGGGGGCGCGTCGCGGCGGCGTGCTGCTGCCGCTGCTGGTGCTGCCGCTGGCGACGCCGGCGCTGATTTTTGGCGCGGCAGCCATCGATTCCGCGCAATACGGGCTGCCCTACAAGCCCGACCTGCTGCTGCTCGCGGCCTTCCTCGCCGGCGGACTGCCGCTCTGCCCGATCGCCGGGGGCGCTGGATTGCGGGCAGCCGTTGCGTAGGATGAAGTGGATTTCACGCAAGCATGGCCCCCAGCCGCTATTCTTGCTCCCACCTAGGGACAGTGCAGCTTTGCAACCGACCAGAGGAGTTCAACGATGCTGATTGAGAAGATCCTGGAGCAGAAGGGCCATGACTGCGCCACCGTGCGGCCCGAGGCGAGCATCGCCACGGTCGTCTCAGTGCTGGCGGATCGGCGGGTTGGCGCGGTCGTGGTCGAGGATCTCAAGGGCCATGTCGTAGGGATCTTTTCGGAGCGAGACCTGGTCAAGCTGCTCGCCCTGCGCGGTGCCGACGCCCTGATCGTCAAGGTTCGCGAGGTCATGATCAGCCCGGTCATCACCTGCAAGCCGGAGGACCGCATCGATTCCGTCATGGCGACCATGTCCGAGCGCCGAATTCGTCACATGCCGGTCATCGCCAATGATGCCTTGTCCGGAATGATCAGCATCCGCGACCTGATCCGGGTCCGACTTAATGAAAAGGAAAACGAGGCCGCAGTCCTGCTCGATCTCGCGCGCCTGCATGGCTGAAGCCCGGCGCGACGGGAGATCAGCGGCCTGACAAGGCCTTCTACCAGATCTTCCAAGGCGCGCCGGCATGCCATTGCGCCTCCAGCACCTCCTTGTCGCGCAGCGAATCCATGCTCTGCCAGTAGCCGTCATGGGCGTAGCTGCCGAGCCGGCCATGCGCTATCAGGCGCTGCATCGTCTCCATCTCGAAGACCGTATCGTCCCCGTCGATCATCTCAAGCATCTGCGGCTCGCAGACGAAGAAGCCGCCATTGATCATGCCGCCGTCGGCTGCACCCTTCTCGCGAAAGCCCTTGACCTCCTTGCGGTCGTCGGTGAGCCGCAGGGCGCCGTATCGGCCGGGCTGGGTCACCGCGGTCAAGGTGCACCAGGCGTTGGACGCGTGATGGGTCTCTATCAGACGGTCGATCCGCACGTTGCTGACCCCGTCGCCATAGGCCAGGCAGAAGCTGTCGTCGCCGAGCATGTGCTTGGCGCGCCGGATACGGCCGCCCGTCATCGTTGCACCGCCGGTATCGAGCACGGTCACGCGCCAATCCTCGGCGACCGCCTCGAGCCAGTCGACCTCCCCGGTTTTCAGCTCGATGGTGAAGTCGCAGCGCCGCTGGCGGTAGCGCAGGAAGTAGTCCCGGATATATTCGACCTTGTAGCCGCCGAGAATGACGAAGTCGCGCAGCCCGTAATGGGCATAGATCTTCATGATGTGCCACATGATCGGCTTGCCGCCGATCTCGACCATCGGCTTGGGCCTGACGGTCGTCTCCTCGCTCAGGCGGGTGCCGAAGCCGCCTGCGAGCATGGCCACTTTCATCATGCATCACTCCGCTGTGAGAAATCGGCGCCTAAAGCCATGTGAGGTCCTCCGTCAGGCGGCCGTGTTCGATATGACCCTGCAACACCACGAGCCGCATCAGCGCGGCATTGCGGAAGTTGGGGTCAGCAAATCCCATGCCAGCGAGCCCGTCGACGAGCCGGTTGATCGAGTCCGCGAGGGTGAGGCGCGGCAGGTGATCCGGCGCCAGCTCGGCATAGCGGCCAAAATCGACCTGGTAGGACCGGCTGTCGGCGGGGGCCGCGAGGTTGATGTCCACCTCGCATTGGCTCACCGTCGAGGCGACCGCGTGTGCGAGATCGCGGACCTGGTAGTTCGCTTCGTTGCGGCCGGCATTGACGACGAGGAAGCGGCCGCCATTGTCCGCGTCGCGGGTGGCCGCCCATTCGATCGCGCGCGCCATGTCCGCGACATCGATCAGCGGCCGCCATGGCGTACCGTCGCTGAGCACGGTGATCCGGCGCTGGGTCAGGGCGCAGGCGACAAAATCGTTGAGCACAAGATCGAGGCGTAATCGGTCCGACATGCCGCAGGCGGTGGCAAAGCGCAGGCAGGTGACGACCATGTCGCCGCCGATGTCGGCGAGCCCGCGCTCGGTGCCGATCTTGGAAGTGGCGTAGGCGGTGACCGGGTTGAGCTCGTCCTCCTCGCGCTTCGGCCGGCCGGCGGCGACACCATAGACGCTGCAGCTTGAGGCAAAGACGAAGTGGCCAACGCCTGCCGCCGCCGCGGCCCGCGCGAGCGCGATCGAGGCGTCCTGGTTGATGGCGGCGGTGACCGCGGCGAAGCGGTTGCCCATCGGGTCGTTCGAGATCGCCGCGAGATGCACCACCGCGTCGTATCCACGAAGACTTGCGGCCGGCAGCGTGCGGACATCGCCGTAGATTTGCAGGTCCAGCAGGCGCTCGGGAAACTGCGCCGCACCCGTCAGGCAGTGGGCAAAATAGCCGGTGTCGTAGCCGTGCAGGACTGCGTGCGGAAATCGCTGACGCAGGTGTTTCACGACGGCCGGTCCGACGTAACCCATATTGCCGGTGATCAGGATTTTCATGCGCACCTGCTAGAACTTGAAGTAGAGGAATTCGCTCGGGGCCACCGATACGGCCCGCATCAAGGCAAAGAAGCCGACGCAACCGACGAGCACGCCGAACGCCATATTCGGGCGCCATACCATGACTCGGTTCAGGACCGGGGGCAGCCATCCGGGGGGTGCCACCAAGCGTCCGGTGCCGAGTGCCGTCTCGAAGCGGCCGAGCCATTGCTGGCTGTTCGGCAGGCCCCAGACGATGGCGAACATCAAGGCGAGGAAGGCGAAGCGGATCGGTTGCAAGCCTGCATGCCCGATCGTGATGCCGAGAAAGGCTGCAAGAGCGTGCACCCCCGGGATCAGACCAAAGCTGTGCGGCAGGACGACCTCGTGCAGGCCGACCATCGAGGCGAGGATATCGAGCGCTGTCGGCACGCCGGCGGCCCGGAAGAACACCAGCGCCACCATGACGCAGAGGAAGGTGGTCAGCACGCAGACGATCCGTACCGCAATGGCGTCGCTTTGCGCCGGCAGGCCGACCCGCGCCTTGATCGCGCGCCAGCCATGATTGATGACGAGATAGCAGCCGTGCAGGACGCCGAAGACGATGAACTGCCATCCGGCGCCATGCCAGAGGCCGGCGAGGAACATCGTCAGCAAGGTGGGAACGCCGACCAGCCAAAGAAAGGCGCCAGGGCTGGTCCTGCCCTTCTTCAACCCTGGCTTGCCGGCGCGCAGCCGCGACCGGGTCGCGCGCAGTACGATTGGATTATAGATGTAGGCGGTCAGGAAGCGCGTCAGCGTCATGTGCCAGCGCGCCCAGTAGTCGATGATGTTCAATGCCTTGTAGGGCGAATTGAAGTTCAGCGGCAGCCTGATGCCGAACAGCAGGCCCAGGCCGATCGCCATGTCGCTATAGCCTGAAAAATCGAAATACATCTGGAACGTGTAGCCGACCGCCGCCGTCCAAGCCGGCACGATCGCCAGATGCGCGCCGTGCGCCACGGCAACGAACAGCGGCCTGACCCAGTGCGAAAGCGTGTCTGCCAGCAGGACCTTCTTGCAAAGCCCGATCAGGAACAGGGTCACGCCGAAGGCGATGAGGTCTGCCTGCGGCTTGAACAATCGCTTGTCGTCGAACTGCGGCAGGATCTCGCGATGATGGGTGATCGGACCGGCGATCAAATGCGGAAAGAAGGTGATGAACATGCCGTAGTTGGAGAGGTTTGTCTTCTCGGCGACACCTCCCTGGCTATCGACCAGAAAGGCGATCTGCTGGAAGGTGAAGAACGAGATCGCCAGCGGCAGCGCAATCGCAGGAACTACAAAATCCGCGCGCGAGACGGAGTCCGCGGTCTGCACCAGGAAGCCCGCATATTTATAATAGCCGAGCAGGATCAGATTGCCGGCGACCCCGAAGACCAGCAGGGGCATGCTGCGCGTGCGGATCAGCCAGCGACCGACAATGTAGTTGAACGCGATCGAGCCAAGCAGCAACGGCAGGTAGGTGGGGTTCCAGTAGCTGTAGAAGAACAAGGAGGCGAGCGTGAGCCAGCCGACGGCGAGCCGGTGGTGACCGGTGGCCCCGAACAGGAAAAAGCCGACCCAGGCCACCGGCAGGAAGCCGAGGATGAACGGCGCCGAGTTGAACAGCATGGCGCGCGACCTGCTTACGACGGATCGGGGTCGAGCGCTTTCGCCATCAAGGCGGAATAGCGCTTGGCCGCTGGCCAGTTGATATGGATTGCGTCGGTGAAATCGTTCGGCGTGCCCTTGAAGGCCGCCGTGCCGTTCCAGAAGTTCGCGCCGGTGCCGGCGAGAGCGTTATGGATGGCGGCGAGCAGGTTGGCCCGACGCGCGCCGCTGGGATCGTACTGCTTGACCCAGTCCGGATTGAGCGGCGCCATTGCGACGAACAGCCGGCGGCCCTTGGCGGCGACGGAAATGGCGAGCGTATGCAGGGCCGCGACACAGGCCGGGTCGCGCCCGCCGACGGTCCCATACATCAGCCCGCGATTGCCGGTGATGCGCAACGGTCCGTCACCGTAGCGGGTCATTTTCATGGAGTCGAAGCGGTCGACCCCGTCCTGTAGCCGATGAATCTCGCGGACATTGTGCACCAGCGCCACGGGAGCGAAGCGGTTCAGATAAAAGCCGTAGGACCAGTCATGGCCGAAGACGTAACGGGTGGCGACCGCCGGGCTGAACAGACGCGCGGGGGTTTTGGTGCAGTCGGTGAAATCCTGCGGCACCAGAACCAGCACGACGGTCTCGACGGAGGGCATGTGGTCGAGCAGGAATTTGGTGACGAAGCCGCTCTGGTTGACCTCGGCGTGGCACATGCCGCCATTCACCGGGCGTGCTCGCGGATCGTGTGCGACGAATTCGGCGCTGTCCACGTCGCGCCAGGCGATCGACGATCCGACCACGAGCAGATCTGGACGCGCTGGCATATTGTTGCGCAGCCATTGCAGCTTCCGGTCGGCACAAAGCTCGTTGACCAATGGCGGTGGTGGCAGCACCCCGGCGCGGGCGAGCACGGCGAGCGATCCGACATAGGCACTCAGCAGGATCAGCATCGTCGCCGAGACGCTGAACAGATAACGGCGGAACAGCCCGGCGCGCGGCTTGTTCTGCTGCACCCGTATCTTTGTCTGCTCGTTCATACGTGTTCTTCACCAGACTTCGATGCTGGGGATCGGCACGACGAAACGCCCGCCCCAACCGCGGTGGACCGCCATCTGTTCGACGATCTCCTCGCGCAGGTTCCATGGCAGGATCAGCAGGTAGTCCGGCCGCGCCTCGGCAAGCGCCTCCGGGGCGCGGATCGGGATACGGGTCCCTGGCAGCAGCAGCCCCTGCTTGTGCGGGCTGCGATCGACGGTAAAGGCGACCAGCTCCGGGCCCACCCCACAATAGTTCAACAGGGTGTTGCCCTTCGCCGGGGCGCCGTAGGCTGCGACCCGCTCGCCGCGGCGCTTTGCCGAGATCAGGAAGTCGAGCAGCGCGCATTTGCACGCAACCACCCCTTCGGCAAAAGTCCGGTAGGTCTGGATCTGGGTCAGTCCGCTCGCGACCTCGTCGGCCAGCACGGACGCCACGGCATCAGTCACCGCGAGCCGCGCATTGTCCGCATGCCTGACGAAAATCCGCAAGGAGCCGCCATGGGTCGGAAGCTCCTCGACGTCGAAGAGTGTCAAGCCATGCTGGGCGAACAGGCGCTGCACCACATGCAGCGAAAAATACGAAAAATGCTCGTGGTAGATCGTGTCGAACTGGTTATGCCGCATGAGTTGCAACAAATGTGGGAATTCGAGCGTCGCGACTCCTGTCGGTGCCAGGAGGATTTTGAAACCTTCAACGAAGTCATGCAGGTCGGGCACATGCGCGAGAACGTTGTTGGCCGTCATCAGGTCCGGTGCAACGCCATCACCGTGTAGACGCCGCGCCGTCTCGGTGCCGAAGAAGGCGATTTCGGTCGGCAGCCCCTTTTCCTTGGCGACGGCTGCGACGTTGGCGGCGGGTTCCACGCCGAGCACGCCGACACCGCGCCTGGCAAAATATTGCAGGAGGTAGCCGTCATTGCTGGCGATCTCGACAACGTGGGATGCAGCACCCAGCGCGAAGCGATCGATCATCCGGGCGACATAGGTCTCGGCGTGGTTCAGCCAGCTCTGTGAAAAAGACGAGAAATACAGATAATCTCCGAAGATCTCCTGTGGCGATTCGAACGAGGCGAGCTGGACCAGGAAGCACGCACCGCACACATAGGCGTGCAGCGGATAGAACGGCTCCATCCGATCGGCGCGGTCCGGGGAAATGAACGCGTTCGCCATCGGGGTCATCCCGCAATCGGCGAACGTCTCGGTCAGCGGCGAGGCGCAGCATCGACAGGTGAGCAGGCTCATCTCGTCCTTTCAGATTTCAGGTATCGTTGTGCGCGCTATGGTTGCCCAGACGGTGCATCCGGGTGCCGGTTTGATCTTGTCGGGACCACGATCAATCCCGAAGAACAGCTCATGCCGCTTTGCATAACGATAAAGGCATTCGGTGACAACGAACATTCTTATCTGCTGATATCAGCACACGTTCGCGTGAATTCAGCGTGACCAAGACTATCGTTTTGTCACTGGCCGGCTGACTCCAGTGCAGGCCACGCCAGATCCTTTTCGGAAATCATGGTGATCGGCAGTGGCCAGGATAGAGCAAAGCCTGGATCGTCGTAACGAAATCCTGACGCGTACGCGGCGGAGTGACGCGTTGTCATCTCATACAGGACCTCGCTGTCATCCTCGAGCGTCTGAAATCCGTGCGCACAGCCCGCGGGAATGTAGAGCGAGAAATTTTCCCGGCAATCCAGCCGGAACGACAGCGACTGGCGAAAGCTCGGCGATTGCGGCCGGATGTCAATCACCACATCGTGGATCGCACCGCGCACGCAGCGCACGAGCTTGCCTTCCTCGTGCGGCGGCCGCTGGAAATGCATGCCGCGCAGGGTGCCCGCGCGAACATTCACCGAACTGTTCGCCTGCACGAAGTGCGTCGGCAGGCCGGCTTGGGCGAACTCGTCCTCGCAGAATGTGCGGGCAAAGCTGCCACGCGCATCGCTGTGCCGCTCAAGCGCGATCTCGTATAGTCCCTTGATGTTGGTCTCGCGGAAGATCAACGTCTTTGCTCCGGATACGAACTCAGGGTGCCTTATGGACCAGACCCCGGCCGCACTCCAGGCCTCGCTCGCCGCGCACGCGCAGGCACTCTACCCGATCCCGCGCTGCATCACCGGCGACGGCCTACGCATGACACTGCGTTATCTCGCGCTTCACATCCCGCTCGAAATCCATGAGGTGCCGACCGGAACACCGGTGCTCGACTGGGAGGTGCCGCGGGAGTGGAACGTGCGCGGCGCCACGCTGCAGACTTTGGACGGCCGCACGATCGTCGATGTGGCCGATCACGCGCTGCATCTTCTGCAATATAGCGTGCCGGTGGACCGGATCGTCGAGACCGCCGAATTGCAACGGCATCTTTATAGTCTGCCCGAGCAGCCCGAGCTGATCCCCTATCGCACCGCCTATTATGCCGATAGTTGGGGGTTCTGCCTTGCGCACCGGCTGCGTGAGGCGCTGCGCGAGCCCGCCTATCGCGTGCGCATCGACACCACCCTGCAAGCGGGCAGCCTGTCCTACGGCGAATGCTTCCTGCCTGGCGAAGAGGCTGGCGAGGTGCTGGTCTCGGTCCATAGCTGCCATCCGCAACTCGCCAACGACAACGTCTCCAGCCTCGCGGTCGCGATCGGCTTGGCACAAGCGTTGCGGTCGCGCCCGCGCCGTTTCGGTTATCGAATCATTTTCGTTCCCGGAACAATCGGAGCGATCGCCTGGCTGGCCCGCAATCGCGAGACCGTCTCGCGTATCCGCCATGGCCTGGTGCTGAGCTGTCTCGGCGATGCCGGGCCGCCCAGCTACAAGCGCTCGCGGCGGGAGGATGCGCCGATCGACCGCTACGCCGCCTATGTGCTCGGCAGCGAGGGCCGCATTCTGCCGTTCCTGCCCTATGGCTACGACGAGCGGCAATATTGCTCGCCCGGCTTCAATCTCCCGATCGGCTGCCTGATGCGCTCGCCCAACGGCACCTTTCCGGAATATCACACCTCCGCCGACAACCTGGGATTTCTCAAGCCCGAGGCGCTGGCCGATAGTCTGCACCGGACCTTGCGCATCTTCATGATGGCTGAGCAGGATTATACGCCGCTCAACCTCCAGCCGTTCGGCGAGCCGCAGCTCGGCCGCCGCGGCCTGTATCGCGCAGTCGGCGGCGAGCACCCTGACGAGGCCGCGCACGACCAACTGACCCTGCTTTGGGTGCTCAACCAGGCCGATGGCACCCGCACCCTGCTCGACATCGCCGAACGCGCGGGCAAGCCCTTCGCGGCCGTGGTCTCCGCCGCCCGGGCGCTGACCGCGGCCGGGCTGCTCGCACCCGCCGAGGGCCGCACGCTTTGAGCCGCTCGGTCCTCGTCACCGGCGCCGGCAGCGGTATCGGCCGCGCCATCGCGCTCGCACTCGCGCCAACCTGTGAGCGGCTGCTGCTGGTCGGCCGCGGCGAGGCCGCCCTGCGCGAGGTGGCAGCGCGCGCCGGCCACGGCACGGTCCTCGCCGCCGATGTGGCAACCGCAAAGGGCCGCGCGCGCATCGCCGAGGCGGCGCTGCCCGGGCTCGACGTGCTGGTCTGCAGCGCCGGCGCCTTCCTCAGGCGGCCGCTCGACGGCATGGCGGCGGAAGATTGGGTGGCGATGGACGCGGTCAACGTGCACGCGCCGATCCTGCTTGCCGCCGCCTGCCTGCCGGCGCTGCGCGGGGCGGGCAGCGACATCGTCATCATCAATTCCACGTCCGGGCTGGCCGTCACCCAAGGTGCGGTCGCCTACGCCGCCGGCAAGCATGCTTTGCGCGCCGCCACCGACGGCTTGCGCCATGAGGTGCGCGGGCAGGGCATTCGCGTGCTCAGCATCTTCCCCGGCCGCACCGACACGCCGATGCAGGCCGCGATCCTGGCCGAAGAGGGCAGGGAGGCGCCGCCGGACGCCCTGATGGCGCCTGAGGACGTGGCCGCGATGGTCTGCGCGGCACTGGCCTTGCCGCGCCGCGCCGAAGTCACCGAACTGACCCTGCGGCCTTCCCGCCCTCTCTGATGTGCGGTTGAGCGGTCTCTCGGGGGATTTCCCTCGGCACCCGCGCGGTGCTTCACTCGACACAAGCCGACCCCAGAAGGACGCCCGCCATGCCACGCGACCTCAGCCATTTCGTCTCCGGCGCGCACGCACCCGGCCGCTCCGGGCAGTTCGGCGACGTGTTCGACCCCAACACCGGCGAGGTGCAGGCGCGGGTGCCGCTCGCCGACCGCCGCGAGGTCGAAGCCGCAATCGCCAGCGCCGCCGCGGCACAGCCGGGGTGGGCTGCGACCAACCCGCAAAAGCGTGCCCGCGTGCTGATGAAGTTCCTCGAGTTGGCCAACGCGGAGATGGACCCGCTCGCCCGGCTGCTCTCCAGCGAGCACGGCAAGACCATCCCCGATGCGCGCGGCGACATCCAGCGCGGCCTGGAGGTGGTCGAGTTCGCGCTCGGCATCCCGCATCTGCTCAAGGGCGAGTTCAGCGAGGGCGCGGGGCCGGGGATTGACGTGCACTCCATCCGCCAGCCGCTCGGCGTGGTGGCCGGGATCACGCCGTTCAACTTCCCGGCGATGATCCCGCTCTGGAAGATCGGGCCCGCCCTCGCCTGCGGCAACAGCTTCGTGCTCAAGCCGTCCGAACGGAACCCCTCGGTGCCGCTGCGTATCGCCGAATTGTTCCTCGAGGCGGGGCTGCCGCCTGGTGTGCTCAACGTCGTCAATGGCGGCCGCGAGGCGGTCGAGGCACTCCTCGAAGACCCGCGCGTGCAGGCGGTCGGCTTCGTCGGCTCCTCACCGATCGCACAGTATATCTATGAGACCTGCGCCAAGCACGGCAAACGGGCGCAATGCTTCGGGGGTGCGAAGAACCACGCGCTGATCATGCCGGACGCCGATCTCGACCAGGCGGTCGACGGCCTGATCGGCGCCGCCTACGGCTCCGCTGGCGAGCGCTGCATGGCGCTGTCGGTGGCGGTGCCGGTGGGACAGGCCACTGCCGAGGCGCTGATGGCGCGCCTGGTGCCGAGGGTCGAGGCGCTCAAGGTCGGGCTGTCCTCGGACGACCAGGCGGATTACGGCCCGCTGGTCACGGGCGAGGCACTGGCGCGGGTCAGGCGCTATATCGACATCGGCCTGGAGGAGGGTGCCGCGCTCGCCGTCGATGGCCGTGATTTTCGCATGCAGGGCCACGAACACGGCTTCTTCATCGGCGGCTGCCTATTCGACCACGTCACCCCGAGCATGCGTATTTACCGCGAGGAGATCTTCGGCCCGGTGCTCTCCGTGGTGCGCGCCGACAGCTACGAGGAGGCGCTTCGACTGCCCAGCGAGCACGCCTACGGCAACGGCGTTGCGATCTTCACCCGCGACGGCAAGGTGGCGCGCGACTTCGCCAGCCGCGTGGCTGTCGGCATGGTCGGCATCAACGTGCCGGTGCCGGTGCCGATCGCCTATCACACCTTCGGCGGCTGGAAGGCGTCGGGCTTTGGCGATCTCAACCAGCACGGCCCGGATTCGATCCGCTTCTACACACGCACCAAGACCGTGACCTCGCGCTGGTTCACGGCGGCCTCCGAAAACGCCTTCGTCCTGCCGACCATGGATTGAGGCCGATGGAGGACCTGCTTAGCGAGGCTGGCCAGGACGGGGTTGGCCGCATCACCCTGAACCGTCCGCGCGCGCTGAACGCGTTGACCCTGCCGATGCTACACGAATTTGCCCGCTGCCTCGACACATGGGAAGCCGACGACGGCATACGGCACGTGCTGATCCGCGGCGCCGGCGAACGCGGCCTATGCGCCGGCGGCGACATCCGCGCGCTGTGCGAGGCGGTCAAGGTCGGCTCCGACCTGCCCGAGCGCTTCTTTCGCGCGGAATACACCCTCAACGCCCGGCTCGCGCGCTACCCCAAGCCGGTGACGGCGATCATGGACGGGCTCACCATGGGCGGCGGCATCGGCATCGCCGGCCACGTAGCACAACGCGTGGTGACCGAGCGTTCGCAGCTGGCAATGCCGGAGACCGCGATTGGCTTCGTCACCGATGTCGGCGGCACTTACCTGCTGTCGCGCGCACCCGGAGAACTCGGCACTCATCTCGGCCTGACCGGCGCGCGCATGAACGCGCGCGATGCGATCGAATGCGGCTTCGCCGACCTGTTCGTGCCATTAGCAAATCTCAATGACGCATGCGCTGCCCCCGACCGGCTCGCTGACTTCGCAACAACGCCGCCGTCCGGCACGCTCACGGCGCAACGCGGCTGGATCGACCGCTGCTACCGCTACGATAGGGTCGAGGAAATCCTCACCGCCCTCGACGAAGCCCCCGAGCACGCCGCGCACGAAGCGGCGTCAACGATCCGGCGCATGTCGCCGACCTCGCTCAAGGTGGTGCTGCGGGCGCTGCGCACCGCACCAGGTCTGGGCGGGCTGGAGCCGTGCCTGGAGATGGAATGCGGAATCGCTCGCGCATTGATGCGGCCCGACTCGGACTTCGTCGAAGGCGTGCGCGCCGCCCTCATCGACAAGGACCGCTCGCCACGCTGGAACCCGCCTACACTCGATGCGGTCGGCGAGGCCGTGGTGGCGGCGTATTTCAAAGGATAGGCTCCGCCTCCGGGCTCCAGACCATAACCCGGAAAACTGAAGTATTTTCAAAGCTAGCGCGCCACCCGCAATCTGTTCCGTGATTCAGGTCTTGCGCTTTCTTTGGTGGTGTAGTTCACTACATCACCAGATGATGTTAAGGCGAGGTCATCGTGACGATGCTGCAGCCAAGCCAGGCGCGTGATCCCGGCAAGTACGTCGTGCAAACCTCTTCTGCTAGGGCTGTCCACACCATATGCCGGATCGTGAATGGAACGACAGCCAGCCAATCTACCGGCAGCTTCGGGACCGGATCGTCGCCATGATCCTTGACGGGGCGCTGGGCGAAGGCGATCCGCTGCCCTCCGTGCGAATTGTCGCCTCCGAGTACAGAATCAACCCGCTCACCGTGCTGAAGGGCTACGAGCTGCTTGTCGACGAAGCCCTGGTCGAGAAGAAGCGGGGGCGTGGCCTGTTCGTCAACGCCGGAGCGCACGCCATGCTGCTGCAGGCGGAACGGCAGAGGTTTCTCGTTGAGCAATGGCCGGACATCCAGGCCACCATACGGCGTCTCGGCCTTACGATGGAGGATTTGCTTGGCGCCACCACCACCCTGATGCGGCGCTGACCATGTCCAGCATCGTCGCGCGCGGCCTGCGCAAGAGCTTTGGCAAGACCGTGGCGCTCGACGGTGTCGACCTCCTTGTCGAGCCGGGACGCATCCTCGGCCTCATCGGTCCGAACGGCGCCGGCAAAAGCACCGTGCTCAGCGCCATCCTCGGCCTCACCGCCTATCAGGGCGAACTCTCTGTGCTCGGTCGCGATCCTCGGACGCAGCGGGACAGCTTGATGTGCGATGTCTGCTTCATCGCCGATGTCGCGGTGCTGCCGCGCTGGATCCGCGTGTCGCAGGCGCTCGACTACGTCGCCGGGGTGCATCCGCGCTTCGACCGTGCCAAGGCGGAGGCCTTGCTCGCAAACACGGACATCCGGCGCAACAGCAAGGTGCGGCAGCTGTCGAAAGGCATGGTCACCCAGCTCCACCTCGCCTTGATCATGGCGATCGATGCCAGGCTTCTGGTGCTGGACGAGCCGACCCTTGGACTCGACATTCTTTATCGCAAGCAGTTCTACGACATGCTGCTGAATGATTATTTCGACCACAGCCGCACCATCGTCGTGACCACGCATCAGGTCGAGGAGGTCCAGTACATCCTCACCGATGTCGCGTTCATGAATCGCGGCCGAATCGCGCTGGATTGCAGGATGGACGATTTCGAGCGCCGCTACCTGGAAGTCCTGGTGCATCCCGAGCACCTCGCTGCCGCGCGCGCTCTCCGCCCGATCCACGAACGCCGGAGCTTCGGCGGCGTCATCCTGCTCTTCGACGGCGTCGATCGCGGCAGGCTCGGCGGGTTCGGCGAACTGCGCACACCAAGCGTCGCCGACCTGTTCGTGGCGGTGATCGGCGACCAGGCCGCCACGCAAAAGGCCGCCGCATGATCAGGGCAACGCGGCCCTTCTTCTGGTCGATCCGCCGCGAGCTGTGGGAAAACCGCTCGATCACCGTCGCACCGCTCGCGGCGAGCGCGACCGTGCTCCTCGGCTTCCTGGTCGGCGCCAGTCATCTGGCGCGTGACATGCGCCGCGTGCTGGCGCTCGATGCGTCGCGGCAGGGCGCCGAACTCGCCAAATCCTATGAGATCGCCTCGGTTGTGGTCATCGTGACCACGCTGCTCGTCGGGTTCATGTATTGCCTCGGCGCGCTGCACGGCGAAAGACGCGATCGCAGCATCCTGTTCTGGAAATCGTTGCCGGTCTCCGATCGCACCACGGTCCTCGCCAAGGCGGTGATTCCGCTGGCGGTGCTGCCGCTGCTTGCCGTTGCGACGGTGGTCGTCCTGCAGCTCGTCATGCTGCTGCTCAGCACCGCGATCCTGCTGGCCGACGGGGTGAGCGCCACGCCACTCTGGACCAAGCTGCCGCTGCCGCGGATGGATCTGGAGTTGCTCTACGGTCTGGCGACGCTGGCGCTCTGGTACGCGCCGATCCACCTGTGGCTGCTCCTGGTTTCCGGCTGGGCGCGCCGCGCGGCGTTCCTGTGGGCGGTGCTGCCGCCGCTTGCCCTGTGCGTCCTGGAGAAGATCGCGTTCGGGAGTACCAAGGTCTTCGCAGCACTGATCCATCGGCTGACCGGCAGCGTCGCGGCGGCTTTCACCGAGCCGCCCGGCGGCGACGGCCCGGCCGGGCTGTCCCAGCTCGACCCGCTCAAGTTCCTCGGCACGCCCGGCCTATGGACCGGGCTCGCACTCTCCGCCGCCTTTCTCGCTGCCGCAATCTGGCTGCGCCGCCACCGCGATCCGATCTGACTCTGCAACAGGAGACTCTATTGGATTTAGCTGTATCGATCCAAAAGCCACCGTTCCGGCTCGACGCGAGGACCGCGCTGCGGGCAGCCGCCCGGTTCTGGTTCCTGGTGGTCGTCGTCGGCCAGGTGATGTTCGCGTCTGCTGTCGCCGCCTTCTACGGTCGGGCCGCCGGACGAGGCGACTTCGACGCATGGAACCGGGTGATGACGCACGGCTACGTTCCTGGCGAGCCGGTCGGAAACGTGGCCGTCGGGATCCATCTCGCTTCCGCCGTCATCATCATCCTGGCCGGCGCGTTGCAGCTCCTGCCGCGGATTCGTATCCGCGCGCCTGCCTTCCATCGCTGGAACGGACGCCTCTACCTCGTCGCCGCCTTCGCCGTCAGCCTTGCCGGCCTTTACATGATGTGGTTTCGCGGCGCCGTCGGGGACCTGTCACAACATCTCGGCCAAAGCCTCGACGGCGTGCTGATCATGCTGTGCGCGTCGATGGCGCTTCGCCATGCCCTGGCCCGGAACTTCCGCGTCCATGGCCGCTGGGCAATGCGCCTCTATCTGGTGGTGAGCGCGTCCCTGTTCATCCGGGCAGGACTGCTGCTCAGCGTTCCTTTTGGCATCGATACGAGCACCGCGATCGGGCCGTTCTTTACGATCATGTCCTTCGCGCAATATCTGGTGCCGCTGGGCATCCTCGAACTCTACTGGCGCGCGCGCGACGGCGCCACGGCTTCGGGCCGCATCGCCATGGCGGCGGCGCTGTCGGTGCTGACAATGCTTCTAGGCATCGGCATCGCCGGCGCCACCATCGGCCTGTTCCTGCCCGACATCGAGCTCGCCTACGCCAATCGAAACTCGATCGCCGAACCGCTCGCCGCGACGCTTGCTCAAGGGGGCGCTGACCAGGCCGTCCGGCAGTACCGCCAGATCAAGGCAGCCAGCCCGGGAGCCTACAACTTTGCGGAGGAGGAGTTGAACAAGCTGGGCTACAAGCTGCTCGCGGCGAGGAAGTTCGGCCCCGCGATCCGCATCCTGCAACTTAACGTCGAAGCCTATCCGCGCTCCGGCAATGCCTATGACAGCTTGGCAGAGGCCTACATGGACGACGGCGATAGGCTGCGGGCCATCGCCGACTATGAAAAATCCCTGACTCTTTTGCCAAGCAACAGCAACGCGGTGCGTATGCTGCGCAAACTCGCCGCACCTTAGCCTTTGCAGGCGTGCTGGGGCGGAACCCCTGGCCTTGTTACGCCGCCTTGGCGTGGGTGCTGCCGCCGAGGTCCTTCAGCGCCTGGATCATCGCCACCAGCACCGCCTGCGCGTCGCCATAAACCAGGTTGGTGTTGTCGGCGTAGAACAGCAGGTTCTCGACGCCGGCATAGCCGCGGCCCTTACCGCGCTTGATGACGAAGGCTTGGCGGCGTGATCGACGTTGAGGATCGGCATGCCGTAGATCGGCGAGCCCTTCTCGGTGCGCGCCGCCGGATTGACCACGTCGTTGGCGCCGATCACCAGGGCGACGTCGGTGGCGGCGAAGCTCTCGTTGATCTCCTCCATGTCGAAGATGATGTCGTATGGCACGCCGGCTTCGGCGAGCAGCACGTTCATGTGCCCAGGCATGCGGCCGGCGACGGGGTGGATCGCGAACTTCACCTCGACGTCGGCGGATTGCAGCAGCTTGACCAGCTCGAAGAGCTTGCCCTGCGCTTGGGCCACCGCCAGGCCGTAGCCCGGCACGATTACCACGGAGCTGGCGTAGCGCATTGCCGCGGCGGCGTCCGAGGCCTCGGCGGGCTTCATCTGGCCGGCGATGCTGCTGGCATCGGCCTCCTCGCCGCCGCCGAAGTTCGAGAACAGCACGTTCACCAGCGAACGGTTCATTGCCTTCGCCATCAGCACAGTGAGCAGCGTGCCGGCCGAGCCGACCACCATGCCCGCGATCATCAGCGCCGGATTGCCGAGCGCGTAGCCTTCGAGCCCGACCGAAAGCCCGGTAAAGGCGTTGTAGAGCGAGATCACCACCGGCATGTCGGCGCCGCCGATCGGCAGGGTCATCAGCACGCCGAAAATAAGGGCGCCAGCGAAGAAGATCACCTCCAGCACCGGGCTCGCGGGCAGGGCGATCACCGCAACCCCGAGCAGCACGGTCACGCCAAACACCAGCCCATTGCACAGGCTCTGGCCCTTGAAGCGAAAGGTGCGGTCGATGCGGCCGTCGAGCTTGGCCCAGGCGATCGCCGAGCCAGCCATCGAGACCGAGCCGATCAGCGCGCCGATGATGGTGGCCGAGAGCGGCAGCACGGTGAGCGGCTCGTTGTCGATCAGGGCCACCGCCGCGATCGCCGCCGCCGCCCCGCCGCCCATGCCGTTATAGAGGGCCACCATCTGCGGCATCGCGGTCATCGCCACCCGCTTGCCGCTCCACCAGGCCCACAAGGTGCCGAGCACCAGCGCAACGACGCCCAACACGACGTTGCGGGCGAAATGCGCCGGCTCACCGCCGACGGCTAAGGCCACGAACGCCGCCGCCACTGCCACCAGCATGCCGAAGCCGGCGACCACGATCCCCGAGCGCGCGGTCACCGGCGAGGACATCCGCTTCAGCCCAAGGATGAACAGCAGGGCGGCCGCGAACTCCGCCAACGAGACGATATGCGAGACGATCATGGCGCTTTTGCCTTACTTGACTTGAACATGCCGAGCATGCGGTCGGTCACGACATAGCCGCCGGCGGCGTTGCCGGCGCCGAGCAGCACGCCGAGGAAGCCGACCACTTCGGCGAACACGCTGGTGGCGTTGAACAGCGCATGCAGCGCACCGACCACGACGATGCCGTGGATGAAGTTCGAGCCGGACATCAGCGGCGTATGCAGGATCGCCGGCACCCGGCGGATCAACTCGTAGCCGGTAAAGGCGGCCAGCATGAAGATGTAGAGGGCGATGACCCAGGTCATCGAGGTATCGAGCGTCATCGGACTAAACCGTCACCAGCTTGGGGGTGCGCGCCGCGGTTCGGGTGAGGGCCGTCTTGTCGATCACCTCGTCGCTGAAATCGAGCGAGACCGCGCCGTCATGGACCAGCAGCTCGATCAGGTTGAGCAGGTTCTTGGAATAGAGCTCGCTGGCGTGCTGGGCCAGCAACGAGGGCACGTTGAAGGGGGCCACGATCGTGGCGGGGCCGACCTGGATGGTCTCGCCCGGCACCGTGCCTTCGCAATTGCCGCCACCCTCTGCGGCAAGATCGACGATCACCGAGCCGGACTTCATGCCGGCGATCTGGCCAGCGTCGATCAGCTTCGGGCTGGCGCGGCCGGGGATCGCGGCGGTGGTGACGATCAGGTCGGCGGCCTGGATGTGCGCGGTCACCACCACGCGCACCCGGCGCTTCTCGTCGTCGGTGAGTTCGCGGGCGTAGCCGCCTTCGCCACGGGCGTCGATGCCGGTGTCGACGAACTTCGCGCCCAGCGACAGCGCCTGCTCGCGCGTCTCCGGCCGCACGTCATAGCCCTCGGTGATCGCGCCAAGACGGCGTGCGGTCGCCAGCGCCTGCAGCCCGGCCACGCCAAGGCCCATCACCAGCGCCTTGGCCGGACGCAGTGAGCCGACGGCGGTAGTCATCATCGGCAGGATACGCGGCAACTGCGTCGCGCCGAGCAGAGGTGCGTAGTAGCCGGCGAGGGCAGCCTGGCTGGACAACGCGTCCATCGACTGCGCCCGGCTGATACGCGGCACCCGCTCCATGGCAAAGCAGGTGATGCCCCGCTCCTCCAGCAGCGCCACCAGCTCCGGCTCCTTTTGTGCGTGCACGAAGCACAGCAGTGCCGCACCGCTGCGCATCGCCCGCACCGCCTCGAGCGTCGGCGGCTGCACCGACAGCACGATATCGGCGTCGCCCAGCAACGCCGCTCCGGACTCGGCAAACGTCACGTCATCGTAGGCTTCGTCCGGGAAGCGGGCCGCCTCTCCGGCTCCGGCCTGCAGACAGAGCTCCGCGCCGAGCTTGCGCAGCTTGGCGACCACGGACGGCACCACCGCCACCCGGCGCTCGTGCGGTCGGGTTTCCTTGAGGACTGCAACCTTGAATACCATCCAACCATCCCATTCTGTCCGGGGCCATCTTGCGCGATGTGTTGCCGCTGCCCTCTGTACGAACATCTTTGCACGACGTGGCGGTCCTTGCGGAAAACAAATCGCGCAGCACCTCGTTGATCGCGCATGGAGTACGTGATCGCCTGTCAAGATTGTGCGGCGATCCAGGAGATGCCGCACATTGCCACCGGGCGCCTGCATTGCTGGCGATGTCAAGCGGTGCTCGAGCGCAGTCGTGGCCGGCCGCTGGGCACCGCCCTGGCCTGCGCGTTGACAACGCTCGTGTTGCTGGTGCCGGCCACCCTTATGCTGCTGATGCGCATTTCCAAGGACGGCATCGGCGCCGACGCCTGCCGCCGGGACCTATCCTGGCCCCCGGCGATCCGACGCCGCCCAAAGGGGCCGCGTCGCTCAAGCTCAACGTCCGCCAGTTCATCGCGCAACCGAATGGCGCTGTCATTCTCGCCGCGGACTGGACGCTGCTCGATGCAGGCGGCCAGCCGGTGACGATGCGCTCGACGTCGCTGCACGAAGCCGGTGGTCCCTGCACCGATGCCATGGTCGGCTCGATGAGCGCTGTAATGGGCAAGCTCGCGGACCAAGTCGCGGCAGCGATCGATAGCAGATTGCTCTGTGGCGCTGGTGCCGACACTCGGAATTGAACCGAGGACCTACTGATTACGAATCAGTTGCTCTACCCCTGAGCTATGTCGGCAGACGCCACGCGCCCTATACAAAATGCGCGCTGTGGCTGCAACATGAGCGCCAGAGCGCGAACGTTGCCTGGAGAAGCCGCCGATGACTGCCCGATTGACTGCTTCTCCGGTCCCCGCTTGACCGCAATGGCGACGCATCAGCCTTCACTGCGCGCCATATCACGGGTGTGCGAATGCGCGGGATGTGGGCTGTTCCAGCGCCTGCCCGACCTCGCGCCCGGCAGCATCGCGCGCTGCGTGCGCTGCGACATGATGCTCGGGCGCCGGCGCACCAACCCGCCGATCGCGACCCCGCTGGCCTTCTGCGTCAGCGCGCTGGTGCTCTATCTGATCAGCATCTTCGAGCCGCTGATGACGCTGAGCATCTATGGACGGGCGCGCGCGGTTACCCTGTTCACCGGACCGATCGAGTTGATCCGCGAGGGATGGGTTATGGCCGGGCTGCTGATCGGCGCGGTGACCACGATCATTCCCGGCATTGAGATCGCGCTGATGCTGGGGATTCTGCTCGGCGCCCTGTTTCATCAGCGGCTGCCGTGGCGCGTGCCGCGGATGATGCGCTGGTACGACAAGCTGCGGCCCTGGGCGATGGTCGAGGTCTACATGCTCGGGCTGCTGGTCGCCTACACCAAGATGATCGACCTTGCGGACGTGTATGTCGATCCGGCGGCCTACGCGCTGTTCGGCCTGATGATCACGATGGCCGCCATGGACTCGACCCTCGATGACGACGTGATCTGGTCGCGCCGGCGGGTGCGTCTGGTGCATCGCCATATCGCCAGCCGTGGCGAGAGCGGACCCGGTCACGGTGAACACGCCAGCGACACTCTGCCGCCGCTCGACCACATGGTGTCCTGCCGCGCCTGCGGCCTGGTCTGCTATGCCGAGGCGGCACTCGACCGCGAGCAGGTGGCTGGCGCCTGCCCGCGTTGCGGCAAGGCGCTGCGCCGGCGCAAGCCCGACAGCCTGCGACGCACCGCCTTGTTCCTGTTCTCGGCAATCATCCTCTATATCCCCGCCAACCTGTTCCCGATCATGACCATCATCCAGCTGCACAAGGGTGGCGGCCATACCATCCTGCAGGGCGTGCGCGAGCTCTACGAAGCCAAGATGCTGCCGCTGGCGCTGCTGGTGTTCTTCGCCAGCATCACCGTGCCGGTGCTGAAAATCTTCAGCCTGACCCTGATGGGCGTCAGCGCCTGGCGCGGCTCGGGCCGCTGCATCGTCGATCGCACCAAGCTGTTCCGGGTCGTCGATTTCATCGGCCGCTGGTCGATGATCGACGTCTTCATGGTCTCCATCCTGGTGGCGCTGGTGCGCTATGGCCCGCTTGCCAATGTCCGCGCCGATGGCGGCATGATGGCCTTTGCCTCGGTCGTCGTGCTGACCATCTGTGCCGCCAACAGCTTCGATCCGCGGGTCATGTGGGACGCCGCCGGCCGCAATGGCGCGGCACTGGCCGGCCGCTCCGGGCAGGCGGCACTCGCCGCCAGCGAGACGGGTCACGCTCGGGCATGAGATACCCTGTGTCCACCCTGAAGTTTTCAGGCGGCGATTTTGAGCGCGCTGGTGTGCCTTTTGGGATTGTAGGTCTGGCCGGTTTGCCAGGCTTTCCAGAGCACGCGGACCCATGCGCGGGCGAGGATGCGGATGGCGTGCGGGTGTTTGCATCCGCGCTGTCGGGCGCGGTTGTAGATGGCGGCGGCCCATGCGGATGCATGACGCGAGTTGTCGGCGAAGCGGGTGACGGCGGCGCGCAGATTTTTGTTGCAGGCCCACCGAAACACGACGCCACGGCTTTTACCCGAGGCATGGGTGACGGGGCAGACGCCAGCCTCGGCGGCGAGCTGGTCCTCGGTGGGGAAGCGTTCGCGCACGTCGCCCAGTTCGGCCAAAATCCCTGCGGCGCAGATGCGGCCGGCGCGCGGGAAGGACATGACGATCCTGCCGTCCGGCAGGTCGGTGACGGCGTGCTCGATGCGCGAGGAGAGCCTGGCGATCTCGGCGACAAGGCGTTCGAGCACGGCGACCAGGGCACGGGCGAGTTCTCCCTTCGCGTCCGCCTGGGCGTTGCTGGCCAGGCCCACAGCGGCCGCACGCAGCCGCGCCAGCAGTTCGGCAGGCGAACGGCGTCCGCAATAGGCGTGCTGCGCCATGAAGCTGGCCAAGCGTTTCTCGCCCAGGCGGCTGGCGCTGTCCGGGGTGGGATAGCGGCCGACAAAGGCGAGCGCGATCGGGCTGTCGACAGCGGCGAAGATGGCAGCGGCGCCCGGCCAGAAGCCTTCCAGCAAGCTGCGGAGCTGGTTGGCGAGGGCCACGCGGCTTGCCACCAGGTCGTCGCGTCCACGAACAAGCGCGCGGAGTGCACGGATGTCGTCGGAGGCGGGCATCAGGGGGCGGAAGCGGTGGCCGTCGGTGCGCAGGATGTCGGCGAGCATGTAGGCGTCGCTCGGATCGGACTTGCCGCCGGCGGCGCGGTAGCGTGGCCGGCAGGCTTTGACGACATGGGGGTGGATGGGGATGATCGGGTGCCCGGCCGCAACCAGGGCATCGACGATCAGGCCGGACGGGCGCTCGATGGCGATGGGCAGGTCGGCCGGGGATGCAACACGCTTGAGCCGGGCGAGCATGCCGGCAAGGCCTGCGGCATCGTGGTTGGCTTCGAGGCGGACGATGACCTGGCCGGCGCCGTCGATGACGCAGACGGCATGGCTGGTGCCGCCCCAGTCCAATCCTGTGTGAAATGGCATGTGCTGATCTCCTCGGGTTGCGGTAGCCTCGCCCGGGCTGGGAGATCGTGCGGATCGCTCACTGACAGGCGCTCTGGCTGGCCGGCACTGGCGCTTCACCCTGTGGTCCGTCTCGGTCTCCCGGCACCTGCCGCGCGGCGGGTCTCATGCGGGCCGTCCAGCGGCAAGCGAACTTGGCCGTCACGGCAGGAACTCGGGCTGCCAAACACTACGCCGCTCCGCGGCTTCGCATCCGACAGCCCGAAGGTGCACCAGTGAGCGAGCAAGGCGAGCAGCCTCCCGCGACCGGCGTGCCGGAGGCGCATGCGCGGCCGACGCGCTTCTCGCTGATCTGGCTGATCCCGATCATCGTGCTGGCCATCGGCGCCTATCTCGGCTGGCAGACCGTCTCGCGTCAGGGTCCGATCATTACGATTGAGTTCGACAGCGCCGACGGCCTGGTGTCGGGCCAGACCCAGGTCAAGCACAAGGCGGTCGGCCTCGGCACCGTCGAGGGCATCGACCTCAGCAAGGATCTCCAGCATGTCGACGTCAGGGTGCGGATGAGTGCGCGCTCGGCACCGCTGCTGACCAGCCACGCCAAGTTCTGGGTGGTGCGGCCACGTCTGTCCGGCCTCAACATCAGCGGTCTGGAGACGCTGGTCTCGGGTGCCTTCATCGCCATCGATCCAGGCCCACCGGGCGGCACGCCCGAGACCCAGTTCACGGGGCTGGACGCGCCGCCCGGCGTGCGCTCCGACGAGCCGGGCAGCACGTTCACGCTCACCACCGGCTCGATCGACGCGATCGGCCAGGGCTCGCCGGTGTTCTTTCGCAACATCACTGTCGGCGAGGTGCTCGGCTACAAGTTGCCAGCGGATGGCCGCGGCCCGATCAACGCTCAGGTGTTCATCAAACGGCCCTACGACCATTTCCTGCGCAAGGATACGCGCTTTTGGGATGTCTCCGGGATCAACGTCGTCTTTAACGGCGGCGACCTGAAGGTTCAGGTGCAATCGCTGCAGGCGCTGATCTCCGGCGGTATTGCCTTCGGGCTGCCGCCGCGACGGCGCGGCAAGGAATCGGCGGAAGCGCCAGCCGGCACGGTCTTTGAGCTCTATCCGAGCAAGGAGGACGCGGACAGCGCCGGGTATCATCAACGTTTCGCGTTCGTCACATACCTGCACACCTCGGTCAAGGGGCTGAGCGTGGGCAGTCCCGTGCTGCTGTATGGCCTGCAGGTCGGCACGGTCGCCGGCATCAGCCTGAAGATCAATCCGAAGACGGGCGAGGCCCAGGTGCGGGTTGCGATGCAGATACAACCGGAACGCGTGCTTCCACAAAATGAGGTCGACCGTACCTCGATGCCGCAAAGCACCCAGGCGCTAGTCAACCGCGGCATGCGCGCCGAGGTCGACAGCGCCAACCTGCTGACCGGCGCCTCGGTGATCTCCTTCGTCTTCGTCCAGGATGCCAAGCCGGCCAGGATCGCGATGGAGGACGGCGCCATCGTCGTCCCCAGCCAGGCGGGTGGCCTGACCGGCATCACCGACAGCCTCTCCAGCGTCTCGGCCAAGCTTGCCGCCCTGCCGATCGAGCAGATCGGCGACAGCCTGGAAGGCCTGCTCGCCAATGCCGACGGCGCCCTCGGCAGCCCGCAGGTCAAGCAGTCTTTGGTCGAACTGAACCGGACGATGGCCAACCTCGAACAGGTCTCGGCGCAGGCGAAGCAGGGCCTGACACCGGTGCTGAAGCGGCTGCCGGCGATCGCCGACCAGCTGCAGCAGACGCTGGATCACGCTAATGCGGCGCTGGCCAGCTATGGCGGCGATTCCGACTTCCACAGCAACCTGCGGCAGACGCTGGGCGAGCTGAACGGCACGCTGCGTTCGGTGCGCAGCCTGACGGACTACCTCAAGCGTCATCCCTCATCGCTGATCTTCGGCCGGAGCCATCCATGACTCTTCCGCGGCAAGCGCCTCTGTCCCGCCGCCGCCTGCTTGGCCTCGCATCGGCATTGCCGCTGTCCGCCTGTGGCAGCGGCGAGCCCGACTACTATACGCTCGCCGTCTCGCCGGGGACGCCGCAACCCGGCGGTCCGCTGACCGTCGAGGTGCGCACCCCCAGCGTCACCCCCTATCTCGATCGTGACACCATCGTGCGCACCGAGACTGACGACAAGCTCATACTTGCGCACGGCGCAGCCTGGGCCGGCGCGCTTTCGGACATGATCGGCCGCGTGCTCGCCGCCGATCTCGGCCAGCGCCTGCCGGGCAGCAACGTCTATGCC
This sequence comes from Lichenicoccus sp., assembly GCF_965276875.1. GTDB lineage: Bacteria > Pseudomonadota > Alphaproteobacteria > Acetobacterales > Acetobacteraceae > Lichenicoccus. The sequence continues at coordinate 1,776,853 of NZ_OZ255701.1, read as the reverse complement.
GAAAATGGCGCGATCTCGACCCAGGCCCTGGCCCTGGTCGAACTCGACGTCTCGCGCTTCCTCGCGGATGCGCAGGACAGGGCGGAGATGACGGCCAACCTGTCGGTGCATCGTCCGAACGCCGGACCGTCCGGCAGCCGCCTGCTGCATCTCACCGGCACCACGGCGGACAGCAGCGTCGGTGCGCTGGTCGCGTCCTTGAGTGTGTTGCTGGGCCAGGTCGCAGACGTGGCGGCGGACGAACTCCGCGCGCTGCCGCCCCGCTCCTAGCTTCGGATCAGACCTTCTCGACCTGACCGTATTCCAGGTCGACCGGGGTCGAGCGGCCGAAGATCGAGACGCTGACCTTGAGGCGGCCGCGCTCCTCGTCGACTTCCTCGACGGTGCCGTTAAAGCTGGTGAACGGTCCGTCCGCCACCCGAATTTGCTCGCCGATCTCGAACAGGACCGCAGGACGCGGCCGCTCCACGCCCTCTTGCGTCTGCTTCATGATGCGGTCGGCTTCCGCCTCGCTGATCGGCGACGGACGCATCCTGCTGCCGAGGAAGCCGGTGACCTTGGGCGTGTCCTTGACCAGGTGCCAGGCGTCGTCGGTCAGCTCCATCTTCACCAGCACGTAGCCGGGGAAGAACTTGCGCTCGGCGTTAATCTTCTGCCCGCGGCGCACCTCGACGACGTCCTCGGAGGGGACCAGCACTTCGTCGAAATGGTCGGCCAGACCCTTCTGGGCAGCCTGTTCCTTGATCGTCTGGGCGATCTTCTTCTCGAACCCGGAATAGACGTGAACGACATACCAACGCTTCGCCATGATCTCGTTCCTCAGCCCCCGCCCCTCAGCCCCCGACGCCAAACAGCGCGCGGACCCCGAGCCCGATGATCTGGTCGACGGCAAAGAAGAACACCGCCGTCAGCGCCGCCATTGCCAGCACCAGCCCAGTGGCGATCAGCGTCTCACGACGGGACGGCCAGGTGACCTTCGTCACCTCCGCGCGCACCTCGCGCATGAATTTCGCAGGACTGACCGCCACACCGCACCTTCTTGAAACGCGTGATAAGACACCCGGGAGGCGACTGGCAGGGGCGGAGGGTCTCGAACCCGCAACCTCCGGTTTTGGAGACCGGCGCTCTAGCCAATTGAGCTACACCCCTGAATTGCCGCCTCTCGCAGGGACGGGAAAAGAGGCCGCGCCGGTCGCAAAGTCAAGACCCCGGCCAAAGCCGCTTGCAGGCAGCTTCTGTGCAACGCTAAACAGCCTCAACGGCGATAAGCGGGCGTAGCATAGTGGTAATGCAGTAGCCTTCCAAGCTACCGAGGAGGGTTCGATTCCCTTCGCCCGCTCCAGCACCTCCGCTTGCGGCCGCCCGGCCGTTCGGGCAAATTGCCGAGACGAAACAATCTCGCGAGCCATGACGATGTCCGACGACGAGATCCTGCGGCTGCTGACCGCGATCTTCCGCGACATCTTCGACGACCCGGCGATCGTCCTGGACATCGACACCACCGCCGACGACATCCCCGGCTGGGACTCGTTTTCGCAGGTCACCCTGGCGACGGAGCTGAGTGTCCGCCTCGCTATGACGTTCAAGACCGCCGAGGTGGGCGCGCTGCGCAGTGTCAGCCAGCTTGCGACCCTGATCCGGTCGCGGGCCGCGCGGCGCCCTTCGGCCGCCTGAGACCCCTGCCGTCGCAGATGCAGCCGGTTTCATTCGCAGGCTGCTTTGGCTGGTTGCACGAAGCGGACCGTCCCCATGATACCGCGGCAGTGCTGTGCGCCGGCCTCGGCCGCGACACCGCGACCGGGCATCGCTCATGGCGTCTCCTGGCCGATGCCCTCGCCGTCGCGGGCTATACGACGCTGCGTTTCGACTATCCCGGATGCGGCGATTCCTGTGACACCGACGGTGGCGACGCGTTCGCCGGCTGGCAGCAGGGCCTCGATGCGGCGATTGATTGGACGCTTGCCGCCACCGGCACGCTTCCTGGGGCGCCGCGGATCGTGCTGATCGGGCTGCGCTTCGGCGCCGCCCTGGCAACCCTGGCCGCAATCGGCCGCCACGACATCGTCGGCCTGGTGCAGCTCGAGCCGGTGCTGCGCGGACGATCCTACGTCGCCCAGCTCACCACCGTCGCACGCCTGCGCGGCCAGCCGGCAGGGGCTGCGCTCATCGTCGATGAGCTGGTCCTGTCGGCCGCCGCCACCCGACGGATGGCCGAACTCGACCTGCGGCAGGCGGCACCCGGCTGCCCGGTCGCGCTGTTCAGCACCGCCGGCGGCACCTTCGCCGGCCTGGAGCCGCTGCTGCGCCCCACCCACCTGGCTGACGAACCCGACATCGATCCCACGCGCTTGCTGTCCTGGCTGCGCACCGCCGCGCCGTGGCACCCGACCGGCCTACCCACCCCGACCGTCGCATCGGTACCGCTGCGGCCCGAGGGCTGCATCGAGACGCCGCAGCAGTTCGGCGAGGCCGGCCGTCTGTTCGGCATGCTCTGCCAACCCACCGACCAGGCAGGCGGCGCGGTCGTGGTCATGGTCAATCCGGGCGGCGATCCGCATCATGGCTATGCCCGCTTCTCGGTCGAGTTCGCGCGACGGCTGGCGCGGGCCGGAATCGCCTCGCTGCGCATGGATTTTGCCGGCCTCGGCGACAGTGCCAACCCGAACGAGGCCACCACCCACGTCTTCGAGGCCGACCGAAGCCGCGATATCGCCGCCGCCCTCGATGCGCTGGCAGCCCTCGGCTATCGGCGCTTCGCGCTGCACGGCCTGTGTTCTGGTGCCTACCACGCCTTCAAGGCCGCCCTGGCCGAGCCGCGCATCACCACCTTGCTGCTGGTCAACCTGCCCTGGTTCAACCTCCGCTTCGAGAAGCCCGGCCCGCACAGCGTGGCGCGTCGCGGCATGGAGGCGCTTGCCGCCCGGCCTTGCCGCACGCTGCTGCTCTTCGCCGCCGGTGATCCCGGCCTGAAGCCGCTCGTGCAGCAATTCGGTCTCGCCGGCGAGGCCTTGCAGTCGCCGTGCGCCGAGGTCGCCATCTTATCGACGCTTGACCACGACCTGACCGGTCCCGCGATGCGCCAGGAGGCGGCCGAGCACATGATCCGCTTCCTGGCCGCGGGATAGGCTCGCCATGGCCGCCGACGCGCAATCCCCCTGGCTTGATGCGACTGAGGCGCTGGTCGCCAAGGCGTGGGCAAGCGCACTGGGCGGGAGGCCGCCGGGACGGCAATCGAGCATTCTCGACATGCGCATCGGCCTGCTGCAAGCCTACGGCTTGCTCGCCGAAATCGAGCGGCTCTCGGGCATCGCACTCCCGGTCACCACGGTCCTGCAGGCCCCCACCATCCCGGCATTGGCGGACATCCTGCGCGCCGGTCAGCGTCCCCGCTTCACACCAGCAATCGCCTTCCGGCAGCGCGGCGACGGCCCCGGCCTGTTCCTGTTTCCGGGACTTGGCGGCTCGGTGTTCCTGTTGTTCGATCTCGCCAGACACGTCGAGCACACGGGCACGATCTATCTGAACCAGCAGGCCGGGCTCGACGGTGAACACGCGCCACACCGGACCCTGGCGGAGATGGTACGATTCCAGATCGACGCGATCCGCGCCGTGCAACCACGCGGGCCCTATCTGCTGCTCGGCCACTCGCTCGGCGCCAACCTGGCCCTGGAGGTCGCACGGCAACTGCGCGCCGCGGGAGAGCCGGTCCCGTTCATCGGGCTCGTCGAGGCGATCGTCCCCGAGCGCAACTGGCCGATCCGCGTCTCCCTGCGGTTCCTCTGGCGACGCGTGGCCTTGCACACGGCCGGGCTGCGCGGCCTCTCCTGGCGCGAGACCGGCACCCGTATCGCCCGCGGCATGAACAACCTGCTCCGCCGCGCCGGCCGGATGTTCGCCAGCCGCAAGGGGGGCTGGCTGCCCTATCGCGAAGCAGGTCTGCCGAACCCGAGCGAGGCACTGACAAAGGCCACCGTGCAGGCCTTCGACGACTACCGGATCACCAGGTTTGATGGCCGAGTCTTTTTATTCCAAGCTGAGACCAAGGATCCGCTGACCTGCGATCCGCTTCTGGTCTGGCCGCGCTATCTCTCGAACTATGCGGTGCGGCACGTTCCGGGCAACCATGTCAGCGTGCTGAGCGGCCGCAACGCCGCCGTCCTGGGTGCCGCGGTCTCCCAGGCGCTTCTGCTGGCGCCTGCCTTGCTCTAGAACTCCACCCGTTGCAGCCGGGCAGGGAGTGGGCCGCCCGGGGATGGGGAGGCGGTGCCACCGTCGCTGATGACGAAGGCGACGCGGCCGTATTCGCCGGCTGCCCGGCCCCAGGCGAGGCTGCACGGTCCGACCAGCGCCTCGGTGAACGGATCGCCGACCACGCTCTGCGGAAAGCCGCTGTTATCGCCAGGATCCATCGAGATTCGGTCGATGCTGTTCTGCCGGTGGGTGGCCAGGTAGATGACACTCGCATCCTCGTCGATGCAGAAATCATCGCCCATGCGGCCGGCTACCACCAGCTCCGGCGAGCCGGCGGGCTCGAGCGTGGCGGGGTCGACGGGCACGCGCATGAGCAGCTTCCTGGCCGTCGCCGTGTAATAGAGGTGGTGCGTCCTGGCGGCATAGCGGACACCGTTCACGCCGGGTTGCTCGGGCTTCTGTTTGCCCGGGAAATAACCCATCGTCTCGTGCTTAAGCCAGATCCCCGCTTGCATGGTCCGGCCGCCTGGCTGCACGTCCAGGCGCCAGATCAGCCCGGCGAAGCAGTCAGCGATCAGCACCACGCCAGGAGCAAGCAGGCAACTGCCGTTCAGCCCGCGTGCAGTATCGGGGAAGCGGAACACCATCTCCGGCCGCACCGGAGATCCAGGCTGAAAGCCGCGCAAGTCGAGAAGATGCAGAAATGACTCATGCGTGGTGTAAAGATTTGAGGTGGAGACGAGAAACAGATCCGGTTCGATCTCGACCAGGCCGGTCGTCGGCTGATCAAAGCGATGCAGCAACATCGGCGCAACCGGAGCATCGCCGGATGACGGCGCGACATAGAAAAGCTCCCTGGCGTTCATCGAGGTGACGAGCACGGAGTTGTCTCTTCTGACCGCGAGGTTTTCGAGAAACGACCTGACCGGGAAGAGGGCAATCGTCGTCAGCGTCGCCTGCTTCGTGCTGCCCGATGCCGCTCGATCCGGTGCCGCGGGTGCAGGAATGTCGAAGATGTTCAAAAGGCCGCAGACGATATGGTAACAGCCAGCAAGATAGACGAGGTCGACCAGGCCGCGCGGCCCGAAAGCGGCTTCGGCCTCATGATAGAGCGCCGCCTCGATCCGGTGCCCGGTGGATAGCGCGCGTGCGAAGCGCGCTGCCAGCTGTTCCTCGGGCCTGAGGTCTTCCGGCACGGCTCCTGACACGAGGGCCCTGATCGCGGTTTCCGACAGTCCTGCCTTGGCGGCGACCGCCGCGTGCGCATAAAGCTCGTAGGGCGAGCGCCACACCGCGCCGACAGCCAGGATGACGACCTGGCGCACGCGCCCGTCGAGCGAGGTGTTCGCCTGCTCGGCGTCCTGCAGATCCAGGAAGGCTGGGGTAATGCCCGGGCTGAGCAGGACCGGATTGAACGGGCCGATCAGCCGGTCGCCCTCTGTACTCTGAAAGCCTGATGCGTCGGCCCACTTCACCATGGTGTGCTTGAGGCGATCGTAGATCGCCCTCTGCTCGCCGGTGAGGGCGGCAGGATCGAGCAGGGGAATGCGGCCGCCCAGATTTGTCTGCATGGCGATACTTCCTATTGGTCCAGGCCGACGGCGTCGGCTGGGACGTCGTAGGCGGCCAGCGTCAGCGACACGCCGGTGAACCAGCCGAGCAGCATGGTCACATCCACGATCCCCGCGTCGCCGAGCAGCGCCTTGGCGCGGCGGAACAGGCCGGTCGGCACGGTGTGCTGCGCCACCAAGGTCAAGGCCAGCTCATAGACCACCTGTTGGCGTGGATCGTCGAAGCCGGTGGGCAAGCCGGCGATCAGGGCTTCCACCTTGTCCGCCGGCAAACCGCCCGCGGCCTTCGCGATCTTCTCGTGCTCGTAGTTGGCGTAGGCTGCCCGCCAGCGCCCGTTGACCACATTGGTGGCAATCTCGATCTCCGCCTTGGTCAAGGTCGAGCGCGTCTGGTAATAGGCGCCGACCGGCACGAACGTTTCGGCCATGGCAGGGTTGGCGAGCCATATCTTGTGCGGGCCGGGTACTTGGCCACGCAGCCGCATCGTCGTGTCATACGCCGCCTTCATTTCGGGCGACATCTCATCGAGAGGCACCTCCTGGTAGCGGCCAAAGGTTCCGAAGTCGGGTGTGTCCGCCATGGGGATTTGCCTCTCGTTCAACCCGCCGGTTGAATTCATAACGGCATGGTGCCGGTGCGGCCAGTGCCCAACACCCCAACCACTTGCCGTGTTCGGCGCTGCTTTGCGGATGTCAGGCCGTGTTGCCGGCGTCAACTGTCATCATCGTTCCGGTGATGTTGCGGGCTTTGTCGCTGAACAGGTAGTCGACGAGGTTGGCGACGTCGTCCGCGCCTGCGAGGCGTCCGAGGGCGCTGCGGCGGCGGATCTTTTCACGCTCGGCGTCGGTCATCACGTGGGTCATTTCGGTGTCCACGAAGCCGGGGGCGACGGCGTTGACGGTGATGCCGAGCGGTCCGACCTCGCGCGCCAGGGCGCGGGTGAAGCCGCCGAGGGCCGCCTTGGTGGCGCTATAGACAGAAAGGCCGGCATAGCCGGTCAAAGCGACGATCGAGGAGATGCTGACGATACGGCCGTCTCGGCTGCCTTGGGCGAGCATCGCGCGGACCACATACTTCGTGAGCAGCAGAGGCATTGTGACATTGAGCTGCACCAGCTTGGCGATTTCCGGATCGGGCATGTTGGCCAGCATGCCGGGGGTGCCGGAGGCGGCATTGTTGACCAGGCCGAACAGCGGTCCCATGGCGCGCCATTGCTTGACGATGCCGGGCAGCGCCGCCAGGTCGGCGAGATCGCAGGGGCTGAAATGGATCCCGCCGTGGCCGGCCTGTGCCGCTGTTGCGGTGGCGTCAGTGAGCGCGTCGGTGGGGTTGCGGGCGACGGCGATGACCGTGAAGCCGGAGGCGGACAGTTTTTGCGCGATCCCGAGCCCGAGCCCGCGGCTGCCGCCGGTCACCACGACGTTAGGCATGCGTGCGCGACAGCTTGCCCGCGGCCGAGAGCTCGAGCGACGCGGTCTGGCGGATCATCGCCGGCACCTGGTGGGCGGGCAGATGGCGACGACAGAGTTCGAGGATCGCGTCCTCGCGGGCGGCGAAGTCGATCCCGGCAGCGCCCGGCGCAATGACGATCTCGGCGACGACGAGGGCGCCGGTGATCGGGCTGGGCCACGACGAGACGCGCGAGGCGTGCACGTCGGGATGCAGGTTGATGACCGCCTCGACCGCCTTGGGATGCACCTTCTGGCCGCCGACATTGATGATCCCGCCACGCCTGCCGACGAAGACGTAACGATCGCCGTGCCGCTCGACGAGGTCCCCGGTGTCGACGAACCCGTCGGGTAGCGCCAGAGAGCCGCCGCCGAGATAGTGCCTGGCGGTGCGCGCGGAGCGGATCTGCAACCCGCCGTCCCGCACACGCAGCGCAACAGGGGCATCCTGTTGTTCGACCAGGGCGGCCGGAAAGCCGGCGCCGCCATCGTTCACCTCGAAACCGACGCCGGCCTCGGTGGAGGCGAAGGCGTGGCCGATGCCGGCGCGCGGATAGGCCTGGGCCAGGCGATCCAGGATGGCCTGGTCGCACACCTCGCCGGACAGCCGCACGATGGCGGGGTCCAGGCTCGAGGCGGCGGCACTCATCAGCACCGCGCGCCAGTGCGACGGCGTGCCGGAGATGTGGGTGACCCCGGCCCTCCCGGCCCGCGCCAGGAAGCGGCCGACCGGCTCGCCGGCCTCGGACAGCACCATGGAGGCGCCGCCGACCAGGGCGCGCAGCAGGATCTGCAGGCCACCGTAGCGGCGAATGTCGTAGAAGGTGCTCCAGACGATGGGTGATGTGGCGAGGCCCGTGCCGAATGGCGCGATGAGGCCTGCAAGGTCGTGTACCGCGAGCTTGGGCGGCCCGGTGGTGCCCGAGGTGAGCAGCACCCATTCGGTCTCGGCTGCGCGATCCTCCGGGATCGATGCCGCTGGTTGCGGCACGCAGGTGACGATGTCCGGAGCTTGCGCGAGATCGGCGACGGTCGCGGGGTCCTCGCACAGCACGGCGTCGATCCGGGCGAGGCGGCAGACGGCCAGTCGTTGCGCCGGCGACAGGTCCGCCGGGCAGAGCACCAGGCGCGCGGCGATCCCGTCGAGCTCGATGGCGGCACGGACGGCGGCGATTTGCGAGGTCGTGGCGATCATTACCGAGCGTCCGCGCAGGCGCTCGGCGCCACCTTCCAGGATGCTGCCCGCGGCCACCGAGGCGAGCGGCAGCCGTATCCGCGCGTCGGCGATGAAGCCGGCTGCCGCGTAGGCGCGCGCGACCAGATTGCGCAGGTTGGGACTGCGCAGGTTGGGACCGCTAGACTGCCGCATGTTCGTAGAGCCGGATGAAGTCGCCCAGCGTGACGGGGAAGGGCGCGTCGTTGCCCGAGAACGGGTCCAGATCGAGCGCGTCGTCGAGCCGGGCGACGATGATGGCGATGCAGAGCGAGTCCAGGCCGGAGTCCATCAAGGGCAGCGCGTCGCTGAGCGGCGCCAGCCGCTTGTCCTGCTGCTGGCCGACTTTGGTGATCTGCTCGATGATGAGGGCGCGAACCGACATGGAAAGCTCCGTATGTGAAATGCCGCCGCAAGTGCCGCATTGTGCCGGGAATGACCCGGCACCGCAAGGAGATCGCCAATTACGGCAATGCTGAGGAAGTTCCGCCTTCGACGCGTTATTAGGGTGTGAAAACAAACGTTTACAGTAACGCTTGATTGACCCGGTCCGGGTTGCTTGCTAGCAAAGGCTTACACCTCCGTTCAGTATTGCGTAATAAAAGACGCACATTGCCCGGTTGTTGTTGTCGATCGATGATGGGTTGATGAAATCGAATTGGGAGGGGAGTGTTCCTTTCTTAACCCGACTGTTTCCATCAATCCTGCGCTGTTCGACTGGCATGATACTCGGCGCCTCCTGCTGACTTCGCCGCGTTGCGGCGTCGAGGCGAGGCGTGTCGACGGCACCAACCGAACGCGGGATACGCCTTCGATGCGGATCGAGACATTGGCGCTGCATGCAGGTTTCGACATCGATCCGTCGACGCGTGCGGTTGCGGTGCCGATCCATCAGACAATCGCCTATGGGTTCGATGACAGCGAGCACGCCGCCGCTTTGTTCAACCTAGAGGCCGAAGGCCACCGCTACAGCCGGATCAGCAATCCCACTAACGCCGTGCTCGAAAGTCGCCTCGCCGCCCTCGAAGGCGGCATACAGGCGCTCAGTGTCGGCTCGGGACAGGCGGCGCTGCATTTCGCCATCGCCAACCTCACGCAGCCCGGCCGCAACGTCGTCTCGGTGCCGCAACTCTACGGCACCACGCATTCGATGTTCGCGCATTTCCTGCCGGAGCTCGGCATCGATGTCCGCTTTGCGCGCGGCGACGACCCGCGCGACCTCGCCGCTCTCATCGACGACAATACGCGCGCACTCTATTGCGAGAGCGTCGGCAATCCGGCCGGCAACGTCGCCGATATCGCGGCCCTCGCCGACCTCGCCCATCGAAACGGCGTCCCCCTGGTGGTCGACAACACCGTGGCAACCCCGGTGCTGCTGCGCCCGATCGAGCACGGCGCCGATATCGTCATCCATTCTCTGACCAAGTTCCTTGGCGGCCACGGCACCACCATGGGCGGCGCCATCGTCGATGGCGGGAATTTTCCCTGGGCGGAACATCACCGCCGCTTTCCGATGTTCAGCCAGCCCGACGCCTCCTATCACGGCCTGGTCTATACCGAGCGTTTCGGCAACGCGGCATTTCTCGCGCGCGCCCGCAGCGTGTATCTGCGCACGCTCGGTTCGGTGCTGTCGCCGTTCAATGCGTTCCTGCTGCTCCAGGGCATCGAGACGGTCGCGGTGCGCGTCGAGCGACACGTCGCCAATGCCCGGCACGTCGCCGAATTCCTGCGACGCGACCGCCGGGTCGGCTGGGTCAATTACGCCGGCTTCGAGGACAGCCCGCATTACCCCGGCGTGCGGAAGTATTTGCGCGGCCAGGCCTGCTCGCTGCTGACCTTTGGTGTGGCCGGCGGTGCCGAGGGGGGTGCCCGCTTCTACGACGCGCTCAAGCTGATTAAGCGCGTCGTCAATCTCGGCGACTGCAAGTCGCTCGCCTGCCACCCGGCCTCGACCACGCATCGCCAGATGTCCGAAGCCGAGCAGCGACGCGCCGGCGTCACTCCCGAGACGATCCGGCTCAGTGTCGGCATCGAGCATGTCGACGACATCATCGCCGATCTCGCGAGCGCGCTGGATGCAGCCCAAGCCGGTACCCAGGCCAGCAACCGCGTTTGGGCGCGATGAACGTCGTCGCCCCGATCGCCCTGCAATCCAGGCTGGCGCCGGGGGTGACGATCGGCCTGGTCAACAACGCGTCGGGTTCGGCATTGCTGGCCACCGAGCGGCAGTTCGCGCGCGGAATGCGCATGCCGTTACGGCTGTTCACCTGTCCCGAAATCGCGCGCGACAGACCGCCGCACGGCGCCGACGGGGCGCCCTATGAGCGTTTCGATGATCTGTTCGCGTGCGGCCTCGATGCGCTGATCGTCACCGGCCTGCAGCCGCGCGCAGCACGACTGCAGGACGAGCCCGCCTGGAGCAGCCTGGCCAGGATCGCCGACTGGGCGGCGCGCCACGATGTTCCGGTGCTGTGGTCCTGTCTGGCGGCGCACGCCGCGGTGCTGCGGCTCGACGGTATCGCCCGCACGCGCCTGCCGCGCAAACTCTCCGGCGTGTTTCCCTGCGCGGTCGCAGCCCCTGGGCATCCGCTCATGCGCGGGCTGGCGCGCGGCTGGGCGCATCCGCATTCACGCTATAACGATCTCGCCGAGGCCGCCTTGGTGGCGCGCGGCTACCGGATCCTCTCGCGTTCGCCTCGCGCCGGAGTCGATGTCTTCGCAGGACCTCTGGCGGGACCCGGAAGGTTCGTGTTCTTCCAGGGCCATCCGGAATACGAAGCCGAAACCCTGCTCGCGGAATACCGGCGCGACCTGCTGCGGACGCTGCGCGGCGGCGGCGGCCCACCGCCAGCGCCGCCAAGCGGCGTCCTTCCCGCGGCGACCGAGGCGGCACTTGGCAGGCTCGCCGCGGACGATTCCGAGGCGGCACTGCGGCTGCTGGACAATGCCGCCGTGACCGCGCCGTGGCAGCCGCGCGCGGCCCGGCTGTTCGGCAACTGGCTCGCCGGTTTTGCCCCCAATCTTGCCCCCGGTCTTGCGCCGGACCTTTGGGCCAGCCTCGCCGTGGCAGGGATGTGACCCGATGGACGGTGGCAGCGACACACGCGTTGGCCTCTCACCGCTGTTCTGTGCGCCGGAGGAGCGCCGCACGCTCGACGACCTGCTGACCGCGCGGCTCGACGCGGCGCTGCGGCGGGTGGCGCAGGGCAGCGTCGTTCCCGACCAGGATACGCAGCGCTTCAGGCGAGAGCTGCAGGCGTTCGACTTCGACGCTGCCCGACCGCTGCCGGACCTGCTCGATTGGGCGATCGCAGCCCTCGAGCACGGCGTCGTCCATATGACGCATCCGCGCTATTTCGGCCTGTTCAACCCGGCGCCGGGTTACGCCTCCGAATGCGCCGAGCGGATCGTCGCTGCGTTCAATCCGCAACTGGCGAGTGCCACCACCTCGCCCGCCGCGGTCGCCATCGAGGCGCATGTGCTGCGCGCGGTGGGGCTGCGCGCCGGTCTGCGCGAGGCCAAGGGGCATTTCACCTCCGGCGGCTCGGAGGCAAACTTCGCGGCCCTGACCTGCGCCTTGACCAACGCCGATGCCAGCTTTGCCGACGATGGCGCGCGCGCCTTCGCCGGCCGGCCCACCGTCTATGTGTCCGCGGAGGCCCACCTCGCCTGGTACAAGATCCTGCACCAGTCCGGGCTTGGCCGGGCTTCGCTACGGCTGATCGACACCGATCCGCAAGGCCGCATCGACACCGGCGCATTGGCGCGGGCGATCGCGGGCGACACTGCCCGCGGTCATGTCCCAGTCATGCTCGTCGCCACCGCCGGCACCACGGGCGCCGGTGCGATCGACCCGCTCGCCGCCTGTGCCGCCATCGCCCGGGATGCGGGGGTCTGGTTTCATGTCGATGCCGCCTGGGGCGGCGCCCTGATCGCGGCCGAACCGCGCAGCACCCTGCTGGCAGGCATCGAGCGCGCGGACTCGCTCACCATCGATGCGCATAAATGGTTCGCGACCACGATGGCGTGCGGCATGTTCCTGACGCCGCATGGATCCGTCCTGGACCGCGCGTTCCACGTCGCACCGGCGGCGGCGAGCTTCATGCCCTCGAATGTCGCCGGCCGCGACCCGTATGTCACGAGCGCGCAATGGTCGCGGCGCTTCCTCGGATTGCGTCTGTTCCTCTCGCTCGCCGCGGTCGGCTGGGACGGCTACGCGCGGCACGTCGCGCATGCGATCGGCCTCGCCTCCCTGCTGCGCGATGTGCTCGAAACCCAGGGCTGGAGCGTGGTCAACAGTTCCGAGCTTGCGGTGCTCTGCGTGCTGCCGCCGCCAGGGTTCGCCGACCCGCGCGCCATCGCCGACACCGTCGTCAGCTCGGGGGTCGCCTGGGTGACCACGACCATGCTGCGCGGACAGTGCGCACTCCGCGTCTGCATCACCAACGGCCAGACCACACGGAACGATATCCTGATCCTTGCCGGCGCTCTGCACGACGCAGGCCGCCCCAACCTCTCGCGGAGCGCCTGAGAATGTCGACTGCAGAACGTTTCGAATACCAGGCTGTCATCGACGACATCGTCGCCCTGAACTGGCAGCTTCTGAGCAGCCAGGACATGATGGCGGCGGCCTGGGCCTATCATTACTTCTCCATCCAGTTCCGCGAAGGCCTGGCTCTCGCGCGCAGTCTTTATCCCGACGACGACAAGCTGCGCCAACTCGAACAGGAGGAATGCGACACCGACAATCTGTCGCCCTGGCCTGGCGTGGCGCGTCCCGGCGAACGCATGAACCATGACGAATACATGCGCCGCACGCTCGACCTCGCACCCTTGGACCCCGTGCTTGCGCTGCGGTGCGAAGCGGTCGGTCAAGCCTATCTGGCAATGACCCGTGGGCTCGATGCCTCGGCGCGCGCGGCCAGCATTGCCAGCTACGAGGATGGCGGCCTGGAGCGCGTGTTCACCGCGATTCTACGCCACGAAAGCTGGGATACCGACCTGCTCGCTTCATTCGAGCATTTCCTGGTCGAGCATGTCCGCTTCGACAGCGATCCGGAACAGGGCCACGGCGCGCTCAGCCGGCATATCGCCATCGACGACCGCATCCTGCCGCTCTGGCAAGGATTCAAGACCCTTCTCATCGATTGCGTGCCGCTCTTGGCGCGCGACGAGACCGCGACGAGGTTCCATGGACAGTCTGGCGTCTTCGATATCATCGCGCATGGTGCTGGACGACTGGACCCGGACGCTGCGGTCGCTGAAGCAATCGGACACCTCGCCGCATGCGACGCTGCTGTGTGTCATCCGTGAGCAGGCCGAGCGCCACCCGCATTGCCCGGCGCTGATCGGCGCACACGCACAGCTCACCTATGGCGCGCTCGTGCAGCGCGCCGATGCTGTCGCCGCCTGGGCATGCGACGAGGGGATCGCCCCCGGCGAGGCGGTCTGCCTGCTGATGGGGAACTGTCCGGACTACGTCGCACTCTGGCTTGGGCTGAGTGCCGTTGGCTGCGTCGTCGCTTTGATCAATACCGGCCTCGCCGGCGACGGGCTCGCGCATGCCATCAGGGCATCTGGCGCCAGGCGCGTCATCGTCGAGGCGGACCTGCGCGCAGGCGTCGAGGCGATCGCCGATCGCGGATTGCGAATTGAGGCGCCCCCCGAACGGTCGCAATCCAGGCCCCCGCCACGCCTTGCGGCACGCGCCGACCGCGCCCTGCTGATCGGCACCTCGGGCACCACCGGGCTGCCGAAATCGGCCAACGTCAGCCACGCGCGGGTGCTGGAATGGAGCGCCTGGTTTGCCGGCCTGATGGACGTGCAACCCAACGACCGACTCTATGACTGCCTGCCGATGTATCACAGCATCGGCGGCGTGGTGGCGATCGGCGCGATGCTCTGCCGCGGCGCCTCGGTGCTGATCCGCGAACGGTTTTCCGCCAGCGCCTTTTGGCCGGATGTTGTCCACGGCGGCTGCACCATTTTCCAGTATATCGGCGAGCTCTGCCGCTACCTGATCAACAGCCCCGCGCATCCGCTGGAGACGGCGCACCGGCTGCGTCTAGCTTGCGGCAACGGCCTGCGCGAGGAGGTCTGGCAGACGTTCCAGGACCGATTCCGTATCCCCCGCATTCTTGAGTTCTACGCCGCCACCGAAGGCCGCGTTTCGCTCTACAATGTCGAAGGCAGGGCAGGCGCGATCGGGCGTATTCCTGCCTTCCTTGCGCGCCGTTTCGCGGTCGAGCTGATCCGCTCCGACGTCGAAACCGGCGAGCCGCGGCGCACCCATGAGGGCCTCTGCATGCGCTGCGACGCGGACGAGCCGGGCGAGGCGATCGCGCCGGCCAGCGGCTTCGACGGCTATACCGACGCCGCGGCCTCGGCGCGCAAGCTGTTGTGCGACGTGTTCGCCCCTGGCGATTGCTGGTATCGCACCGGCGACCTGATGCGACGCGACGCCCAGGGCTTTTACATCTTCGTCGATCGCATGGGCGACACCTACCGGTTCAAGGGCGAGAACGTCTCGACGATGCAGGTCGCCGGCGTGATTGCGTCCTTTCCCGGCGTCAGTGACGCGGCGGTCTGGGGAGTCGCCCTCGCCTGCGTGGACGGCCGCGCCGGCATGGCCGCGATCAGTTGCGAGGACGGCGTCGATCTTGCCGCATTGCGTGCGCATCTTGTGCGCAACCTGCCCCCGGCCGCGCAGCCCGTGTTCGTGCGCGTCTGCCCGAGCATCGCCACGACCGGCACCTTCCGGCCTATAAAGGCCGCACTGGCGTCGGCCGGGCTGTCACTGGCACCAGAGTTGGGTGCCCTCTGGTTCAACAACCGAAAGGCTGGCCGCTTTGTTGCCTGCGACGCCGCGTTGCTCGGCGCCATACAGGACGGTGCCGTGTTGCTTTAGGGTGGCCAGCGGCGCTGCCCGCGATTGCGGTTGCCGTAATACAGCACCGCGATCACGATCACCACGAGCAGCAGCACCTCGCCAAGGCTCAGATGTCGCAGCACCCGGAAGATCGCGCCGTAGATCAGGGCGTGGATCACCGACGAGACCACCATGTGGGTGATCCACGATCCGCCGCCATAGGCATGGTGGACACCAAAGCCATGATGGCCAAAGGCATGATGAGATATCGGCACGCGGTGCATCCACGCGACCCGGGTCAAGGCGTGCGCGCGCCCTGGGCGGCTGGTTTACTTGCGTGCATACGAGCAGGGTGGCAGCTTTGGTACGGCCAGGGAAGCGCATGCATGATCGAACCGCTGATCGAGGCTATCGGCTGCGTCATCGGCCTGGGACTCCTGCTGTATTTCCAGGTCTGGCGGCCTTCGCGTAGGCAGCCCGATGAGACGACCAGGAAACCGACGCCGCCAAGCGAGTAGGTACGGCGGCTGGTGCAGGGGGTTGGATTCGAACCAACGTAGGCGTACGCCAGCGGATTTACAGTCCGCCCCCTTTAGCCACTCGGGCACCCCTGCATACGGCTGCGACCTACGGCCCGGGGGCGCCGGTGTCAACGCTTCGCCATCCTCGCGACACCCCGTATAAGCGGCGCATGCGATCCAGACCCCCCGGACGACCCGCGGCACCTGCCGGCGGCATTTGGCTTTATGGGCTGCATGCCGTGGCCGCGGCCCTGCGCAATCCGCAGCGCCGACTGCGTCGGCTGCTGCTCAGCGAGGAAGCCGAGGTCGCAATCGCGGTCCGGCTGGGGATCGATCGTGGCAGCGCCTGGCCGGTGCCGGTTGAGCGCACCGAGCGGGCTCGTCTGGATGCGCTGGTCGGGCGCGACGCGGTGCATCAAGGGGCGGGGCTGCTTGCCGATCCGCTGGCAACACCGTCGCTGGAGCAGGCGCTATCGAAGCCGGGCCCGGTGCTGGTGCTCGATCAGGTCAGCGACCCGCGCAATGTCGGCGCCATCCTGCGTTCGGCGGCGGCGTTCGGGGGCTCGGCGGTGATCGTCCAGGACCGGCACGCGCCCGAGGAGACCGGCGCCCTTGCCAAGGCCGCCTCCGGCGCGCTGGAGACGATGCCGCTGCTGCGCGCGGTCAACCTGTCGCGCACGCTGGTGGCGCTGAAGGCGGCGGGGCTGTGGATCGTCGGCCTGGATGCCGGGGGTGCTGCCCTTGTGGGCGCGTCGTTCACAGGTCGCAGGGTCGCCCTGGTGCTCGGCGCCGAGGGCGAGGGGCTGCGCCGGCTGACCCGCGAGACCTGCGACGAGGTGGCGGGCCTGTTCATGCCGGGAACTATGGAGAGCCTGAACGTGTCGAACGCCGCCGCGGTCGCGCTCTACGAACTTTCCCGCCGGCCTGTTCAGATCACGTAGTCGAGCGGCGGCAGGGTCTGGTCCATGGTGAAGGCCGGCATCGCCGAGTGCCGGGTACCGACCCGTCGTGCCGGGTTGCCGACGACGGTGGTGTAGGGGGGCACTGCTTCAAGCACGATGCTGCCGGCGCCGATCTTGGCACCCTCGCCGATTTCGATATTGCCGAGCACCTTGCAGCCGGCGCCGAGCAGCACGCCGCGTCGTATCTTCGGATGGCGGTCGCCCTCGTTCTTGCCGGTGCCGCCGAGGGTCACACCTTGCAGCATCGAGACGTCGTCCTCGAGCACGCAGGTCTCGCCGATGACGATACCGGTGCCATGGTCGATCAGGATGCGACGACCCAGCACCGCGGCGGGATGGATGTCCATCGCGAAGGTCTCGGAAATCCGGCTCTGCAGGTGCCGCGCGAGGTGGCGCCGCCCCGATTGCCAGAGCCAGTGCGCGATCCGGTAGCCCTGCAACGCCTGGAAACCCTTGAAGAACAGGAAGGGCGTGATGAGATCGGGGCAGGCCGGGTCGCGCTCCTTGATCGCCACCAGGTCGGAAGCGGCGGCGTCGACCAGGTCCGGGTCCGCGAGGTGCGCGGAGGTCGCGAGCTCCAGCAGCGCCCGGGACGGCACCGAGCAGTCCGCCAGTTTGCGCGCCAGCAGGGCGGCCAGCGCCCGGTCAAAGCCGCGATGGATCCTGACATTCAGCTCCAGCAGGGCCGCCATGATCGGATCGCCGCAGCCGCCGGCCTCGTCGAACAGGCGCTGCCAGAGCATATCCAGCTCGATCGGCGAGGTGGTGGTGACGTCCATCGTGCGGTTCCGGATTCCTGTTCAGGGTGGGTGGTTCAGGCGAGGCCCATCGCCCGGGTCATGAAGGCGCGCTTCATGCGCGGCATGCGATGCACCGCGCCGATGCCGATGTCGCGCGCCAGGCGCAGCGCCGGATTGTCGGTGCTGAACAGCCGGTCGAGCATGTCGGTGGCGGCCAGCATCGCGAGATTGTCCGGCCGACGCCGCGCCTGGTAGCGCGCGAGCAAATCGGGTGCCCCGGGATCGGTCCCCTCGGCGACCGCGGCGATGACCAGTTCCGACAGCGCCATGACATCGCGAAAACCGAGATTGAGCCCTTGCCCCGCGATCGGGTGGATACCGTGCGCCGCGTCGCCGACCAAGGCCAGGCGTGTATCGACATAACGATGCGCATGCAGGGCGCCGAGCTTGTAGGTCCAGCGACGACCGACCGGGCGGATCGCGCCGAGATGCTGGCCCAGGCGGCGCTGCAGCTCGCGGGTGAAGTCGGCCTCGCCGAGGGCTGCCAGCCGACTCGCCTGCGGCTCGCGCTCGGTCCAGACCAGGGCCGAGAGGTGCTCGCCGGCCTCGCTCGGTGCCATCGGCAGTTGCGCGAACGGGCCGCCGGGCAGGAAATGCTCCAGCGCGAGGCGGTGGTGCGGGTGTTCGTGGGTGACGGCGCAGACGATTCCGGTCTGCCGATAGGAAAACCGCGTGACCGCGATCCCGGCCTGGGTCCGCAGCGGGCTGCCGCGACCTTCCGCGGCGACCACCAGCCGCGCCTGCAATGAAGCCCCGGTGCTGGTGTCGATGCGCGCCGCGTCCGACGTGCGCGCGACACTGGCCTCGGCGGGGGCGAACAGGTCGACCAGCGGGGCGGCGTGTAGGGCCGCGTTCAGCGCCACACGCAGGCTGCGCGCCTCGGTCATCCAGCCGAACGGCTCGCCGATCTCGCGATGGTCGAAATGCAGGAACAGCGGCGAGGCGGGGCGCCCAAGCTTGCCGTCGGAGACGCGTATGCCCTCGATCGGGCCGGAGGGCAGCGGCAGCGACTGCCACACCCGCGCCGCCTCCAGCAGCCGCTTCGAGCTGGCGGCGATGGCGTAGGCGCGACCGTCGAAATCCGGGTGCTCCATCGGCGGCAGGCCGGCGCGGTCGATCACCGCCACCCGCACGCCGCCCGAAGCCAGACGGCAGGCCAAAGCCGCCCCCACAGGTCCGGCGCCGACAACGCACACATCATACTGCATCAGGTACATCTGCCTAATTTTGGTGCAGGAATGCAAGTCGATCTGGTCGCCAAACAGGCCTCGCGTGCGCCACACCAGGATGAGTTGGTGCGCTTGGATGTTTCGTCAACAAGACGGAGGTGCATGGCATGAGCCCGGGCTGCGTTTGGCATGGTTTTTGGAACGTTTCTCTGGCAATCCGTCCCTTGGCAATCCGGATGCAGAGTGAGGTGTGATGAAGCTCGTTACAGCAGTCATCAAGCCCTTCAAGCTGGACGACGTGCGTGAGGCGCTGACGCCGCTTGGGGTGCAGGGTCTGACGGTGTCGGAGGTGAAGGGGTTTGGGCGCCAGAAAGGTCAGACGGAGATCTATCGTGGCGCCGAGTATCACGTGAGCTTTCTGCCGAAAGTGAAGATCGAGGTCGCCGTCGCCGACAGCATGGTCGACCAGGTCATCGATGCGATCATGCAGTCGGCGCATACCGGCAAGATCGGCGATGGCAAGATCTTCGTGACCGAAATCCTGCGCGCGGTGCGCATACGCACCCGCGAGACCGGAGATGACGCGCTGTGAGACGCAAGCCCACATTTGCGGCACTGGGCCGCCCTGCACTGATTGGCGCCTTTGTCGCCGCCGCCCTTGTAGCACCCGCACTGGCAGCGGCACCGCCGCCGCCGCCAAAACTTGATACCGGCGACACCGCCTGGATGCTGACCAGCACCGCCCTGGTGCTGATGATGACGGTGCCGGGGCTGGCCCTGTTCTATGCCGGCATGGTCCGCAAGAAGAACGTGCTGGCCACCCTGATGCAGGTGTTCACGATCTGTTGCCTGGTGAGCGTCGCCTGGTACGTGGTCGGCTACAGCCTCGCCTTCACCGGCGGCTCGCCCTATATCGGCGACCTCTCGCGCGTCCTGCTGAACGGCATCGCGGACCACATCGTCAAGGGCAGCGACACCGGCTTCGTCATGGGGCCGAACACCTCCAGCCCGGTCCCGTACACGATCCCCGAGAGCGTGTACATGATGTTCCAGATGACGTTCGCGATCATCACCCCGGCGCTGATCGCCGGCGCCTTCGCCGACCGCATGAAGTTCAGCGCCATGTGCATCTTCATGGTGCTGTGGTCGCTGGTGGTCTATGCGCCGATCGCGCACTGGGTTTGGAGCCCGATCGGCTGGGTCGGCGCGTTCGGTGCGATCGACTTCGCCGGCGGCACCGTGGTGCATATCAATGCCGGCATCGCCGGCCTGATGTGCGCGCTGGTGCTCGGCAAGCGTGAAGGCTACGGCCGCGACGACATGTCGCCCTACAACCTGACCTACGCGGTGATCGGCGCCTCGCTGCTCTGGGTCGGCTGGTTCGGCTTCAATGCCGGCTCCGCCGTCGGCTCGAACGGCCGCGCTGGCATGGCGATGGCGGTGACACAGATCGCCACCGCCGCGGCGGCCCTGGGCTGGATGTTCGCGGAGTGGATCGCCAAGGGCAAGCCGACGGTCCTGGGCGTGATCTCCGGTGCCGTCGCCGGCCTGGTGGCGATCACGCCAGCGTCGGGTTTCGTGCTGCCCGGCGCCTCGATCATCATCGGCGTCGCCGCCGGGGTCGGCTGCTTTTGGACCTCAAGCTACATGAAGCATATCTTCGGCTACGACGACAGCCTGGACTGCTTCGGCGTGCATGGCATCGGCGGCATCATCGGCGCGCTGCTGACCGGCGTGTTCGCCTTCGGCCCGCTTTCCGCGACCGATGCCAGCCCGGCGGGCACCGTCGGCAGCTTCGCCCAACTCATCATACAAGCCAAGGCGGTCTGCGTGACCCTGATCTGGAGTGGGGCAGTCTCGTTCGTTCTGCTCAAGCTGATCGACTGGACCATCGGGCTGCGCGTCACCGCGGAGCAGGAGATCGAGGGCCTCGACATGACCCTGCATGGCGAGCGGATCAGCTGAAACTCAGGCGGATGCGAACCGCTTGAGCAGCGCCGAGAGCCTGTGCCGACGCAGTTCGGCACGGGCCTTGGCGCCGTCCGCCATGTAGTTGAGCTGGATTGCGTAGCGGCGGCCGACATAGCGTCGGTGGCCGTGCCAGGTGGTCGGGCCGTTGGGAAAGGCGAGCAGGGTGCCGTCTACCGGCGGCACCTCGACGGCATAGTCCTCGATATCGTCGGGCGAGCGCAACAGCCGCAGGCACCCCTCCCGACGCGCCCAGCTTTCGCTGGTCGGATTGAGGTAGAGCAGCACCGTCACCAGCTTGGCCGTAGAGTCGCGATGGATGCGGCCATCCTTCTCGCGGGTGCGGCCACGCAAGGTCAGCATCGTGGGGGCGTTGTCGAGCGCCAATCCGAACGTGCGGGCGATTGCCTCGCGCATCTGCGGCCCCTGAAGTGCCGCGACCAGCGACTGCACCACCGGCGACAACCGCAGCGCCTCGGGCGGAAACGAGCCGCCGCTCGACATCATCGGCAGTGCCGCAACGATGGCCCGCAGATCGTCCGGCGGCACGAACCCGGGCACCACGACATGCGCGAAAGGATCGTACGACACTGCCGTCGGGCGGAGCGCGTCGGTCTGTAGCTTAACACGTTGCTTCAGGAGTCCGGGGTAATTCAGCATCCCGGTGACGTAGGCGAGCGGCGCCGGCGCGACAAGCGGCACCGGCGACTACCCGTGCCAGCGCTTGGGACCGTGCAGGATGGTGGTGGTGGAGAGGAACTGTGCACAAGCCAAGCGCCCATTGCAGCACGGCAATGGCGCCGTCGGCTGGACAGCCTCGACATAGCCGGCCCTCGACAAAGAGATGCCATGGGGCGCGCAAACGAAATGCGGCCGTTGTGCCGACATCCGCACCGGCGCCACCAGCCCACCTGACGCATGGGCAGGCGAACCGGCGCCTATTGCAAGACTTAGCGTGACCAGGGCGTAAAGGCCGACACGGCCGGATCGCATATGGAATGCTCTGTTCAATTGCGGTTATTTAACTTGATAGATGGATAGGGTGCGAGTCGATGTCATCTCGCTCGCGATTCGTTGATTGATCCTGCGCAAGCTGGGCGCTATGTCGCAGCTTCATGCCACCGCACGAGACTTCCGATCTGGCCGAACCCGTTGCGGCCGATGCAGCGTCGGGCAGCCCGCTTGCCGCCTATCGCGAGCGCCTCGCTAAGGGCCTGATCGAGCCGGATCCGGAGCAGGAAAGGGTCGCCGCCCGGCTGGACGACCTATGCGAGGCATTGCGCACCCGCAAGCCGCCACTGCGCCCCTTGCAACGCCGGTTCGGACGGTTGCTCGGCCTTGCGTCGGCGTCGGCCCCGCCGCGCGGCCTCTATATCGTGGGCCAGGTCGGTGGCGGCAAATCCATGCTGATGGACCTGTTCTTTGAGCGGGCCCCGGTCGCGCGCAAGCGGCGTATCCACTTCCACCGCTTCATGCAGGACGCGCATGGCAGGCTACACGCAATGAAGCGCGCCCATCCAGAGATCACCGACCCGATCCCGCCGCTGGCCCGTTCGATCGCAGGCCAGGCCTGCCTGCTCTGCTTCGACGAGTTCCAGGTCGGCGACATCGCCGATGCGATGATCCTGGGCCGGCTGTTCGAGGCGCTGTTCGCGCAGGGGGTGGTGGTGGTGGCGACCTCGAACACCCGGCCCGAGGACCTGTTCCAGAACCGCCCCGGTCGGGACGCCTTCAAGCCGTTCATCGCCATCCTGCGGCGCGAGATGGACACCCTGCTGCTCGACACCGGCCGCGACTACCGGCGCGGCGGCCTGCGCGGCCTGGTGACCTGGCACACGCCGATCGATGGGCGCGCCGACACACGGCTCGATGCAGCGTTTCTACGCCTGTCCGCGGGGGCGACGCCGACACCGGTGACGCTGACGGTGATGGGCCGGCGTTTGCTGGTTGAGCAGGCGGCGGGCCCGGTGGCGCGTTTCGATTTCGACGCACTCTGCGGCCGTCCGCTGGGGGCTGGCGACTATCTGGCGCTCGCCCGTCGCTTCGAGGCGCTGGTGCTGGACGCCATACCCCGGCTCGGGCCGGAGAATTTCGACGTGGCACGGCGCTTCATCGTGCTGGTGGACGCCCTGTACGAACAGAAGGTCAAGCTGATCGCCTCCGCCGAAGACCAGCCGGACCGCCTCTATCAACGCGGCGAGGGCGCGGACGCTTTCGAACGCACCGCCTCGCGTCTCGAGGAGATGCAGGGACGGCGCTATCTTGCGACCCCGCATCTAGGCCCGGATTGAGCCCACCCTTGCCCACCCGACTCCCTCGGTCTAGCACGGGGCACATCAACTCGGGGAAATCCCATGGCACGCAACAAGATCGCGCTCATCGGCGCCGGCAATATCGGCGGCACCCTCGCCCACCTGATTGGCCTCAAGGAGTTGGGCGACGTCGTCCTGTTCGATGTCGCCGGCGGGGTTGCCGCCGGCAAGGCGCTTGATATCGCGCAATCCTCGCCGGTCGACGGCTTCGACTGCGCGCTGTCCGGCGGCGCCGACTATGCCGCCATCGCGGGTGCCGACGTGGTGATCGTCACCGCCGGCTTCCCGCGCATGCCGGGCATGTCGCGCGATGACCTGCTGGCCAAGAACGCCGAGGTGGTCGGCCAGGTGGCGGCCGGCATCAAGGCGCATGCCGCGGATGCCTTCGTCATCGTCATCACCAACCCGCTCGATGTCATGGTCGCGGTGATGCAGGAGAAGTCCGGGCTACCCGCCCACAAGGTGGTGGGCATGGCCGGTGTGCTGGACAGCTCCCGCTTCAGGCTGTTCCTCGCTCAGGAGTTCGGCGTCTCGGTCGAGGACGTGACCGCCTTCGTGCTCGGCGGCCATGGCGACACCATGGTGCCGCTGATCCGCTACTCCACCGTCGCCGGCATTCCGGTGCCCGACCTGATCAAGATGGGCTGGAGCACCCGGGAGAAGATCGACGCCATCGTCAAGCGCACCGCGAACGGTGGCGGCGAGATCGTCAAGCTGTTGGAGCGTGGCTCGGCCTTCTACGCGCCGGCGGCCTCCGCCGTGGCGATGGCGGAGAGCTACCTGCGCGACAAGAAGCGGGTGCTGCCCTGCGCGGTGAAGCTGAACGGCGAATACGGCCAGCACAACTTTTATGTCGGCGTGCCGGCGGTGATCGGGGCCGGTGGGGTCGAGCGGATTGTCGAGGTGTCGTTCACGCCAGAGGAGCAGCAGGCCTTCGAGGCGTCGTGCGGCGCTGTCAAGAAGCTTCTCGCCGACTTCCGCGCGCTGGGCGTTTAGCTCGAGACGGCTCGGTTCTTGCAGTCACATTTTGCAGGACCCCTTCCATGCGTCCCAAGCAATGCTGCCAGAGCCGAATACACGCGACGGTGGTGACGCGTTGAGACTATCTCTCTCCTGTCCGGTCCGATGCTAGGAGATCTTTGATGGCGAGCGCCGATCAACTCGCAACAGCCTTCAGCGGCGCCAACGCCGCCTACGTGGCGGAGCTCTACGCCCGCTGGACCACCGATCCCGCCGGCGTCGACGAGGACTTCGTCACCCTGTTCAGCAGCTTCGACGAGGAGGCCGCCGCCGTCGCCCATGACGCGGCGGGACCGTCCTGGATGGCGCGAGCAGCGACGCTCGACAAGCCGGCGCCTGCTCCCACCTCTGCCCCCGATTCCGTCACTGAGGAGAGCGTACGCGCCGCCGCCGACGACAGCCTGCGTGCGATGCAGCTCATTCGCGCCTACCGCGTGCGCGGCCATCTCGACGCGCGGCTCGACCCGCTCGGCCTGCAGGTGCCGAAATCGCACGCCGACCTCGATCCCGCCACCTATGGCTTCGGCCCGGACGATCTCGAACGCAGGGTTTATCTGGGCCGCGTCGCCGCCGGCCTGCTCGGCGTCGACACCGCCCCGGTCGGCGCGTTGCTGGCCGCTATACGCAGCACCTATTGCGGGCCGGTCGGCGTCGAATACATGCACATCCAGGATCCGAAGCAGCGCGCCTGGATCCAGGGCCGCATCGAGTCCGGAGACTGGCGAACCAAGTACGCCGCCGAGAACAAGCGTGAGATCCTTGATCATCTGACCGAAGCCGAGGGCTTCGAGGCGTTCTGCCAGAAGCGTTATGTCGGCACCAAGCGATTCGGCCTGGAAGGCGGCGAGGTCGCCATCGCCGCGCTGCACGCGATCATCGACCAGGCAGCCCTCGACGGCGTGCGCTCCATTCATATCGGCATGCCGCATCGCGGCCGGCTCAACACGCTCGCCAACATAGTACGCAAGCCCTACACCGCGATCTTCAGCGAGTTCGGCGGCGCCTCGTTCAAGCCTGACGACGTCCAGGGCTCCGGCGACGTCAAGTACCATCTCGGCACCTCGACCGACATGGAGATCGCCGGCCATCAGGTGCATCTGTCGCTGCAGCCCAACCCGTCGCATCTTGAGGCGGTCGATCCGGTCGTCGTCGGCAAGGTGCGCGCCGGCATGGACATGATCGGCGACACCCACAACCGCCGCTCGATGATGGCGCTGCTGATGCACGGCGACGCCGCCTTCGCCGGACAGGGGCTGGTCTACGAGACGATGGCGATGAGCCAGCTCATCGGCTACCGCACCGGTGGGACGGTGCATCTGGTGGTCAACAACCAGATCGGCTTCACCACGGTTTCGGCGCATGCCTATTCCGGTATGTACTGCACCGATATCGCCAAGGCGGTGCAGGCGCCGATCCTGCACGTCAATGGTGACGAACCGGAAGCGGTGGTGTTCTGCGCGCGGCTGTGCGCCGCCTACCGCCAGGAGTTCGGCTCCGACATCGTGCTCGACATCGTCTGCTATCGTCGCCACGGCCATAACGAGAGTGACGAGCCGGCCTTCACCCAGCCGACCATGTACAAGGCGATCCGGGCGCGTCCGACCAGCCGCACGCTCTATGCCGAGCGCCTCGCACGCGAGGGCGCGGTCTCGGCCGAGGAGTCGGCCACCATTTGGGACGGCTTTCAGGCCAAGCTCGAGGACGCCTACAAGGCCGCCCAGGCCTACCGCCCGAACAAGGCGGACTGGCTGGAGGGAAGCTGGGCGGGCATGAAGCAGCCGGCCCGGGTCGGGCGCGCCCAGGACGAGCCGACCGGCATCTCCGATGACGTGCTCAATCAGGTGGGGAAGGCTCTCTCTACGGCGCCAAAGGACTTTGACGCCAACCCAAAGATCGTCCGCCAGCTCGAAGCCAAGCGGCAGATGTTCGAAAGTGGGGAGGGCATCGACTGGGCCACCGGCGAGGCGCTGGCGTTCGGCTCGCTGCTGGTCGAGGGCCACCGGGTGCGTCTGTCGGGCGAGGATTCCCAGCGCGGCACCTTCAGCCAGCGCCACGCGGTGCTGGTGGACCAATCCAACCAGAACGAATACGTGCCGCTGAACAATATCTGCCCCGACCAGGCCAGCATCGAGATCTACAACTCGCTGCTGTCCGAGTTCGGCGTGCTCGGCTTCGAATACGGCTACTCGCTGGCCGATCCGCGCACGCTGGTGCTGTGGGAGGCGCAATTCGGCGACTTCGCCAACGGCGCGCAGGTGATCATCGACCAGTTCATCGCCTCGGGCGAGACCAAGTGGCTGCGCATGTCCGGCCTGGTGATGCTGTTGCCGCACGGCTACGAGGGGCAGGGGCCGGAGCACTCCTCCGCCCGCCTTGAACGCTATCTGCAGCTCTGCGCCGAGGACAACATGCAGGTCTGCAACATCACCACCCCGGCGAACTATTTCCACGCCCTGCGCCGCCAGCTCAAGCGCAGCTTTCGCAAGCCGCTGATTGTCATGACGCCAAAATCGCTGCTGCGACACAAGCTCGCGGTCAGCCCGCGCGCCGAGATGCAGGCCGGCACCTGGTTCCTGCCGGTGATCGGCGAGGTTGACGCGCTGGCGCTGGCGCCGGCCCCGGATGTCCGTCGCGTCGTGCTCTGTTCGGGTAAGGTCTATTACGACCTGCTCGCCGCCCGGCGCGAGCAAAAGCGCAACGACGTCGCCATCCTGCGCCTGGAGCAGCTCTACCCGTTTAGCGACGAGGCAGTGGGCGAGGCGATCGCGCCCTACCGCAACGCCTCGGTGATCTGGTGCCAGGAGGAGCCCGAGAACATGGGCGCCTGGTCGTTCGTCGACCGACGTATCGAGCAGGTGCTGCGTCGTATCAAGCACAGGGCCGGCCGGCCGCTCTATGTCGGGCGCCCCGCGGCGGCCAGCCCGGCGACCGGGCTCGCGCGCACGCATGCGAGCGAGCAGGCGGCACTGGTCGACGAGGCGCTTGGTCTGGAGGCGGATCCGCCGCTGCGCGCCAGGGCGCCGGTCTCCGATGCCAAGGCCAGCCTGGGTCTCGACCTCGGCGTCGAGTAATTCTAAACGCTGCGCGGCCAAATAACTAAGGGATTGCAATGTCTGCCGAGATCAAGGTTCCGACGCTGGGTGAGAGCGTCACCAGCGCCACGGTGGCGCGTTGGCTCAAGCAGCCGGGCGAGCCGGTCGTGGTCGATGAGCCGGTTGTCGAGCTGGAGACCGACAAGGTCAGCGTCGAGGTGGCCAGCCCTGAGGCCGGCGTGCTCGGCAGTCATGCCGTGGGCGAAGGCGGCGAAGTGGAAGTGGGCGCGCTGCTGACCACTGTGGAGGGTGGCGCTGCCGCGCCGAAGCCGCAGCGTGAGGCCGCCAATCCCGTTGGCGGCATCAACCCGCCGCCGCGGTCCAGCGGCCCGGTGGCACGCCCGGCGACGCCGCCCTCGGACGTGGCCGGCGGCCATGCCCCGCTCCCCGCCGCCGCGAAGATGATGACCGAGCGCGGCGTGCAATCCGCCGAGATCGGCACCGGCACCGGCAAGGACGGGCGGCTGACCAAGGGTGACGTGCTCGCCTTCCTCGAACGCCCATCTGCACCCAAGCCCAAGCCCGCCCCCGCCGCCCCACGCACCGACGATGCGCGCGAGGAGCGGGTCAAGATGACGCGCCTGCGCAAGACCATCGCCGGCCGGCTGAAGGACGCGCAGAACACCGCCGCCATCCTGACTACCTTCAACGAGGTGGACATGAGTGCGGCGATGGCGATGCGCACGCAGTACAAGGACGCTTTCGAGAAGAAGCATGACGGTGCCCGCCTGGGCTTCATGTCGATCTTCGTGCGCGCCTGTGTCGCGGCGCTGGCCGAGTTTCCCGCCGTGAACGCCGAGATCAACGGCGACGACGTGATCTATCGCAAGTTCGTCCATATGGGCATCGCCGTCGGGGGTGCTACCGGCTTGGTGGTGCCGGTGCTGCGCGACGCCGATCGCATGGGTTTCGCCGAGATCGAGCGCGGTATTGCCGGCTACGGCAAGCGCGCGCGCGACGGCTCGCTCAAGCTCGACGAACTCACCGGCGGCACCTTCTCGATTACCAATGGCGGCATCTACGGCTCGCTGATGTCCACGCCGATCCTCAACCCGCCGCAATCGGCGATCCTGGGCATGCACAAGATCCAGGACCGGCCGATCGCTCTCGGAGGCCAGGTGGTGATCCGGCCGATGATGTATCTGGCCCTGTCCTATGACCACCGGATCGTCGACGGCAAGGAGGCGGTGAGCTTCCTGGTGCGCGTCAAGGAAGGCGTCGAGGATCCGCGCCGCCTGCTGCTGGGGCTCTGAACATCATGGCGATTGAAATCAAGGTCCCCACGCTGGGCGAGAGCGTGACCACCGCCACGGTCGCGCGCTGGCTCAAGCAGCCGGGCGAGGCGGTCGCCGTCGACGAGCCGGTGGCCGAGCTCGAGACCGACAAGGTCAGTGTCGAGGTGGCGGCCTCCGAAGCCGGTGTGCTCGGCGCGCATGCCGTCGAGGAAGGGGCAGAGGTCGAGGTCGGCGCGGTGCTTACCACTGTCGAGGCTTCGGACAACCCCGCACCAGCCCCCAAGGCCGCCCCCAAGCCCGCCTCCGACGCGTCGCCCGCGACCTCCTCCACGCCCGCCAAGGCACCACCGCCAGCGCCGACCGCGGCCCCCGCGGCCCCCGCACCGGAGGTCGGCGAGACCGACTACGACTTGATCGTGATCGGCTCCGGCCCGGGCGGCTATGTCTGCGCACTCCGAGCCGCCCAGCTCAAGCTGAAGGTCGCCTGTGTCGAAAGCCGCGCCACCCTTGGCGGCACCTGCCTCAATATCGGCTGCATTCCGTCCAAGGCGCTGCTGCAATCCTCGGAGAACT
Source organism: Lichenicoccus sp. (assembly GCF_965276875.1). Taxonomy (GTDB): domain Bacteria; phylum Pseudomonadota; class Alphaproteobacteria; order Acetobacterales; family Acetobacteraceae; genus Lichenicoccus. The sequence continues at coordinate 1,747,909 of NZ_OZ255701.1, read as the reverse complement.
TCTCCGAAGCGGCACACGGCTTCGCCGACCACGGCATCGTCATCGACTCCGTCAAGCTGGACCTCGCCCGCATGCACCGGCGCAAGGCCGGCGTCGTCGACGCGAACGTCAAGGGCGTGGAGTTCCTGTTCAAGAAGAACGGCGTCACCTGGCTGAAAGGACGTGGCAAGGTCGCGGGCCCCCACCAGGTTGAGGTCGATGGCAAGAGTTTTTCCGCCAAGACCATCGTCATCGCCACCGGCAGCGACACGGTCTCCCTGCCGGGGGTTGCGATCGACGAGAAGACCATCGTCACGTCCACCGGCGCGCTCGAACTGGAGCAGGTGCCTAGGCACCTGGTGGTGATCGGCGGCGGCGTCATCGGGCTTGAACTCGGCTCGGTCTGGAAGCGCCTGGGCTCGGATGTCACCGTCATCGAATATCTCGACCGCATCGTCCCCGGCATCGACAGCGAGGTGGCGAAAAGCTTCCAGCGCGTGCTCGCCAAACAGGGCCTCGTCTTCAAGCTGGGGCACAAGGTCACCAAGGCCGAGACGACTGCGTCCGGCGTCACCCTGAGCGTCGAGCCGGCCCAAGGCGAGCAGGGTAAGGGCGGCAAAACCGAGACAATTACGGCGGATGTGGTGCTGGTCGCCATCGGCCGCCGTCCGGTCAGCGAGGGGCTCGGCTTGGAGGAGGCCGGAGTTGCGGTCAATGCCCGCGGCCAGATCGAAACCGACGCGCACTTCGTCACCTCGGTGCCGTCGATCCGTGCCATCGGCGACGTCATCGCCGGCCCCATGCTGGCGCACAAGGCCGAGGACGAAGGCGTCGCGGTGGCCGAGATGCTGGCCGGCCAGGTCAGCCACGTGAACTACGATGCGATCCCCTCGGTGGTCTATACCTGGCCCGAGGTTGCCGCCGTGGGACGCAGCGAGGACGAGCTCAAAGCGGCCGGCGTCGATTACGCGGTCGGCAAGTTCCCGTTCACCGCCAACGGCCGCGCCCGCGCGATCGGCAACACCGACGGCTTCGTGAAAATCCTGACCGACAAGGCGACCGACCGAATCCTGGGCGCGCATATCCTCGGCCCGGACGCCGGCACGCTGATCGCCGAGCTGGTCACCGCCATCGAGTTCGGCGCCAGCGCCGAGGACGTGGCCCGCATCAGCCACGCCCACCCGACGCTCAGCGAAGCCGTTCGCGAAGCCGCCCTCGCCGCCGACGGGCGCGCCCTGCACATCTGAGGCGCAACCAGCCGGCCCCGCATCACGTTCGCTCAGGCATGACCCAGGACACCGACCTACTACCCGGACGCCTGCTGCGTCGGCCCGGCCCTCCCGCGGCGGTGGAGGACTTCCCCGGCGTCGACATCCGCGATGAACGTCTCGCTGTGGTCCTCTCCCCCGACGCATCCCTCCTCCTCCTCTATGAGGGCACCTTGCACGGCGAGGGCACGATCTGGGATCCCGCGCATGACCGGCTGGTCTGGTCGGACGTCTCGAACCGGCGCCTGCTCGCCTGGCATCCGGACGGCCATGTCGATGTCGTCATCGACGGCACCTATTTCATGAACGGCAACGCGCTCGATTCCGACGGTCGCCTGATCCATTGCGAACACGGTCGCCGCTGCATCAGCCGCTCAGACGAAGACGGCGGCGCGCTGCCGATCGTCACGCACTACCAGGGCAAGCGGCTGAACTCGCCCAACGACGTCACCGTCGCTGCCGACGGCGCGATCTGGTTTACCGACCCGACCTTTGGCTTATTGATGCCAAGCCAGGGGAGCCTCGTCACACCGGAACTCGACCATCGCAGCGTCTATCGCTTCGACGAGCAGCATGGCGGCTTGCAACGTATGGCCGATTTCCAGCAGCCCAACGGACTCGCGTTCTCCCCCGACGGACGCACGCTCTACGTCTCCGACACCGCGCTCTCGTTGGGCGAAATCCCGCACTGCAAGGCCGGGGAAACCCACGAGATCATCGCCTTCGACGTCGGCGACGACAGCACACTCTCAAACCGGCGCCCATTCTGCCAGACCGAACACGGCTACCCCGACGGCTTCAGAGTGGACCGGCGCGGCTGGGTCTGGACCACGGCCGGCGACGGCATCCACATCATCGCCCCGGACGCGACCGGCCTCGGCTTCATCGCCACCCCCGAGACACCCTCGAACTGCGCCTTCGGCGGCCCTGAGATGACCCGCCTGTTCATCGCCGCCAAAAGCTACCTGCTCGCCATCGACCTCGTCGAATAACTCGCCAGTACTGCTCAGTAGGCTTGCCGATTGGTTGCCGCCCTAGGCTCATACAACGGCAGTAAAACCGAGTCGCAGATACAATCTTTCGGCACCGGAAGGGTTGTCATGTTCGACTTTTAGATCGAAGTGTTCCGCACCTCTTGCACGGAAGACGGTGAAGGCATGAAGCAACAGAGCCCGGCCAACGCCTCTGCGCCGCCATGCCGCAGAGACAGCTAAATCTTTCAGAAAGGCGGTGGTCCAACACTGACCAAGGCCAACGATTTGATCCTTCTGGTCCACAGCAAGGAAGAAGACCTGCGGGTCGTACTCCGCGTCACCAAGCAAAGTCGACCACCACTGTTCGTATGAACCAGCCCGACCACCGCCATCCTTGTATGCCTCGACGAGAAGCCGATGGGCCATCCTGCTGTGCAGTTTAGCTTCGAACCGCTTCAATTGAGATCCGGCTGGCCATGTCGGCTTGGGGATATCTTCACGGAGATCTTTTCTGAGGTGGGTATATGGCGGCCCATTCATGGTTGGTCGTTCAGACACTTCCGTCGTCCCTGGTAAGCCTCTAGGCCAACTAACAGCTGGCGGAATATAGGCTCGAATCGTCGCAATCTGGCGTTGAGAGCCGAGCGTCCAGGCTACGTTTCCAGACAACGCGGCGGCGGCATGGGTGACCCGTGGTCAGTCCCCCAGGACCTTATACCAACCGTCCTAGACATTGACCTCTGCCCAATGCCGTGTCCCGATTGACTGGATACGTGTCGGATCGGCGATCAACCAATTCCATGCCACCCGACAGGCCTCAACAATGTCGGCATAGCTACCCCAGACGGTGGCGCAGAGCTTGTTTTGCCGCAGGTAGTCCCAGACATTCTCCATTGGGTTTAGCTCGGGGCTGTAGGGCGGCAGATGAAGCAGCCTGATGTTGTCGGGAACCTGTAGGTCAGCGCCCGGCTGGTGCCAGCCCGCGCGGTCGCAAAGGAGCACTGCAACAGCGCCAGGTGCCACCTGCGTGCTGATTTCAGCCAAGTGCAGGTTCATCATTTCTGTGTTCGCTGCGGGTGTGATCATCGCAGCCCCAGCACCGCGCTGTGGACAGATTGCGCCGAAGATGTACGCTGAGTCGTGGCGGTTATCGCGCACCATTAGAGGCCGTGCGCCGACTGGCGCCCAGACATAAGCGTGCGTGCCCTGCTGGCCGACCCGAGCTTCATCTTGCCACCAAATTTCAACCGGCATACCTATGGCCGTGCCGAGCAGCGCTTGCTTCAGCAAGGAACAGAAGTTTTTTTAAAAGCCTCCTCGGCTGCTGGGTCCTTTTTCGGGTGATAGGGACGCGGTTGCAGGCGGGTTAGCCCAAGCTTGCGTAACCATTTTCCGACGGCACGTTCCTGAACGACGACCCCAAAGCGGCGGGCAACTTCGTCACGCAAGTCGGCACAACGCCAGCGCACCACATGGTGGAGCTCGGGATCTGGACCCGCGAGCACCAGCGCTCGCAGCTCCTCCATCTGCGCCGCCGTCAGCTTCGGTGCCGGGCCCGGAGCACAGCGTGATATCAGGCCGTCCACGCCGAGCTCGTTAAAGCGATGCACCCAGTCACGTAGCGTTTGCCGATCCATGCCAGCTTGCCGGGCGGCATGCTCGCGACTGCCGCCATCCAGCACCATGGCGATGGCCAAAAGCCGTCGGCTCTGCGCCGCATCCCGGCTCCTGACCGCCAAATCACGTAGCCCAGCCGCGTCATACTCCATTCGGGTAATTGCTACCGCCATATTGAACCTCCAAAGCCGCGAACCGGCGGCAGCATCAGAGAATCAGACCTCGCGCCTCTTGGGAATCCCTGCGAGTCAGGCACCAGGACGATTGGTATTACCAGGCCACGACGGCCTCGTGTGGAACCAGCAGACCGGCATCTGCCTCAGCCGCGAGCAGGGCGGTTTCTTTGGCCGCTTCATCCACGTCATCGAAAATGCCTGGAAGCGTATCTGACCATGTTCTATCACAGCAGGCGCGTCATGTTCGCCCTTATGCGCACAGCCGGCCTCCTTGATGCTGGTCTCGTCGACCGAGCGAGAGGTGCCGCGGGCCTGGACCATAGGCGGCTTCTCGGAGGGCAGGTCTTCAACTTGGCTCTTCCAGGATCGCGGCGGCGGCGGCGAAGGCGCCGTTGGCTGCCGGTATGCCGCAATAGACTGCGCTTTGCAGGATCATTTCCTTGAGCATGGCGGCGCCCATGCCGTGCGCCAGCGCGGCGCGGACATGCATCCTGAATTCGTCCTCGCGGTTAAGCGCGATCAGCATGGCCATCGTCAGCAGCCGGCGCGTGACCTGGTCGAGACCGGGGCGCGTCCAGATCTCGCCCCAGGCGACACGCGTGATCAGGTCCTGGAAGTCGGCGGTGAATTCGGTCGTGCGGGCAGTCGCGCGCTCGACATGGGCATCGCCCAGCACGTCACGGCGGGTCTGCATGCCCAGCGCATGTCTCTCGGCGTCCTCCATCAGAGGTGCTCCAGCAGGTGTTCCCGCAATGCGTCGTTGAAGACGGCGGGACATTCAAGGTTCGACAGGTGCGCGGCATCGATGATCAGCAGCCGGGCGCCGGCAATGCCCGCGGCAAGGGCCTCAGCCAGGGCCGGGGGCGTGGACTCGTCGTGACTGCCGCCGATCACCAGTGTCGGGCTCGCGATCGCGCCCAGGCGCGCGGTGAGGTCGGCGTCGCGCAGCGCCGCGCAGCAGGCTGCGTAGCCGTCCGCCGGCATGGAGACCAGGCGGCGCAGAAACTCCGACGCGACGTCTGGGTGCGCCTTGCGGAAATCGGGGCCGAAGAACCGCCCGATCACAGCCGGCGCCACGGCCGCCATGCCCTGCGTCCGGACGAGCGCCTCGCGCTCCTGCCAGGCAACATGCGAACCGATCCGTGCCGCGGTGTTGGCGAGCACCAGCCGGTCGACGCGTTCGGGCGCCTCGATGGCCAGCCATTGCGCGATCGCACCGCCGAGCGAGATGCCGCAGACATGCGCGCGCCGCACGCGGGCGTGGTCGAGGATTACCAGCGCGTCGCGGCCGAGCCGGCCCAGTGTAACGGGGGCAGAAGGGGCGCAGGTGTCCCCATGTCCGCGCAGGTCGGGCACGATCATCCGGAAATCTTGGGAGAGGGCGCGGATTTGCGGCGTCCAGAGCGTGCCGTCGCAGCCGAGCGAGTGCAGCAGCAACAAGGGCGGCGCGTCCGTCGGTCCGACCAGGCGCGCCCGCAGCACGGCTCCGTCATCGGTGCGCACCTCGATATGTTCGCGGCGGTACAAGGCCGCCGCGACGAGAGCCTCGCTCTCGCCCGCATCGACGCCGACACCTGCGGCGGCGAGGTTGGCTTGCATGCGCGCCGGGTCGACTTCGAGCCCCTCGATGACCGGCAGCATCGCCGCAATCGCGCCATGTGCGAGGCAGAACAGGTCGGCGAGGATCGGTGCCTCCGCCTGCCAGCCGCCGAGCCCGCGTTCGTGCTCCTGGCTCATCCCCCCCATGATGCCGGCGGCGAGCCCGGGCGCGCGCACCGCCGCCGACAGCGCCACCTGGCAGCCGGTGGGATTGCGTTTGTGGGCCAACGCCGACGAGCCGCCGCGACCGGGTGTGCGCGGCTCGAAGGCTTCGGCAACCTCGCCTTGGGCCAGCAGGGCGATATCGCGCGCGACCTTGCCGACGGCGCCGACCACGATCGCGAGCGACACCGCAAGACCGGCGATGCCGTCGCGGCGGCCGTGCCAGGGCAGCGCCGGGGAGGCCAGCCCGAGTTCGACGGCAATGGTCGCGGCAATGGCGGCGCCATGGCCGGCGAGGCCGGCGCGGGTCCCGGCGGCGCCGCCGAACTGCACGGCGAGCGCGCAGCACGCCTCGCGCCGCAGCCGGGCGAGCGCCTGATCGAGGCCGCACATCCATTGCGCCGCCTTCAGTCCGAACGTGACCGGGAGTGCTGCCTGCAGCAGCGTCCGGCCGGTCATGAGTTGCCCGTCATGGCGGCGCGCGTGCGCCGCGAGCGCATCCGAGAGCCGTGCGAGATCGCGCGCGATGAGGTCGATGCCGGCGCTCGCCTGCAGCATCAGGGCGGTGTCGGCGAGGTCCTGGCTGGTGCTGCCCAAGTGGACAAAGCCGGCATCGTCGCCCGCAAGTGCGCGCAGATGTGCCACCAGCGGGATCGCCAGCGTGCCGGCATGCGCCGCCGCAGTCGCCAGCGCCTCGATCTCGATGCCGGGAGACGCGCAGAGCGCGCGGAGTCGCGTGGCTGCATCGGCCGGGATCAGCCCGGCTGCGGCCAACGCGCCGGCCAGGGCGGACTCAAACCGCATCGCCGCGTCGAGCAGCGCGCGATCGGAGAATATCTCCAGCATCGCCACGCTGGCGGCGGCGCGATCGCGGAGCAGGGTGCTCATGCCGACCGGCCGCTAGATGTCGAAGAACACGGTCTCGCGCTCACCCTGCAGCACGATGTTGAAGCGCCAGAGGCTGCCTTCGAGGCGCGCTAGCAGCGTGCCGCGACGCGCCGGAGGCACCAGGGCCAGGATCGCGTCGTCCGCGTTTTCCGGGGCGTCGGCGAAATAGGCACGGGTCACCAGACGCTTGTTCAGCCCGCGGCCGAGCACGCCGATGGCGATATGCGGCGCCTGCGGCCGGCCGTTGGGTCCGGCCGCGGAGCCGGGCCGGAGCGTGTGTACACGCCAGTCGCCGTGCTCGTCGGTGCAGGTGCGCCCGAAGCCGACAAAGCCGGGCGGCGCCATGCGGCCGTCCGGATCCGCCTGCCAGGTCTCGATCAGTGCGTCCGGCACCGGCGTGCCGGCGCCGTCAAATACGCGGCCGCCGACTTCGATCGCCGGATGGTCCAGCCCCGGCCCGCTCACCAGGTCGCCGCCACCCTTCCAGGGCAGCGCAAAATGAAAGAAGGGACCCGTGGTCTGCCATGGCGTCTGCTCGAATGGAGTCTGGCCCAGGTCGTCCTGCATGCTCAGTCCTCGAACGGCGTGGCGGCGCGCCCACGCAGCACGATATCGAACCGGTAGCCGAGCGCCCAGGCCGGTTGCGTCAGCGCGAGATCGACACGTGCCACCATCCGCCCGCGGAACGCTGCCGGCACCGCGCAGGCGATCGGATCCATCTCGATCAGCGGGTCGTCCGGGAAATACATCTGCGTGATCAGCCGCGTCGCAAACGCCGGCCCGAGCAAGGAGAGATGGATGTGTGATGGGCGCCAGGCATTGTGGTGGTTGCGCCAGGGATAGGCGCCCGGCCTGACCGTGGTGAAGCGGTAGCCGCCGTCTGCGTCGGTGACGACGCGGCCCATGCCGGTGAAGTTCGGATCCAGCGGCGCGTCCCACTGATCGCGATGGTGGAGATAGCGACCGGCGGCGTTGGCCTGCCAGATCTCGATGACGGTATGCGGCACCGGCCGTCCGTCCTCGTCGCGCACCCGGCCGCCGATCACGATACGCTGGCCGATGGGCGCGCCACCATGCTGGGCGGTCAGGTCGGCCATCGCCTGACCCATCAGCGCCGCCCAGTCGGTGGGCCCGGTGGTTTCCGTCGGCGTTTGCGGGATGCGGATGAGTGCATGCAGCGGCGCGCGCAGGAGGGTCGAGGCATAGGCGGGCGACAGCGATGGCGGCTGCCCCTGGTCCTCGCGGCGGAAGAAATCCTGTTCCATGGTCTAGTTCAACGGCAAGCCGACATAGTTTTCGGCGAGTGACGTCTGTGCCGCGCGCGAGGTGCGCAGATAGGCGAGTTCCGCCATCTGCATCCTCCGGTCGAAGCCGCAGGTCGTCGGGAAGCGATGGGTAATGGAGGTGAACCACCAGGAGAACCGTTCAACCTTCCAGACGCGATCGAGGGCACGCGCGGAATAGCCATCGATGCCACCCGGATCGTTCTCGTGATAGAACAGGCCGAGCGCTTCGGCGAGCATGATCACGTCCGACACGGCGAGGTTCATGCCCTTGGCGCCGGTCGGCGGCACAATATGCGCCGCGTCGCCGGCCAGGAACAGCCGCCCGTGCCGCATCGGCTCGATGACGAAGCTGCGCAGCGGCGCCACCGTCTTCTCGAAGGAGGGACCGCGCACGAGCTGCCGCCCGACATCGGGGCCGAGCCGCAGGCACAATTCGTCCCAGAAGCGCTCGTCCGGCCACGCGGCGATGTCCTCATCCACGTCGCATTGCAGATAATAGCGGCTGCGCGTCGGCGAGCGCATACTCGCAAGCGCAAAGCCGCGCTCGTGATTGGCATAGATGAGCTCGTGATTGGCTGGCGGCACGTCGGCGAGGATGCCGAGCCAGCCGAACGGATAGATCCGTTCGAAGCTGCGCGTCGCCGATTGCGGCATGGTGCCGCGGGCGATTCCGTGGAAGCCGTCGCACCCGACGATGAAATCGCAGTCGAGATGGAAGTACCGGCCGTTGGCCTGCCACGTGACTGAGGGCGTCGTGTCGATATCGTGCAGAACCACGTCGCTGGCCTCGAAGACGATCTCCAGACCGCAGGCCTCTGCATGGTCGAACAGATCGCGCATCACCTCCTGCTGGCCATACACGGTGACGCCGTCGCTGCCGGTGAGATCCGCCATGTCGATGCGGAACATGGCGCCGTCGCAGGACAGGTTGGTGCCGGTATGGATCACGCCTTCCCGACGCAGCCGTTGCGCAATGCCGAGCCGCGCCATCAGGTCGGTGGTGGTGCGCTCGAGCACCCCGGCGCGCACCCGGCCCTCGATATAGGCACGGTCGCGACGCTCGAGGGCGACGGCGTCGATCCCGCCGGCGCGTAGCAGGTGCGCGAGGAACATGCCCGCGGGGCCGGCACCGATGATGGCGATCTGTGTGCGCATCGCCGAACAATGCCGCGCGGCCCAGCGAAAAACGATGGACAGCGTCGCCCGGAAGTTGGACTTTCCAAACAAAGATGGCGAGGAAGCCCGCCTTGCAGCAGCGCGCAGCCGTGCCGTCATTTTTCCTGTATGGCGAACCGCGTCGCAGCGTCGGCCCACGGTTCCTGCACATCGAATCGCTCGAAGCCCGCAGCCGGCCGACCAACTGGCGGATCCGCCCGCACGCGCATGCCGAGCTGCACCATCTGTTCCTGATCACCCACGGCAGCGGGCGGATGGAGACGGACGGCATGACGACGCAGTTCCTGGCACCCTGCCTGCTCACCATGCCGGCGCGAACCGTGCACGGCTTCGGCTGGGAGCCAGAGACGCGCGGGCAGGTGCTGACACTTGCGGATTCCTACCTGCACGACCTGCTCGGCCGCGAGCCCGCCTTCGGTGTGCTGTTCGAGCGTCCTGCCTGCCTGCCGGTGGCAGACTCGGGGGGAATCGCCGGCCGGCTCGTGGATCTCGCGCGCGAGCTGGTCTGGTCGGCGCCGGGCCATGCGGCTGCCGTCGATGCCTATCTGCTGATGGTGCTGGTCGCGGCGCTGCGGCTGCGGGCGCGCACGCAGGAGGCGGCCGCCCGCCCGACCCAGGCAGCCCGGCGCGTCGCCAGGTTCCGCGAGGCGGTCGAAGCGCACTACCGTACTACCATGGCGGTCGACGAGTATGCAGCGCTCCTGTGCATGACCGCCGCCACCCTGCGTCGCGCCTGCGCGCGGGTCGCCGGTTGCCCGCCGGCCAGGATCATCCAGGATCGGCGTTTTCTCGAAGCGCAGCGTTCGTTGCTCTACACCAACATGACTGTCGCCGAGGTGGCCGCCTCGCTCGGCTTCGAGGATGCCGCCTATTTCACCCGCTTCTTTACCGTCCAGGCGGGACAATCGCCCAATCGGTTCCGACTGCGTCGCGGCGAGCCCCCGATATCTACGGCCACGCCGCGAAGGTCGCCGGCGCGGGCTTGAGCCGGTCGGCGCTGCGGCGCTGGAAGCTGCCCGGTGACTCGCCGGTCAGACGCTTGAAGAACCTGTTGAAATAGCCGGGGTCGCGAAATCCCAGGCCGTAGCCGACCTGCTCGACCGACATCGCGCCCTGCCGCAGCGCCGCGCGCGCTTCCTCAAGCAGGCGCGCATGCACCAGGTTGAGGGGGGTCTGCCCGCCCAACCGTAGGCAGGTCTCGTGCAGGTGGGCGGTACTGACGCCGAGCCGCTCGGCGTAATCGGAGACGCGAAGATGATCGCGATAGTGCACCTCGATCAGCCGGCCGAAGCGCTGCAGCATGGTGTGGCCGGAACCGCCCTGCGCGTCCTGCGTGTCGGTCCAGCGCCAGAGCTGCAGGATCAGCAATCCGAGCTGCAGACCCATCGCGGCGCCGGCCCCTGCCTTGATCTCTCGTGATTCCTCCACCAGCGCCTCGAAGCAGGGCAGCAGCATCGGCAGCCTGGTTGTCAGCAACTCCGCCCCGATGATGGTGGTGCGCTTGAGCGAGGGTTGCCGGTGGGCGGCGAGCATCGGGTCCGAGGCGACGCGTTGGACGAAGGCGGCGCTGATCCGCGCGCTGTAGCCTTCGCCGCCGGCGCCGAGCCGAAGACTGCCGCGTGCCGCAGGCGGCAGCCATACCAGCGCCGGCGCCGGCAGCGTGCGGTCGTCCTCGTTCGGTCCGCAGAGCACGGCGCGGCCTTTGACGAGCAGCACGGCGTGGCAGGCGGGCTCGGGAGTCTGGACGAAGCACCAGACCCGCACCGACAGGGCGGCGGTCATGTGCTCGGCAACGATGGCAGAGGCAGCGTCCACAAGCCGTGACCAGAGAAAAGTGCAAGACGTTTTGAATCTAGTGCATTCCGTCTGCCTGTCCAGCCGGCATTAATTGGCTCCAATCCGGTCAAAGTACCGGACGGGAGGAGACAGACCGTTGCGAAACACGAGTCTACTGATCGGCGACGACGATCGTCCGTCATCGAGCGGCGCCACCTTCGAACGCGCCAACCCACTGACCGGCGCGGTGGCCAGCCGCGCCGTGGCGGCGAGCCCGGATGACGCGAAAGCCGCCGTCGCGGCGGCAGCAGCGGCGTTCGCGGCCTGGTCGGAAGTTGGACCGGGCGAACGCCGCGCGAAGCTGTCGCTCGCCGCATCGCTGCTGGAGCAACGGGTCGACGACTTCGTCGAGACCATGGCCGAGGAGACCGGCGCCACCCGTGGCTGGGCGCATTTCAACGTGCAGCTTGCGGCCAACATGCTGCGCGAAGCTGCTTCCATGGTCACGCAGATCGGTGGCGAGGTCATCCCGTCCGATCGTCCGGGCCTGATCGCGATGGCGTTGCGCCAGCCGGTGGGCGTGGTGCTCGGCATCGCCCCCTGGAACGCCCCAGTCATTCTCGGCGTACGCGCCCTTGCAATGCCGCTGGCCTGCGGCAACACGGTCGTGCTCAAGGCCTCCGAGATCTGCCCGGCCACGCATGGGCTGATCGGCACGGTGCTGCGCGAGGCCGGCCTCGGCGGCGGCATCGTCAACGTCATCAGCAACGCCCCCGAGGACGCGGCGAAGATCGTCGAGACCCTGATCAGCCAGCCAGTCGTGCGACGGGTCAATTTCACCGGCTCGACGCGTGTCGGCCGGACCATCGCCGAGATCGCGGCCAGGCATCTCAAGCCCGTGCTGCTGGAACTTGGCGGCAAGGCGCCGTTCGTCGTGCTCGACGACGCCGATCTCGACGAGGCGGTGAGTGCCGCCGCGTTCAGCGGTTTCATGAACCAGGGGCAGATCTGCATGGCGACGGAACGGATCGTCGTCGATGCGTCGGTCGCTGATATGTTCGCGGGCAAGCTCAAGGCCAAGGCGGAAACGCTGATTGCCGGCGATCCAAGGACGGCGAACACGCCGCTCGGTTCGGTCATCGGTCTGGCCGCCATCGAGCGGCTCGACGGCCTGGTCAAGGACGCGCTCACCAAGGGCGCGCGGCTGCTCGCCGGCGGCACCATCCGCGGCACCTTGATGGACGCCACGGTCCTCGACCATGTGACGCCGGCGATGCGGGTGTATGGCGAGGAATCGTTCGGCCCGATGGTCTGCATCGTGCGTGTCAGCGGCGTCGACGAGGCGGTTCGGGTCGCCAACGATACCGACTATGGCCTGGCGGCGGCGGTGTTCGGCCGCGATATCGGCCGCGCACTCGGGGTCGCGCGCCGGATCGAGAGCGGCATCTGCCACGTCAACGGCCCCACCGTGCATGACGAGGCGCAAATGCCGTTCGGCGGGGTCAAGGAGTCCGGCTACGGCCGCTTCGGCGGCCGCGCCGCGATCGCAGAGTTCACCGAGCTGCGCTGGATCACCATCTCGACGGCACCGGGGCACTACCCGATCTGAGCACAGCCGCACAAACAAGAAACCGAACCGGGAGCAGGCGCCCATGATCACCTCCAGAACGCTTTTGCGACAACCGATCGATCGTCGGTCCCTGCTTGCGGCCGGTACCGCGAGCAGCATGCTGCTGGCGGCCGGCGTCCGCCCGGCGATGAGTGCGTCGGCCGAGCGACGTCTGCGCATCGGCTTCATCAGCCCGCGCACCGGCGCGCTGGCGGAGTTCGGCCACACCGACGGCTACGTCCTGTCGCTCGCCCGCAAACGGCTCGCGCGCGGTCTCGTCATCGACGGCAAGACCTGGGAGGTCACGCTGCTCGACCGCGACACCCAATCCGATCCGTCTCGGTCCAGCCTGCTCGCAAAATCGCTGATCAACGAAGACAAGATCGACATGATGCTGCTGACCTCGACGCCGGAGACAATCAATCCGGCCGCCGATGCCTGCGAGGCCGCGGGCGTTCCATGCCTCTCCACCGTGATGCCGTGGGAGGCCTGGTATTTCGGTCGCGGCGCCAAGCCGGGGCAGCCGTCGCCGTTCAAATGGACCTACCATTTCAGCTTCGGCGTCGGCGAGTTCAACACGTGCTACGTGTCGCAATGGGGTCTGCTCAAGACCAACCGTAAGGTCGGCGCCTTGTATTCCAACGACGCCGATGGCAACGCCATTCGCGCGCACATGGCACCGCTGCTGGCGCATGAAGGCTTTACCATCGTCGATCCGGGACCGTACGAGGACGGCACCACCGACTTCACCGCGCAGATCGGCGTCTTCAAGCGCGAGCACTGCGAGATCTTCAATTCGTTTCCGATCCCGCGTGACTTCGCGGCGTTCTGGCGGCAGGCGACGCAGCAGGGCTACAGCCGCAAGGTGTCGATCTGCCAGGTCGCCAAGACCGGATTGTTCCCGGATGGTATCGAGGCGCTGGGCGGCCTTGGTTACAACATCGCCAGCGCCGCATACTGGCACCGGCTGTTTCCCTACACTTCGCCGCTTACTGGCGTCACCGGCCCCGAACTCGCCGACGGCTACGAACAGGCTTCCGGGCAGCAATGGACACAGCAACTCGGCGCCACCATGTCCCTGCTCGACGCCGGCATGGCCGCATTGCAGAACAGCGGCAATCCGACAGCCAAGTCCGCGGTGGCGCAGGCACTCAGCCGGCTGGTCACAAAGACAATGGTCGGCACGGTCGATTTCACACATGGGCCGGTGCCCAACGTCGCTACAGCGCCGATCATCGGCACGCAATGGGTGAAGTCGGCCCCTGGCAGCCGCTTCCCGCTCGACTACCTGATCACCGAGCATGCGACCGACCCCAACGTGCCGATCCAGGCGAAACTGCGGCCCTATCATGCCTGAGGCAATTGCCCCCCTCCTGGTCGCGACTGCCATCAGCAAGCGTTTCGGCTCGCTGGTCGTGCTGGACCGGGTCGACCTCGCGATCACCGCGGGCGAGGCGATCGGCATCGTCGGTCCGAACGGCGCGGGCAAGACCACGCTGATGGGGGTGTTGGCCGGCGCGCAGGCGTCGAGCAGCGGCACGGTGCATTTCGAAGGCCGCGACGTCAGCCGCGACCCCGTGTCGGAGCGGTGCCGACAGGGCATCGTGCGCACCCACCAGGTGCCGCGGCCGTTCGGCGGGATGAGCGTCTTCGAGAACGTCTATGTCGGCGCCAGCCAGGTTTGCCGGGAGCCGGGCCACCGAGGCCGCCAGGCGGAGGCGTACGAGCGCTGCCTCGATGCGCTGCGCCAGTGCGGCATGATGCCGCTCGCCAACCGTCGGGCGAATACGCTGGGCCTGCTCGACCGCAAGCGGCTGGAACTCGCGCGCGCGATCGCGGTGGCGCCACGCCTGCTGTTGCTCGACGAGATCGGTGGCGGCCTGACCGACATGGAATCTCGCGAGCTGGTGGCCATCATTCGCGAATTGTGCAGCCGCCTCATCACCATCGTCTGGATCGAGCATATCGTGCACGTGCTGCTGCAGGTGGCGGAGCGGCTGATTTGCATGGATGGCGGCAGGATCATCGCCGACGGCGAGCCGGCGGCGGTGATGGCCGACCGCGAGGTGGTCCATGCCTATCTCGGGGGCGTCCCGGTATGAGTATGCTCGAGGTGCGACAGCTCGACGTCCGCCATGGCCTGCTGCAGGCGGTGCGCGCGATCGACCTTGCCGTGGAGTCCGGCGAGACGGTCGCCATCGTCGGCGCCAACGGGGCCGGCAAGACCACGCTGATGCGGGCCCTGGCCGGCGCGCATCCCGCCACCTCCGGCACGGTGCACTTCGAGGGTGAGGACATCACCAGGCTTGCCGCGCATAAGCGCGTGGCCCGCGGGATTGCGCTGGTGCCGGAGGGCAGGCGCCTGTTCGCGGCACTCAGCGTCGAGGAAAACCTGTTGCTCGCGCGCTCTGCGCGCAGGGCCGGGACATGGACCGTCGAGGCCGTGCTCGAGACATTCCCCAACCTCGCGGGACGCCGGCATGCCCTGGCCGGGACGCTGTCGGGCGGCGAACAGCAGGCGGTGGCGATCGGACGCGCGCTGATGACCAATCCGTTGCTGCTGCTGCTCGACGAGGTCTCACTCGGCCTGTCGCCGCTCGCGGTTGACCGTGTCTATGCAGCCCTCGCCAACCTTGCAGGCGGCGCCACGATGATCCTGGTCGAGCAGGATCTGTCCCGGGTGCTGGCGATCGCCGACCGCATCCTCTGCATGCTGGAGGGCAGGATCGTGCTGCAGGGCCCCACCAGCTCGCTGACCCGCGCACAGGTGACGGATGCCTATTTCGGGTTGGCCGCGGGCGGCCCCCGCACAACGCAAAGAGCGCCGGCATGATGATCTGGGCCAACGCGGTGCTGCAAGGCGTGCTCCTCGGCGGCTATTACGCGCTCATCGCCTGCGGGCTGTCGTTCATGTATGGAGTGATGGGGATCATCAACTTGGCGCATGGCAGCCTCGCCGTGCTGGCGGCCTTCGCGCTGTATGTTCTTGCCGAGCGCTTCGGCGTCTCGCCGTTCCTGGGATTGCTGGTGGTGCTGCCGGCGATGGCCGCCCTCGGCTGGCTGCTGCATCGCCTGGTGCTGGAACGTAGCCGGCGCGGCGATTTCCTGATGCCGGTTCTGGCGACGTTCGGGCTGGCGATCGTGCTCGACAACCTGCTGTTCGAGGGTTTCGGCGCCAACACCCGTTCGCTCGCCCCTTATATCGGCACGTTGTCTTACGGCGCCTGGGAATTCACGGACTCGCTTTATGTCAGCACCCTCGGCGTGCTGACCCTGGTGGTGGCGGTGCTGATGCTCGGCAGCCTGCAACTGCTGCTCACGCGCACGCAGCTCGGGCGCGCCATTCGGGCGGTGTCGTCCGACCCCGACACGGCCGGGCTGGTCGGCGTCGATGCGTCGCGCACCGGTGCGGCGGCCACTGCGATCGCCCTTGTCACCGTGGGCGTCGCCGGCGCCTTTCTCGCCATGCGCACGACGTTCGATCCGTATGCCGGCAGCCAGGAACTCATCTTCGCCTTCGAGGCTGCGGTGATGGGCGGCGCCGGCTCGCTGTGGGGAACGCTCATCGGCGGCCTCGTGCTGGGCATTGCGCAGAATATCGGGGCGCAGATCAATCCGCAGGGATCGTTGATCGCCGGCCATGCGGTGTTCCTCGTCGTGCTGCTCGCCCGCTGGTATGCCGGCCAATCGCCCATTCGGTTCCGACGGAGGCGACCCGCTTGAACGCCAACCGCATGAACCCCAACCACATGGCGGCCACGGTCCGGATCACGCGTTGGACGCGTCCGTCGGTCGCGACCGCCATTGCCGCCTGTGCGGCACTCCTGCTCGCTGCCTTCGTGCCGCTGCTGCTCGGCGCCAACGCTGTGGACCGGCTCACGACTTTGTTCATCTACGTCATTCTCGCCGTCGCCTGGAATGCGATGGCCGGCTATGGCGGCCTGGTGTCGATCGGCCAGCAGGCGTTCTTCGGGCTGGGCGCCTATTTCACCATCCGCCTGTCGGCCGCCGGTGTCAGCGTCTATGTGGCATTGTTCGCCGCCGCCTGCATCGTCGCAGTCATTTCGGTGCCTCTGTCGTTTTTGATGTTGCGCCTGCGCGCCGGCGAACTTGCGATCGGCATGTGGGTGCTGGCGGAACTCGCGCACCTGCTGGTCAATCTCGACGGGCTGATCCAGGGCGAGACCGGCACGTCGCTGGTCGCGCTGGACCGCATCGCAGCCCCGGTGCGACACGCGGCCACCTACTGGATTGCGCTCGCGGCGGTGGCGGCGCTGCTCGGCGGCCTGTTCGCGCTGCTGCGCAGCCGGCAGGGTGCGGCGATCCAGGCGATCCGCGACGACGAGGATACCGCGGCCTCGCTCGGCGTGCGGGTGCTGGCGAGCAAGCGCCTGATCTTCGTGTTCGCCGCCTTCGGTGCCGCACTCGCCGGCGCGCTCTGGCTCGCCACCGCGATCAGCTTCCAGCCCCGCGCCTATTTCAGCGTGCAGTGGACCGCAACGATGATCTTCATGGTCCTGGTCGGCGGCCTCGGCACGTTCGAGGGCCCGATCATCGGCGCAGTGATCTTCTTTGCCATCGAGTCATGGCTGGGGGCGGCAGGTGTCTGGTACCTGGTCGGGCTCGGTGCCACGGCGCTGCTGTTCGCGCTGTTCGCGCCGCGCGGACTCTGGGGATTTCTCGAAAGCCGCGGCGTCCCGCGGCTGCTGTTCGTGGGCTACCACGTCTCATCGTCGCACAAGGCAGGGAGTTCATAAAATGCTGCTCGGAAAGGTGATCGTGGTGACCGGTGTCGCCTCGGGCATCGGCGCCCGCACGGCGGAGCTGGCGGCTGCGATGGGTGCGGATGTTATCGGCATCGACCGGCAAGCCCCGGCGCACCCGGTCGGCGCCTTCGTTACGGCCGATCTCGGCAAGCCTGAGTCCTTCGCCGGCATCGCCGAACACTTGCCCGCGCGGATCGATGCGCTGTGTAACGTCGCCGGCGTCTCCGGCAATACCGGGATCGCGCAGACGCTCGCGATCAATTTCTACGGCCTGCGCGCGCTGACGCACGCCGTCGCCCCCTTGCTGCGCGAGGGCGGCGCGGTGGTGAACGTCGCCTCGATCGCCGGCTTCGGCTGGCGCGCCAATCTGGATCGTGCGCGCGCGATGATCGATGTCGAGGGTTTCCCCGATGTCGCTTCCGTCGCCGCGGCGCATGGGGCAACAGACGAGATCGCCTACCCGCTGTCGAAGGAGCTGCTGCTGCTGTGGACCATCCGGGCGGCCCACCTGCCGGCATTCAAGCAGCGCGGCATCCGGGTGAATGCGGTCAGTCCGGGACCAGTGCAAACGCCGATCCTGACGCAGTTCCGCGCGGTGCTGGGCGACGCCCGGGTCGATAGCGACATCGCCCGCGTCGGCCGCAGCGGCACCCCGGCCGACATCGCGCCTTCCATCCTGTACCTGTGCTCGGACGGCGCGCGCTGGATCAACGGCGCCAACATCCCGGTCGATGGCGGCCTGGAGGCGGCGGTCAACGCGGAGGCCATGCAGTTCTGAAGGATCGCCCGTCATCAGATGGCGGCAGACCTGTTCCTCCCTGACGAGGTCGTGACCCAACAGTTGTGTCACGAGCCACTTCAAACATCGTGACGGCCGGCACGGGGCAGAAGGTCAGGCTGGCTCTGCCCCGTGCGCCTCGTGGAGTGTCGTCCTTTCCACCTTCGGCCGCTTTGCCAGATACTCTGCAGGATCAACGACAACTTGCGGGCCAACGCCAAGCGCTGCCAGGACCTGGCCGCTTTGCAATCGCCTGCGCTCAATCCTTCAGGCTTGATGTGCGCTTGACCTGGTCGGGATCACGACAGCCGTGTCGTAGAGCAGTGTGCGGGCCAACGTGTCGCCGCGTCGCGAAATCCTCCGGACGCCGCGGTCGATTTCACCTGACTGATCGCCCGCGCCGCGGGCTAGCGGCTCAAGGTCGTTTGAACCGGCTTGGCGAGATCGAGACAGAGCAAAGTAGTGATGGAGCCGATCATCCCTTCGGTTTCTGCCGCAGGGCCAGGCAGCACACCGCACTCAGCGTCAGCGCCGTTGCGATGGCCAGCACCGAATGGCGCAACTGGCGTCAGACTGCCCGCTGACGCAGCGCCGCATTGTAGGCCACCGAAGTCCCACGCGGCGCGACGGCGTCGGGAAATGGAGACGACGCTCAGCGTTGGCTTTCATTGCTCAATCATGCACTTGGATAGCCGCCGGGCTTGTGGTCTGCCGACGAAGGTCAGCGCAAGAATTTCGAGCCCGCGCACGATAAGCGCAGCGCGACTAGGCAGCCATACGGTCAGCCGAGCCGAGGCTGAAGCGCCCGAAGCCGATCCAGGCTGATTTGTAGCTGTACGATAGACTGTCGCAGAAGCCTGTTAAGATCCTTGTCCACTGTTTCGCCGATCATACTGGTCGCATGTTTGAAGGCATCCTCGTGGCTTACGATCTGATCCGCGACATAGGCGCGATCGAATGCCACGCCTGAAAGCGAGCGGATGCGCTCTAGTCGCTGTTCGAGATCTGCGTTCAACTCGTTCGGCGGGCTTATGCCGGCCCGTTCCGCCGCCGGTTGGATCATGCCGCGATATTCGCCGGCCGTCTCAATCAGGTAGGCGGCCAGCTCCTTGACTTCAGAACTTTTGCTACGGGTCAAGGCTAGCTGGCTCTCGTCTAAGTCGAACCGAATGACGTCGTAGCTGTGCGTGATAAATGAGACATCGCCGCTACCGACGTTGGTGTCGATGTAGGGCGGCGACGCAACCTGCCGCGCGCAAGCCGCAGGCAACACAAGCATAGAAAGACCCAGGTAGAGTGTCGGTCGGACTCGCATCTGTCTCTTCCTTGATAAAAAATCCGCATCAAAAGGGATGGATGTATTGGAGATTCAACTGTGGACCTGTCGCGACACCATGGGTCGTAACCGGCACGTAGACATTGAAGTTGACGATGTTTGTCTTGCTGATCTCCCAATGGACACCTGGCCCCAGATACACCTGATTCTTGATGGTGTGAGCTAACCGCTGGCCGTTGATCTTGTCTTCACCGAGTTGCTGGAAGTAATATCCGTTCAGTCCCAGCGCAAACGGCTTGCTGATCGCATACGAGGTGGTGAAATTGATCCAGGCTGCGTCACCGGCCTGACCGGTCTCGATCGGAGAGAGTGGGTTGAATGGTGGGTTCGAGATCCTGTTGGTGGTAAAGTTGTGGAGATACCATAGGCGTGCGGAGATCTCCCATCCACTGACTGGCAGGTAGGTGAACGCAACATAGGGATTGAGCGACCAGAAGCCGGAGCTCTGATTGATATCACGGTGCGGATTGAAACCGCCGCTCGGGGCGATGATGTCGAACTCCGTCCGCCATGAGAACAGATGGCCGAACAGCTTCATCGGAGCCGACTGGTAGAACGGTCCGAAGTTTAAGTCACCAGTCGCGAAGCCGTTCGCGCGCAGGTTGCCGCCAGGCTGAGTAAAGCTCGATGAAAGTTCGACGAGAGGCAGCAACACATCGAAACCGACGCCGCCGCCCGGCACGTGGATAGGCGCCACCCAGAAGAATTGGAGAAGGTTGATGAAGGCTTGGATATTAGGATTATTCAGGCCTGGGACATCAGTACCCTTGGACGTCGTCAGCGAGGTCAGATCCTGCCAACGCGTGTAATCGATGAACGCCAAGCCCGGCGTGAACTTGGCGAAGCCGTCATAGAAGCTGGTAAAGCCCAGATTGACCGCCGGTTCGGTCACGAGATCTGGTGGCGCCGCCAAGCTCGGTACCGAACTCGCCGCCCGCGCAAGGTCTTACATCGCTGTCAGCGTAAAAGCCAGACATGTCAGGACCAAACGCCAGTAGCCCGCCCCGCCGACCAGCGACCGCTTGCATTTCAGCATCGTTTGTTTCCTCGCCCGTTCGCATTCGGCGGGATGCAGATGCTGCCTCCCGACCCCCGACACTTCAGTCCGGTTCACGGTATTTAGCGCCGTGTCGATGGGATCATGGAATACACTAATGTTGAAACATCTTGCACTTCTCTCGTTATTCGATGTGCCAACGTCGGTTTGCGCGTCATCGAGTAGCCGGTCAGGACAAGGGTGGTTGACGAACTGTTCTCACGTCATGCAACGCGCCTCGTGACTCGCACGGCGCATGAACCAGCTTGGTCAATTGGGTGCGTGCACGCATTGGGTCCCCGGCACTTTCCTTCAGGTCGGGACCATGGTATCCGCTCGGTGCGGCCCAACTCTGGGAATCTTGATCAACACCAGGCTGAGCGGGTTAGTGTTGTGCAGCGCCACCAATTGTCTATCTACGTCCGCTACGTGCTAATACGGCACTTTGATTTGCGTGCCCATCTGCCCGAATATCACCCGCGCTGTGACGAAGATCGCGCTTTCAGCGGCCAGATCCGTCAGCAGCGTCGCGACCTTGATAGTTCCTTTGGCAGCAATCACGCCGAATTCCGTCGCGCGGCGTCGTAGGGGTTTGATCGCCTGAATGCGCTGGCATCTCGCAAGGTTTGAGAATTGTGCCATCGGCCTGTTGATCGACGGTCTTGACCATCACCGAGCGCATCGAGGGACGTAACGCCGCCTCGCTGATTTGCTTGGCATCGTTGCGATCATTCTTGGACCCTCGGACGAAGGGCTTGACGTATTGCGGTTGGATCAGGCGACCGTGATGACCCAGCCGACTCAGCGAGCGGCTCCAATGATGGGCACCACCGCAAGCCTCCAAGACCGCCTCTGTTGTGTCCTGTTTTCCAAAGCAGGCGTCCACTTGGCCGCGCTTGAGCTTGCGCCGCGACACTGGACGTTCCTGCTCATTGACACCGTGCAGCTTAGACACGTGCTCGGACCCACCGATCGCGGGGCGCTTAACTTCATCTGGGTGGTCCTCGGCTGGCGTATGACAATCCAACTTGGCACGAGATGCCGTCGGGCCGTCCACCCCGACAACCGCCCTTATCATTGCCCGGTATTGGCCGTGGCGGTTTGATCCCGATAGCAGGATGCGGCCGCGGTCGAGAACCGCTCCAAGGGTGACCGGTTCTGACTACCGTTCGTAGTGCCGCCGTAAGGGACCGCCATAGGCTGCGCCGCGCTTTCGTGTCATGGTGCACCCGCCTGTTGGGGCTCCCTGCGATCACGCTCATGGAGCGCGGGTGCGGAGGACACGATGCTGGCCTTGACGATGGGCGATCCGGCGGGAATTGGCGGCGAGATCGCGATCAAGGCTTGGCACACCCTGCGTGAGACCGGGCCAGCGTTCGTGCTGCTCGCTGATCCGGGTTGGTTGCGGGCGCAGCCGGGTGCCGTGGGCTTGCCGATCGAGATCGTGCACGACCCTGCCGACGCCGGCTTCGCGCGTGCCCTGCCGGTGCTGAAAATCCCGCTCGCGCGCATCGCCCAAGCCGGCGAGGGCGATCCGGCGAACGCGAGCGCGGTGACCGCGAGCATCGCCCGCGCCGTGGCACTCGCGCAAAGCGGCGCGGTGCGCGGGGTGGTGACGAACCCGATCAGCAAGGCGGTGCTCGCTAACGCCGGCTTCGCCTATCCCGGCCACACCGAATATCTCGGCGCCCTGATAGGCACGCCGGGTGCTGAGGTGATGCTGCTGGCTGGGCCTTCGCTGCGGGTGGTGCCGGTGACGGTGCATGTCTCCTTGCGAGAGGCGCTGCGGACGCTGACCAGCGAGGCAATCATCCGCGTCGCGCGGACCACCTATGCGGCGCTCAAGCGCGATTTCGGCGTCGCCGACCCGGTTCTGGCGATCGCCGGGCTCAATCCGCATGCCGGCGAGCAGGGCCATATGGGCGAGGAGGAGGCCACCCTGATCGAACCCGCGATGGGGGTGCTGCGCGGCGAGGGGATAAGCCTGATCGGGCCGATGCCACCAGACACCATGTTCACGCCGCGGGCGCGGGCGCGCTATGATGCGGCGATCTGCATGTATCACGACCAGGCGCTGATCCCGCTCAAGACCCTCGACATGGAGCGCGGCGTCAACGTGACACTCGGGCTTGGCATCGTGCGCACGTCGCCTGACCACGGCACCGCGTTCGACATTGCCGGACGCGGCGAGGCGGATCCGACCAGTCTTATCGAGGCGATCCGGCTTGCAGACCGGATCGCCCGCAACCGGGCCGCCAACCTCAAGGTGCACCAGTGACCCAGTCTTCGCGCCTCGGCGTCAATATCGACCATGTCGCCACCATCCGCAATGCCCGCGGCGGCACCCACCCCGACCCGCTCGACGCCGCCCGGATCGCGGTCGCGTCAGGCGCCGACGGCATCACTCTGCATCTGCGTGAGGACCGTCGCCATATTCGCGACAACGATCTGGTCAGGATCGCGGCCGGGGTCGCAGCGCCCATCAATCTGGAGATGGCGGCGACCGCGGAGATGGTTGCCATTGCCGAGGCGCTGGGGCCGCACGCCTGCTGCATCGTCCCGGAGCGGCGCGCAGAGGTCACCACCGAGGGCGGCCTTGATGCCGTCGGCGGGGCCGCAAGCCTCGCCCCGCTGATCGCGCGCTTGACCGCCGCCGGCATCCGCGTGTCGTTGTTCATCGACCCCGACGCAGCCCAGATCGAGGTCGTGGCGCGGCTCGGCGTCCCGGTGGTCGAGCTGCATACCGGCGCCTATGCGGCAGCACCGGCGCGGGAACTTGCACGCCTGCAACGGGCCGCGGCCCATGCCGCAAGCCTCGGTCTGGAAGTGCATGCGGGCCATGGCCTGAGCTTCGACAACGTCGCCCCGGTCGCCGCGATCGCGCAGGTCGCGGAACTCAATATCGGCCATTTCCTGATCGGCGAGGCAATCCTGTACGGGCTAGCGGACGTTGTCGGCCGCATGAAGGGGCTGATCGTCCAGTCCCGTACCTGACAGGAGGACCGGCCATGGACATCGCCAATCTCGGCCAGAGCGGCCTGAAGGTCTCGCGTCTCTGCCTGGGCTGCATGACCTACGGCGAGCCCGGCCGCGGCAACCACGAATGGACGCTGGACGAGGAGACCAGCCGGCCGCACGTCCGCGAGGCGCTGGAGGCAGGCATCAACTTCTTCGATACCGCCAACGTCTATTCGGCGGGATCCAGCGAGGAGATTGTCGGCCGCGCCCTGCGCGACTTCGCCCGTCGCGACGAGGTCGTCGTCGCCACCAAGGTGCACGGGCGGATGGCCAAGCACGCCAACGGCGCCGGCCTCTCGCGTCGCGCGATCATGAGCGAGATCGACCATAGCCTGCGTCGGCTCGGCATGGATCATGTCGACCTGTACCAGATCCACCGGTTTGATCCGCACACCCCGATCGAGGAGACGCTCGAGGCGCTGCACGACGTGGTGAAGGCCGGCAAGGCCCGCTATATCGGCGCGTCGTCGATGTTCGCCTGGCAATTCTGCAAGATGCTGCAGGTCGCCGAGCGGCACGGCTGGACCCGCTTCGTGTCGATGCAGAACCATCTCAACCTGCTCTACCGCGAGGAGGAGCGCGAGATGCTGGGGCTGTGCCGCGAGGAAGGCGTTGGGGTCATTCCGTGGAGCCCGCTCGCCCGCGGCAAGCTGGCACGCCCGGCGTCGGATAGTGGCACGACCGAACGCGATCGTACCGACAACTTCATGCGCGTGCTCTACGAACACACCGCTGACGCCGACCGTCGCGTCATCGATGCGGTCGGCAACATTGCCGAGGCGCGGCGCACTGCTCGCGCGACGGTCGCACTCGCCTGGTTGCTGGCCAAGCCCGGCGTCACCGCGCCGATCATTGGCGCATCGAAACCGCACCACCTCAAGGATGCGCTCGCGGCCCTTACGCTGAAGCTTGACGACGACGAAATCAAGCAGCTTGAGGAAGCCTATGTGCCGCACGCGGTCGCCGGTTTCTGACCCTCTTTGCCGCCGTCCGGTCGCGGCGGCGATGGGAAGCCAGAGATCGAGCCCAAGCCCTTGCCTCTGATCGGACGCAGTAAACTCACGTTAACCAAGTCATTCTAGACTGTGCCCATGCGACATGGTCATGAGGTCTGGCGATGAGCGACGCGGCGGCTTGCGACATCGTTGAGCGTTTGCGTCTGCTCGCGGGCTGGGTCGACGCCGACGAAAACGCCGAAGCTGAGATGCACATCTTCAAGGCGGCAGCAGGCGAGATCGAGCGCCTGCGCGGCCAGCTCGAACGCATCGCCGCACTGGCCAACACGCTCGCACCACCGTAAGACCGGTCAGGATCGCCGCCCCTCGCGCCACCAGCCGGACAGCAGCAGCAACAGTGCCAGCGGCAGCACCAGCCAGGGCGGTAGCAGCGGCACCGAGCTGGTGCCGGTGACGACGTGCGCACCGGTGCGTCGCAGCCCGATCCAGCCGGGGCCATGGGCTGTGTCTCCCGGGCCGACCAGGCGCAGGTCCGGAACCCGAAGGCTGGCGGGATCGCCGCCGAGCCAGTCCACTGTGCCGCCCGACCGCCGGGCCAGAGGCTCCAGCTTCTGTGCGGTGGCCCGCAGGTCGGCGATCTCCTCGGGATTGTCCGGCTGGGCCGCGGCGTAGGCATGCAGGTCGCCGCTGCTCGCCTCCCAGATACCGGGTGCGGTCGCCGGCATGCTCGCAGACCAGCTGCCCTGACCGGGATGCAGCACAAGTGTGCGCGCGCGCTCGTTCGGGGCGACCACCGTCACGCTGGTGGCGGGGTGGGGCTTGATCGAGCGGCGATCGATGGTGAGCCTGCCGTCGGCCATCGTCGCGGAGAGCTGCTCCTCCTCGAGGTCCGGCTCCTTCATCAGCCAGTGCGCGATCCGGCGCAGCAGCTCCGCCTGTGGTCCGCCGCCGCCTTCGCCACGCGACCACAACCAGCTTTGATCCGACAGCAGCAGCGCCGTGCGACCTTGGTCGACATGGTCCAGGATCAGCAGCGGCGACGTCCCGCCGCGACCATCCGGTGCCGACAGCAGCACCTCACCGTGTGATTCGTCGGGAACCAGGGCGCGAAACCAGGGACCCCAGCCGGCATCGCCCGGTTCCGGCCGCGGCATCTGCGGCAGCTCCGCGGTCACCGGATGGCGCCGGCCGAGCGCGGTCGGTGCGGGCTGGAAGCGCTCCTCGACGAGACCGCCCTCGTCAGGGACGTGCGCCGGCAGAATATCGCCGAGCGGGGTGTCCTGCAGGCCGCCACGGCCGATGAACTCGGGTCCCGCGGTGACCAGCAGGCCGCCGCCGCCACGCACGAAGTCGGCGATGTTCTGCAGGTAGGCCATCGGCAGGATGCCGCGGTTCTCGAAGCCGTCGAGGATGATCAGGTCGAAGCTGTCGATCTTTTCGGAAAACAGCTCGCGGGTCGGGAAGGTGATCAGCGCCAGATCGTTCAGCGGCGTGGTGTCGTCCTTGTCCGGCGGCCGCAGGATGGTGAAATGCACCAGATCCACGGAAGGATCCGCCTTGAGCAGCCGGCGCCAGACACGCTCGCCCTGGTTTGGCGCGCCGGACACCAGCAGCACGCGGAGACGGTCGCGCACGCCGTTGATCCGCAGCACCGCCTGGTTGTTCAGGGTGGAGACCTCTCCGGGGAGTTTCGAGACGTCGAGCTGCACCAGGGTGGGCCCGGGATGGGTGACCGGCAGCGCGATATCCTGCGGCACGCCGACCGGCACTTCGCGTGTGATCGGCGCCGCCCCGTCGCGCTTGAGGGTCAGCGTGGCGGTGGTTGGTGCCGTCCCGGCGCCCCCATCTGCACCGAGGTCCTGCACCAGCACGCGCAGCCGCACGTCATGGCCGATGATCCCATAAGGGGGCGCCTGGATGATGCGCAGTCTGCGGTCGGTCTGCTCGCCCACGCCGGTGATCAGCGCATCCAGCGGCGCCGGGCTCGTCTGGCCGCGGCCAGCCCGCGGGCTGGGCACGTCATGCACCTGGCCGTCGGTGATGGCGATGATCCCGGCGAACTGTCCGGCCGGGATATCGGCGGTGGCGCGCGCGATCGCCGCGAACAGCCTGGTGCCGCCAGAGGTGCCTGGGGGCACCACCACGGTGCGCAGCGCGATGCCGCCGAGGCGCGAATGCAGCGCCCGCACGCGGGCCTGCACCATCTGCGCGGCCCGCGACGCCAGGGCTGCGCGATCGCCGACCGCCATCGAGCCGCTCTGGTCAATCACCAGCAGCGCCGTCTCCGGCAGGTCCTGCCAGCTCGCGCGTACCAGATGCGGACCGGCGAGCCAAAGCAGCACCAGCAACGAGGCGGCAAGCCGCAGCCAGCCGCCGCTGGCGCGCCGGATCAGGCCGATGCCGGCCGCCAGCATGCACAGCGCACCGAGGCCGGCCAGCAGCCATACCGGCAGCAGCGGCGTCCAGGCGATGGACGCGATATGCTCCAGGACCGGCGGCGTCGGCCCGCTCATTCGCCGAGCCGTTCGAGCAGTGCCGGCACGTGCACCTGATCCGCCTTGTAGTTGCCGGTCAGCGCATACATCACCGCGTTCACCCCGAAACGGTAGGCGAGCGTCCGCTGCGCCTCGCCGCCGGGAATGACGGCATACGGATTGTCGCCGGCGGCATCGATCGCCCAGGAAGCGGCCCAGTCATTGGCGCCGATGATCACCGGGCTGACATTGTCACGGCCGGCGTCGGCGTTCGCCGCCACCCAGACCGGCGCGCCGACATAGCGGCCGGGGAAGCTGCGCAACAGATAGAAGGTGTGCGACAGCACATGGCTGCGATCGACCGGCTTCAGCGGCGGGATGTCGAGTCCGCGCGTGGTGGCGCGCAGCGCCTGGGCTCCGGCGCCGATGCCGGTGAAGCTGTCGTCCCCGTTGGCCCCATTATTGTTGCCGGCGTCGCTCCCCAGCGTGTCGATCAGCAGGATGCCGCCATGGTCCATGTAGCTGTTCAGGGCGGCGATGGCGGCGGCGTCCTCGGTCTCGCCGCGGATGATCGGCCAGTAGAGCAGCGGGTAGAAGGCGAGGTCGGTCTTGCCGGGTTGCACGGAGTCCGGCGGCCCGAGCACGGCGGCTGTGCGTGCGTTGACGTAAGCGGACAGGCCCTGCAATCCCTCACGCGAGACCAGGTCGGTCTGCGCGTCGCCGGTCACGATATAGCCGAGCCGGGTTTGCAGCGCAGCCGCCGGCACGGCCTGCGCTTGCGCCGCGGGCGCGAGCGCCAGCAGTCCGAGTACCAGTGTTGCTGTGGCGAGGCGCAACAGCCCGCGTAGCCAGAGTGTCGCGATCAGGTCGAAGGCCAATAGCAGCAGCGCCGCTGCCAGCAGCCAGGGTCCGAGCGGCCGGTCGGGGATGCGGCCCGCGAGGTTGGACGCCGCGCCGAACGGCGCTGCCGCGGCCAACGGCGGCAGCGCGTCGCCGGTGTTCAGCGCCCTGCGGTCGGAGGCCGGCCCATACAGCCCGGGCGGGTGCGCCGCCGAGGCCGCGACATGGCCGAAGTCGCGCGCCGGCAGCCCGCGCGCGCTTGGCGGCGGCTGGCCCGCGATGCCGTCGCCGTCCAGGGTAGAAACGGGCGCCAGCATTGTGTCGCCGCCGCGCGTGGCAAGCCCCACCGAACGCTCCACCAGCCGGTGCAGCATCTGCACGAACAGTCCGGAGAACGGCAGGCTCGACCAGTCCGGGGTGCTGGTCACATGGAACAGCACCAATTGCCCGGCGCCGAGGCCGGCATGGGTGACCAGCGGGGTGCCGTCCGCAAGCCGCGCCCAGCTTCGTGCCGCAAGATCGGTGGCGGGTTTTGCCAGCACCTGCCTCGAGACCGTGACGTCGGGCGGTTCCTTGAGCCCGGCGAACGGCGTGTCGGCCTCGAAGGGCGCCAGGTGCTCCGGCTTGCTCCAAGACATCGCCCCGCCCAACGTGCGCGCGCCGTCGAGCAACGGCGCCGGCAGCAGGGCGCCGTCCTGACCGGAAGCCGCCGTACCGGACTCCGCTGCCATACGCGGACCGGCAAAGCGGATCAGCATGCCGCCCGCCTTGACCCAGCGCGCGACCCGGGCCCGCACGGCCGCGTCCTGCAGCGTGCCGTCGGTGGCGATCAGCACCGAGAGCTGGCGCGACAGCAGGGTCTTGGCATCGCCGACGCGCAATTCGGTGTCCGGGGACATGGCGCGTTGCAGGTAGAACAGCGGCCCGACCAGGGGGGTGGTGCTGAACGGTCCGTCGGAGAGCAGCCCGACCGGACGGCGTCGATCGCCCTCGTCGAGCAGTCGCAGCCCGGCAGGCCCAGGGGTGCCGGCCAGCACCAGACGTGCGATCCGGTTGCGCACCTCCACCGGCAGCCGGATTGGGACCGCCGCGTCATGCGCGCCGGCGGCAATGGTGCCGGTCACGCGGGCCAGGGTGCCGCCGTCGGCATCCTGCGCGCTGACCGTGACCGGCCGCGCCACGGGCTCCGGGATTGCGCCGATACGCGCGGTGAGCGTGGCCGTCGACGCGACCGGCGGCAGCATCACTCGCAGGTCGGCGGCCGACGCGCGCCATTCGCTGACCGCGGCCCCCGCTTGGTGCAACGACCGGTGCAGCGCCCGGCGCAGAGCGGCGTCGCCTTGGGTGGCGAGCCCGTCGGCGACATAGACGACCCGGCCGATTGGTCCGCCCGCCTCTGAGCCAACGAGAGCGTCCAGCGCGCGCGCCGCGGCCATGCGGTCGGTGTTCCAGGCGTTCGGCCGGCGTGCGTCGACGTCCGCCCGCACCAGGGCCGCGGCACGCGGCGCCCCGATTGCCGTCAGGGCACCGACGTCATCCGGCGCCGTGGTCAGCAGCCGCACCGGCTCGCCTGCGCGTCCGGCGCGCGCGAGCAGAGTATCAAGGGCCGTGATCCGTTGCGGCCAGTCGCGGGCCGCCGCCCAACCATCATCAAGCACGATCAGCAGGCCGCCGGCGCGTGGGGCCGCGCGCAAGGCGGCACCACCCTGCACCAGCACCGGTTGCGCCAGACCCAGCACCAGCAGCGCCACCGCAGCGATACGCAGCAGCAGCAGCCAGGGGGGTGCCCGCATCGCCTCCTGGCGCGGCGCGCGCAGGCCGGCGAGCAGTCGGATTGCCGGGAACGGCTGCGCGCGCGGCGCCGGCGGTATGGCGCGCAGCAGCCACCAGAGCAGCGGCAGCAGCAGCAGCCCAAGCAGCATCAATGGTGCGGCGAGGATCATGGTCAGGTCCGGCGCCCGAACTTGGGCCCGGCATGCAGCGACTGGTGCAGCGCCAGCAGCGCCGTCTGCGGCGGCTGGTCGGTGCGATGACGGATCAGTCCGAAGCCGGCGCCGGCGCACAGCGTGGCGACCCGCTGCTGGTGCGCCTCGAGCACCGACGCATAGGCCTGAGCCAGATCCTGCGCCCGCGCCGCCAGCACCGGCGCCTCGCCTTCCAGCCCCTCGAAGCGCACCCGGCCGGCATAGGGCAGCGACAGCTCCGCCGGA
This sequence comes from Lichenicoccus sp., assembly GCF_965276875.1. GTDB lineage: Bacteria > Pseudomonadota > Alphaproteobacteria > Acetobacterales > Acetobacteraceae > Lichenicoccus. The sequence goes on along the minus strand of NZ_OZ255701.1, from coordinate 1,717,985 downwards.
TCGAGCGTCTGCAATACGGTGCAGCTGACCGGGATTGCCGACAGCCGGGCGAACAGAGCCTCGATCTGCGCGGGTTCCGCCAGCATGTCGCCGATCAGCACCAGTCTGGCGTGGCGCGGCAGTTCGGCGTCAGCAGGTGGCAATCCACCGGTGTCATCAGCCTCCAGCACGGCGAGTTGGGCGGCAATCCGCGACAGCCCAGCCTGGCCCGAGGCCCAGGTGCCGGCGCCGGGGACGCCAAGCAGCCGCACATGCTCGCCGCCGCGCAGCAACAGCGCGGCGAGCGCCAGCAGCAGCAGTTCCGCCCGGTCGCGTTTCGGCGGCAGCTCCGCCCGCGAGCACCAGCGCATGCTGGCCGAGGCGTCGTGCCAGAGGAACACGCTTTGCGCGGCCTCCCATTCGGTTTCGCGCACATAGGCGCGGCTGGAGCGTGCCGACTGCCGCCAGTCGATGCGCGAGATGGGCTCGCCCGGCAAGGCCTGGCGGAATTGCCAAAAGCTGTCGCCCATGCCGGCGCGCCTGCGGCCGTGCACGCCTTGCGCCACGGTGGCGGCGACCCGTTCGGCGGCGACCAGCAGCGCCGGCAGACGCGCGCCGAGCGCTTGCGCCTCGGCCAGTCCCGGATGGTGCGCGGTGGCAAGCTCGGGCGGGCGCGCGGCCGGCACGCGTGGCCGCGCCCAGGCGGCGATGGCGGAGAGGCGCTTCACCCCAGCCGGTTCACCAGCCCGTCGATCAGGCCGGCCAGCGTGGCGCCCTCGGCGCGCGCCGCGAAGGTGAGCGACATGCGGTGCCGCAGGACCGGCTGCGCGAGGCTTGCTACATCCTCGATGCTGGGCGACAGCCGGCCGTCGAGCAGCGCCCGCGCCCGGCAGGCCAGCATCAGCGCCTGCGCCGCCCGCGGGCCGGGACCCCAGGCCACGTCACGCGCCAGGCGAGTGTCGGTGCTGCTGCCGCCGCTACTTTGCGGCCGCGCGCTGCGCACCAGGCGGACGATCGCGTCGACCACGCGCTCGCCGATCGGCAGGGCACGGATCAGCGCCTGCGCGTCGGTCAGCTCGCTCGGCCCCAGCACCGGCTCGGCCGTATCCAGCGTCGCCCCGGTGGTGGCGAGCAGCATCGCGCGCTCCTCGCTCTCGCTTGGATAGTCGAGATCGACCTGCAGCATGAAACGGTCGAGCTGCGCCTCCGGCAGCGGATAGGTGCCCTCCTGCTCGATCGGGTTCTGGGTGGCCAGCACATGGAAAGGGTGCGGCAGCTTATGCTCCACGCCCGCCACCGCCACCCGGCGCTCCTGCATCGCCTGCAACAATGCCGATTGGGTGCGCGGACTGGCGCGGTTGATCTCGTCTGCCATCAGCAACTGGCAGAACACCGGACCCGGCACGAAGCGAAAGCCGCGTCGTCCGTCCTGGGTCTCCTCGAGAATTTCGCTGCCGGTGATGTCGGCCGGCATCAGGTCGGGGGTGAACTGCACCCGCTTGGGGGCGAGACCAAGCACGGTGCCGAGCGTCTGCACCAGCAGCGTCTTGCCCAGGCCTGGTGCGCCGACCAGCAGCGCATGGCCGCCGCCCAGCAGGCAGACCAGCACCTCGTCGATCACCGCCTGCTGGCCGAAGATCACCCGGCCGACCTGCGTGCGTACCGCGCCGAGCCGGGCCGCCAGCCGATCGGCATCTGCCACGAGGTCCTCGCGGTTCTGTGTGTCTGCTGCAACAACGTCGCTGGTCGTCATCATGCCTCGCGTGTGGACGGTTCAATCTGACACGTCCAGGGGTTTCATCAAGCCGGTGTCGCTCCCACTATCGTTGTAGTGCAGGCGCATGAACGAGTGGGAAATGCGGTTGAATCCTGAGCTTTCGGACCTGTCTGGCGCCGTCGCTGGTGTGTGTGGCGCGCCTGTCGAGCGCGAGCACAAAATGGCTCGCCTGACGCATTGCGGGCCGCTGCCGTTCCTGATCCAGCGCGACGGCACCTGGCTGTATCGCGGCTCGCCGATCCGCCGCAAGCCGCTGGTCTGCCTGTTCGCAAGCGTGCTCAATCGCGACGAGTTCGGCACCTATTGGCTGGAGACGCCGGCGGAGCGCGGCTCGATCGAGGTCGAGGATGTGCCGTTCGTCGCCGTCGAGCTGGACTGGCAAGGCTGCGGCCGCGACCAGGTGCTCGCCTTTCGCACCAATGTCGACCAGATCGTCTGCGCCGGCCCTGAGCATCCGCTGCAGATGGACTGGACGCGATCGCCCTGCGAGCATGGTGGCGGCCCTGCGCCGTATCTGCATGTGCGCGGCGAGGGCAAATGCGCGATCCAGGCCCGGGTCGGCCGCGCCGTCTATTACGAGCTGGCTGCGTTGGCGGTGAAAGGCCATTGCCAGGGCCGTGACTGTCTGGGCGTCTGGAGCCAGAACATGTTCTTCCCCGTAGGAACGCTGTCGCCGGACGAGGAATGATCCGTCTAGAGCTGGGTCCGCTCGCCGCGGATCCGGATCTTGCACGCGTCTGGCCGGTGCTGCCGGGCGCGCGTCTGGTCGGCGGCGTGGTGCGCGATCTGATTTCCGGTGGCGCGATCGCCGACCTCGATCTCGCAACGCCGGAGCCACCGGAGACGGTTATGCGCCGGCTCGCCGATGCGTCGATACGCAGCGTCGCCACCGGGCTCTCGCATGGCACGATAACGGCGCTGGCCGGTACCCGCCCGATTGAGATTACCAGCCTGCGTCGTGACGAACAGACCGATGGCCGCCACGCCGTCGTCGCCTGGACAGACGATTGGCGCGAGGATGCGCAGCGGCGCGACTTCACCTTCAATGCGATGTCGCTGGCCCCCGACGGTGCGCTGTTCGATTATTTTGGCGGTCTGGAGGATTTGCGCGCCGGTCGCGTCCGCTTCGTCGGCGATGCCGGCGCCCGTATCGCCGAGGACGCGCTGCGCACCTTGCGCTTCTTCCGCTTCGATGCGCGCTACCGGAGCAGTGCGCCCGACGCTGCGGCGATTGCTGCGATTGCGGCGTCGCTGTCGGCGCTGGCGCGGCTCTCGGGCGAGCGGGTGTGGTCGGAACTGCGCCGCATCCTGCTCGGGCCACGCCTTGCCGAAACGCTGGCGCTGATGCGCGAGCTCGGCGTGCTGGACCGGCTGCTACCCGGCGGCGGGGACCCCCAGCGTCCGGAGCGGGTCCCCGCCGACACGATCCTGCGTCTCGCCGCCCTGATCGAGGGGCCCGCCGCACCGGTGGCGGCGGCACTCCGCTTGTCCAACAGCGATGCCGCTCGGCTGGCGTCCCTGCGCGCCGGCCCCACGCCGCATCCTGGGCTCGACGACGCGGACCTTCGCCGCCTGCTCGCCGATGCGTCCGCGGACCTGCTCGCGGGCCGCGCGTGGCTCGCCCAGACCGCGGCCGCCGAGGCGGATCCGGGTCCCTGGAATTTTCTGCGGCGTCGCCTGGTGGCAGCCGCGCCAGTGGTTTTCCCGCTCGCCGGACGCGATCTGCTCGCCCGCGGCCTGACGCCTGGGGTGGGGATTGGCCAGTTGCTCGACGAGGTGCGCGGCTGGTGGCTGGAGGGCGGCTGTGTTGCCGATCGCGACGCCTGCCTGCAGCGGCTCGACAGGCTGATCGGGCGCCCCGTTCTTTCAACCTGACGCCTCGCCTGCTAGACGCCGCGCATGGACGCGGCTCCCTACCATGTCACGCCGCCGGGCCAGACGGACGCGGCACAGCACCCCGCGAGCATGGTGCTCATGCGCCGGCTCTGGCGCGAGGAGGTGCGGCAGCATCACGCCCGGCTGCTCACCGTGCTGGTGCTGACCGCGCTGATGGCTGGCCTGACCAGCCTGTATCCGCTGGTGATCAGCCACGCGCTCGACATGTTCGCAGCCCACGACCCACGGATCCTCTACCAGGTTCCGGCCCTCGTGCTGGTGATCACGTGCGCCAAGGCGGCCTCGCAATATGGCCAGACGGTGGCCATGCAGAACCTGGTGTTGATCGTCATACGCAACCTCCAGGGCCGTATGTTCAGCCATCTGGTGCGCGCCGACGTCGCCCGGATCGAGCGCGAGGCGCCGGCCCAGCTTGCCGCCCGCTTCACCACCGACGCGGTCGCCATACGCGAGTCCATGATCCGCGCGGTGAACTCGCTCGGCGACACCGTTACCGTGGTCGGCCTCGTCGTCACCATGTTCTATATGGACTGGGAGCTGAGCCTGATCGCAGCACTGCTCTATCCGGCCGCCGCCGTGCCGATCCAGCGTATCGGCAAGCGCGTGCGCCGTGCCTCCGGCGGCATGCAGGAGCAGATCGGCGATACCGCGACCCTGCTCAACGAAAGCTTCGCGCAGGCGCGCACGGTCAGGGTCTACCGTCTGGAGGCTTCCGAGGAGGCACGGGCAAGGCAATCGTTCGACCTGCTGCATCGCGCCTTTTTGCGCATCTCCCGCGGCCGGGCGCGGGTCGATCCATTCCTCGAGGTGCTGGGCGGCGCCGCGGTGGCCGCCGTGCTCGGGTTTGCCGGCTGGCGGGCAGCCACCGGCGGCGCCACCCTGGGCAATTTCTCCGGCTTTGTCGCGGCCCTGCTGCTGGCTTCGCGGCCGTTGCGCGCGCTTGGCTCGCTCAACGCCGCACTCCAGGAGGGCCTGGCAGGCCTGGTGCGTATCTTCAGCGTCATCGACGAGCCGCCCGACGTGTCCGAGGCACCGGGTGCGGGGCCGCTGCCGCCGGGCCGCGGCCACTTGCGCTTCGAGGATGTCTGCTTCGCCTACCCCGACGGCCGTGAGGGTCTGCGTGGCCTGAGTTTCGAGGCCGAGCCGGGCCTTACCGTGGCGCTGGTCGGACCCTCCGGGGCCGGCAAGTCGACGGCGCTGTCGCTGATCCCGCGCCTGCACGACGTCAGCGGCGGCCGCATCCTGCTCGACGGCGTCGATCTGCGCGACCTGCGGATCGCCGCTTTGCGTGGCGCCATCGCCTACGTCAGCCAGGACACGCTGCTGTTCGATACCTCGATTGCCGGCAATATCCGCATGGGCCGGCCGCAAGCCTCCGACCAGCAGGTGCGTGAGGCCGCCCGCGCCGCCGCCGCCGAGGACTTCATCGAGGCACTGCCGGAAGGCTTCGACACCCGTGTCGGCACCGGCGGCCAGCGTCTGTCCGGCGGCCAGCGCCAGCGCGTCGCCCTGGCCCGCGCATTGCTGCGCGACCCCAGGCTGCTGCTACTCGACGAGGCCACCAGCGCGCTGGACACCGAAAGCGAGGCCACCGTGCAGGACGCGCTGGCGCGCCTGCGACAGGGACGCACCACCATCGTCGTCGCGCACCGTCTGTCGACGGTGCGTTCGGCCGACCTGGTCGTAGCCCTGAGCGACGGCCGCGCCGCCGAATGCGGCACCCATGCGGACCTGCTCGAACTTGACGGCCTGTATGCGCGTCTGGTGCGCACCCAGGCGTTGCAGCTCTAGGCGCAGCATGGCGGTTCTCTGGTGCCAGGGCATGTTCGCCAGCGGCTCGACCTGGCTTTACAACGCAGCACTCGCCGTCGCGGCGGCGCTCGAGCCGCGCCGCTCTGTGCAGGGCCGCTTCGTCTTCGACGATCACGATATCTCCGGGCTGGACGCGTCGCCGCGCGGACCGGCAATCCAGCATATCGTCAAAGCGCATCAGGCGAAGGGCGAGGTGCGCGCCATCGCGGCGGACGCGGATGCAATCATCGTCACCGTGCGCGACCCGCGGGACGCGGTGGTGTCGCTGATGCAGTATCAGAACTTCTCGTTCTATCGAGCGTTGTTCAACGTCCGCGTCGCCGCCGAGGCCTGTGTCCTGCTCGGCGCCAGTCCGCGCGCTATCACCCTGCATTACGAGCGCGGCTTCATCGACGATCCGGCAACGCTCGACGGTCTCGCCGCCTGCCTGGGCGGCGCGATCCCGCCCGCACGACGCGCTGCGATCTTCCAACAGACCCGCCGTCAGGCGGTAGAGGCGTTCATCGCCGGGCTCGCCCAACAACCCGACACCATCGTCGATCGCGACGGCGACATGTACGATCGCGCCAGCCATTGGCACCGGCACCATGCCGGCCGCACCGGCGAGGTCGGGCGCTTCCGTCGGTTCCTGTATCCGGCGCAGATTCAGGGCATCGAGGGCACTCTCGGCGACTGGATGGCGTGTTTTGGCTACGGAACCCGCTGATCTTAACGGCTCTCTCATTATTGGCAGGCATGCTGACCGTCGCCGATCCACTGGCGCCGAAGAAAGCCGATGCCGCCGATGCCGAGCCGCCCTTACCACCTTGTGACACTGCCGAAGCCCGTGACCGAGCGGCTGCTTCGCGAGCAGTTCACAATCCTGTCCCGCCGCGTCCTCGTTGTGTCGGCATCCTCGATTGCGGCCTGCGCTCTTGTCGTCTGGACGTTCTGGACGAGTGCATCGCACGTCTATTTGCTGGCGCTTCTGGCGGTGATCTTCTCGCTGTACAGCCTATCCATCATCGGCGCCTGGAAATGGCTGAGCAGCGCGCGGCGGGAAGTCTCGCCGCGCTGGCAGCGCGTGCGGATCGCTGGCGTCACCGCCATCGCCATCGGCTGGGCCACCATGCCGGCGGTATTGATGCCGCAGGCAGGCCCGGACCAGCGGCAGTTCCTCATGATGATCGTCACCGGGCTGATGTTTTCGGGCAGCGCGTTGGCGCCATTGCTGCCGGCAGCCATTATGTTCGAGGCCATCATCACCGTCGGCGCCCTGATCGCGATTCCGACCGCCAATGAGAACACGGCCCTGCAGGATGCGGCCCTGATTTTGATTTATGCGCTTCTGAACGGTGGTGGTGCATTCATACAGAACCGTGACTTCGCCCGGCGCGTGTTGAACGAGGCCAAGCTCGAGGAGCAGAGCGCGCTGATCAGCCTGCTCCTGCGCGACTTCGAGGAGAGTGCGAGCGATTTCCTTTGGGAGACGGATTGCGAGCTGCGCTTGCAGCGTGTGTCCAGCCGCCTGGCGCAGATCATGGCCTGTGTGCCGGCCACCCTGCATGGCACGTCCATGATGCACTGGATCGAGCGGAGTGGCGCCAATCCTTCATCGGAGGAAAATGTCGGCGCCAAACTATGCGCCATCCTGGCGGCCCGGCGTCCGTTTCGCGATCTTCAGGTTGCCCTGGTACTGCAAGGCAGGCAGCGCTGGTTTTCTTTCAGCGGCAAGCCGGTGCTCGATGCAGCCGGGGTGTTCCAGGGTTTCCGCGGCGTCGGTTCCGACATCACTGCCGCGCGCCAGTCCGATGCGCAAATCGCCTATCTCGCACGTCACGACAGCCTGACCGGATTGCCAAACCGAACCCAGTTCCAGGACGCGCTGACCGCTGCCTGCGGCGGCGATGCGCCCTTCGCGCTACACTGTCTGGATCTCGACGGCTTCAAGGCCGTCAACGACACGCTTGGTCATGCGGCCGGCGACTCGTTGCTGGTCGCCGTGGCGGGTCGGCTGCGCGCCTGCCTGCGCGACGACGATGTCGTTGCGAGACTCGGCGGTGACGAGTTTGCCGTGCTTCAGGTCGGTGTGCTGCCAGGGGAGGTGCCAGGAGCGGTAGCAGAGGGTGCGGCGGCGCTGGCGCAGCGGGTCATCGATCGGATCGCCGAGCCGTATCAGCTGGGTGAACTCTCGGCCAGCATCGGCGTGAGCGTTGGTATCGCGCTGCGAGACAATGCCGGCCAGACCAAGGAGGATCTGCTTCGTGGCGCCGATCTCGCCCTCTATCACTCCAAGTCGAAAGGCCGCGGCGTCTGGCACATCTTCGAGGCGGCCATGGCGGCGCGCGCGCACGCCCGGCACACGCTGCTGGCCGAGCTGCGCCACGCGATCGCGCATGACGAGCTGGTCCTCGACTTTCAGCCGATTGTCGATCTGGCGACAGGCGCGATCACCGGCGCCGAGGCTCTCGTGCGCTGGCTGCATCCCCAGCGCGGACGCATCTCGCCCGCGGAGTTCATCCCGGCGGCCGAGGAATCCGGACTGATCGTAGCCCTCGGCGAATGGGTGCTGCATCGTGCCTGCACCGAGGCCGCGTCCTGGTGTGGTACGGCCAGGCTGGCGGTCAATCTCTCGCCGGTGCAGTTCCGCGATCCCGGACTGCTGCCGCTCGTGGACGCGGTGCTGGCGCAGACCGGCCTGCCCGCGGAGCGTCTCGAGCTCGAGATTACCGAGTCTGTCTTCCTCGACACCCAGGAGACGACCCTGGCCTGCCTGAACGCGTTGCGCGCGCGCGGAATTCATATCGCACTCGATGATTTCGGTACCGGCTATTCCTCGCTCAGCTATCTTAGGTCGTTTCCGTTTGATCGGGTCAAGATCGATCAGTCCTTCATTCGCGACCTTGGCGTCAACAACGAGGCGGCGGCCATCGTCCACGCCATCGTCGACATGGCCAGCAGCCTCGGCATGCGCACCACCGGAGAAGGTGTCGAGACGCAATCGCAGGCAGACCTGCTGGCGCTGACCGGCTGCGGCCAGGTGCAGGGCTACCTGTTCGGCCGTCCGTGCGCGCCCGAGGCGATCGGCAGCGCCATGCGCGCCGATCCGCCGGACGCCGCCTTCGGCTGGCCTGCGGCGGAGATCCTCGTCCTGAATGAGTGCTGACGCCGACGTCGTGCAATCAGGCGGCCGGCACGCGGTAGACAGGAACGACATACGGCCCTTCCGGCACGAAGGCGACATGCGGATCGCTGGAACGCTGTATGCTGTCCGCGATCGCAGCCGTGACGCTTTCAATCTGCATAACCCCGGTAAGCCGGCGAGCTTCGGCGTCGAGGCCGGTGGCGTAGAGCGCGACACGGCCCAGCCGCATCGGCTTGAGCTGCATTTCGCTCTGCCACTCGTCGATGTCGGCGAGCGACTTGGCGCTCAGTGTCGCCAGGAACCGATCCGCGCCGAGCGCCACCAGCCGCTCCTGCGAGGCGCGGAACGCGGCGGAGCCGATCCCCTCGGAGCATTCCGAGGCGATGATCAGCGTGCCGCCTGGCGAGAGGATATCGAGCGGCGTCACCATGCCCTTGACGGTCTGGTAATAGGTCTTGTCGAGCGGGTAGCCCGCCGAGGAGGTGACCACGGTCTTGAAGCGGCGCGGCACCGCGATCTTGGTGACGTCGCTGACGAAGCGCACGGCGTCGAGGTGGCTTTCGATGATCTCGCCGAAGCTGACGTAGGCGAGCGCGCGAGCTTCGGTCAGCACCGTGTTCAGGGCGTAGATCTCGCCGATCCGCCGCACGATTTCGAGCTGATCTTCGTGCAGCGGGTTGCCCACGAGGTTGCACTGCACCGCGAGCGGATCTTCCATGAAGCGCGCCGAATGGAACGTCCGGATCGTCGTGTGATGGGCGACGCCGGGGGCCACCACCTTGCGGCCGCCCGACCATCCCGCCATGAAATGCGGCTCCACCAGGCCGGTGGCGATGCGCAGGTCGGCCTCGATGAAGCGGCGATCGATGCCGATCGGCGTTCGGCGGCCTTCGGTAAAGCCCAGATCGACATGCGCCGCATCGTCGCGGGCAAAATGATTCTCGACCCTGACATGCTCGAGGACCCAGGGATCGCCGATCAGTTCGGCGAGCTCCGCACCCTCGTTCGGCCGGTGCAGGCCGGTGGCCACCAGTACGACGATCGCCGCAGCGGGGATTCCCGCCGCCATCATCGTCTCGATCATCGGCCGCAGGAACAGGTGGTTCGGTACCGGCCGGGTGATGTCGCAGATTAGGATGCACGCACTCTTGCGGCCGGCGGCCAGGCGGCTCAGCGGGGCGCTGCCGACCGGCGTCTCCAATGCTTCCCGCACCGCGCCTCTCGGGTCGGCAAGACAATCGAGCGCGCGCTTGCGAATGACGGTGGCGATGGCCGTCTCCGGCACGTCCACGTCCAGGTGGCCGCGACCAAAGGAGAGTGCGATTTGCATTCTTCACAGATCGACTGGTCAGCGGGTGATGACAAGACCCGCCTGCTTGATCTCATCGCGCTGTTGGATGATGACTGCGCGATGACCCGTGCTGAAGCCTCGGACCCGGCCCATCTCGCGGCCCTGGCGGCGCGGCTTCCCCATGGCACCCTGCTGGATGCGCAGGCCGATCTCGATCGCTACAGCCGCGACTGGTCCGGTGACCATTACGGGCGGCCGTTGGCGGTCGCGCGCCCGGCGAACACTGCCGAGGTGGCGACCATCCTGCGTTATTGCAGCGCGCACAATGTCCCTGTCGTGCCGCAGGGCGGCCTGACCGGCCTGGTCGGCGCCGCAGTCCCCGAGGATGGTCGCGAGCTGGTCATCAGCCTGGAGCGCATGCACGCGGTGCGCCTGCTCTCGGCGATCGATTTCACCATGATCGTCGAGGCTGGCTGCGTGCTCGAGGACGCCAAGCGCGCCGCCGAGGCGGCGGGCTGCCTTTTGCCGATCAGTTTCGGCGCGCAGGGAAGTTGCCGGATCGGCGGTATCATCGCGACCAACGCCGGCGGCTTTAACGTGCTGCATTACGGGATGACGCGCGCGCGGGTGCTGGGGCTCGAGGTGGTGCTCGCCGATGGACGCATCTGGAATGGCTTGCGCCGGCTGCGCAAGGACAATCGCGGCGTCGATCTCAAGCAAATGTTCATCGGCAGCGAGGGCACCCTCGGCGTGGTCACGGCGGCGGCACTGCAGCTTGCGCCGAAGCCAGAGCAGGTCGAGACCGCGCTGGTCGGCCTGCGCTCTACGCAGGATGCCATGGCCTTGTATGCGCATATGCGACGGGCCAGTAGCGACCTCGTGACCGCCTTCGAACTGCTGCTGCGCGACTGTCTCGACGTGTCGCTGTCGCACGACCCGACGCTCGCCGACCCGCTGGCGCAGATCTGTCCTGTCTATGCGCTGATCGAGCTGTCCTGCGGCGGCGGGATCGCGTTGCGCGACGTGCTGGAGAATGCGCTCGCAGGGGCCGCGGACCTGATCGCGGACGGTGTCGTCGCCGCGAGCGAGGCGCAGTCGGCGCGGCTGTGGCGGCTGCGCGAGACGATGGTCGAGTGCCAGGGCAACGGCGCCCCCTATCTACGCACCGATGTCTCTCTGCCGATCTCGTCAATCCCCGACTTCCTGGCCGAGACCCTGCCGCACTTACGCGAGCGGTTCCCCTCAAGCCGTGCGCTGGCTTACGGCCATGTCGGCGACGGCAACATCCATCTCAACCTGATCCCGCCGCCAGGTATCGATCCCCTGGCGCGCACGGCTTTGTTGCACGCGGCGGAGACGGTGATCTTCGACGGCCTGGACCGCTACGACGGCAGCATCAGCGCCGAGCACGGCATCGGCCGTCTCAAGCAGGCGGCGTTCCTCGAACGCATCGATCCGGTATCGCTGTCGCTCGCGCAAGGGCTGAAACACATGCTTGATCCGGGTGGGGTGCTCAGCCCCGGCCGCATCCTGCCAGCAGTCGAGGGACGATGACCGGGCGGCTGCACGGCAGGACCATGGTGATCACCGCGGCAGGGCAGGGGATCGGCCGGGCGGCGGCGTTGGCATGCGCGCGAGAAGGCGCATTCGTGCTCGCCACCGACATCGACGCGGCCAAGCTTGCGACCCTGGCCGGCGTGGTGAATGTCGCCACACAGCCGCTCGACGTGCTCGACGCGGACGCGGTGCGCGCGTTCGGCCTCGCAGCCGCGCGCATCGACATCCTGTTCAACTGTGCGGGCTTCGTTCATCACGGCAGCATCCTCGACTGCGACGAGGCGGCCTTTGACGTTTCCTTCGCGCTCAACGTCAAGGCGATGTACCGGATGATCCGGGCGATCCTGCCGGGCATGATCGAGTGCCGCCGCGGCAGTATCATCAACATGGCTTCCGTCGCCTCCAGCGTCATCGCCGCGCCTGACCGCTTCGCCTATGGCGCAAGCAAGGCGGCGGTGATCGGCCTGACCAAGTCGGTGGCGGTCGACTACGTGACGCGCGGCATCCGTGCCAATGCGATCTGCCCCGGCACCGTCGACAGTCCCTCACTCCAGGAGCGCATGCGCGCCCAGGCCGGACCTGACGGCGACCTCGACGCCGTGCGCGCCCGTTTCCTCGCCCGCCAACCGATGGGCCGGCTCGGCACACCGGAGGAGATCGCCGAGCTGGTGGTCTTCCTGGCCAGCGACGAGAGTGCTTTCATGACTGGCAACGCCATCCCCTTTGATGGCGGCTGGTCCAACGCCTGAACGGTAGGTCCGACACCGATGAAGCTGCTTCGCTATGGCGCGCCGGGCGCCGAACGGCCCGGCCTGCTGGATAGGCAGGGCCATATTCGCGATCTCTCCGCCCATCTCGACGATGTCGCGGGTACGGCCTTGCTGCCCGATGCCCTGGCACGCCTGGCGACGCTGGATACGGCGGACTTGCCGGCGGTCGAGGGTGGTCCACGCATCGGGCCCTGCGTCGGCCACGTCGGCAAGTTCATCTGCATCGGCCTGAATTATGCCGATCATGCCGCAGAGACCGGGGCTGCGATCCCCAAGGAGCCGATCCTGTTCATGAAGGCGACGAGCGCCATCACCGGGCCTTACGATCCGCTGATCATTCCGCGCGGCTCGGAGAAGACCGATTGGGAGGTCGAACTCGGCGTCGTCATCGGTACGGAGGCGCGCTGCGTGTCCGAGGCCGACGCGATGGCGCACGTGGCCGGCTACTGCCTGGTCAATGACGTCTCCGAACGTGCCTGGCAGGCCGAACGTGGCGGCCAATGGACCAAGGGCAAGTCGGCCGACAGTTTTGGTCCGATCGGCCCCTGGCTGGTGACCGCCGACGAGGTCGCCGACCCGCAGGCGCTCTCGCTCTGGCTCAGCGTGGACGGGGTGCAGCGCCAGCATGGTTCGACCGCGACGATGGTGTTCGGGGTGCGCACCCTGGTCGCCTACATCTCGCAGTTCATGAGCCTGCAGCCGGGCGATATCATCTCCACCGGAACGCCGCCTGGTGTGGGTCTGGGGATCAAGCCGCGGCCGGTGTTCCTGCGTCCCGGTCAGACCGTTCGCCTGGGGATTGACGGCCTCGGCGAGCAGACGCAGGTCACCCGGGCGGCGGCATAAGGCGGGAGTCTGAGCGGGACAATCACGATGTATCTGCAAAAACTCAGTCTCTCGGGCCGCACCGCGGTCATCACCGGCGGCGCACGCGGCATCGGCTTCGCTTGCGCCCAGGTGCTTGGCGAAGCGGGTGCCCGCGTAATCGTCGCCGACGCCGACCCCGCGGCGGGCGAGGCCGCGGCGGCAGCGCTGGTCGGCGAGGGCCATGATGCGCATGCGCACGGCCTGGACGTGACCGACGCGGCCGCGGTGGGCGCTGCCGCGTCGGCGCTGAACGCACGTTTCGGCGCCGTCGATATCCTGGTCTGTAATGCCGGCATCGCGCGCAGCAACTCTCCCGCCGAGAGCGTGCCGGACGACGAATGGCGCCTGGTGGTCGACGTCAATCTCAACGGCGTGTTCTGGTGCTGCCGCGAATTCGGCCGGGCGATGCTCGCGCGCGGGCGCGGTGCGATCGTCAATATCGGCTCGATGTCCGGCGAGATCGTCAACAAGCCGCAGGAGCAGGCCTCCTACAACGCCGCCAAGGCCGGCGTGCATCATCTGACTCGCTCGCTGGCGGCGGAATGGGCGCCCCGCGGCGTGCGCGTCAATGCGGTGGCGCCCACCTACATCGACACGCCGCTGACCCAGTTCGGCATGCGCGACGAGAGACTCAGCCGCACCTGGCTTGAGATGACGCCGATGCACCGGGTCGGCAGGGTCGACGAGATCGCCTCCGTGGTGTTGTTCCTCGCCTCGGAAGCGTCCAGCCTGATGACCGGCAGCATCGTGCTGGCCGATGGCGGCTATTGCTGCTGGTAGGGGGCCACGATCGCGTGCTCCTGCTGGTGCAGGCTGGCGAGCTGCGCCTGCACGCGCGCGGCGCGGGCGAGCTGGGCGGGGGTCAGCAGGGCGCGCACGGCAAGCCCGGTCTGCATCCGGCTCGCGTCGAGTTGCTGGCGCAGCGTCTCCAACTGCCCTTCGAGCGGCGCGATCTGGGCCGCGGTGACATCCCCCGTCGAGAACATCATGGCCTGGATTTGCTGGCGCAGGGCCTGCATCTGGGCTAGCGCCGGGGCGTTCTGGATGCGCGCCCCATGCATGATCTGATGCAGCTGAGCCTGCTGCGCAGAGGTGAGTTGGGCCGCCCGGAGGATCTCTCGCGCACCGCCCGAATGCCACCCCCCGGCATGCCACCCTTGGGCCGCGGCGCCGACGCTGCTGGCGAGGGCCGCCGCGACGCAGGCTGCGAGAAGGGTTCGGTTGATCTGCATGACGGCATCCTTTGCGTGTGTCGTGTAAGCGGACAGCATGGCGCTGCGCTGTAACCGCAATCGGTTCGGCATGGAACTAAGTGTAACCGCGCGGTCGATCCGGATCGGTTGCCGCTTGCGGCACTTCGTGCCAAGAAGTGACCGAACGGGTCGGTCAGTGTCGGCTCTGGCATCACCCAAGCCGACCGGCTGGAGACATGGATGGCCGATGTAGACGCTCCCCAGGACTCCGAGCAGGACCTGGACGACGACGACAAGAGGAAGCAGGAACAGCAGGAGAAGGAGCGCGACGCCTCGCGCAACCGGGCGCGTCCCTGGGTGCGTGCCGGCCTGGTGATCTTTATCGCGGCGGTCGTCATCGGCGGGTTCCTCTATTGGTGGCTGACCCGCTACTCGGTCGGGACCGACGATGCCTTCACCGCCGGCCGCACCATCACGATCGCGCCGCATGTCGCCGGCTACGTCACCGAGCTCGACGTCAACGACAACCAGTTCGTCCATCAGGGGCAGGTCCTGATGCGGATCGACCGGCGCAACTACCAGGCCAGCGTCGACGAGGCGAAGGCCTCCATGATCCAGGCGGAAGGCCAGTTGCAGGGGGCGAAGTTCGGCGCCGAGGTGGCCCAGAAGAACTTCCCGGGGCAGCTCAAGGTGGCCCAGGGGCAGTTGCTGATCGCCCAGGCGGCGGAGTTCAACGCCCAGACCGAATACAAGCGCCAGCACAGTATCGCGCGGGCGGCGACCACCCAGCAGGCGATCGACCAGTCCACCGCCACACTCAAGCAGGCGCAGGGTCAGGTGGCACAGGCGCAGGGCCAGGTCGAGCAGGCGACGCCGATCAAGGCCAATATCAGCACCAGCAAGACCCGCATCGACCAGCAATCCGGCGCCTTGGCGCAGGCGCAGGCGCAGCTCGAGACCGCCAAGCTGAACCTGAGCTGGACCGTGATTCGCGCGCCGCATGACGGCTGGATCGCCCAGCGCAATGTCGAGCGCGGCAACTACGTGCAGGCCGCCCAGGCGCTGTTCTCGATCGTCGAGCCGGATGTCTGGATCACCGCCAACTTCAAGGAGACCCAGCTCGCCCGCATGCATCCTGGCCAGCCGGTGACGATCGCGGTCGACGCCTATCCCTCGCTGCATCTGTCGGGGCATGTCGACAGCATCCAAAAGGGTGCCGGCAGCCTGTTCAGCGCCTTCCCACCGGAAAACGCGACCGGCAACTACGTCAAGATCGTCCAGCGTGTCCCGGTGAAGATCATCATCGACAGCGGCCTGGACCCGAACCAGCCGCTGCCGCTCGGCCTGTCCGTGGAACCTACGGTGACCGTCAAGTGAGTGGTGCCTCGGCGGAGGCGCGGAACTGGAAGCCCAGCCATAACCCCTGGCTGATCGCTGTCACCGTCACGGTGGCGGCGTTCATGGAAATCCTCGACACCACCATCGTCAACGTCTCGCTGCCGCATATCGCCGGCAACCTCGCCTCGTCCTACGACGATGCCACCTGGGCGCTGACCGCCTATCTCGCGGCCAATGCGATCGTGCTGACTATCTCCGGCTGGTTCGGCCGGGTGCTTGGGCGCAAGCGCTATTTCATGATCTGCATCGGCATGTTCACGGTCTGCTCGTTCCTGTGCGGCATCGCCAGCAACCTGCCGGAACTCATCGTCTTCCGCCTGCTGCAGGGTTTCTTCGGCGGCGGTCTGCAGCCGAACCAGCAATCCATCATCCTCGACACCTTCCCGCCCGAGCGACGCTCCGGCGCGTTTGCGATCACCGCGGTGGCGACCATCGTGGCCCCCGTGCTCGGACCCACTCTCGGTGGCTGGGTCACCGACACCTACTCCTGGCGCTGGGTGTTCTTCATGAATGTGCCGGTGGGGATCGGTGGCCTGATCGCGGTCGCGGCCCTGGTCGAGGATCCACCCTGGGCGCGCAAGCAGAAAGCCTCGATCGACGTGGTCGGTCTGGCTCTAATCACCATCGGTCTGGGCTGTCTGCAGGTGATGATGGATCGTGGCGAGGACGACGACTGGTTCGGCTCGCCCTTCATCTGCATCCTGGCCCTGCTCGCCGTCGCCGGCATTCTGGGTGCGATCGGCTGGATGCTGACGGTGAAGAACCCGATCGTCGATCTGCGAGTCTTTGCCGACCGCAACTTCGCCATCGGCTGCCTGCTGATCGGCGGCGTCGGCTTCACCTTGTACTCCTCGGCGGTGCTGGTGCCGCAATTCGCCCAGCAGGTGATCGGCTATACCGCGCTGCTCGCGGGGCTGGTGCTCTCACCCGGTGGCCTGGGCATTATCCTGCTGATACCGTTCGTCAATTACGGCATGAAGCGGATCCAGCCGCGCTACTTCATCGCCTTCGGCTTCTTTTTGCTGGGGGTGGCCCTCGTGGTGTCGGCGAACCTGACCACGCAGGTCAGCTTCTACGACCTGGTGATCTACCGCGCGTTGCAGGCCGGCGCGCTGGGCTTCCTGTTCGTGCCGATCAGCGTCGTCGCCTACCAGACGTTGCCCAAGGAGATGAACGGCGACGGCTCGGCGCTGTTCTCGATGATGCGCAACGTCATGGGCGCCATCGGCATCTCCCTCTCGACCGCGTTGGTGACCGAGCGCACGCAAATCCGCGAGGCGCACATGGCGCACTGGATGACGCCCTTCCACCAGCCGTTCGTCGCCTACAACAACAACACCCGCGCCCTGCTGGAGCGGCTGGGCCGCCCGGCCGGGTCCATCGGGCCAGCCGTCAACAACCAGATCTACCAGCAGTTCAGAGAGCAGGCCTCGGTGCTCGCCTATAATGACGCGTTCCTGACCTTCTCCCTGGTCTGCTTCGCGCTGGTGCCGCTCTGCTGGCTGCTGGCGCCGCGAAAAGCCGGCGGGTAGCGGGCCCTTGAGGCAGGCCGTGGCAACCTGTAATGCTGCATGGATGGTCCGTTGGCTTTCACAGGTCCTGCTGGCACTGATCGTCGCCTGGGCGATGGCGCAGACGGCGAATGCGCAATCCATGCCGATGGCGGCCAGCGTAACCGCGACCGCGGCGCCACACTGCCCGATCTGCCCAAAGCCTGACACCGCCGGTGCCAAGGCGGCCAAGATGCCGGCCTGTCATGTCGTCGGCTGTATCGGTGCGCTGACCCTGTTGCCGAGCCCGGCCCTGCTGCCTGGGCACCTCCCTTTGCGCGCCGCCTATCTGGTTTCCGCACCCGTCCGCTGGACGACGCCGACGCCGGCGCCGGACCCATTCCCGCCAAGACCCGTCTCCCTCGACTAAGCCGCTTTCGAACGCGCGCCCCGGCGTGCGCCGGCACCACGAGGACGATGACATCATGCCATTAACGCCCAATGCGACCCTGCCACGCAGGCAGCTTCTGCTGTCGGCCGCCGGCGCCTTCACCGCAGCCGCGACAAAGGCCGCCGCGATGCCCGCCGGTATCACCATCACGCGGCTGACAACCGGCCCGGCCGCGGTCCGGATGATCGGCGGCGAGACGCCGGCGACCGAACTCTGGACCTACGATCGCCTGGCTCCCGGGCCGATCATTCGATTGCCGCAAGGCAAGCCGTTCCATGCCGCGGTCGAGAACCGGCTGGCGCAATCCACCACGGTGCACTGGCACGGCATCCGCCTGCCGAACGCGATGGATGGCATCCCCGGCCTGACCCAGAAGCCGATCCCGCCCGGCGGCCGCTTCGACTACGCTTTCACCCCGCCGGACGCCGGCACCTTCTGGTATCACTCGCACGATAACGGCCTCGAACAGATCGGCCGTGGCCTTGCCGGCGCGTTGCTCATCGAGGAGGCTGTGCCGCCGACGGTCGATCGCGACCTGGTCTGGACCTTGCAGGACTGGCGGCTGGATCCGGACGCGCAGATCGTGCCCGGCTTCGACAACCGCATGGAAGCGGCGATGGACGGACGCGTCGGCAACACCGTCACCATCAATGGCCGGCTGCCCGCAACACTTGCCGTGCGCGCCGGCGAACGGGTCAGGCTGCGGCTGCTCAATGCCGCGATCGCCCGGATCCTGGCGCTGCGCTTTGAGGGACACCGGCCGGTCATCGTGGCATTGGACGGCCAGCCGTGCGATCCGCACGAGCCGGCCGATGGCCGCATCCTGCTCGGACCGGCCATGCGCGTCGATATCATGCTGGACATGCAGGGCGAGCCCGGCCGCACTTACCAGGTCGTCGACGATTTCTACGAACGCCTGTCCTACACATTGACCCGGCTCGCCTACGACCAGGCCACCCCGCTGCGTCCGCATCCGCTCGCGGCGACGCGGCAGTTGCCGCCCAACCCGGTGCCACGCCCGGAGCTTGGGTCCGCCGTGCTCCAGGAGGTTCGCCTGCAAGGCGGCATGATGAGCGGCATGGGCCGCATGATGGGGGGTGGCACCTGGGCGATCAACGACCGGTCGATGACCGGGGACGGCAGCATGTCGATGCCGCCGCTGCTGCGCATCGCGCGCGGCCGCAGCTGCATCCTCGACTTCCGCAACGAGACCGCCTGGTGGCACCCGATGCACCTGCATGGCCACAGCTTCAGGGTGCTTTCGCGCAATGGCGCGCCGGTGCCGCATGACGCATGGGGCGACACCGTGCTGGTGCGTCCGCGCGAGCATGTGCGGGTGGCCTTCGTCGCCGACAATCCCGGCACCTGGCTGCTGCATTGCCATGTCATGGAGCACCAGGACGGCGGTTTGATGACCACCATCGACGTGATCTGAACAAGGAGAGACCGATGACCCGAAGGAAATTCGCGGCGGCACTGCTGGCGAGCGCCGCTACCGTGCCCATGTGGCGGCAGGCGCGCGCGGCACCGGCAATCCCGGTGACGCTCTATAAGAATCCGTCCTGCGACTGCTGCGAAGGCTATGCCCGGTATCTCGACCACAATGGCTTTACCGTCGATGTGCGTCCGACCAACGACCTTGCCGAGATCAGCCGAAAGGCGGGCATTCCCGCGGCGCTGCAAGGCTGTCACACCGCCTTCATCGGGACCTATGTGGTGGACGGCCATGTGCCCGTGCCCACCATCCGCAAGCTGCTCGACGGCAAGCCGGACATCGTCGGCATTACTTTGCCGGGGATGCCGTCCGGATCGCCGGGCATGGAGGGCGACAAGGCCGGCCCGCTGACGGTCTATGCGATCAGCCGTGACGGCGCGCCGCCACGAATCTTCGACGTCGATTGAGGGCACCGACCATGCACCGACACGATTGGCGATATGCCTGGGTGGTTGCCGCCGGCATCAGTGCCCTCGTCCTGCCCGCGTTCGCGCAAACGCATCCAGCTAGCGGCACGCAACCGCAAAAGCGCGGCATGATGGCCAACGGCTGCATGGGCATGATGCAACGGACGGGCGGCGCTCCGAACAGCCAGTGGCGGCACCACCGGCGACAAAGCGCGGGGCCGGGCTGACCGGCATGGCGGCACTGCGCGCCATAGCACTCACGCTGCTCCTGCTGGCGCTCGCCAGTGGGCCGACGCTTGCGGCGGCGGGCCCCTGGGCTCGCAACGCGCATGGCTCGGCGCGGCTGATTTCGGCGGTGGAGGCAACCGGCTCGGGCACGCGGCTGGATGTCGGGTTGCAGCTCCGCCTGACACCAGGCTGGCACACCTACTGGCGGACGCCGGGCGACGCGGGCCTGGCCCCCACGATCAGTTGGCAGGGATCGCGGAACCTGGCCAGTGCGACCGTTGCCTGGCCAGCGCCGGAGCGCCTGCCGGCGGTGGCCGGCCTGCAGACCGTCGGCTACGAGGATGGGGTGGTGCTGCCGGTCTCGGTGACGCTCGCGCATCCCGGCACGACGCTGCGGCTGCACGCCGAGGTGGATTATGCGTCCTGCAAGAACGTGTGCATTCCCTACCACGCGAGCCTGGACCTCACCTTGCCAGCGGGCCTCGCGGTTCCGGGCCGGCAAGCACCGCTGATCGCGCTGGCGCGCGCCCGCGTTCCGAGCGACCTTGCCGCCGCGCGGCTCAGCTTGCCCGACGCCGTGGTAGCACCGGGCAGGCACGGCGCCGTGCTTGCATTGCGGCTGGTCAGTTCCGGAGCGCCGCTGCGCCACCCGGACGTGTTCGTCGAGGGCGCCCCCAACGGCTCGCCGGACGCCCCCGCGATCGTGATGAACGCGTCCGCCGACGCGGCGACGCTACGCGTGCCGGTCCGCGGCCTGTCGGCTGGTGCCCTGGCAGGGCGCCGCCTGCGCCTCACCCTGGTTGACGGCGCGCGATCGGCTGAAGTCTCGGTGGTGCCGCGTCTCGGCAGCCTGCCGCCGCTGCCCGGCCACGCCTTGCACGTCAGGACATTGCGTTTAGCCATTGTCGGCCTCGCCTTGCTGGGCGGGTTGGTGCTGAACCTGATGCCCTGCGTGCTGCCGGTGCTGTCGCTGAAGCTGCTGGCGCTGGCCGGCTATGGCGGGGCCGAACGGCGTGCCGCGCGGCTCGGGCTGCTGGCCACGGCCGCCGGCGTGATCGTCTCTTTCGGCGTGCTCGCGGCGTCCCTGATCGGGCTGCGGGCAGCGGGGGCGGCGATCGGCTGGGGGATCCAGTTCCAGCAGCCCTGGTTCCTCGCCGGTATGGCGCTGGCGACCACTCTGTTCGCGGCGAGCCTGTGGGACTGGCTGCCGATGGCGCTGCCCGGCAGCATCGCGGAGGCCGCCGGCTCGGTGCGCGGGCGCGGCAAGCTCGGCGATGCGTTCCTGCTCGGCGCCTTTGCGACGCTGCTCGCGGCCTCCTGCTCGGCGCCGTTCGTCGGTACCGCGCTCGGCTTCGCGCTTGCACGCGGGCCGCTCGATATCGCCCTGGTCTTCGCGGCCCTCGGTGTCGGCATGGCGGCACCGTTCCTGGCGATTGCCGCCGTGCCCGGCCTGGTCGCCTGGCTGCCGCGTCCGGGCGCGTGGATGGAGGGGCTCCGTCGCGTCCTCGGCTTGGCCCTGTTCGGCACGGCGGCCTGGCTGCTGTGGGTGCTGGCCATCGAAGCCGGCCTGACGATGGCGCTGCTGGCCGGCATGCTGCTTGTTGTGTTGCTGGGCGTGCTCGCGTGGCGCCGGCGCCTTGCCGGGTCCGGCCGCCGGATGGCCGCTACCGCCGCCGTGCTGCTCGCCGCGGTTGCCGTGCTGGTGCCCGCGCTGAGCGGGCCGGTGACGTCGCGCGTGGCGCGCGAACCCGGCGGCGGGCTGTGGCGCCCCTTCACGGAGGCGGCCTTGCGGCGTGCCTTGGGGCAGGGCCACATCGTGTTCGTCGATGTCTCCGCCGCCTGGTGCCTGACCTGCAAGGTCAACGAACTCACCGTGCTCGACCGGGCTCCGGCCGCCGGCCTGCTGCGCAGCCCCCGCGTGTTGGCGATGCGCGCCGACTGGACCCGTCCAGATCCCGCCATCACCGCCTATCTGCAGGGTTTTCACCGCTACGGGGTGCCGCTCGATGTTGTGTATGGACCCGGCGCGCCCGCGGGTGTCGCGCTGCCCGAGTTGCTGACTCAGGGCGCCGTCGCGAATGGGGTCCGCGAGGCTGGTAGGGATAGTCATAAGGAGGCGATGAAATGAAGCCCTGGATCGGACGGCTCGCTTGTGTCACGCTTGCAGCAGCAGTGAGCCTTCCTGCCGCTGTGCGCGCCGCAACACCCGGCTATCGGCTGGAGGTGGTGGGGACGCCGATATTTAGCGCCGGCAACGAAACGGTGCACGTCCGCATTCTCGAAAACGCTGGCAACAAGCCGGTGGCTGACGCCTTCGTTCGCAAGGTGACGGCGACCATGAAGCCAGGTGGCATGCCCAAGATGACCGCGCCAATTTTGTCCCTGAGTGACGGGGCGCCGGGCGCGTTCAAGCTTTCGTTTGAGCCGCCGATGAGCGGCCTTTGGCTCGTCGGTGTCATCGCCACGACCAACAAGGGTCGCGATACGATCCGATGCACGATGACCGTTGACGTGAAATCGTAGATCTTAGGGACGAGCGTGAAAACGACGATCGATCTGTCACGCCGCCGCGCGGTCCAGAGCCTGACGGCCGCCGCCGCGCTCACGACACTCCAGGGCCCGCGTGGCAGGCGGACCCTGACATCTGCGGCTATTCCGAATTGAGCAGCGCGCTGTTCGACCTGACCATCGGGCGGAGAACGGTCGATGTCGCAGGGCGGCACGCCGCCGCGACTCTCGTCAACGGCCTGCTGCCTGGTCCGCTGCCGCGCTGGCGCAAAGGCGACACGGTAACGCTCAGGATCCGCAACACGCTGTCCGTGCCGACCTCGATCCACTGGCATTATGCCCGGCGAGACCTTCACCTACCGCATTCCGCGGCGGCAGAGCGGCACCTATTGGTATCATAGCCACTCCGGCATGTAGGAGCAGACCGGCCTCTACGGCGCGCTCGTGGTCGAGCCGCGAGGCGGCGCACTGCCGCACACCGTCGCGACTACGTGGTGCTGCTGTCGGACTGGACCGACCAGGATCCGGAGACGATCGTGAGCAACCTCAAGCAGCAGAGCGACTACTATAACCACGGCCAGCGTACGCTCGGCAGCTTCGTAGCCGCCGCCGAGTGGGAGGGCCTGCGCCGGACCATCGCCGACCGACTGTTCTGGGGCGGCATGCGGATGAGCCCGAGCGATATCGCCGATGTCAGCGGCGCCACCTACACCTACCTGCGCAATGGTCAGGGCGCCGGCGGCAACTGGACAGGCCTGTTCCGTCCCGGGGAACGCGTGCGTCTGCACCTGATCAACGCCTCGGCAATGACCTTCTTCGCTGTACAAATACCCGGCCTGACGATGTCGGTAGTCGCCGCCGACGGCAACGAACTCGTGCCGGTCGCGCTTCGCGCGCGGCACCCTTGTCCCGCGCGCCGGCATGGCCGGGGCGATCCCGCCGATGGACCTGCGGCCGATCCGTGGGATGGCCGACATGGGGATGGGCGGCATGGCGATGCGCGGCGTGTCAGACATGGACATGTCGGGTAAGGGCATGTCTGGCATGAGCTTGGCCGGCCACACCCCGACGCGCGGCATCGGCGTGGACAATTGATCGGCGGGTGCTGCGCTATACCGACCCTGCGCGCCACACGCCCCGGCAGCGACAGGCGGCCGCCCTCACGCGATATCACTCTGCACCTCACCGGCAACATGGAACACTACATGTGGGGTGTCGACGGCAAGACGTTCTCCAAGGCCGAGCCGATCCGCCTGAAGCTGGGCGAGCGGGTCCGCTTCATCCTGATCAACGACACGATGATGGAGCATCCGATTTATCTGCACGGGCTATGGAGTGAGCTGGAAAACGGCCAGGGCGAACTGCGCCCCCACAAGCACACCGTCATCGTCCAGACGGGCGAAAGGCTCAGCACTCTGGTCACCGCCGATACCGCCGGCCACTGGGCCTACCATTGTCATCTCCTCTACCACATGGAGATCGGCATGTTCCGCACCGTGATCGTGGCCTGAGAGGCGCCAATCCTGCCGCATGGCTAAGCGCGGGATTGCCGCCGCGAAGCCCGATGGCAGAGCAGAGCATTGTGGGTCATGAGAGATACTGGTTGCTCTGTCTCTGTGTTTTCGCGCGCACTCCATCTGTCGTTTTCAGGCGGTGATAGCTGTTGTTTGAACACGGGCTTCGGCGATTGCGCCCGCCGCCTTGTCACCGCCAAAAGCGAGGCCTTCGGCGCGAATGATCGTCACGTCGGTGATGCCGATAAAGCCGAAGATAGTGCGGAGGTAGGTCTGCTGGAAATCGTAGGGCTTGAAGGGACCGTCTGAGTAGACGCCGCCGGAAGCCAGGAACAGGACCAGCTTCTTGCCCGTCACGAGACCCTTTGGGCCGTTCGCTGTGTACTCGAAGGTGCGGCCGGCCCGGACGACATGATCGATCCAGGCTTTCAGCGCTGAGGGGATGCTGAAATTATACATCGGCACGCCCATGACGATGAGGGACGCGGCCGCGATCTCGTCGATCAGCGTGTTGGAGATCGCGAGTGCCGCCACCTGCGCCTCGTCCAAGGCCTCGGGCTTGCCGAACATGGCACCCAGAAGATCGACGCCGAGATGCGGGACCGGGTTGGAGACAAGGTCGCGCCTGGTGACGGTCGCACCGGGATGGGCGGCCTGGTAGTCGCGAACAAAACCCTCCGACAGATCGCGGCTGACGGAACTGCCCAGGTTCGAACTGCTCTGGACAAGGAGAATTTGACTCATGGGTTTGCTCCGTGGAGAGGACCGAAGCTGTATCTGCGTTCATCCTCCTTTATAAAAAACCGATAAAAAACCGCTTAACACCTTCATCAAAGCTGATAGAGAGAGCGGATGAGTGTCTCCGGACTCACGTTCGACCAGATCCAGGTGTTTGTGGCCGTCGCCGAAGAGGGCAGCTTTTCCGCCACGGCCCGGCGTATGAACCGGGCGCAGTCCGCCGTCACCTACGCCGTACAGAAGCTCGAGGAGCAGTTGGGCACGATGGTGTTCGACCGGTCGCGCTACCGGCCGAGCCTGACCGCGGCGGGAACCGCGCTGCTGCCGCGCGCTGTGCGGATCGCCCGGGAAGTCGACGCATTCCGCGAACAGGCCCGCGGCATCACGCAGGGGCTGGAGCCGGAGCTGTCGCTGGTGGTGGACGCCATGTTTCCGATGGCCCGGCTGATCGCGGCCCTTCGCGTGTTCGGCGAGCATTATCCCACCGTGCCGACGCGCATCTTTGTCGCCTCGATGGGGTCCACCGCAAACCTGGTGATGGACAACACCTGCGCGCTCGGCATTGCCGTGAGCTTGGCAACCCAGGACCCGGTGCTGCACATCCAGCCGATCCAGACGGTCGCCCTGGTGGCGGTGGCAGCGCCCTGCCATCCGTTGTCGGCCGTAATCGGGCTGATCCCCACGCACGCGCTGCAGCTTCATGTGCAACTCGTGCTGACGGATCAGTCGGGCCGCACCGGCAATCGCGACCACGGCGTGCTCTCCAGCCGTACCTGGCGGCTCGGCGACCTGGGGGCCAAGCACGCCATGCTGCTCGGTGGCCTGGGCTGGGGCGGAATGCCGCTGCACATGGTCGAGGAGGATCTGAAGGCGGGGCGGCTTCGTCAGCTCAGGCCCGAGGCATGGGCGAATGGCAACGCCCCGCCGGGGTTGCAGATCGCGCTCATCCACCGGCTGGATCGCGCACTTGGGCCTGCCGCACGCTGGCTCTGCGAATGGCTCATGAGCGAGCCCGGTTTGAATTCCGCGGTGGATTAGCGGTGGGTCGCACACCCTGGAACACGAGCGACCAGACGGACCCGCGACGACGCAAAGACGGTATTGCAGCGGCGCCAGGCGCCGGCCAAGGCGCTCGGACAGGTCGTCGATCAAGCCGCCGGAACCGTGCTGTTTCCGGCAGATAACGGATATTTCTCTGGCCTTGCTGTCGGTGTCGCCACGGTCGAGGCGCGCTGCAGGCGAGACGTTCAGAAACGCCGTGCGCGACAAGCGACGACCGACACCAGCGAAACCGCGGGCAGGATCGTGTCGGCGGCCGCCCATCATTCGGCCAGCGGGTCGCTGACGAGTGGAACAGTCCGGCTCCGGTGAAACCGCCAACACCTGACGCAGGCGCTCCCGGCCGCCGACTGCGACAACGACCCTCCCCCCGAAAGCGGCCCAGGCGAAGCATTCCTGATCAGTTGCCTGCTTGGCTACGCAGTTTCACAAACAACGTAAATAATATAGAAATGAACGTCCCGAGCTAAAGACAAGATAAACCTGCCGCAAACAAGCGGTCAATAAATAGAGAGACTTCTAAGCTCAGGATGATTACTTAAAATTTTTGACCGAATCTCGTTCTTAAACCTCTTTTTTCTGTTGCACGTCAGGCCAAGAGATGATTATGTTCTCTTTACCGCAGGCATGGGGCCTGTTGATCCAGGATATCTCAAAATGACAACCCGTCTGAACCGCATCATTTCTCTCTGTGGCGCCGCGGCTCTCGTCGCCGTCATCGGCTTCTCCGCTGCCACCCGCGCAGAGACGACGGCGCAGCATCCGAGTCTGGTGACTATTGCAGATGCCGGCGGCTTCGGTTCGCTTATGAAACATCACTATTGAAACGTCTAAGACGAGCCTCTGGTCGGCTACCAAGCTCCGGTCTGAGCAATCCGCAACGATCGCCTGTCTCACTCTGCGCCTGCAGGCAGGCTGCTCCCTGGCGATCAGGGAGCGGCCTACGCCGTTGCTCGACGGAACTGGCCTTCCATAAAATATGATGGGTCTTGTCTCATCATTTTGTTGTTAATTGATGCGGTGGTCGTATCATCTCGCGTTCTCGCACGTGTGCTGATCGCGCGGGATGTCGGGGGACCTCATCCAACGTGTCGGAACCAGCCTGCCTGCCGGTGCGGCTCCTGAAGCGTATCCTGCCGACCATGGCCGCCATCGCCGTGGTGGTCCTTTTGACATTGCGGCTGCTTCCGGCCTACGCAGCCAGGTCAAACTTCCGCACCTACGACGCCGATCAGGGGCTGCTGAGTATTGGCGGCTCCTGCATGGTGCACGACCGAGCAGGCTACATCCTCGTCTGCTCCGAGCATGGCGTATTCGCCTATGATGGACGGCGTTTCGTAAACTTCGGGCCAGATCAAGGCCTGCGGTCGGGCGGCATTGTGTATGCCTTGGCCCTGTCGGCCGAAGGCCGGATGGCGGTCGAGTATTCCGACGAGGTGCTGGTGTCAGACCGACCTTCGGATGCTGAACATCCGCCTAGCTCGCTTTCCTTCAGCGCGATCCGTCACGACGGGATCTCGTTCGACAGCGACAGACCTCACCGCCTTGCGCCCTGGCATGACGGTTTTGTCCTGCTCGCCGGCGGCACGACAGTCGGGATCGTCCTGTCGAATGGGCGGGCGCCGCATGTCGAGGGCATGGGATACGACCGTGGCGAGCAGGGGCTCCTGAGGAATGCGCAGGCCGTCTTCTCGGTCCGCAACCATCTCTGGGAGACGACGGATGATGGCCTGATTTGCGCCGCCGATCCGGGCGCCGTGAAGTGCTATGGCGAGACGGACGGGCTTGCTGGCGGCCCCTGGCTGGATGTTATCGCGGCGGATGGCGGCGGCGTGCTCGCCAGGTCGGCATCGTCCGTTGCGACGTTCACTCCCGAATCCAGTCGTTGGCGCGTGGTCGAGCTCCCGGATCAGGGTGACCGATACCTGAACTACACCCACTATCTCGGCCTGTTCAGGGCTCCGGACGGGAGCGTGGTCACGCAGGCCGATCACGGGCTGGCTGTCTTGCGAGCGGGCGGCTGGCAGGCTCTGTCGATCGCGGAGGGTGCGCCGTCCGGCACGATTGTCGGCGCGATGACGGACACGACCGGGCAGTTCTGGCTGCAGGCTTACGGGCGGGGGCTGCTGCGCTGGATCGGCTACGGGAAGTGGGAGACCCTCGACAAGCAAGAGGGTCTGTCCGCGGGCCTACCCTGGCAATCGGTTCGCCTGCCTGACGGGTCGATGTGGGTCGCCACCGATACCGGGATTGACGAGATCCAGCGTCGGGGGCGCTATCCGCAAGTCGGCAGGGTAGTCCCCGGACCATTCTTCGCCCTGGCGACGGGGCCGCATGGACATCTATGGGCCTCGTATGGTGCCAAGGGTGTATACGTCATCAATCCCGTGGACGGGTCGACCCGCTCGATCGCGGTGCCGCCGGTCGACGTGATCCTGCGTGATCCGACCGGCTTCATGTGGATCGGCACCGAGGCGGGTTTGTTCAGGGTCGATGCCCGGGCGCATGTGCCGGGCCCAGCCGTGCTGGCGGCAGCGGCGCACACCCAGGTGCTTGATGTTATAGCCGATCGCGACGGCGGGATTTACTATCTCGCGGACAACCATTTGCGTCATCGGCATGCGAACGGCACGGATGCATTGGTGACCGGTCTCTGGCCGCCCCACAGCTTCGGTCCGCAGGCCTTGGCCTTTGGACATGACGGTAGTCTATGGGCCGGCGGCGCGGAGGGGCTGTTTCAGCTCGTCCTGTCGGGCGATCACGTGACCTCCTTCCAGGCGATCTCGACCCGCGACACGCAGAGCAACACGATCCAGGCTGTCATGGTGGACCACCGTGGCTGGGTCTGGATTGGCACGAACCTCGGTGTATCCGTGTTCAATGGGGAGAGCTGGGCTTCCGTGGACGCGGACAACGGCCTGCTGTCCAACGACGTCCAGCAGTTGGGGCTGCGCGAGGACCCGGATGGGTCGATCTGGATCTCGACCAGCCGCGGGCTGACGCATCTCCTGGATCCAAGCTCGCTGTTTGCCAACCAGCCACTCAAGGTGCTGATCAGCAAGGCACTACTCGGCAACAGCCCGGTTCGCGATCACAGAATGCCCTACACGGAGGCGGCCTTATCGCTTCAGTTCGGGACACCCGACTATGCCGCGGAACGCTCCATTATGTTCCGCTACCGCCTGTCCGGGGTCGACCACGCCTGGGTTGAAACGACCACCGGCGCCGTGCGGTACGCGCTCGTCCCGCCCGGCCACCATACGCTGACCGTGGTCAGCGTCGACCAGCTCACCCATCGGGCTTCCGCTCCCCGCAGCCTCGTCATCGACATTGCCTACCCCTGGTGGCGGCAGTGGTGGGCGGAAACGTTTTGGATACTCTGCGCGCTCGGCGGCATCTACGGGGTCGTGCGTCTGCGGCTCCGTGTCGTCCTGATCCGCCAGGCGGACCTGAAGCGTCATATCGCGGAGGCTACAGCACAGCTTCAGGCCCGGACCGAGGAGCTGCACTACCAGGCGGCGCATGACAGCCTGACCAGGCTGCTCAACCGGTCCGAGATCGAGCGCAGGCTGGCCATGGCTTTGACCCGCGGCCGTGCGGGCGACGAACTGATCGTAGCATTGCTCGACATCGACCACTTCAAACGGATCAACGACCGGCACGGCCATTTGGGCGGCGACGACGTGCTCCGCGCGATGGGACGTCTCGTGGCCGCTGTGATCGGCAGGGGCGAGTTCGCCGGCCGCTACGGCGGCGAGGAGATCCTGCTGGTCCTGCAGGACGGCAACGGGACCGGTGCTGCGCGCATACTCGACCTGCATCGCGCAGTCCAGGAGGAGGCGTTCAGGGCGGCCGGCACGGTGATCCTCGTGACCTGCTCGATCGGGCTGACATGGGCCGTGCCGGGTGATGACTGGGAGTCACTCGTCGGGCGCGCGGACAAGGCCCTCTACGACGCTAAGACGAGAGGCCGGAACCGCGTCATCGAGAACCCAAGGATCGAGCCCAGCAGGGCAGACAAGACCACGGACGACCCCGCGCCAGGCTCGGGCACGCCAGGCTCAGGCACGTAACGTATTCTAGGAGCCTGCAAGCATTGCCCCAAGCGGTCGGCCGCCGAACAGGTGGACGTGGAAATGCTCCACCTGCTGGTGCGCGTCCTGCCCGATATTGCTGAGCAACCGGTATCCCGGCTCGTCAAGGTTGAGCTGGGTCGCCACCAAGCCGACGGCGCGGAAGAAGCCGCAGACCTCGTCCGACGAGGCACGCAGGGTGAAATCCGCGAACGACACATAGGCGCCGCGCGGGATCACCAGCACATGCACCGGCGCCTGCGGTGCCACGTCGTTGAAGGCGAGCACGAACTCGTCCTCGAAGACCTTGGCGCAGGGAATTTCGCCGCGCAGGATGCGGGCGAAGATGTTGTTGGTATCGTAGCCGCTCATGATGCTGCCTCCTTGTGGGGTCTTGCCTCCTTTTCGGCGATGCCGCTGATCGCCTGCCGGCGCTCCAGTTCCGCCCAGACCAAGGCCGGCCGCAGCCCGGCATCAACCCACAGCACGAGCAGATGGTAGAGCACATCCGCGCTCTCCAGGGTCAGCTTGTCAGGATCGCCGGCGACCGCCTCGATGAGGCATTCGACCGCCTCCTCGCCGAACTTCTGCGCGACCTTGTGGCGGCCGCTTGCCAGCAGCCGGGCCGAGTGGCTGAGCGCTGGATCGCCGTCACGACGTGCAAGCACGGTCTCGAACAGCCGGTCGAGCACCGCCGCGGTGGCGGCCTGGTTCGGCGTGCTCATGGCCGCGCGTTCATGGGACGTATTGGCAGGCCGGCGGCGGCCAGCGATTGCTTCACGTCATCGACGCTGAGCTGGCCGAAATGAAACACGCTCGCCGCCAGCAGCCCGGACGCGCCGGCAAGCGCGCCCTCGGCGAAATGCGCGAGTTCGCCGACGCCGCCTGAGGCCACCACCGGCAGCCGCACCGCCTTACAGACGGCACGCAGCAGCGCCAGGTCGAAGCCCGACCGGGTGCCGTCGCGGTCCATCGAGGTGAGCAGGATTTCGCCGGCGCCGAGGCTCTCGACCTCGCAGGCCCAGGCGATTGCGTCGCGCCCCGTGGGCACGCGGCCGCCATTGACGAACACCTCCCAGCCGCCGTGCGGGGTTGCGCGCGCGTCCACCGCCACGACCACGCATTGGCTGCCGAACTTGCGCGCCGCCTCGGCGACCAGCGCCGGGCGCGCGACGGCGGCGGAGTTCATCGCGCATTTGTCGGCGCCGGCGAGCAGCAGCCGTCGCATGTCCTCGGTCGAGCGCACGCCGCCGCCCACCGTGAACGGCAGGAAGATCCGCTCGGCGGTGCGGCTGACTACATCGAGGATGGTGTCGCGCTGCTCGTGGCTTGCGGTGATGTCGAGGAAGGTCAGCTCGTCGGCGCCGGCTGCGTCATAGACCGCCGCCTGCTCGATCGGATCGCCGGCGTCGCGCAGGGCGATGAAGTTCACGCCCTTGACCACACGGCCGTCCTTGACGTCGAGGCAGGGGATGATCCGCAGCTTCAGCATCCGGCCAGCACCGACAACGCCTCCATGGGGTCGATCCTGCCGTCATACAGCGCCCGGCCGACGATCACGCCGGCGATGCCCGGGCTGGTGTCCGCAGCCTGGCGCAGCGCACGCAGATGGTCGAGCGAGCCGACCCCGCCTGAGGCGATGACCGGCACCTGGAGTGTGTCCGCGAGCCGCGCGGTCTGTTCGAGATCGAGGCCGTCGAGGGTGCCGTCGCGTGCGATCTCGGTGAAGATGATGGCGCAGACGCCGGCGTCCGCCACCCTGCGCGCGAGTTCGGCGGCATCGAGCTCGGAGGTCTCGGCCCAGCCGTCCGTTGCCACCCGGCCACCGCGGGCGTCGATGCCAACCGCGATTTGTCCGGGATACAGGCGGCAGGCCTCGCGCACGAGCGCCGGATCGCGGACCGCGGCACTGCCGAGGATGACGCGTGTGACGCCGGCGGCCAGCCAGCCGGTGATGGCCGCCATGGTGCGGATGCCGCCGCCGAGCTGTACCGGCAAGGCGGTCGCGCCCAGGATCGCGCGCACGGCTTCGGCGTTGCGCGCGCTGCCGGCAAAGGCGCCGTCGAGATCGACCACGTGCAGCCAGGCGAACCCCGCCGCCGCCCATTGTGCCGCCTGGGCGGCCGGGTCGTCGTTATAATGCCGCGCACTGTCCATCGCGCCACGCAGCAGCCGCACGCAGGCGCCGTCCTTGAGGTCGATGGCCGGATACAGCGTCAGTTGGCCAGGAAGCGTATCAGCCATCGAGCTTGCCGCCCTCCTGCAGCTTCATCGTGTAGAACCGGCCACGCACGGTGTGGCCGCCGACACGGGCATAATGCGGGTGCGTGCCCCAATGCTGAAAGCCCAGGCTTTCATACAGCCGGATGGCGACCTCCTGGGTCTCGCGCACGTCGAGGTTGAGCACCTGGTAGCCCATCGCGCGGGCGCTGTCCGCGACCGCCTGGGTCAGCATGCGGGCAAGCCCGTGGCCGCGCGCATAGGGTGCGACATAGCTGTGCATCAAGGTCGCACTCATCGCCTGCGCCTCGTTGTTGCGTGGCGGCCGCACCAGCTGGGTGGCGCCGACGATGGTCCCATTGAGCCGGCCGATAAACAGCGAGCGTTCCGGCACCAGCAGCAGGCCGCGGAAATAGCGCTCCAGCACCTGCCGTCCGGGGGCCGTAACCCAGCCGAAGCCGCCGCCATCGAGTATCGCGGCGGTGGTCGCCTCGCACAGCGACTGCATGTCGTCGTCGTCGAGCTGCGTGACCCGCTCGGCGTGCAGCACCGGCGGCATCTCAGGGTGTCCAGCGTAGGAAGTTACCGAGGATACGCAGGCCCATCGCCTGGCTCTTCTCGACATGGAACTGGGTGCCGGCACAGTTGGCTTTAGCCACGATCGCCGGCACCGTCCCGCCATAGTCGGTGCTCGCGACCAGGTCGTTCGGGTCGTAGCCGCTTAACGCATAGGAGTGCACGAAGTAGCCGTGCTCGCCCTCGGCGAGGCCCTCGGTCAGCCGATGCGCGCCCGGCGTGAAGTGCAGTTCGTTCCAGCCCATCTGCGGCAGCCGCAGCCCAACGGCCGCCATCGGCGCGATCTCTCCGGCGATCCAGCCGAAGCCCGGGGTTGTGCCATGCTCCAGCCCGCGCTCGGCCATCAATTGCATGCCCACGCAAATCCCCAGGAACGGCGTGCCGGACGCGACCGACGTGATGATGGCGTCGCGCAGGCCGGGGATCGCGTCCAGTCCGCGCGCGCAATCGGGAAAGGCGCCCTGTCCCGGCAGCACGATCCGGTCGGCGCGGCGCAGCGCCTGCGGGTCGGCGGTGATCGCGATGCTGGCCGCGATCTCCTCCCGCCGCGCCGCCTCGTCCAGCGCACGCGCCGCCGAGGCGAGATTGCCGCCGGCATAATCGACCACGCAAACTCGCATCATGCCTCCCGCGTCACGCGGTTCCAGAATACAGGTCAGGACGCAGGTCCAGCAGTCGCACCAGGGCGGCGTCGGCGTCATGCCCGCTTACCAGAGGCCCCGCCACGAATCCGCGCAGCCCGAGTTCCCAGCGACGCAGATCGTTGGCGAACAGCGCCAGCAGCACCTGCAACCCGGCGAAAACGGGCCAAACTGCATGCAACATCCCATGCAGCGGCCGAAGCAGGCCGCCGAAGGCAAGGAACACCGCACCCGCAAGCAGCCCGGCGATCCAGCTCGCCGACAGCAACAACCCGATCCAGCCCAGGAACAAACACGGCCAGGAGAAGCCCTCCTTGACCAGCACCGGGGCCGCTTGAGCGCGAAAATGCGTACTGTAGAGCCTCACAGCACGCCCTTGGTGGAGGGGATCGCATCCGCCGCGCGCGCATCGGGTTCGCTCGCCTGGCGCAGGGCGCGCGCCACCGCCTTGAAGCAGGCCTCGGCGATATGGTGGTTGTTGTGGCCGGCCTTTTGCGTGACGTGCAAGGCGAGACCGGCGTTGGACGCGAAGCCGCGGAAAAACTCCTCGAACAGTTCGGTATCCATCGAGCCGACCTTGTCGCGCGAGAAGCGCACGTCCCAGACCAGAAAGGCGCGGCCGGAGATGTCGATCGCCGCCTCGCACAGCGCCTCGTCCATCGGCACCAGCGCATGGCCATAGCGACGGATGCCGCGTTTGTCGCCGATCGCCCGGGTGAAGGCCTGTCCCAGCGCGATGCCGATATCCTCGGTGGTATGGTGAAAATCGACGCCGAGGTCGCCGCTCGCCGCGATCTCGAGATCGAACAGAGCATGCCGCCCGAGTGCGGTCAGCATATGGTCGAGGAACCCGATGCCGCTGGCGATCTGCGCAACACCGGTGCCGTCGAGCGCAAGGCTGAGCCGGATGTCGGTCTCGCCCGTGACGCGATGGACCTGCCCGCGCCGCAGCGCCTGCCCCTGATCCCCAAACCCTCGGTTCTCGGTCCCGGGATGGCTGTCCATAGGAGGCAGTGTTTACAGCAAGCTGCCCGCCTTCGCCAAGGCCCCGCCTTAGCCAGGGCCTGGCATAGCCACCGCCCGCCGGCCACGCTA
This sequence comes from Lichenicoccus sp., assembly GCF_965276875.1. Classification (GTDB taxonomy): domain Bacteria; phylum Pseudomonadota; class Alphaproteobacteria; order Acetobacterales; family Acetobacteraceae; genus Lichenicoccus. The sequence continues at coordinate 1,683,826 of NZ_OZ255701.1, read as the reverse complement.
GCGTGCGCGTCACGTCGCAGGGGAGAACAGACGCCGTGCCAGTCATCCAGGATATTCCGCTCAAGACCATCGACGGCAGCCAGACCAGCCTGCGTGCCTTTCATGGCAAGGTGCTGCTGGTGGTCAACGTCGCCTCCAAATGCGGGCTGACGCCGCAATATGAGGCGCTGCAGGCGCTGCACGCCGCGCGCAGCCCGGAAGGCTTTGCCGTGCTCGGCTTTCCCTGCAATCAGTTCCGCGGCCAGGAGCCCGGCGACGAGCGCGAGATCGCCGCCTTTTGCGAGACCAACTACGGCGTCGAGTTCCCGCTGTTCGCCAAGATCGAGGTGAACGGGCCGGGCCGGCACCCGCTTTATGCCGGGCTGACCACGGCTGTGCCGCACGCCGCCGAGAAATCCGAAGGCACGATGCGAGAGCGCCTGGCCAAGCACGGGGTCGATCCCGCGCCCGGCGAGATCCTGTGGAATTTCGAGAAGTTCCTGATCTCGCGCGAGGGCAAGGTGGTGGCGCGCTTTGCGCCCGACATCACCCCGGATGATCCGATGGTGACGGAGGCGATCGCCGCCGAACTCGCCGCCTGAGGCCCGCGGTGCAGGCGCTCGACACCCTGCTCTCGCGCGTCTCGGTGGGAGCCCTCGCCGAGCCGGCCCCCTCTGGTGAGGCGCTCGATCGTATCCTGCAAGCAGGCCTGTGCGCGCCCGACCATGGCGGGCTCGCACCCTGGCGCTTCATGCTGATCCGCGGTGCGGCGCGCGCGGCCTTCGCCGACGTGATCGAGGCGGCGCTGCGCGCGCGCGACCCCGACGCACCGGCGCCGCTGATCGACAAGCAGCGCGGCAAATTCCTGCGCGCGCCGCTGGTGATCGCCCTTGGGGCGCGCATCCGCGAGGGCCACAAGGTGCCGGTGGCCGAGCAGCTGCTGGCCGTCGGCGCGGGGGCGATGAACCTGCTGAACGCGGCGCACGCGCTCGGTTTCGGCGCCATCTGGGTCAGTGGCGCGAACGCCGCCGATCCGGCGGTGGCGGCGGCACTTGGCTTGGCGCCGCCGGATCGGCTGCTCGGCTTCCTGTTGGTTGGCACACCGGCTGGCACTGTCGCCGCTCCCGGGCGGCCGGCGCTGACCGCGCACGTCACGGAGTGGAAAGGCGCTTGCCCATCCGAACATGCGGCAGCGTGACCTCGACGTAGGGCGCGCCGCAAGGCGCAAAGCCGAGCGCCTCATAGAACGCCACGGCGCTCTCGCGGGCGGAAAGCCCGATGCACACCGCCCCCATTCCACCGAGCAGCGCCTCGGCATGGCGCACCAGAGCCGCCCCGAAGCCGCGACGTCGCAATTCCGGCGCGACCGCCATCTGCCGCAGGCGGCCTGTGCCAAGCGGGTCAGGCGGCACGATCAGCAGCGTGCCGGCGACCATGCCGTCATGGATCACGGCGAGATGCAGCTGGTCGCGTTCGGCGTCGAGCTGCGCTGGGTCGTAGTCCAGCCCGAGTGGCGCGCGTAGCACGCGCCGTCGCAGCGCGACCATCGCGTGCCAGGTGTCGTCGCCGTAAGCCGCGGTCACGATGCTCATGCCAGATAGCCGAGCAGTGTCGCGCGGAACGGCGCTATGCCCTTATAGGCCAGCATGTCGTCCGGCATTGCGCGCACCGCGTCATTCAGGCGGGCGGCCGCGCCGGCATCGCGCACACGCGCCAGCGGGCTGACATGGGTGCGGATGCCGAACGCGATTGTATTGGTGCGCGGGAGGCGCCGGAAGCTCTGCCGCTCCACCCGCAGGAACAGCCGCTCGCCGGCGTTCGCCGCGGTGATCCCCGTCTTAGCAGGCCCTGGTGCCGGCTGGAATAAAGCCGGATCGTCCACTACCGACCAGTTCAGCCGGACGGCGATCCGTCCCGGTTGCAGGCGGTCGAGGAAGCGATCGACCGGACCCGCGAGGCGCTCGCCGTAGAACGGCACCGGCGCGTGCACCGCGGCCAGGGGCCGGCCGAGCTTTTCGGCAAGACGCCAGCGCGCGGGAAAGCACAGCACCGCCGCGACCAGCACCGGCCCGTCCTCGCTCGCGCGCAGCAGGCAGAAATCCTCGGCGACGAGACCGCCAACGATGGCCAGCGGATCACGGTCGCATGCCGGCCAAGGCAGCCGCAGATGTGCCGCCAGCATCTCCAGCAGCTCGTGCTGCATCGCCTCGGTTCCCGGCAGGGCTGCGATCACCGCGTCCGGATCGCGCGCGATCAGGGCGACGCGCGTGGCGATCTGCGCCGGCACCGCGTCGTCGGCCTCCAACCAATCGGCTTCTGCGACCGCGGTCAGACCCATCGCCATGCGGAACGAGCCGGCCTCGAAGGGCAGGTGCATCAATCAAGCCGGGTAAGGCATGCCGCGAAATGCCGCCCGCGCGCCACGTAGTGCCGGGCCGATTCCGCAAGGCCCGCGATCTCGCTGTCCGTCAGCATTCGCTTGACCTGTGCCGGCGCGCCGAGGATCAGGCTGCCATCCGCGAACGCGGCGTCCTCGCGCACCAGGGCGTTGGCGCCGATCAGGCAGTTGGCGCCGATGCGCGCGCGGTTCAGCACGGTCGCTCCCATGCCGACCAGGCTGTTGTCGCCGATTGTGCAGCCATGCAGGATCGCATGGTGGCCGACAGTGACGCCACGTCCCACGACCAGCCGCAGTGCCGTGTCGGTATGCAGCATCGCCCCCTCCTGGATATTGCTGTCGGCGCCGATCTCGATCAGGTCGTTGTCGCCGCGCAGGACGGCGCCGAACCAGATGCTGACATCCTCGCCGAGCACCACGTCGCCGATCACGTGGGCGTCGGGTGCGATCCAGAACCGGTCGGGAAGCGTCGGCTGACGGCCGGCAAGCTCATAAATCGGCATCACGTGTGTTCCCATTTGCTCGTCGAAGTTCGTCGATGAAGGCGCGTACTGCTGGTGCCATATGCCGCTGTTGCGGGTAGCACAGAAAGAACCCGGCGAACGGCGCCGACCAACGCTCCAGCAGCGGCAGGAGCCGTCCCTGAGCGATTTCACCCGCCACCGAATCTGTCCTGACGAAGGCGATGCCCACTCCGTCAAGTGCCGCGCGCAGCCCAAGTTCGCGGCTGCTGGCGATCAGCGGTCCCTCGACGACGATCGAGAACCAGCGGCCGCTCTCATGGAACTCCCAGGCGTAGGGCGTCGTCTGTCCCGGCCAACGCCAGCGGATGCAACGGTGGCGCAATAGATCCTGGGGCGTCTGTGGCGTGCCATGCGCGGCGATGTAGGTGGGGGACGCGACAGCGATCTGGCGCATCTCACCACCGAGCCGCACCGCCACCATGTCGCGTTCGATCAGTTCGGCGACCCTGACGCCAATATCGAACCCGCCCTGCACCAGATCGACGACCGCATCGTCGACCGTCAGATCGAGGACGATATCGGGGTACGCCTCGTGGAACGATGCCAGGATCGGCGCGATGAACAGGTCGGCGGCGGCGCGAAAACAATGCACGCGCACGGTGCCGGAAGGCCCGCGTCCTGCTCTGCGCGCGTGATCGAATGCGCTCTCCAGGGCCGCAAGGGCCGGTCGGACCTGGGACAGCAGAGCGGCACCGGCTTCGGTTGGCGAGACGCTGCGTGTGGTGCGATGCAGCAGGCGCGTGCCGACCCGCTCCTCCAACCCGCGGATGGTCTGGCTGAGGGCTGATGACGACACGCCCAGCCCCTCGGCCGCGCGGCTGAAGCTCGCAAGTTCGGCCACCGTGACGAAGGCGCGCAAGCCGCCAAGATCGTTCGTCTGGATCATGCGGAAACTCACCACCGCGAAGCCAGGCTTACAAGCCTGTTTAGGAGGTCGTCCATTATCCGGATGGGCAACAGCCGCCATCTCTCAGGCGAAAGGAGACGACAGATGAAGACATGGCTCATTACCGGCATTTCGCGCGGCCTCGGCCGCGCACTCGCGGAGGCTGCGCTGGAGCGTGGCGACACGGTCATCGGCACTGTCCGCGAGGGCGCGCCCGCGATCGAGACCGGCCGCGGCGCGCTCCACCTCCGCAGTCTGGAGATTACCGATCCGGCGGCGGTGGAACGCGTCGTCGCCGAGGCGTTCAGCGTCACCGGCCGCGTCGACGTCCTGGTGAACAATGCCGGCTACGGCCTGCTCGGCGCGATCGAGGACGCGTCCGATGACGAAGTCGAGCGATTGTTCGCGGTCAACCTGGTCGGGCCGTTCCGCCTGATCCGTGCCGCGCTGCCGCGCCTGCGCCAACAGGGATCGGGGCATATCGTCAACATCACCTCGATCGCCGGACGCGCGCCGATGGCCTCGTCAGGCCTCTACGCCGCGGCAAAGTCGGGCATGGAGGGTTTGTCGCAGAGCCTGGCGCAGGAAGTGGCGCCCCTGGGCATCAAGGTCACGGCGGTCGCACCCGGCGGCTTCAGGACGGACTTCCTCAGCGATCACTCGATCCGTCGCAGCGGCAGTGCCGTCGCCAGGGCGTACGAGGCCACGGTCGGCCGCGCGCTCGATCATCTCGACGCGATGGCTGGCCGCCAGATCGGCGATCCGGCGCGCGCGGCACAGGCGATCATCGCGGCGGTCGAGGCCGACACCCCACCGCTGCACCTGCTGCTCGGCTCGGATGCCCTGGCCCGGACACGCGTGAAGCTGGATGCCATGCGCGAGGAAATGGATTGCTGGGAGAGCGTCACGACAGGCACGGACTTCCCGGGAGAGACGTCATGATCGCGCTTCCCCAAAGCTGGAGCCTTGAGGGCAAGGTCGCGATCGTCACGGGTGCCGCGCGCGGCATCGGGCGTGAGATCGTGCGTGTGCTCGGCGAGCGCGGTGCGTTGATCGTCGCCAGCGATCGGCGCGAGGATGTCCGCGCGTTGGCGAGCGACAAGGTGGCCATCTTGACCGGCGACGTCAGCGACGAGGCGAGCGCACGCGCGGCCGTGGCCCTGGCGAGCGAACGGTTCGGCGGGCTCGACATCCTCGTCAACAATGCCGGCCGCTCGCTCAACAAACCGTTCCTCGAAACCACCGCCGAAGAGTGGGACGCGATTGCCGCGACCAACGCGCGCGGCAACTTCCTCCACGCGCGCGAAGCGGTGCGCGCCATGGTCCGGCGAGGCGGTGGTGGCGCGATCGTCACCGTGGCGTCGGTGGCCAGCGTCGTCGCTCTCGACCAGACGGCGGCCTATGGCGCCTCGAAGGCCGCCATCGCGCAACTCGTCAAGACCATCGCCATCGAGCATGGACGAGACGGCATCCGTGCCAATGCTGTGGGCGTGGGCGTAGTGGAGACCGACATCCTGGAAGACATCGTCGAGGACAGCCGTGCGACCCTGGCCAGTTACGGCGATGCGCATGCCCTGGGCCGGGTCGCTCAGCCCGGCGAGATTGCCGAAATCGTGGCATTCCTCGCCGCACCGGCCGCAAGCTTCATTACCGGCACACTGGTGATGGCGGACGGTGGCTACACGGCCCGATGATGATGGCCGCTTTCCCGTCGGGTGGGCGGATGATCTAGCGGATCACGCCCTTGGTCAGAATAATGTTGCCGTATAGCCGCCGCTCGCCGGTTTGCACAACGGCGAAGGCGGCACCTGCCATGTCGTAGAAGGCGGAGCGCTCGATGGCCACCGGGGCGGGGCCGTCGTGGATGTCAAGGATGGTCGCGAAATCCGCCGCCGCCGGTGGAACCGCGGACGTGTCGCCGACCACCTGCATGGTGACCGCCGCGTCTTCGCTGAAATCGTCGAGCGGCATCAGCGACAACACAGCACGCAGCACCGACGAGGCGTCGCTGCCGGAGACGTAATGCACGCGCCGGGCACGGCCAGCGGCGCCGAAGTTCGCGTCCACGATGGCGATCCGGTCGCCATGGCCCATCGAGGCCAGGCTGTGCAGCAGGTCCGGAGTGAGCAGGGGATCGATCCCACGCAGCATGGTCATTGGACGTCCTTTCAGATCGATCGGGGTTGGCCTGGCGTCCGACCCGTCCAGTTCCCGGGACGTGAGGACCCGAGTTAAGAGACTTTGGCATCCTGAAAACTGTATCAAGGCGCACATTCTAGCAGTGGTCCGCGCAATTGTCCATTGGCCGGACCACTCGCTTCACACCGGGCGATCGCGGGTCTAAGCAGGGCACCAGAAGGAGCCCGAGCATGGCCGAGCCTGCCGTCGCCACGCACCGGCTGTATCACCAGATTGCGGCCGAGATCGCCGAACTCATCGCCGGCGGTGGCTATCCGCCCGGCACGATGCTGCCGGCGGAGCGCGAGTTGGCGGCGCGTCTCAAGGTCAGCCGCTCGTCGGTGCGCGAGGCGGTCATCGCGCTTGAGGTCATGGGACTGGTTGCGGTGCGTGTCGGCATCGGTGTCACGGTGTTGCCGCAAGCCGAACGCCTGCGGCCAGGTGCTGCGTTCGAGATGGGCCTGCCACCGGTGCAGGCCGATCCGCAGCTTGCTCTCCACCTTGACCTGCCCCGCCTCGACCTGAACAGCGAGGTGCCGCCGTTTGCGCTGTTGCAGGCGCGACGGCTGGTCGAGCCATGCACCGCGGCACTCGCCGCCAGCCTGGCCAATGCGGCCGAGTGCCGCGCGATCGCCGATGCCCTGGGGCAGAATCGCGCCGACAACCGCGCCGGCTCGGTGACCCATAGCGGCGACAGGCTGTTCCACATCCGGATCGCCCGGGCCAGCGGTAATCCGGCGTTCGAGATGTTCATCACGCTTCTGCTCGGGCGCTGCGTCCTCCTCTTCCGGCGGTTGCAGCGGCTGTATGCGCCGGCCGACATGCCGGGCCGTTCCGAGCACCAGCATGAGGCGATTCTGGCAGCGATCCTGGCGCGCAATCCCGATGCGGCGCACGCCGCGATGGCTGCCCATCTGGACTCCGTGATCGCACTCTTCTCGCGCGAGATCGCGCCCAGCAATGAAGCGGACCTGTCATGAACGAGACCATCCTGCCGGACGATCACGCACGCGCCACCCTGGTCGGCCGCGTGTTCGATCCCGCCTGTGGCGGACCCTGCCTGGTGCATGTCCAGGGCGACCGGCTCGTCGACGTTACCGAAGCCGGACCGACGCTGTCGATGCTGCTCGCGCATGACGATCCCGCGGCGCGGCTCGCCGCACTTCCCGGCCATCGCTCCTGGCCGCTCAACGAAATCCTCGACCAACAGCGTCTGCTGGCGCCGTGCGACCTGCAGCCGATCAAGGCCTGCGGCGTCACCTTCGCCGACAGCATGATCGAGCGGGTCATCGAGGAGCGCGCCGGCGGCGACCCCGCGCGGGCCGCGACGCTGCGCGCGCATCTGACACAAGCCGTGGGCGAGACATTGTCGTCGCTGCGGCCCGGCTCGCCGGAAGCGGCACGCGCCAAGCAGGTGCTGATCGCCGAAGGCCTGTGGTCGCAATATCTGGAAGTCGGCATCGGTCCGGACGCCGAAGTATTTACCAAGGCGCCGGTGCTCTCGGCCGTGGGCCACGGTGCTGCCATCGGCGTTTTGCGCCAATCCGCTTGGAACAACCCGGAACCCGAAGTGGTACTGGCGGTCAACGCACGCGGCCGCATCCAGGGGGCGACACTCGGCAACGACGTCAATCTGCGCGACATCGAGGGCCGCAGCGCGCTGCTGCTCGGTCGTGCCAAGGACAACAACGCCTCGTGCGCGATCGGCCCAATCCTGCGCCTGCTCGATGCGGACTTCACCCTTGACGACATAAGCGGCCTCGATCTCACACTAAGTGTGGATGGCGCCGAGGACGCTTTCTCGATGACCGGGCACAGCACCATGCGCCGGATCAGCCGCGACCCCGAGGCACTGGTCGCCCAGACGATCGGCGACCACCACCAGTATCCGGATGGCTTCATGCTGTTCCTGGGCACCCTGTTCGCGCCGACGCAGGATCGCGGCGAGATCGGCAGCGGCTTTACCCACAAGCCAGGCGACAGGGTCGAGATCGCCTGCCCGCGTCTCGGCCGGCTGATCAATCATGTCACCCACTCGGAGGCCGCATTGCCCTGGTCGTTTGGGATCGGCAGCCTGATGCGCAATTTCGCCGCCCGCGGGTTGTTGGGCGACGCGAGGGTGCCCTAACGGGAGGTACGTTCAGCCGGTTCGGTTCGCCACGAAAAACAGCCGCGGAAACGGCAGCAGCAACGTGCCGTCCGCGGCAGTGGGATAGGCTTGTGCGATCTCGGCCTCGAGGCAAGCGAGAAAGTCGCCGCGTTCGCCGGCAGCGAGCCGGGCGAGATAGGGGCGAAGGCCGGTGCCCTTCAACCACGAGATGACCGCGGCTGCGCCGCCGAGCGGGTGATAATACGTGGTGCGCCAGATCTCGACTCCCGCGTGAAGCGCGCGCAGCGCGCGGAAATACCACTCGGCATCATGGATGACGGTTCGCGCGGCCGCGGCCGCCGCCAGCCTATCCGCCCAGGGGCCGTCGGCGGCGACCTTGCGCATGGCCAGATGCGCCGGCTCTTCGAGATTGTCCGGCATCTGTACGGCCAGGCTCCCCAGCGGTGCGAGCTTGCCCAGCAGCGAAGCAAGCAGGGCGGCATGGTCCGGCAGCCATTGCAGCACCGCATTGGCCAGAATGAGATCGAAGGTGCCGCCGGTGTCACACCACGGCCGGATATCACCCAGTTCGAAATGGATGTCAGGCAGACGCGCCCGCGCCGCTGCGATCATGTCGGCGGAGCTGTCCAGGCCGATAATCGCGGCGTGCGGAAATTGCTGGCGCAGCACTGCCGTCGAGTTCCCCGGACCGCAACCGATATCGGCGGCATATGCCACCTCGCGGTTGTTTACGCGGGCGAGAAGCTCGTAGACCGGCCTCGTGCGCTCCGCCTCGAACGCAAGATATTGCGCGGCGGACCATTCGCTCCCTTCGGTGCCATCGGTCATGTCATTACCTCTCCGGTCGCCCTCGATCATGGCGACTCAAAATGGCGCGACGTGCTCGAAGCGCCGATTACGACACCGTCGGCGGAAGGCTAACGACAGGCTCCTGAGCTCGATGCTTGACGTCGTTCTCTGCCGGTCAGGCGGCGAGCACCTCGTCGGGCACGCGGGCTCCGGTCATGAAGGCGACCGCGTCCGACATGCTGTGCTGCTTCGGATCGATGACGCAGAGCCGTCGGCCAAGCCGGTGAATGTGCACCCGGTCGGCCACCTCGAACACATGCGGCATGTTGTGGCTGATCAGGATGATCGGGATGCCGCGCGACTTCACGTCGGCAATGAGCTCCAGCACGCGGCGCGACTCCTTCACGCCGAGTGCTGCCGTCGGCTCATCCAGAATGATGACCTTCGAGCCGAAGGCCGCCGCGCGGGCGACCGCGACACCCTGCCGCTGGCCGCCCGAGAGTGTCTCGACCGCCTGGTTGATGTTCTGGATCGTCATCAGACCGAGGTCGTTAAGCTTTTCGCGGGATATACGTTGCATCTCGGCGTGGTCGAGCTTGCGGAACACCGTTCCCATGAAGCCCGGCTTGCGCAGTTCGCGACCCATGAACATGTTGTCGGCGATCGACAGGCCGGGCGACATGGCGAGCGTCTGATAGACCGTCTCGATGCCGGCCGCGCGCGCATCGAGCGGCGAGGCGAAGCGGACCTGCTTGCCGTCGAGGAAGATCTCGCCCTCGTCGACGGTGACCGCGCCGGAGACCGCCTTGATCAGCGAGGATTTGCCGGCGCCGTTGTCGCCGATGACCGCGAGGATTTCGCCCGGGTAGAGCTCGAAGTCGCAATGGTCGAGCGCGGTGACGCGGCCGTAGCGCTTGACCAGCTTGCTGGCCGAGAGGATCGGTTGCATCAAACCGCCGCCTTTCTGATCCATTGATCCACCGCCACCGCCGTGATGATCAGCGCGCCGATCAGCAGGTAGGTCCATTGCGGATCGGTGCCATACATGTTCAGACCAAGTGTGAAGACGCCGACGATCAGCGCCCCGAAGATCATGCCGAGGATCGAGCCGCGGCCGCCGAACAGCGAGATGCCGCCGATGACTGTCGCGGTAATTGAATTGATGTTCTCGAACTGGCCGGAATTCGGCGAGATCGCGCCGATCCGCCCGATCAACGCCCATCCGGCGAGGCCACAGATCATTCCCGAGAGCACATAGACGCTGACCAGCATCCGCTTGACTCGCACGCCGGCCAATGCGGCCGCCTCCGGGTCGTCGCCCACGGCATACACGTGCCGGCCCCATGCGGTATGGCGCAGGATGTAGGCGAACAGCAGCACCAGGGCCAGCATCAGCACCACGCCATAGGTGAACGTCGCACCACCCTTGCCGCCGAGTCTGAAGGTGCTGCCGAGGTAACCCAGCAGCGGCGCCTGCAGCTCGATTTGTGCGGCGCCGATGGTCTGGTTCTGCGAGTAGAGGTAGTTGGCGGCGAGCGTGATCTGCCAGGTGCCGAGTGTGACGATGAAGGGCGGCAGCCGCATCAACGCAACCAGCACGCCGTTCAGCGCGCCGACCGCGGTGCCAAGCCCGAAGCCGCACACGATCGCGAGCCAGGCCGGCAGACCGTAGGCAAACGCGCACTGACCCATCATCACCGTCGACAACACCATGATGGCGCCGACGGAGAGGTCAATGCCCGCGGTCAGGATCACCAGCGACTGGGCAACGCCGACGATGCCGGTGATCATCACCTGCTGGAGGATCAGCGTCAGCGCATAGGCGGAGAAGAAGCGCGCACCGACAAGGATGCCGAAGCCGATCAGCGAGACGACCAGAACCAGCAGCGGCGCGAGCGCGGGCGTTTCATGCAGCACATGCTGCAACCGCTCCAGCGGCGTCCGATGGTGGACGAACTCGGCGACCGTCTCACTCCCCCTGGACGCCCCCGGGGCCGCCCCGACCTCAAAGCCGGATTGGCCCTCGTTCATGGTGGACATCGGTTTCCTCCGGCGTCCTGCGTTACTTGCCCCAGCACAGTTTCGCACCCTCGGCCGGCGTGATCGAAGGCACGCCCGGCTCAGGATGGGCCGTGACCAGCTTGGTCCCGGTGTCGTAGAAATCCTTGCCCGCGCTGGCCTGCGGCTTCTGTCCGGTCTTGGCAAAATCGGCGATCGCCTTGACGCCGAGTGCCGCCATCTTCAACGGATATTGCTGTGAATCCGCCGCGATCATGCCGGCTTTTACGCCTTTGACGCCGGTGCAGCTGCCGTCGATCGCGACGATCGTCACGTCACCCGCCTTGCCGACGGACTTCAGCGCCTGATACGCCCCAAAGGCCGCGGGTTCATTGATGGCGTAGACGAGAGTGATGTCCGGGTTGCGCGCAAGCAGCGACTCCATTCCCTTCTGTCCGCCTTCTTCGGCGCCGCCGGTCACGGCATGGCCGACGATCCGCGGATCGGGCACGTTGAATTGCTCCGGATTGGCGATCTTCACACCGAAGCCGGAGAGGAAGCCGTGGTCGCGGTCAAAGCCGACTGTTGGATGTGAAACCGCGAGGTCGAGCATCGCGATCTTGGCATCGCGGGCCTTGTCCCCGAGATGGGCGTGGGCCCATTGCCCGATGAGTCGGCCGGCCTGGAAATTGTCGGTGGCAAACGTCATGTCGGCAGCCGACACCGGGCTCAACGGGGTGTCGAGAGCGATCACGAGCAGCCCCGCTTGGCGCGCCTTCTCGACGGTGGGCACGATGGCCTTGGTATCCGATGGCGTGATCAGGATGCCCTTGGCGCCGTCGGCGATGCAGCTCTCGATCGCGGAGACCTGGGTCTGGTTGTCGCCATCATACTTGCCCGCATAGGTCTTGAGATCGACGCCAAGCTTCCTGGCCTCGCTCTTCGCACCCGTGCGCATGGTGACGAAATAAGGGTTGGAATCCGTCTTGGTGATCAGGCAGGCTTCGACCGGGGCCGCTTGTGCCGCGGCACTCGCGGCAAGCGCGCCCGCGACGCTTGCGGCGGCAACGGTGGCGAGAAGGTTCTTCTTGGTCATATGTCGCTCCTGGACTGTCTGGTCTGCAAAGTGATCGCGGGCGCCGCGCGTGGCCCTATGGGCATGATACGCGGCTGGACATGATAAGCGGCGGCTTCGCCCTGCCGCGCGTCCCGCTGTCGCGTCCGACTTCCAAAGGAATAGCTGTGCTTGAATGCCACCGGCGGTCTCGCCAATCGCCCGGCGCGGCTGCACTCCATGAGTGGGCCGAGGGGTCACGCGACGACGCAGACCTGCCGGCGCCTCGATCGGATGCCGCGGGTCCATGCCACGGCGCGCGGGATACCGGCGTTCGGCTGACCGACATGCGCTTTCTCCCACCAGGGCGCCAGACGCGGTTGCAGCCGCGATTCATTGTGAAAACATTTGCCTGACAATTCCGTAGGCGGTTTTGCCGCCCCTCGCAAGAGAGCCAAGCCCGCTTGTGCCGCACCGGAAACGCGGGCGCTATTGGCTGATCTCCTCCAGCTCCTGGTGCGGCGGGATCCGCCGCAGGAGCAGCGTCGTCCATAGACCAAGCGAGACCAGTACGGCGAGCACGAGCCAGGTGATCGTGGGTGTGCTGGTCTGGCTCAAACCCGTCCAGATCAGCGTGCCGATAACAAAGCCGAGCACCTGCATCGCGCTGAGGAAGCCGATCGCCGTGCCGCGGACCCGGGTCGGGAAGCTCTCGCCCTGATAGGCGTAGCCAGCACCGGACCAGGTGCCGTTCGTCGCCTGGTAAAGCAGGAAGTAGATAACGGCCACCAGCCATGACTGTTGTGCGATGAGAAACAGCAGGCTGAGCGGCGCCACAAGCGCGCCCGTCACGATGATGACCTCGCGCCGCCCGTATCGCTCGCCAAGCCAGCCGCCCAGTATGTAGAAAAAGAAGCCGATGCCTCCCGATATCAACAGCAACACGCTGGCGCTGGACGAAGAAAAGCCTTTGAACTTGGTCAGCCAGTAGGTGATGTAAAAATTGGTTGCGACATAGCTGGTGCCGTAGATGATCCAGGTGATCGAAAGCCAGACGAGTTGCCTGCGGATATATCCTTTGGCCGCGAACAGCTGGCCGATCGTCACGCGGTCCAGTTCCTCGACGGCCACGCTTTGTTGCGCCAGCAGTGCCTGCACACGCGTCTCATCTCCAGCCCTGCGGGCGCGCTTGACCTCCTGGACATGTTCATAGCGGCTCGACTCGCGCACAAAGAAACGGCCGACGATCACGGCGACAATCGGGATCACGCCAAGCAGGAAAACAACGCGCCATCCGAACTGGCCGAAGACAAGGTAGACGCCGGAGGCGAGAAAGACGCCAAGCGGCCAGCCGCCCTGAACGATCGAGTAGAGCAGCCCGCGTCCGCGCGCCGGCAACTGCTCGTTGACGATCGTGATCGACACGGCGAGTTCTGAATAGGCCAGACCCGACGCGACAGCGCGAACAAATACCAGCTGCCAGTAATTCTGCACAAAGTAGGTGAGACCGGTGAAGATCGCCGTCCCTGCCAGGCAGAACATCCAGACGCGACGCCTGCCAAAGCGGTCCATGCCGTATCCGGCAAATAGCGTGATGCAGAACTGTGCCGCATAGACGAAGAAGCCGAGAATGCCCACGCCTGTCTGTGAAATATGAAGTCCCTTGGCAATGGCTGGCAATGCAAGGACAAGAAGATTCACGTCGTAAGAAGCGAGAGCCCAACCGGCCAGCGCGATGAGCACGAGATACAGCGTGTAATGCTTCGATGGTGATGACGAACTCACATGACCCTCCCTTGCCGAGGTCTGCCTTTTGGCAGGGCTTATGTTGCCGACTGCATGCGAATCACGGGTTTCCTGCAAGGAAGCTTGTGATTGGCACGAGCGCGATCGCCGGGGCTTCCTCAAAGAGTACGTGGCCGAGCCCAGGCAATGCCACAAGCATCGCGTTTGGCAAGCTGGCGAGATAGTCCTGGGCATGGGCGATCGGGATCATCGCGTCCTTCTCGCCCCAGAGGAGCAAAGTCGGCGCTTTTATGCGTCGGAGAGCGGGTCTTGGGTCTTCCAGCATGACCTGTTGCATTCTCGCGATCATCGCGCGCCGGTTGCCGGGTGCGAGCATCAGGTCGCGGTAGCGTGTAACCAGGCTGCGCGTCAGCTTGCCGCGATCGCCGTAGGCGGGGGCCAGGCTCGATCGCAGCAGCAAACGCGGCAGCACGAACGGGAGCAGCCGTACTGCCGGCGGAATACGGGCCGCTTTGCCGTAGTCGAAGCCGGGACTGGCGAACCCGTCCGGTGCGATCAGCACCAGTCGTCTAACGCGGTCGGGGTGCGCTTCCGCGAATGTCCAGGCGAGCTTGCCGCCCATCGAGTTGCCGACGAGGCTGGCCCTGGCGATCCCGAGGTCGTCCATCAGGGCGGCAAGGATGGCGATGCCGCGCCTGTCGGAATAGTCGCCGCTGGGGTCCGGGCCAGTCAGTCCGAAGCCGGGCAGATCGTAGCGGATGACGCGGTTGTCGGTGGACAATCTTTCCGCCCAAGGCTGCCAGGTATGCAGGCTCGATCCGAAGCCGTGCAGCAGGATCACCGCCGGTGCGTCGCTCGGGCCGGTGTCGCGCAGATGCAGGCGGATGCCGGCCACTTCGCGATAATCGGCGGGTGAATCAAGATACTTCTTCTCAAGCGCCGCCGCCGACTTATCCGGCGTGTAGAGCCAGGCGGCAACGGCGCCCGCGAGGGCTGCGCCTATGGGTGCTGCTGGTTTCATTGCGGCTCGATCACACATCCCATGAAGAGCTGCAACGCCGCGAAGCGATCCGGGTCGTTGATGACGCGTGGCACCTTGTTCTGGCCACCAAGCCGGCCTTGCTCGCGCATCCAGGCAGTGAAGCGACCGGTTGCGACGAGACAGACCGTGGGGGGCAGCATACCGAAATTGCCACGGCGATGATCGGCATAGTCGGCGTTCATCCGCGCAAGGGCCTGGTCCAGAACGCGTGCGAAGGCTTGCTGGTCCGGCTGCTGCCGGGCGAGTTCCACCACGAACAGGTGGCCGCCGCGTGGCTGTGCCTCGGGGGGAAAATGCGGTCCGGCGGTGTAGTCAGAGACGCTGGCGCCGAATGCGCGTGCGGACTCGGTGACGGCACGGTCCAGCTCGTCGGCCACCAGATGTTCGCCAAAGACGTTCAGGGTGGCGGCAATGCGTCCGGTGATCAGCAGGCGGGGCGGGTTGCGTTCGGTGAGCATGACCGTGTCGCCGACGATGCAGGACCATAATCCGGCATTGGTGCTCAGTACCAGCGCGTAGTTCACGCCAATCTTGGCGTCGGCGAGCCAGAAGCGCGGCGGATTGGCGGCGTCTAGAGTCTTCGGCTCGACGAATTCAAAGAACAGGCCTCGGTCCGTGACCAGCCTCATGCCATCGCCCGGGCCGCGATCGGCGATGGCGATGAAGCCTTCGCTCGCGGCATAGACTTCGCGCGTCTCGGCGTGGCTGCCTTCCAGCCATTCGGTCAGCGCGTCGCGGTAGGGCGTGAGCGAGACGCCGCCATGCACCACCAATTCCAGGTTCGGATAGAACGCGGCCAACCGTCTCGGCCGTTGCGGATGCAGGGCCGCGAGCTGCGCGAAGAACAGCAGCATCCAGCTTGGCGTGCCGGAGAGGCTGCGTATGTCGTGTGCCAACGACGCCGGTGCGAGGGCCGCGATCTTCGCTTCCCAGTCGCGGGTCAAGGCCAGCGCCCGTGGCGGGAAGGCGCGCGGCCCTGCCCAGAGCGGCATGCGTGCGGCGGCGATGCCGCTGAGGTCGCCGGCGACGACGCCGGGGGCAAGTCGCAGCAACGCGGTCGAGCCACCGAGCAGGCAGTTGCGACCGCCGAACAGGCGTGAGTGCGAGCGGTTTGCCAGGTGAAACGCGAGCGTATCGAACCCGGCGCCGATATTGGACCGTGCCATCGCCGCGCTGACCGGAATATATTTGCTTGTGGCAGAGGTTGTGCCGCTGGTCAGCGCAAACGCGGGAATACGCCCGGACCAGGTGACGTCACGCAGGGTTGGAAATGACGGCGCGAAATAGTCCCGCCAGAAATCCTCGTAGGTGCGCAAGGGGACTAGCGCCTGATAGTCACGAACCGAACTGATCCGGGCAAACCCGTGATCCAAGCCGAACCTTGTTTGGGCCGCGCGTCGCAGCAGTGACCGTAGTGTTTGGCGCTGCGCGCGCAGCGGATCCTGCCGCCCGAGCGTGCGCAGGCGCCGCTCGGCGAACGCGCGCAGCAAGGGGGTGGCGTCCAAGCCCTCAGGGCGAAAGAATGGTTTCATGGGGCCACTCTCTGGTCGGCGCCGCATCGAGCGGCACGGTGATGCTGCCGCCGTTCCGCCAGACAGCCACCTGGTCGAGCGTGTTGGCTGAGCCGAGCCAGCCGTCCTGGCCGCCGAGCAGGACGAAGTGGTTGGCGTTGTCGTCGGCAAGATCCGAGACATGCCGGGCGCCGGCGCCATAGGTGACCCGGTGGCGTCCGAACACCAGGCCGTGGCCGCTTTTGTTGAGGGTGTCGTTGCTGCCGTCGGCGGCGAACGTGCAGCCTGCGTAGCGCCGGCCGATCAGCGGCAGGGCGGCGAGCGGGTGGCGAAGGGCCATGCGGTGTGCGGCGCCCCAGCAATGGTGACGCCGCCAAGCGCGTGCCGCGTGCGCGAAAGCGGCGCGTATGGCACCGGGCGGGGCATGCGCGATGGTGCGCCCGACCAGTCCGCGGCCGCTCCAGACGGCGGCGAGGATGGCGAGGCGGGTGCGGGGGATCAGCCGGCGCGCCAGGTTGGCGGTGAGCACCTCGAAGACCAGCGCGCCTGCGGATGCGGCCTCGTAGCGCCCGTCCCATTCGGCGAGGACGCGGCGCGCGGGTGTGTCGCGCGGTGGCAGCGGCGGGCAGCGGGACAGCAGCAGGTCGCGCAAAGCGAGGGCGCCGGGCTGCAGCACGTCGTGTTGCAGGTCGACCATCGTGGCGGCCGTAATCGGGCCGGTCTCGAGCAGGGTGCGCAGGCGGCGCACACGGTCGGGCGGGGCGAAGAAGAAGCCGACTGATATCGGGGCGGCGTGCGGTCGGTCGTTGGCGGAGGCGACGATGGTCTCGATGGGGGCGGCAAAGTCGGCGGCGACGACGAGGTCGTCGAGATCCCACAGCGCGTCCGGGGTCGTGACCAGGTCGGGCATCGTAGTGTTGGCGCGGCGTGGCACGTGGGCGGCGATGGTGCGCCCAGTGCTGCCACGCGGCCCGGCCTCGACCGCGACCATGGTCTGGCCGGGGACCGCGAAGCCGCGGAGTGCGTCGCGGAATTGATCGAGGCTGCCCGCCTGCAGGATCCCGAGGAGCGCGGTCAGTTCGTCGCTGGCGCGGTGTCCGACCCAGCGCAGTGCGAGCGGTGACGCCGAGCGCAGCAACAGCCCGTCGCTGACCACCGGGCCGAAGCGGGTGTGGCGCAGCCGCAGGCAAGCGGGTGCGGCATCGCGGACGGGGATGCTGACGACGCATTCGTCTATGGCCTCGCCGCTGACATCGACGAGGTCGCTGCTGGCCGCGTGCAGGTTGGTGCCGCCCCAGGCGAGGGCGCGGTTGCGGCCCAGCGCGATTGCCGGGATGCCGGGGATCATCAGGCCGACCGCGTCCAGCCCGGGGGCGTGCAGGGCGGCGATGAGCCAGAGCGGCGGTTGCGCCACGGAGAGATGCGGGTCCGAGGCGATCAGGCCGGCGCCGGTGGCGCTCGCCGAGGCCGCGACCGCCGCCGAATTGCTGCCGGGTGAGGGGATGTTGTCGCCGGCTTGGAGCATCGGCCAGAGTGCGCGCCAGGACGCCGGATCGAGGCGCGTGCGCGCGCGCAGCAGGCGTGCAAACACCAGCCACGACATGTCGGTCGCGGCCAGACGGCTGACCGCGAGCAGGTCGCGCAGGGTCCAGGGAGTCGGGCGCAGGCGGAGCAGCTGGAACTCGTGCGGCAGCGACGGCGCCTGCGTGATGATGTGATTGATACCGGCGACGAAGCCTCTCCCCCAGAGCCGGGTGGCGGGTGGGAGCCTTGCCTCGATCTCGGGCACGGCGCGGGTGAGATCCATCAGCAATATGGCGCGGTCGAGTTCGATTCCGGCTGGGCCGATCGCCTCGGCGACGCGCGCCGTGGCCAGACGGCGCATCGCCTCGAGCTGGGCGAGCCGCAAATGCGCGTGCACGACGCCAAGCCCGACCGCGAGATCGTGCAGGCTTTCGGCCTCGATACTGGGGATCTGGTGGCGGTCCCAGCGTATGTGCACCGGCGCGTGCGAGGGGACGCCGCGCACGGGGATGTTGGCGAGCCGCGCTTCGGTCGAGAGCGGCGGCGGCGCGCCCAGGCTCAGCGCACGGGCGAGCAGCCGTGCCACCAGAGCCAGCGCGTGCCGGTCCGCCATTCAGATGTCGGTGCTCGCGGCGAGGCAGGCGAAGGTCACGAGGTCGGAGACGGTGGCGTCCATCGGCACGATCTGGGCGGACTGTTCGAGCCCGATCAGCGCCGGCCCGATGACCCGGCCCTCGCCGAGCCGTGGGGCGAGTTGGGCCGCGATATGCGCGGAATCCAGCCCCGGCATCACCAGCACATTGGCGTTGCCGGTCAGCCGGCAGAACGGATACAGCGCCCGCAGCGTGGGATCGAGGGCGACGTCGGGGCTGAGGTCGCCGTCGAACTCGAAATCAACGTGGCTCTGCTCCAGCAGCCGCACCGCCTCGGCGATCCGTGCCGAGCCTTCGTGCGGCGGCAGGCCGAAGCTCGAATGCGCGCACAAAGCCACGCGCGGGGTCTGGCCCATCGCCCGGGTGCGCGCGGCACTGCCCATGGCGATGGCGGCGAGTTCGGCGGCTGTGGGCTGCTGGTGGATCAGGGTGTCGGCGACGAACAGGGTCATGCGCTGGGTGATCACCATGGACAGGCCAAAGGCGATGCCGCCGGGCTTGGCGTCGATGGCCAGCCGGATGGCTTCGAGCGCCTGGCTGGGAGCGCGGGTCAGGCCGGTGACCAGCCCGTCGGCGTCGCCCAGCGCCACGGTGCAGGCGGCATAGACGTTGCGATCCTGGTTGACCATGCGCTGCACGTCGCGCAGCAGGAAGCCGCGACGTTGCAGGCGGGCATAGAGGAAATCGACATAGCGGGCGTTGTGGTGGTCGGCCATCGCCGAGAGTCTCGCGTTGCGGATCTCGATGCCGGTGGTGGCAAGGCCGAGCCGGTCGAACACCGCGCGCACACGGTCCTCGCGGCCGATCAGGATCGGCGTGCCGAAGCCCTCCTTGTGGAACAGGCAGGCGGCGCGGACCATCTTTTCGTCCTCGCCCTCGGCGAACACGATCCGCCTGGGCTGGCCGCGCACCCCCTCAATGATCAGGTCGAGTGCGTTGGCGGCCGTATCGAGACGTCCGGTGAGTTCGCGGGCGTAGCGGCGCATGTCGGTGATCGGCTTGCGGGCGACGCCGCTCTCAATCGCGGCCCGCGCCACGGCGAGCGGGATGCGCGAGATCAGGCGCGGGTCGAACGCGTTGGGGATGATGTAGTCGGGTCCGAAGCGCAACTGCCGGGCGGCGGCGCGATGCACCTCGTCGGGCACGTCCTCGCGCGCTAGCACGGCCAGCGCCTCAGCGGCGGCGGCCTTCATCGCCTCGTTGATGGAACTGGCGCGCACGTCCAGCGCACCGCGGAAGATGTAAGGAAATCCCAAAACGTTGTTGACTTGGTTGGGATAGTCCGAGCGGCCGGTGGCGACGATGGCGTCCGGGCTGGCGGCGCGCGCCTCTTCGGGGGTGATCTCCGGGTCCGGATTGGCGAGTGCGAAGATAATGGGACGGGGCGCCATGCTGCGCACCATCTCCTGGGTCAGCGCCCCCTTCGCGGACAGGCCGAGAAACACGTCCGCACCGCGCACGGCGTCGGCGAGGGTTCGCAGGTCGGTGTCGCGGGCGTGTGCGGATTTCCACTGGTTGAGGTCGGTGCGGTCGCGCCGGATCACGCCCTTGGTGTCGCAGGCGAGGATGTTCTCGCGCTGCATGCCCAGCGTCAGCATCAGGTCGATACAGGCGATGCCGGCAGCGCCGGCGCCGTTGACCACCAGGGTGGTGCTGGCGAGGTCGCGTCCGGTCAGGTGGCAGGCGTTGATCAGGCCGGCGGCGGTGACGATGGCGGTGCCGTGCTGGTCGTCATGGAAGACCGGGATGTCCATCATCTCGCGCAGCCGTTGCTCGATGATGAAGCATTCCGGCGCCTTGATGTCCTCGAGATTGATGCCGCCGAAGGAGGGGCCGAGCAGGCGCACGCAGTTCACGAATTCGTCGACATCCTCGCTGTCGACTTCCAGGTCGATGCCGTCGATGTCGGCAAATCGCTTGAACAGCGCGATCTTGCCCTCCATCACCGGCTTGCTGGCCTGGGCGCCGATATTGCCGAGCCCGAGGACCGCGGTGCCGTTGGAGATCACCGCGACCATGTTGCCGCGGGTGGTGTAGGTATAGGCGAGATCGCGGTCGGCGGCGATCCGCAGGCAGGGTTCAGCGACCCCCGGCGAATAGGCGAGCGACAGGTCCCGCGCGGTCGTCAGCGGCTTGGAGATGCGTGTCTCCAGCTTGCCCGGGCGGCCGGAGGCATGCAGCGCGAGGGCGTCCTCGGCGGTGAAGTTTCTTGGATTATCGTTCATCGTCGCGGCCTCTCCTGGGCCGCGACCATGGCACGCGGTCTAGGCTGCGTCGACAAGCACCAGTTCGGCGTCCTCGACGCAGACGATCTCCAGGTTCGTGACATCGGTGATGGCGGCGCCGTCGCGTGGTCCGATCCTAACCCCGAGCACGTCCACCGTGCCGCTGGAGGCGACCAGATAGGCGTGGCGTGACGGTGCGAGCGTCAGGCTGGCGCGCTCGCCGGCGTTAAGCGTCGCTGCCAGCACCCGCGCCTCGGCGCGGATCGGCAATGCATCCTTGTCCTCGGCAAAGCCGCTGGCAAGGGCCACAAACTTGCCCGAGCGGTCGCCGCGCGGAAATGGACGCGCGCCCCAAGATGGTGCGCCGCCACGGGTTCCCGGTACGATCCAGATCTGGAACAGCCTGGTCGTGCTGTCCTCGAGATTATACTCGGAATGCCGCACGCCGGCGCCCGCCGACATCACCTGCACGTCGCCGGCTTCGGTGCGGCCTTCGTTGCCCCTCGAATCCTGGTGGGTGATCGCACCCTCGCGGACATAGGTGATGATTTCCATATCGGCATGCGGGTGTGTCGGAAAACCCGAACCGGCGGCGATCTCGTCGTCGTTCCAGACGCGCAGCGCGCCCCAGCCCATGCGGCCGCGGTCATGGTAGCCCGCGAACGAGAAATGATGCCTGGCCTTGAGCCAGCCGTGATCCGCGCCGCCGAGTTCGCCAAAAGGTCTGAGTTCGATCATCGCACGCTCTCCGATCACAGGTTTGGAGCAAACATGGCGCTCGACCTGACCACTTAACAGGGAAATGATGGCAATGCATGATTTCCGTTTTGGGGTCCGTCATGAAGCTGCCAGACCTTGAAGCCTGGGCGATCTTCGCCAGGATCGCCGCCACTGGCTCGTTCGCGGGGGCGGCGGCGGAACTGGGGCTTTCGACGGCCACCGTGTCGAAGGCGATCAAGCGCCTGGAGCTGCGCACCGGCGAGCGGCTACTGCATCGTAGCGCGCGCCGCCTCTCCTTGACTGAAACCGGTCGGCTGCTGGCGGTGCGCGCGGCGCTCATGCTCGAAGAGGGCGAGGCGGTCGAGGCACAGGCGCAGGCGACCTCCGCGGCACCCCGCGGCCGGGTGCGGCTGGCGGCGCCGATGTCGTTCGGCCTGCGGCATGTCGCCCCGGCCTTGCCGGCGTTCATGCAGGCCTACCCGGAGATTTCGATCGACCTGCAGCTCGACGACCGGGTCGTCGATATCGTCGCCGGCGGCATCGATGTCGCCCTGCGGATCGCCGAGCTGGAGGACTCCAGCCTGGTGGCACGTCGTCTCTGTCCGGTCAGGGGATTGCTGCTGGCCGCCCCGGCCTATGTGGCGTCCCGCGCAATGCCGCGCCGGCCGAGCGATCTGCGAGATCATCCCTGCCTCACCTACAGCTATCTCGCCTCCGGCCGAAGCTGGCGCTTTCTCGATGCGGCCGGACAGGAGGCGTCCGTCGTCGCCCGCGGGCCGCTGAGTGCGACCAACGGTGACGCGTTGTGCTTCGCGCTGGAAGCGGGCCTGGGGATCGGATTGCTGCCGGACTTCCTGGTCTGGGAGTCCGTCGCCGCGGGACGGCTGGTGCCGGTCATGCCAGAGTGGCGCCCGGTCGCAACCGCGATCCACCTGGTGACGCCAGCCGGCGGTCCGCGGCCGCCGCGGGTTGCGGTGCTGCTCGACTTTCTCGCCGGGCGGTTTGGCGCGAACGCGGCGCCCTGGTCGATCGGTTGATCGTGCATTGCGGCATCAACTATGTCATCTTGCCTTCACTCTCTCGGACCCGGTGCAATTCCGGGTGGCTCTTCCGGCCGCCGATCCGCCGGACAACGCACTGACACGAACGCTATCCCGTCCGCTTCAGGCGGCCGTTCGTGCGTCACTCGCGGACCCACAGACCCATGAACATAAGCGCGTCCTATCTCCGCGAGTGGCGGTTCAGCCCTCGCGTCGAATTCCTCTCGGGTCTTGTCGTGGCGCTGGCGCTGATCCCGGAGGCGATCGGCTTCTCGGTGGTGGCCGGAGTCGATCCGAAGGTCGGCCTCTACGCCTCCGTGGTGATTGCCTGCGTCATCGCCTTTGCCGGCGGACGGCCGGCGATGATTTCCGCCGCCACCGCCTCGACCGCGGTGCTGATGGGCGGGCTGGTGCGCGATCACGGCGTGCAATATCTGTTTGCGGCGACAATCCTTATGGGCGTGTTCCAGATCCTCGCAGGCGCGTTCAGGCTGGGGCGGCTGATGCGGTTCGTGTCGCAGTCCGTGCTCACCGGCTTCGTCAATGCGCTTGCCATCCTGATCTTCCTCGCACAGCGCCCGCAACTGACCGGGGTGCCGCCGATCACCTACGGGCTGATCGCGCTCGGTCTGGCGATCATTTATGGCTTTCCGTATCTGACCCGCGCGTTTCCCTCGCCGCTGGTGGCGATCGCGGTGCTGACCGGCATCACCGCAGCGTTTGGCCTGCATGTCCGCACCATAGCGAGCCTTGGGCAATTGCCGTCGACATTGCCGAGCTTTGGCCTGCCGCACGTGCCGTTGACCTTCGGCATGTTGGGGATCATCGCCCCGGTTGCTTTGACCCTGGCCGCGGTCGGGCTGCTGGAGTCGTTGCTGACCGCGCAGATCGTCGACGACATGACCGATACGCCCAGCGGCAAGAACCGCGAGTGCGCCGGCCAGGGCGTCGCCAACATGGCCTCCGCCTTGTTCGGCGGCATGGGCGGTTGCGCGATGATCGGGCAGTCGGTGATCAACGTCTCGTCGGGTGGCCGCGGCCGGCTCTCGACCCTGGTCGCAGGCGCCTGCCTGCTGGCGCTGCTGGTGATCTTCCAGCGCCTGCTCGCGATCGTTCCGGTGGCGGCGTTGACCGCGGTGATGATCATGGTCTCGATCAACACCTTCTCCTGGGGCTCGCTGAAACGGCTGCGCACCAATCCGTGGCAATCCTCGGTGGTGATGCTGGCGACGGTGGGCACCGTGGTGGCGACTTCCAATCTGTCCATGGGGGTCCTGGTGGGCGTGCTGCTGTCCGGCGTCTTCTTCGCCGGCAAGGTGTCACATCTGAGCCGGATCACCTCGTCGCTCTCACCGGACGGCGGCACCCGGACCTATAGCGTGTCGGGCCAGGTGTTCTTCGCCTCGGCCGCGACGTTCACGGAGTCGATCGACCTCACGGAAACCCTCCATCGGCTGGTGATCGACGTCTCGGACGCGCATTTCTGGGATATCTCGGCCATCGCAGCACTCGACCGCGTGGTGATGAAGGCGCGCCGCCACGTGTCGCAGGTGGACGTCATCGGCTTGAACGACGCCAGTGCGACGATGGTCGAGCGCTTCGCCCTGCACGACAAGGAAAATGCGGCACTCCCCGTGCCTTAGGTCCCGCAGAACGTGGCCCGCACCACCTCCTCGGGCCGCGGCGGCGCGGCGTAGGCCTCCATGCCGGGCTGATCCTCGTAGGGCCTGGCCAACACGCCGAGCAGTTCCTCCAGCGGCGCCAAATCGAACCCGTTCTCCACCGCCGCCAAGGCCGCCTGTACCCGGTGGTTGCGCGCGATGAAGGCCGGATTGACCGCCCGCATTGCCTGCGCGCGCGCCTCGCTCCGGCCGCCCTCCTCGCCCAGCCGCGCGCGCCACTGCACCGCCCAGGCATCGAACGCAGTCGGGTCGATGAACAGTGCCCGCACCGGCTCGTCCTGTTCCGCGCCAAACGCGGCGGCATCGGCCAGCCGCCGAAAGGTCAGTGTGAAGTCGGCGGCATTCCCTGCCATCAGAGCCAGCAACGATTGCACGAGATCCACATCACCGGGCGCCTCGATCTCAAGGCCGAGCTTGCGCCGCATGCCGGCGAGCCAGGCGGCCCCGAACGCGGGTGCGAAGGCGTCGAGTGCCGCACGTGCTTCCGCCAGCGCCGCGTCCGGGGTCTCGCCGAGCAGCGGTAGGATGGCTTCGGCGAGGCGAGTCAGGTTCCAATGCGCGATCGCCGGCTGGTTGCCGTAGGCGTAGCGGCCGCCGCGGTCGATGGAGCTGTACACCGTCGCCGGGTCGTAGCTGTCCATGAAGGCGCAGGGGCCGTAATCGATGGTCTCGCCGGCGATGGACATGTTGTCGGTATTCATTACGCCGTGGATGAAGCCGACCATCTGCCAGGCGGCGACAAGCCGTGCCGTGGCCGCGATCACCGCGTCCAGCAGCGCCCGGTAGGAGCTGGCCTCGGGATAGTGCCGTGCGATAACATAGTCGGCGAGCGCGCGCAGGCCGTCCACGTCACCCGTGCCACGGAAATACTGAAAGGTGCCGATGCGCACGTGGCTGCGCGCGACACGGGCGAGCACGGCCCCATGCTGCCTCGTCTCGCGCAGGACTGCCTCCCCGGTCGCCACCACCGCGAGCGCGCGGGCCGTCGGGACACCGAGCGCTGCCATCGCCTCGCTGACGATATACTCGCGCAGGGCCGGCCCGACCGCGGCGCGGCCGTCGCCGGCGCGCGAAAAAGGCGTGCGTCCGGCGCCCTTGAGCTGCAGGTCGCGGCGGATGCCGTCCACGCCCACCAGTTCGCCGAGCAGCAGCGCGCGTCCGTCGCCGAGCCGCGGCACCCAGTTGCCGAACTGGTGGCCGGCATAGGCCATCGCCAGCGGCTCGGCCCGCGCCGGCACAAGGTTGCCAGCCAGCATGGCAACTCCCTCAGGGGCCGCCAGCGCGTCCGGATCGAGCCCCAGCGTGCGCGCGAGGGCCGCATTCAGGCGCAGCAGCCTGGGTGCCGCCACCGGCGTCGGCGGCAGCCGCGCATAGAAGCTTTCCGGCAGCCTGGCATAGCTGTTGTCGAAGGCCAGCTCGTCGAGCATCGCTGCATCTCCCGTCCGTAGCGCGAACATGGGTCTTCCTCGCCGCCGCGCCCAACTCTTATTGTCGATGGTCTATGGTCCTCGGCTGCACCACCAGGAACACGCCATGACCGACGACGCCACACGCTTCATGACACGCGCGATCGAACTCGCGGCGCAAACCGCGCTCGTCGAAAGCGCCGGGGGTGCCTTCGGCTGCGTGATCGTCCAGGGCGGCGCGATCCTGGGCGAGGGCGCCAACCGGGTCGTCGCCGAGAACGATCCGACCTGGCACGCCGAGATGGCGGCGATCCGCAACGCCTGTCGTGCGCAGGGCGGCTTCAAGCTGCGCGCGGCCACCCTGTATGCCAGCGGCGAACCCTGCCCGATGTGCATGGCGGCCTGCTACTGGGCCGGGATTGAGGCGGTCGTCTACGCCTCGACGATCGCCGACGCGCTGCAATACGGCAATTTCGACGACAGCATGATCTACCAGGAACTGGCGAGGCCGGCCGCCCAGCGCTTGATCCCGTCCCGCCAGTTCATGCAGGCGGAGGCGATCGAGGTCTGGAGGCAATATCAGGCGAAAACCGACCGTGTGCCCTATGGAACGCGTGCGTGGCGCGGGTGCGGCGGTGTGACAACTTGCTTGATCAGAAGGCTGTGTTACCGTATTACAGTATGTAATACGACGTCCTCATAACCATGGTGCTATCATGACAACATTGACAGTGCGACGGCAGGGTAACTCGGTGGGGGTCATTTTCCCCGCTGAGACGCGGATCCGCATGGGTCTGGAGGTCGGACAGGACCTGACCCTGGTGGAGCTGGCAGACGGCATCAAGCTGGTGAAACGTAACCTGGTGCTCGAACGCCAGATGGAGCTGGCGCGTGAGGTGCTCCATGAGCAGGCTGATACCCTGCAGGAGCTTGCCAAGCGTTGATCGAGCCGGAGTTCCTGGAACCTGACGTCGTGCTGTTTCTGCATGACCAGGCTCTCCGGGAGTATGGTGGCATTCAAGGAATCAAGAGCGAAGACCTGCTGCACAGCGCTCTCGGCCGCCCGCTCAACAAGCTTGCCTATGCTGCTCCGGACGATCTGGATCTGTTCGATCTTGCCGCTGCCTACGCCTATGGGCTTGCCAGCAATCACCCCTTCAACGATGGCAATAAACGCACTGCCTGGAGCAGCTGCGTGCTGTTCTTAAAGGTCAACGGTTTGGAAATCAACGTCATGGCACGCGACGCTGTCGAGCAGATGGTCCGACTGGCGAACGGGAACATCGATGAAACGGGCTTTGCGTTGTGGCTGCGACAGCTTCGGCGAGCCTGACCCAACGTTTTCAGACGACAGTGCCAGTCGACGAGGCGCATGGATGGAAGGGCGGCGAACGGAAAGGGCGGAGCCATCCCTGTGTGGCGCACATGTATACTTAGCAAATTCTTCACCCACACATCCTGATGGCGATATCCTGTTCCTCAATGCATAGGTCATCGGCATAGAAGGCAGCGGCGCTGGGCTAGGATGACTGAGCCATTCTGTACTGTGTTGAGCACGTGCTTGCGGTTGCTTTCAAACCAATGCAGATTCTTACTGCGGGCACGATGCTATGACACGTTTCTGCGGCAAAGAGCGGAACGATGGACGCAAACATTTCGACTACAATTCGACCGGGAACAGAGCATGACGCAGAGGGTCTGTTCCAAATCCATGTTGATTCAGTAAAAGACCTTTGTGCTACGGCGTATTCCCGAGAGCAGATTAAACGATGGTTCGAGGGGCGGCACGCCAGGGAGTACGTCGAGCATTTGAGCCACGGTAGGATCTGGGTAGCTACGGCAGCAGAGCGACTACTGGGTTTTACGGAGTGCTGGCCGGGGCACATTGATAGACTGTTTGTTGCTCCTTGGGCGACAGGAAGAGGTATAGGAGATAGGCTGCTCAGGTTTGCAATGGAGCAGGCCCTATCGAAAGGTCACGAGATTATCAAAATCGAAGCGACACTCAACGCAGAGCCGTTTTACGGGAAGTATGGGTTCAAAAAGATCTCCAACAGCTCATTTGTTCAACCATCTGGCATTGAGATCGAGACCGTTTTGATGGAGATGAGGCGCCCTTGCTGACTCAAGACGACGTACATTTGGACCGCCGTGAACTGTTGAAAACGGAGCCACGGCGCATTGAAGGATGGCATGTGCGCGTTCGCTCTCCAGCCGCATGTCACCTTGCGGCCCCGCTTTCTCTTGTATCCGCACCGTCCGCCAAACCTTGCAGCACGGCCAGCACCTCGCAGGCTCGGAAGCTGCGTCCCCATCGGCGGCCGGTGGCCTCACGCAAGATGCCGACCTCCAGCAAAGCCGCGATGCCGGTGTTTGCAGCCTGGGCCGAAAGGCCGAGCGCCGCGCGTGCGGAGGCGACGGTCTGGACCGGAGCGCCCAGCAACACGTCCAGCAGCCGCCGGGCTGTAGCATCTGCCCGGAGGTGTGCGGTGCGTCCCTGCCAGTTCCTGCGGATGGCGAGCAGGCTTTGCGCCGTCTCCTGCTCCGTCGCCGCGGCCGCGACGATCCCGTCCAGAAAGAAGCCCAGCCAATCCGTCCACCGCCCCTGGAGTTGCACGCCGGCCAGGCTGTCGTAGTACTCGCGCTGATGCGCCTTCAGGTAACCCGCGAGGTAGAGTGGCGGCAGGCCCTCGGCCGCCATCATCAGTGGCGGCAGCAGGCGGCCGACACGGCCATTGCCGTCGCTGAACGGGTGGATGGCTTCGAACTGCACATGCGCTACCGCCATACGCAACGGTAGAGCCAACACTGCCGGATGGCCGCAATCGATCTGCAAGAAATCCTCCAGATCGAGCAGGCAGACCTCCAGATGAGAGACCGGCGGCGGGACCAGCGTTGCGTCCTCGATCCGTCGGGCGCCAATCCAGTTCTGCACGCGTCGCCATTCGCCCGGTCCCTCAAGGTGCCGGTAATCGGCGTCGGACATCAGCACACGGTGCAATTGCCGTATCAGGTCGAGCGTCAGATGCCGCGGCCCACCCTCGCGCCGGACAGCCCGCAAGCCATGATCGAGCGCACGGACATACCCCAATGTCACCTGGGCATCCTCGGGGAGTCCTTCGTCCGAGCCCGTCGCCTCGTATTCCAGGAGCTGGGTCAGGTCGGTGCGAGTGCCCTCGATCTGGCTACTGAGCACCGCCTCGCGTCGCTCCAGGCTGCGGGTGATCAGGTCAGGATGCGGCAATAGCCTTGCGACCGCGGCGGTGCCCGCGATTGCCTTCTCGGCCGCGATCAGGGCCGCCATGACGGGCGCTGCATCGAGTGTCCGCGGGCATGGCGGTGGGACGAGTGCCTTGACATGCTCCCGGCCCGGGACCGGGGCGAGGCGCTTGCGGCGATCGGGCGAAAGGTCGGCAGCGCGCATCAGGAACCTTGAAAAGCAACGAGGTACTTTTCACGCTTTGCCTGTTAAGCTTGAAAAGCAAGTGCCGTCTTTCAGCCTGCTTGTGACCTACGGACCGTTTGACGGCGGTGTCCTGGCCGCTGGAAACGCCGCCGCCCCGGAGGTTACGCCAAGCCTTGCCGCCAGCCACAGCTTCACGTGTAGGGTGCAAGCGGGTCGCTACGCTGGCGTGACGGGGGACAAGCAAAGCGCCCGCTTCAGCCGAGTTGCTTCGCCAGATAGACCCGCCGCAGTCCGTGCTCTTCTTTCCGGTGGGTCTCCACATAGCCGAGCCGCAAGTAGAGCGCGATGTTCTCCGTCATCGCCTCGTTGGTATACAGCCTGACTGATCGATACCCGACGTCGATTGCGTTTCGTTCGGCAAAGGCGATCATGAATCTGCCAAGGCCGAGACCTTGCCGGGCAGGGGCTACAGCCACGTTATCGAGCAGCATTGCGTCCCGTTCCGGTATCAATACGACGACACCCTCCACGCCGCCGTCGATTTCGAGAACATGAATCGTCTCTGCGCTGATCAAAGCGGCATAGTCGTCCTGCATTGGCGCCGGCCTGCGACCAATCAGCGGGACATATTTGGCGTAGGCGCTCTCGACGAGCAATGCGATAGCAGCCAGGTCGTCCGCAACGGCAAGCCGGATGGCACCCATGCCGGGCGCGCTCACCTTGGCTTCTCCAGTTGCCAGGTGAGATGCGCGCGCACTGCCGGCCACTCACCGGTGGTAATGCTGTAGACGCAACTATCGCGGATTGTGCCGTTCCGGGCGCGCTGATGGCAGCGCAGGATGCCGTCGAGCCTGGCGCCGAGCCGTTCGATGGCGCGACGGCTTTGGTGATTGAGGACGTGGGTGCGGAACTCGACCGCGAGGCAGCCCAGGTGGTCGAAGGCGTGCGCAAGCAGCAGCAGCTTGGCTTCGGTGTTCAGGCCGGTCCGCTGCGTTGCGCGCGCATACCAGGTCGAGCCGATCTCGAGCCGTGGCCCGGCTTGGTCGATGTTCATGTAGGTTGTCATGCCGACGATGCGGCCGTGCGGATTGTCCAGCACGGTGAACGGCAGCATGCTGCCCTGGTCTTGCAGGGCCAGCCGCCGCTCGATATCAGCCCGCATTCCGTCTGGCGTGGCGACGCTGGTATACCATAGGCGCCACAGCTCCCCATCGCTGGCCGCTGCCACGAGCCCGTCATGGTGCTCCGGTGACAACGGCACGAGCGCCACATGGCGACCACAGAGGGTTACAGGTTCAATTCTCACTGTGTATCCAAGCCGGAAACAGGGGTGCGAACAGACTTTGACGCTTCGTGCCTGCTTGGCATAGCCATCTTCGCTTCATGTCAAACCGCAGGATCGGTCGAGCGCGTCATGCCAGCAAGCGCCACCCTGGATTCGCCACTGCGGACACGACGATGATGGAGGCGTTGCGCAACTATCATGCCCGAATGCAGCGGGTGCTGGATCACATGGACCGGCATCTCGACAGCGATCTGGACCTGACTGTACTGAGCGGCATCGCGGCCTTCTCGAGATACCATTTCCAGCGGCAGTTCACGGCCATGTTCGGGCTGTCCGTGCATCGTTATGTCCAGCTCGCCCGTAGGAAGCGCGCATCCTACCGGTTGGCCTACAGGGGGATCTGAAAGCGTCACCGAGATGGCGATGGATGCTGGCTACGAAGCGCCGGACGCCTTTGCACGCGCCTTTCGGCAGCGTTTTGGGCAGTTACCTTCGGCGTTCCGGGAATCTCCAGCCTGGGAGCCGTGGCTGATGGCCTTTGGGCCTCTCGACACCGCCAGGAGCAAGCTGATGCAAAAGGCTTTTACCACGGATGACATAACGATCCGCGACATGCCTCCGACGTCGGTTGCGGTCATGCAGCACCGCGGCGATCCGGCGACGGTCGGTGCCACGATCCGGCAGTTCATTGCGTGGCGCAAGGCGACCGGCCTGACGTCGAAGGTCAGCCCCACCTACAATATCTTCCACTCCGATTCACAGGCTACGCCGCCGGCCGAATACCGCCTTGACCTTTGCGTCGGCATTGACCGACCGATCGAAGCAAACGGGGAGCGGATCGAGGCAGGTACGATCCCCGGCGCCCGTTGCGCCGTGCTGCACGTCGTCGGCAACACCGACAATCTGGAGGGTGCCGCTCTATACCTCTATCGCGATTGGCTACCGGCCAGCGGCGAGGAGGCTCGGGATTCCCCCCTCTACTGCCAACTCGCTTACGGGCGCTCCGCCATCTTTGACGCTCGGGCAAGCGTGGGCAGCGCCCAACCTATGACTTCGACGCAGATATTACTCGTGGCCACGAGTATGTTGAATATCTGGTGTTTGCACGTGTTTGACAATCCACTGCTTCCATTTCTTACAATCTCATTCATGTAGTCAGTCTCTTCTATGCGATAGAACAAGGACGTTTTCGATGCACCTTCAGCGTCTCGAACCATCCAGTAGTGAATTATTTCTGCCTCGTCGTGGACTCGAAAGCTTATAATCTTGTCGAAAACAATCTCGGTATCAGGCTGCCCCTCGGGCAGATAATATTTTACCTTCAGCTTCCAACCGGTGCTGTCTCCATACTCAACGCCGCGTATGCCGCCGTGGGCACCCGGATCGAATCCGAGCTCCTCGTCGAGCGAAAAAAAGCCTCGCAGCATGCTTTTCTCCTTGAGTGCCTGTATGCATCAGGCCGTCCTTCTGGAGGCTTGACGCAGCTTAAACTCTGGCGTGTGTCGGGGTAATCCTTTGATGCCGTGGTGCAGGCGGCAACGGGTCCCGTGGGAACGCTTGTATATCACAGGCGCAATAGCTGCTTATCTCAGGGAGCCACCAGGAGCCGGTGACGTTCTCCACCCGCATAGCCTCTCCTGGAGTCGGGGTTCGGGGCCAGTGGCCCCGGCGAGGTCCGGGGCAGCGCCCCGGCCTTGCTTGCCTGGCGCGTCAATCATCGACAAACGCCGCGGCCGGATAGCCCTGGGCAAACAGCAGGGCGCGCAGGTCGGCGTGGTCGATGCGGGTTTCGATGGCCTGGCGGACGATGGGTTTGGCGTGAAAGGCGATGCCGAGGCCGGCAGCCTTGAGCATGTCGAGGTCGTTGGCGCCGTCGCCGACCGCGAGTGTGGCGGCGAGGCGCACGCCGCGGGCTTGGGCGAGGGATTGCAGGAGGGCGAGCTTGGCGGTGCGGCCTAGGATCGGCTCGCCGACGGTGCCGGTCAGCGCGTCGGTTGTGTGTTCCAGTGTATTCGCGTGGTGTTCGTCGAAGCCGCATTGGGCTGCGATGCGGCTGGTGAACCAGGTGAAGCCGCCGGAGACGAGCGCGCAGCGGGCGTTGTGGGCGCGCATGGTGGCGACCAGGGTGCGGGCACCTGGGGTGAGGCGGGTCTCGTTGAGGGTGGTGTCGAGGGCGGCGAGGCTGAGGCCTTTGAGGAGTGCGACCCGTTGGCGCAGGGCGGCCTCGAAGTCGATTTCGCCGTTCATGCTGCGGGCGGTGATGGCGCTGACTTTTTCGCCGACGCCGGCGTGGCGGGAGAGTTCGTCCAGGGTTTCGCTGGTGACGATGGTGCTGTCCATGTCGGCGACCAGCAGGCCCTTGCGTCGGCCGCGGCTGGGTGTGAGCAGCGCGTCGATGGCGTGGCCGGCGAAGGCGGCTCGGATAATGGCGATGGAGGGCTGGCTGAAGGCGTGTGCGGGGCAGGGGATGTCCGCGGCTTCGCCTTCGGAGAGGATGCGCGGGGTGTCGCCCGCGACCATCTCGCGGCCGGCCCGGATTTGCGCCGCGGTCAGGCTGGTGCTGGCGCGGTCGGCGATCAGGGTGAGAATGCGGGGATACGCCATCGGCTCTGGCTGTGGCAGGGAGTGAGGCGTGAGGCAAGACGCGGTGATCGTGGCGGGGCCGACGGCCAGCGGCAAGTCGGCGCTGGCGTTGGCGGTTGCTCGGGCGTTGGGCGGCGTCGTGATCAACGCGGACTCGATGCAGGTGTATCGCGACCTGCGTATCCTGACGGCGCGGCCTGGGGTGGAGGAGGAGGCGTTGTGTCCGCACGCGCTTTATGGCGTGCGGGATGCTGGCGAGCCGGGGTCGGTTGCCTGGTGGCGGGATGCGGCGCTGGCGGCGATGCGTGTTGCCTGGGCTGGCGGGCGGCTGCCGATCTTGTGCGGCGGGACCGGGCTGTATTTCGCGGCGCTGACGGATGGGCTGACCGATATTCCGGATCCGGGGGAGGCGGCACGGGTGGCGGCGCGCGGCCTGTTGGCCGAGGTGGGGCCGGCGGCGCTGCATGCGCGGCTGGCGGCACGTGATCCGCGCACGGCGTTGTTGCTTCGGCCGACCGATAGCCAGCGGCTGGCACGGGCGTGGGAGGTGCTTGAAGGAACTGGGCGTGGTCTTGCCGATTGGCGCGAGGGGGCGCGTCTGCCGCCGGCGCCGGCGCGGTTTGCCGCGGTGCTGCTGGCGCCGGAGCGGGACGGGCTGCGCGCGGCGATCGAGGCGCGTTTCGCGGGCATGCTGCGTCAGGGAGCGGTGGAGGAAGTGGCGGCGTTGCTGGCGCGCGGCCTGCCGCCCTCTTTGCCTGCGATGCGGGCGCATGGAGTGCCGGAACTGGCCGCTTATCTCCACGGCGAAACCGATTTGGCCGAGGCGGCCGCGCGGGCGGTCAGGGCGCAGCACCGCTATAGCAAGCGGCAGGCGACGTGGTTTGCGCATCATCAACTGGCGCCGGACGATCGCCTGGACATAATAACGACGCGCATAGCTGGTATGACGCAAGAAATGCAAAGCAGAGAGGCCAAAATCATATCGTTTATTAGAAGGTGCGTTGACGCGGCACCCGAGCCTCCGCCATAAGGCCCGCTCTGCGCGCTGTAG
This sequence comes from Lichenicoccus sp., assembly GCF_965276875.1. Lineage (GTDB taxonomy): Bacteria > Pseudomonadota > Alphaproteobacteria > Acetobacterales > Acetobacteraceae > Lichenicoccus. The sequence goes on along the minus strand of NZ_OZ255701.1, from coordinate 1,650,036 downwards.
GAGCAGGCCATGAACGCGACCACCGAGCTGAAGACCCCGAACGCTGCCGCCGGCCAGAGCCAGGCGGCGCCCGTCCTTAATGGTGCCGAGGTGCTGCTTCGCGTGCTCGTCGATCAGGGCGTGGAGGTCGTGTTCGGCTACCCAGGAGGTGCTGTGCTGCCGATCTATGATGCGTTGTTCAAGCAGAACAGCATTCGCCACATCCTGGTGCGGCACGAGCAGGCGGCGGTGCATGCGGCCGAGGGCTACGCCCGCTCGACCGGGCGGGTCGGCGTGGTGCTGGTGACCAGCGGCCCGGGGGCGACCAACGCGGTGACCGGCTTGGTCGATGCGCTGATGGACTCCGTGCCGGTGGTTTGTCTCACTGGCCAGGTGCCGACGCACCTGATCGGCAACGATGCCTTCCAGGAGGCCGACACCACCGGCATCACCCGGCCGGCGACCAAGCACAACTATCTGGTCAAGCGCGCCGGTGATCTCGCGAGCTTCGTGCATGAGGCTTTCTATGTCGCGCGCAGCGGCCGGCCCGGCCCGGTCGTGGTCGATCTGCCCAAGGACATCATGGTGGGGCCCGCCACCTATGCGCCGGCGCCAAGCACGCCGCACCGCTCCTATCGGCCGGTCACCGAGCCGCGCATGGAGGCGATCCGCGAGGCGGTGGCGCTGATCAAGCGCGCCAAGCGGCCACTGTTCTATACCGGCGGCGGCGTGATCAATTCGGGGCCGGCGGCGTGCGAGGCGCTCGGCCGGCTGGTGCGTCTGACCGGCTATCCCTGCACCTCGACGCTGATGGGGCTGGGCGCCTATCCGACGACCGACCCGCAATTCCTCGGCATGCTCGGCATGCACGGCACCTTCGAGGCCAATCTTGCGACGCATGGCTGCGATGTTCTGGTCAATCTCGGCGCGCGCTTTGATGATCGTGTCACTGGCCGGCTCGATGCGTTCTCTCCGGGTTCCACGAAGATCCACGTCGATATCGACCCGTCCTCGGTGAACAAGATCGTGTCGGTCGATGTGGCGGTCATCGGCGACGCGGGACGGGCAATCGCGATGATGATCGAGGCCTGGCATGACGATCCCGCCGAGCCGGATGCGGGGGCACTGGCTGCCTGGTGGCGGCAGATCGACGCCTGGCGCGGCATCGACAGCCTGCGTTATGCGCAGGACCCGTCGCCGTCGGCGATCATCAAGCCGCAGCATGCCGTCTGCCGGCTGCGCGAGCTGGCGCGCGAGACCGGACGCGACGTGTTCGTCACGACCGAGGTTGGCCAGCACCAGATGTGGGCGGCGCAGCACTTCGCCTTCGATAAGCCGAACCGCTGGATGACCTCGGGCGGCCTTGGCACCATGGGCTATGGCCTGCCGGCCGCGGTCGGCGTGCAAGTGGCCAACCCCGACGCGCTGGTCATCGATATCGCCGGCGAGGCCAGCACGTTGATGAATATCCAGGAGCTGGGCACGATCTGCCAGTATCGGCTGCCGGTGAAGCTGTTCATCCTGAACAACCGCTATATGGGGATGGTGCGACAGTGGCAGGAGCTGCTGCATGGCGGCCGGTACGCGGAGAGCTACTCCGATGCGCTGCCCGATTTCGTCAGGCTGGCCGAGAGCTTCCACGGTACCGGCATGCGGGCGAGCCGGCTCGGCGAACTCGACGACGTGATCCGCGCGATGCTTGCCCATGACGGCCCGGTGATCGCCGATATCTGCGTCGACGAGGCGGAGAACTGCTTTCCGATGATCCCGTCGGGGGCCGCGCACAATGAGATGATCCTCGGTCCGGAGCAGAACGCGCAAGTCTCGGCGATCACCGACGAAGGCATGATGCTGGTCTGATGGCGCTGGAGCCCGAGATCACGGCGGTCATTTCCGTCCTGGTGGAGAACGAAAGCGGCGTGCTGGCGCGGGTGATCGGCCTGTTCTCCGGTCGCGGCTATAATATCGAGAGCCTGACGGTCGCACCGGTCGAGGGCGGCCGCGGGCGGTCGCGCATCAACATCGTCACCTCCGGCACGCCGATGGTCATCGAACAGATCAAGGCGTTGCTGGACCGGCTGGTGCCAGTGCATCGGGTGTCCGACTTGACCAAGGATGGTCCGCACGTCGCCCGCGAGATGGCGCTGATCAAGGTGGTCTCGACCGGCGAGCTGCGCTCCGAGGCGCTGCGCATTGCCGACGCCTTTCGCGCCCGCCCGGTGGACACCACCACAGGCAGCTTCGTCTTCGAGTTGACGGGGGGCACCGAGAAGCTCGACACCTTCATCGAACTGCTACGCCCGCTTGGCCTGGTCGAGGTCTCCCGCACCGGGATTGCCGCAATCGCGCGCGGGCCGCGCACCATCTGACAAAGAGAGGAGCCTTCCATGCGCGTCTATTACGACCGCGATGCCGACGTGAATCTGGTGAAGTCCAAGAAGGTGGCGATCATCGGCTACGGCAGCCAGGGCCACGCCCATGCCGGCAATCTCAAGGATAGCGGCGTCAGCCAGCTCGTGGTCGGTTTGCGTCCGGGTTCCGCCGGCATCGCCAAGGCCGAGGCCGCCGGGCTGAAGGTCATGGGTCCTGCCGAGGCCGCCGCCTGGGCGGACGTGGTCATGGTACTGACGCCGGACGAGGGGCAGGGTGACCTCTATGCCGAGCATCTTGCCCGCAACCTCAAGCAGGGTGCTGCGATCGCGTTTGCGCATGGCCTGTCGATCCATTTCCGGGTGATCGAGCCGCGCCCGGACCTGGACGTGTTCATGATCGCGCCCAAGGGTCCGGGCCATACCGTGCGCTCCGAATACGAGCGAGGCGGCGGCGTGCCCTGCCTGGTGGCGGTGGCGCAGGACGCGTCCGGCAACGCACTCGACATCGCGCTGTCCTATGCGAGTGCGGTCGGCGGCGGCCGCGCCGGCATCATCGAAACCAGTTTTCGTGAGGAATGCGAGACAGACCTGTTCGGCGAGCAGACGGTGCTGTGCGGCGGTCTGGTGGAGCTGATCCGCGCTGGCTTCGAGACGCTGGTGGAGGCGGGCTACGCGCCCGAGATGGCGTATTTTGAATGCCTTCACGAGGTCAAGCTGATCGTCGACCTGATCTATGAGGGCGGCATCGCCAACATGAACTACTCGATCAGCAACACCGCCGAGTATGGCGAGTATGTCACCGGGCCGCGGATCATAACCGCCGAGACCAAGGCGGAGATGAAGCGGGTTCTGGCCGACATCCAGAACGGCACGTTCGCGCGCAACTGGCTGCTGGAGAACAAGGTAGGAGGGGTCGGTTTCAAGACGACGCGTGCGCGGGTGAACGCGCACCAGATCGAGGAGGTTGGCGAGAAGCTGCGGGCGATGATGCCGTGGATCGGCAAGAACCGCCTGGTGGACAAGTCGCGGAACTGAGGCTCAGGCGGCGGTGCTGACGGTGTCGGCGCCGCCCCATCGTCTGTCCTGGTTGGGCCGATCCTTCTCGGCCGTGATCTCGGTCTCGGGGGTGTCCCGGACGATCTTGAACCCTGCCCGGCGTAGCGACCGTATGGCGAGCAGGTCGAGTGCTGGGACCGCGTCGCGGATCAAGCTCAGTTCGTTGCCGCTCAAGGTATTGGGTGGAGATTGTGACATCGGTGTCGACCCCTGTCCGCCGTTTTGGCCATCATTTTATATCGGAGTCTCGTGGCGTGGTCCAAGACCCCGACTCCGCTTTGATGGAGTATTGATTTAAGGGCTGAGCGGCGCTTTTCAGCCACCCGCAACCGATCACGAATGCGGCAATGCGTCCTGCAATGCCGCCGTTAGTCGCGCCCACTCGGTCTCTGAGCCGGGCAGTCCGATTCTGAGCATGCCCGGCCTGAGCGTACCCGGCGCGTCGTCGAAGCGGCGGACCAGAATACCGCGCCTGGCGAGGCGGTCGAAAACCGCGGCCGCATCGGCGGCGCGATAAAGGCGGAAGAGCCGCGTGCCGCCGACGAGTGCCAGGCCCGCCGCGTGGGCCAGCCCGTCGAGTCGGTCGCAGGCGGCCTGCAATGTCGGGCGCATGGCGTCTCGCCAACCGGAGTCGCCGAGGCCGGCCAGCCCCGCTGCAAGCGCCGGTCCGGAGACCGCCCAGGGGCCGAACGCTGTCCGGATCCGCGCTGCGATTGCTTCCGAAGCCAACAGAAAGCCGAGGCGCACCCCGGCCAGACCATAGCTCTTGCCAAAGGAGCGCAGGATCAGCAGCCCGTCCCTCGGGAGCAGCGGCGCCAGGCCAACTGGTGGGTCCTCAAGGTCCGCGAACGCCTCGTCCACGATCAGCACGCCGCCATGGCAGGCGAGTGCCGCCAGTTGATCAGCCTCGATAACGCGCCCATCGGGGTTGTTGGGGTTGCACAGGATTGCCGCAATGTTCTCGCCGCGGGCACGATCGGCGAAGCCCTGCCATGTGCTCTCGATACGAACGCCGGCGCCCGCCGCCTCCCAGGCGGCCTGATGGCCGCCATAGGTCGGACCCAGGATGGTGACGCGCTGGAGCCCGAGCAGATGCGGCAGCAGGCCGATCAGCATTTGCGTGCCGGGGGCTGCGACCACCATCGCCGGCGACGCGGCCCCATAGGCGCGGGCCGCGATGAGTTCCAGCTTGGCCAGCATCTCGGGCTCCGGCAGCCGGGCCAGCACCGAGGCGGCCAACGGCGCGAGCGGATAGGCAAAGGGGTTGATCCCGGTGGAGAGGTCGATGAACGGCGCCGGCGCGTCGGGATAGAGGCGCCGTGCCTCGATCAGGCGGCCGCCATGTGCGATGCCCGGTGGCATGCTGGTCGTCGCCGCCGCCGCTTTATTGCTGGAATCCATCTTCGGCTACCCGGGCTGGCTGTTCCGGCTGCTGCGGCATCCGGTGGTCGCGATCGGCGCCCTGGTCGCGTTGCTGGACCGCCGCCTCAACCGCGAGACACTGCCGCAAGGGCGCCGCCGCCTCAACGGCGTGCTCGCGATCGTGCTGATCGCAGGCGTCCCCGCTTGCCTCGCCGGGCTGCTGCAACGCGCGGCCGTGCATTGGCTGCCGGCGCCGCTCGCCATCCTGGTGCTGGCCACGGCCGCCAGCACCTTGCTGGCCAGCCGCAGCCTGCACGTCCATGTTGCGGCGGTGGCAACAGCCCTCGCGTGTGGCGGCGTGCCGGCGGGGCGCGAAGCGGTCTCGCACATCGTCGGCCGCGATCCCGCCAGCCTCGATGGCCCGGCGGTCGTTCGCGCCGCCATGGAGAGCCTGGCCGAGAACTTCGCCGACGGCGTGGTGGCCCCTTTGTTCTGGTGCGCGGTCCTGGGGCTGCCGGGCATTGTCGCCTACAAGGCGATCAACACCGCGGACAGCATGATCGGCCATCTGACGCCGCGTCATCGCGCATTCGGATGGGCCGCGGCCCGCCTCGACGATCTCGTCAACCTGCCGGCCTCACGGCTGGCGGCGCTGTGGATTGCGCTCGCCGCCGGTCGGCGCGTGCTATGTGCCGCGCGTATCGTCCGCCGCGACGCAGGACGCCATCGTTCGCCGAATGCCGGCTGGCCGGAGGCGGCGATGGCCGGAGCGATAGGCATCAAACTCGCCGGCCCCAGAACCTATGGCGCGATCACAGTGCACGACGCATGGCTCGGTGACGGCACGATTGAGGCCGGAATCGCGGATCTGCACCGCGCCCTGCGGCTCTACCGCCACGCCTGCGCGATTCAGGGTGTGATGCTGCTGCTCGCGGTGTGGTGGTGAGAGGTCGCGGTCGCCTCGATCTGCTCCGCGAGCAGTGCGGCAACCTTGTCGTGCAGCGAGTTCGGGCCACGCTTGCTGAGCAGCGACAGGTGGCCGCCCGCGACCTGCTCGACCTCGAGCCTGGTGCAGCGCTCCGGCCAGCCGAGCCCCGGCGGTGCGTGGTCATCCTCCGCCTCGGCGGCCCTGAACAGGATGATCCTGCGGCAGTCGAGCGGCGCGCCCTCCTGCCAACCGCGCGCCAGCCTGGCCTGCAGCACGCTGGTCAGCGACAGGTGCAGCGAGAAGCGAAAACGGGACGGCAGTCTCACCGCCCGCAGACTCGCGACCACGCGCAGCAGGGCCGGGCGGCCGACCAGGCGATAGGCGATGACCTCGGCGAGCATTTCCGAGAAACGCGCGCGGTCGCCGCCGCGCAGCACGGAGGTCGTGGCGAGCAAGCGATTGGCAAGTCGACCGCCCAGAGCTGCCGGCGTCGGTGGCGGCTCGAACAGCTGGTTCATGTTGGAGTCGATGATGAACAGCGTGTCGACCGGGTAGCCGGCGCGGGCCAGACGCTTGGCGACCCCCCAGGCCGCAACACCGCCGAGCGAGTAGCCGGCCAACAGCAATGGCTGCGACGGCCGGCGTATCAGGATGCGCCGGGCGATGTCGTCGATCATGTCCTGCATGGAAAAGCCCGGCGCGATCAGGCGGGGCCAGTCCGAATACTCCACGATGATGCAGTCGAGGCTGTCCGCCCAGTCCGAACGCAAGGCGGCGCAGCGCGGGTTGTCGCCGCCCGCTCCCGGGATCAGGAACAGGGTCGGCCGGCGTGCCTCGGGTTCGGCGCCACCAGGGGTTCCCCACTTGGCGGCGATCGCGGCCGGGGTGCGGCCGGCATAGAGGCGGGTGAGCGAAAGCTCGCGTCCGGCCTGGCGCAGTTCGGTGACCAGCACCATCGCCGCGAGCGAGTCGCCGCCGATATCCGTGAAGTCGCTGTCCGCATCGACATCGTTGTGGCCCGTCACCTTGGCGAACAGGCTGCAGAGCAGCGCTTCGTCCGGCGAGGCTGGCGGCCGGCCGCGGCTGGGCGCAGCACGTGGGGAAGTCGCTTCGGTCAGCGCCCTGCGATCGAGCTTGCCGTTGGTGGTGCGCGGCAGGGCCGCGAGCTCGACGCATGCGGCCGGCAGCATCCAGCGCGGCAGGCGGTCGCCCAGGACGGCACGGATTTCGGCAGGCGGCGGCATGCGCTCGCCTGGCCGCGGCTGGAAAAAGGCGACCAGACGCGTATGCCTGCCGTCCCCCTGAGAGAGAATTGCGGCGTCGGCGACCCAGTGCAGCTTGCGCAGCGCATGTTCAATCTCGGCCGGCTCGATGCGGTGACCGAGAATCTTTATCTGTCCGTCGATCCGCCCCAGCACCTCGATTGTGCCGTCCGGACGCCAGCGTGCAAGGTCGCCGGTGCGGTAGATGCGGCCCGGCCCGAACGGGTTCGGCCGGAACGCGGCGGCGGTTTGCGCGGGCTGGCCGACATATCCATCGGCAAGGGCGCCGCCGCCGACGCAGAGCTCGCCGAGCGCTCCCACCGGGACGGGCGCCAGCGCCTGGTCCAGGATCCAGATCGCGTAGCCGGCCATCGGACGGCCCACGGGGATCATCGTGCCCGCCTCCTCGTTGGGTCCGAGGCGGTGCATCGTGCAACAGACAGCGGTCTCGGTCGGGCCGTAGACATTGTGCAGGCTGCGAAACCGGCGCATCGCGGGGAGCAGTTCGGCAGGAAACGGCTCGCTGCCGGATTGCGCGGCCAGGCTTGCCGGCAGGTTCTTAAGGGGGATCGCACGCCAGAGCGAGGGAACGGCGCACAGCACCGGGCTTGCGTGAAGCGAGGCCTCGTGCGCGATCCGGGTCCCGTCGCGTTGCTGTGCCTCGTCCATGAACACCAGCAGGGCGCCGGTCGAGAGGGCGGCGAACACGTCGAGCGTCGACGGATCGGAGGCGACCGAAAAGACCGAGATCACGCTGTGGCCGACCCCCAGCGTCAGCTCGGCGCCGTAGGCCTGCACCTGCTGGCTGATCGCCCCGTGCGAGACGGCGACCCCCTTCGGCAGGCCGGTCGAGCCGGAGGTGAAGATGACGTAGGCGATCATGTCCGGCGTGAGTGGCGCGCGCTCGCAGTCGGCGATCGGGGCAGCGACGCGGTCCGATGTCGCTGCGCGTACGACAGGGTCGTCGAGAAGCAGCAGCGGCACGTCGGTCGCCAGCCGGGCGGCGCCGTCGGTCAGCACCCTGCGGGCGCGGCTTGCCTGTACCAGATGCGCCAGCCGCGACGAGGGCTGGCTGGGGTCGAGCGGGCAATAGGCGATCCCGGCCTTGACGCAGGCGAGCAGCGCCACGACGAGTTCGGCCGTGCGCGGCAGCAGCACCGCGGCGGTATCGCCGGCCGCGAGCCCGTCGGACAACAATGCGCGGGCGAGACGGTTCGAGCGCGCGTCGAGTTCGGCGTAGCTCAAGCTGGTCCGGCGCCCGGCCGAGAGTGCCACCAAAGCGGGGCCCAGGGGATGACGGCGGACCGGGTCCGCCAGCAGCTCGACCAGGGTCCGCAGCGGCGGTGCCGGCGGCCCGAGGGCGAAGCGCCGGGTTACGTCCGCGCGCTCGGCATCATCCATCAGCGCGAGCCCGTCCAGGCGGAGCGCACTGACGCGATCGCCCGACCGGATCATCTGGTCCAGGACCAGCCGCAGCCGGTCGAGCAGACGCGGCGCCGCATCCGCCGGGTGGCGTTCGCGGTTGCAATCGAGGTGCAGCACGAGGCCGCCATCGATGCACGTCTCGACCGACAGAGCGAGGTCCGCGACCGGCAGGTGACCGATTGCGAGGCTGGCCGTCTCGGCCGCGATGCCGGCGGGTCGCGGCAGGTGATTGAAGACTACAGAGAGCGGTTCCGGGCCTCCGGGCGCGATCCCGAGCGCCTGGCGCAGCGCATCCCGCGATACGCATTGATGGCGCAGTGCCGCGCGCATCTGTCGTGCGGTGCGGCGCGCCAGGTCGGCAAAGCGTTCATCGTGGTGCGTCCGCAGGCGCAGCGGCAGCAGCCGAACGGCGTGTCCCGGCGGGCTTGCGCGCCCGCGCCAACGGCCGGGCACCGCCAGCCCCAGCAGCAGGTCGTCCTGATATGAGACGCGCGAGAGCAGCCCGGCCCAGGCCGCGCAGAGCAGTTGCGGGCGGGTGATCGAGAGCCCGCGCGCGATGGCGGTCAGCCGTGCCGCCTGCCGGGGCTCGATGCGCCACACCGCCCGGCGCGATGACAGCGCGCGCGCCGGCGGCAGCCGCGACGGCGAGGGCGCCTGCGGCATGTCGTCGAACTGCGCCAGGCACCAGTCGAGATCGCTGTCCGGCTGATCGTGCGCGGCCAATACCGGCGGCGGCGTTTGTCCCTCGGCCAGTGCGGCATGGACGGCGAGGAGACGTGCCGTGACCAGATCCTGTGCCCATGGATCGAGCAGGGCAGGATCACAGACCTGCCCCAACAGCATGCGCTCGGCGGAGAGACGGATCAGTGTCCAGGCGAAGCCCTGTGCGTTCGCGAGCAGCCAGCGTTCCGCCGCCGCCCTTGGGTCCGGCTCGGCGGTGAAGTCCAGGAGTTCTATCGACGGCAAGGCGGCAAGGCAGCGTTGGAGAGCCTCGGTTTCGCCGATCACCTGAGCAGAGCTGATGCCCAACAGTTCGGGATCGATCGTATTCGGCAGGAGTATCGCGCGCACCGAATACGTCAGCTCAGTGGCGGGAAGTTCCCGGGTAACGCGATGCGACAACTCGGCTTCACCGCTCATCAGGGTGCCAGAACGATAGTACGGACTGAACATCTCACCCCGTAAGTTGGTGGTCGTTAGCTGGCGGCGATGATCTCGTATTGCAACGCAAACGATTTGTTCAATGGTCATGCGTAGAGGAGTATTGTCAAGGAGATTGCCGCCGCACGGCGGGCTTCGTCGGATACTCACGCTAATATAACAATTAACGCGGCTGTAGTTTTCCGGATGCTGCCAACGATAATCCGGACCGGCCGGTGTTCCGCGGAGTTCGGTCTTGTCGCCGCCTCAGCGCGAGACCTGCGTCGGCGGGTTTGCCGAAGCGCCGGGTGCCAGCGACTTGGTCATGTTCTGGAGCACGAATGGAACGTCGCCTGGCAATAGGAACGTAAAGCGTGGGCCCTTGACGTAGCCGTGTCGCTCGTAGAACGGAACCCCCGTCAGGGTCGCGCCGAGTGCCAGACGCCGAAAACCCGCTTGCGACGCCTGCAATTCGCTATGCCGCAGGATCAGGGTCGCGATGCCCGAGCGGCTATGATCGGGATCCACGTAGTAGGCGCGTATGTGCGCCGCCTCGTGCTGCGGGTCGGCACGCCCCTGGTCGCGCGTGCTGGTTGCGTCGCCACCGAACAGGGCGCGGCGGAAGCTCCAGCCGCCGGCACCGACGATCGCTCCCTGGCGCTCCAGCACGTAATACGTGCCGTCTTCGATGACCTGACGATCGACACCGAACAACGCGCCGATCGAGGCCCGCCGCGCCGCCTCGTCGTACTCATGGCCCATCAGGCCCATGACGGCGCGCGCGATGAGCCCCTCGATGGCCTCGATGTCGACCTTGTGCGCCTGCCGCAAACCCATCCAGCTTTCCTCTAGCCCACCCGCGGTTCAGCGCGCCTTGCACCCCAGATGTGGCCCGGTATCGATACGATAAACTGCGGCAAACCCGGTTTCGGCCAGAAGCTTCAAGCCTGCCGGCAGTTTCGTCGCCGGCTGGTGGTTCAGGATCAGCAGGTCATCGTAGCGGTGATGCCAATCCCTGAGCTGCGCCGGCCAGCCATTGCTGCCGCGGACCGCTTCATTGTCCTGCGGCCGAGATGTTGCCGGCGAGCACCGCGAAGCCTGCACGCGGCGGCAATGGACGATCGGCCAGCCTGATCCACAATGCAGCGCCCCAGAGTGCCGCGCCGATGCCGAACAGATAGTTGAGCAGCCCGTTGGTCAGCACGAAATTATAGGCGGTCAGCGTGCCGATGAAGGGCCAGAGCGAGCACGACCGAAACCGGGTGCGGTGAAGCGCAATGGTGCCCGAGACGGACAGAAGCACGGTTGGGCCTGCGAAAATCCTGCCGGCCGCCTGTACCGGCATGACCAGCGTCGGCACGATCAGGTCCATGGCGAGAGCGGGGTAGAGCGCCCAGTGCAGCGCATACATGGCATTGAACGCGGCGTCCCTGCCGTGCGTGGCAATGATCCCCTTGCGGCCGAGATGGTTCGGGCAGTCCAGCAGCGGCAACACGCTGGCGGTCGCGAACGGGAGGACGAGCACCAGACCGAGTAGCAGCGGCGTCCCTTCGGAATGAATTCAGGATGTAATATCAAGCAACCGATCGATGTCGATGTGCTGCTCAAGGTGGGCGGCGAGCGACTCCAGCGCCGCCTCGACGTCCTGCTCGTGATTGCGGGCGCGTGCCGCGAACCCGAGCCGGAGCAGCAGCGCCAGCCGCGCCGCATCCGCGCTGAACAGGCCGTGCAGGTACGTGCCCGCGATGCGACCGTCGCCGGAGACCGCGCCGTCGTTGCGGCCATCGTCCAGATGCAGCATCGGCCGTACCATGTCGGGGCCGCGCGTCGCCCCCATGTGCATTTCGTAGCCATCGAGCCGGGTGCCGCCTTCGGCGAGGTGGCCGCGCACCAAAGCGAGCCGCTTGCGCGTTTCGAGCACGGTCTCGACGTCCAGCAGACCCAGGCCCTCGACGTCGCCAGGTGGTCCTTCCAGCCCATCCGGATCGGCAATCCGGCGTCCCAGCATCTGGTAGCCGCCGCACAGCCCAAGCACGTGGCCGCCGCGCCGCACATGGGCGCGCAAATCGATGTCCCAGCCTTGCGCGCGCAGGGCAGCGAGGTCGGCGATCGTCGTTTTTGAGCCGGGCAGGATCACCAGCGCGCAGGGGGCCGGCAGCGGCTGGCCGGGCGCGATCAGGCTCAGCCGCACACCGGGCTCAGCGGCGAGCGGATCGAGGTCGTCGAAATTGGCGATCCCCGGCAGCAGCGGCACCGCGATATGCACTCCGCCGGCGCTGGACGTATGGGTGCCGGCAAGGTCGGCCGCGTCCTCGGCGGGCAGTGCACGCACCGTGTCCAGGAACGGCACCAGTCCGAGCGCCGCCCAGCCGGTGCGCTCGGCAATGGTGCGCATGCCGGCATCGAACAGCGAGAGATCGCCGCGCATACGATTGACGATGAACCCCTTGATCAGGGCGGCATCGTCTGCATCCAGCACGCACTGGGTGCCGACCAGGCTGGCGATCACGCCGCCGCGGTCGATGTCCCCGAGCATCACCACCGGGGTCGATGTGGCGCGTGCAAATCCCATGTTGGCGATGTCGCCTGCGCGCAGGTTGGTCTCCGAGGCACTCCCGGCGCCCTCGACGAGGACGATGTCGGCCTGATTGCGCAAATGCGCGAAACTCTCCAGAACCACCCTCATCAGCGACGGTTTGAGCGCCTGGTAATCGCGTGCACGGTAATTGCCGCGCACTTCGCCACGCACCACGAGCTGCGCCCCGATCTCACTCTGCGGCTTGAGCAGCACCGGGTTCATATGCAGGCTCGGCGCCACCCCGCAGGCCCGCGCCTGCAGCGCCTGCGCCCGGCCGATCTCGCCGCCCTCCTGCGTCACCGCGGCGTTGTTGGACATGTTCTGCGGCTTGAACGGACGCACCGCGAGCCCGCGCCGGGTCAGCGCCCGCGCGAGACCCGCGACGATCACCGACTTGCCCACGGACGAGCCGGTGCCCTGGATCATCAGGGCACGCACCTAGTACTCGATCCCTTCCTGCGCCTTCACACCGGCAGCGAAATGATGCTTCGTTGCGTTCATTTCGGTCACCAGGTCGGCCGCCGCGATCAGTTCGGGCTTGGCGTTGCGTCCGGTGACCACGACATGCAGCGTCGGCGGCCGTGCCGCGAGTGCTGCCAGCACCTCCTCGAGCGGCAGGTAATCATAGCGCAGTGCGATGTTCAGTTCGTCGAGCACCAGGAGTGCGAGATCCGGGCAACCCAGCAGGCCGCGCGCGGTGTCCCAGGCGCGGGCGCAGGCGGCGACGTCGCGGGCGCGGTCCTGGGTCTCCCAGGTGAAGCCTTCGCCCATCGTGTGCCATTGCACCTGCGCACCGAACCGCTCCAGCCCGCGACGCTCGCCGGTCTCCCACGCCCCCTTGATGAACTGCACGATGGCGGTGTTGCGGCCGCGGCCGATCATCCGCAGCATCAGTCCCATTGCCGCGGTCGTTTTGCCCTTGCCGGGTCCGGTATGGACGATCAGCAGGCCCTTCTCGATGGTCTTGCCCGCGACCTCGCGGTCCTGCACGGCTTTGCGCTTGGCCATGCGCAGGCGATGCCGCGATTCGTCGTCAGACATCCGCACCCGCGCTTTTCAGCACCAGCGGCAATCCGGCCGTCACCAGGACAACGTGGTCAGCGCGCGCCGCGAGCCGCTGGTGCAACGACCCCGCCGCGTCGCGAAAGCGTCGTGCCAGCGTATTCTCCGGCACGATGCCGAGCCCGACCTCGTTCGACACCAGAACGCGCGGGCCACCCCGACGCTCCAGAGCCATGTCCAGACCGCGGATTGCCGCCTCGATATCGTGCTCGCCCAGGAGCAAATTGCTCAGCCACAGCGTCAGGCAGTCCACCAGCACAGGTGCTGCCGCCGCCCGGTCGAGCGCGCCGGCAAGGTCGAGCGGCGCCTCCAGCGTGCGCCAGCCCTCATGGCGGCGCGCGCGATGGGCGGCGATCCGGTCCGCCATCTCGTCGTCATGAGCGGCTGCCGTCGCCACGTAGATCCAGGGCGGCGGGTGTGCCATGACCAGGGCCTCGGCATGTCGGCTCTTGCCGGACCGCGCGCCGCCGAGGACGAGCGTCAGGCTCGGTTTGCCAGGAGTGGGGTGGCGGGGTGTTTTGACCTGCATCGCCGCACCGGCATAGTCTGAGTGCCCTTCCCGATCCATCCCCGAGCCCAAAATGACCGCATCGCGCGCCCTGCTGCATGTCTGCACTACCTGCCGCGCCGGCACCGAGCCAATCGAGGGCGTCCCGGTTCCCGGCGCCCTTCTGCACGCGCGCCTCGCGGTGCTGCTGGCCGAGCATGCGGCGCCGGTGTCGCTGCTGGACGCCAAATGCCTCTCCACCTGCGGCCACGGCTGCGCCGCGGCCCTCGCGATGCCGGGAAAGTGGACCTATCTGCTCGGCGGTCTTGATCTGCACCACGCGCCCGACCTGCTGGCCTATGCCGCGACCTATGCGGCGTCCGCGACCGGAGTCGTGATGCCCTCCAGGCGCCCGGCTTCGCTTGCCGCCATCGTCCGCGGCCGCGTGCCGCCGCTCCCCGCGACATAAGAGCGCCGGCGAGGGATCAACCGGGCGGGTCCAGCGCTGCCCCGAAGGCGCGGCACTCGACCTTTGCCGCATCGCCGGCCAGGACGTCGTGTCGGCTGGCATCGCCCTCACGCCAGAAGCGGATCGTGAAGTTCTGGTTTCCGACCGTGAGATCCCGGATCGTCAGGTCCGTCATCCAGGACGGCAGTGCTGGATCGATGAACAGCTTGCCGCGAACGGCGTCGGGCACCAGGCCGAGGAGTGCTGCGAGCAAGGCAAATGCCGATCCCGCCGCCCAGGCCTGCGGCACGTTGGCGCCGAGATACTGCACCGGAAAGTTGGTGCCGTCCTTTTGCGTGCCGGCATAGAGTTCCGGAAGCTGGTTGCCCTGGAAATGGGCGGCAGCACCGCTGATGTCGCGGGCGATATGTGCCGCTTCGGCGGCGAAGCCGTAACGCTTGCAGCCGAGTGCGATAATTGCATTGTCATGCGGCCAGACCGCGCCGAGCTGATACGAATATGGATTGAATGAGACGTGCTCGGCGGACAGCGTGCGTATGCCCCAGCCCGACCACATGTCCGGCTGCATCAGACGTGCGACGACGCGGGCGGCGCGTGCGGCGGGCACGATGCCGGACCACAGGCAGTGGCCCGCATTCGAGGCGATCGAGCGGATCGGCCGCTTGTCGCCGTCCAGCGCGAAAGCGTAGAAGCCATCCTCCTCGTTCCAGAAGACCTCATTGAAACGATCAAACAGGCGTCGCGCCTTGGCGCGCAGTGCCGCGGCGTGTGCGGCGTCGCCGATCGCGTCGTAGATCTCCGCCATCCGGCGCCAGGCGTCATAGACATAGCCCTGCAATTCGCAGAGCGCCTTGGGGCCCCGCACCAGGCTGCCGTCGACGTCGACCACCGCCTCGCCGCTATCCTTCCAGCCCATGTTCTCGTAGCCGGCGGACGAGCGCGTCTGATACTCCTGGAAGCCGTCGCCGTCGCGATCGCCGCTGTCGTCGATCCAGGCCAGACAAGCCTCCGCGGTGTGCAGATGTCGCTCTATGAGCCCGTTGTCGCCGGTCGCGCGCCAGGCCGCATGCAGCGTGATCAGCCATAAGGGCGTTGCATCGGCGGTGCCGTAATACGGCGTATGCGGGACCAGCTTGAAATGCGCGAGCTCGCCGCTGCGCAGCTCATGCATGATCTTGCCGGGCTCGGCGTCGCGGTAGTCGCAGCACTCCTTTGCCTGCAATCCGGCCAGCACATCCAGCGCGCCGCGGGCGAAGTCGGGATAGACGGTGATGGTCTGCAGCGAGACGATCAGGCTGTCGCGTCCGAACGGCGCCATGAACCAGGGCAGCCCTGCTGCCGGCATGAACACCATGTGGTCACCACTGCCGTTCTCCAGCCGCAGTGCGGCCATGTCGCGGGTCGCCTGATGGAAGAAGCGGTAATATTCCTCGTTCGGCGTTTCGATCTTCAGCACGCGGCTTTCCCAGTCACGCAGATCGTCGGCGTGTCGGCTGTGCGCATCATGTTTAACGCAATCCTCGGGGGCTGCGATGATGTCCTCGCCGTCGGTCAGGTCGTATTGCAGGCAGCAGTGCCATTGCGCACCCGGTGCCAATCGCACCTCGAAGCTGAGCCTGCCGTTGGCGTAGAGCGCCTCGGGCCCGACCACGGCGATCGTGACACCACGCACGAAGTCCTGGTTGCGGTAGGTGTTCGCCAGCACCTGTGCTGTCGGCTGCCAATGCGTGGTGATCCTGCCGCGACGGACGATCCTGCCGGACTTCACCTCGAACATGTCGGCGAAGTCGCAGCGCAGCGACAGCTCCAGATTGAAGCACACCGCACGGGTGGAATAGTTGGTGATATCGAGATCCTCGTGCATGCCGCCATCGATCTCGCGGCTGATCACCAGCGAGAGCATGCGCGCCGCGATCTCGCCATCCTGGGTCGCGAAGGCGTCGTTGGTGAGGAAGATGCGGGCCGCGTAGTAGGTGACGGCGTCGCCATTGAGCAGCACCCAGGGCGCACCGTTGGCATAGACCGACCAGGCGCTGATCAGACGCGTGTCGCGAAAATACAGGCCTTTTTCGCTCGGCCAGGTGATCTGGCCGTCCTCCCCGGTGACCAGCACCGTCCGATTCTGATGGATCGCGATCTGCGGCGGGCCGACCTGGACCTTGACGGGCATCGGCTTGATTTCCTCTGGACGGGCTTGGTTGGGCTCGGGAAGAGTGCAACGCCATGACCGCTGTTGCGATCCTCATTCCCGGTATCATGGGCTCGGTCCTCAAGCTCGGGGACGAGGTGATCTGGCCCGGCCCGCTCTGCAGCCTGTGGCTGCCGTTTGCGCGCATGACCGATCTGCTGCGCGAGGATCTGGTCGCGACCGACTGCATCCGGCGCTATGCGCTCTCGGTGCAGTATCAGAGCCTGATAGACTGGTTGGCACCCTTGGGCTTCTCTGAGACGGACGGCACCCTCGTCGTCGCCGCCTATGACTGGCGACGCGACAATCTGATCTCGGCCGTCACCTTGGCCGGGCACATCGAAGACGCCGTCGCGCGCCACGGCAACGACGTCGAGATTACGCTGCTTGCGCACAGCATGGGCGGCATGGTCGCACGTGCCTATCTCGAATCCGGCGCCTTTGACGGCCGCTCGGGTTTCGGGCGCGTTCGCCGCCTGTTTATGCTCGGCACTCCGCATCGTGGTGCCGCGGTCACCCTCGGTGTGGTGCTGGGACACGCGCGGCAATTGTTCCTCAGGCCCGACCAGGTGCTGCAGGCGGCGAGCGATCCACGCTATCCAGCCGCCTACCAGTTGCTGCCGCCCGCGGGCGAGGCGTTCGCCTGGGACGGCAACGCCGAGGGGGCATTTGAGCCGATTGACATCTACGACCCGGCGACCGCCTGCCGGCTCGGATTGGTGGCCGCGAACCTGAACGCGGCGCGGCAGTTCCACGCCCGGCTCGATGCGGCGAGGCGGCCGCCCCAGGTGCGTTACTTTTGCTTCGCCGGGACGCGCCTGCCGACGGCGAGCCATGTCCTGCTGCGCCCGCGGTCCCGGGACGAGCTCTGCCCGGACCCGATCGAGGAGGAGGATGGCGGCGACGGCACGGTCGCCACCTGGAGCAGTTCGCTTGATGGGGTGCAGCGACAATTCGTCAGCGGCGCGCACAAAACCCTGTACCAGGCTTCCGACCTGCTGGACACCCTGGCAGCCCTCCTCGGCAAGCCCGGCCTGACGGCGCGGCTTGCGTCCACGATCGAAATCGCCGTCCACGACCATGTCGTAGCACCTGGTGAAGCGGTCCGCACGGTGATCGCCTTCGGGAGGGATGTGCAGAATTTCTCGGGAACCCTCATCGTCGAGCGGGCGATCCTCGACCCCACCAGTGGCACCGCGATTGCCTTTGATCCGCCGCTCACGCTGGCGCCGATCGCCTATCACGGCGGCGCCGGGCTCGCCTCGATGTCGCTCCGCCTCACGGCACCGCTACAGCCGGGGGCCTATCGCGTCTATTTGAACAGCGATACGGATGGCGCTGCGTCCGCGCATGGCGAACTCATCGTCCAGCAACCGTAGGGCCAGGGAGATGTCACAGCAGATGTCACACATGATGATCCACCCGCCGCGGACCCGCCCGGGTGCGACACTGCCGCCGGCTGCCACGCGCGCGCTGCTGTTGCTCGCGGTCGCCGCCGGGCTTGCGGCGGGAACCATCGCGGCCATCAGCGCACCCGCGACCGTTGACGCGGACATGGCCCACCTGCTGCGTGCCATGGCTCTGCTCAAGGCGGCGATCGCGGTCGTCGTCACCGGCGCCGTGCTCTGGCGCTTCGGCGCCCCCGTGGGACCAATTCGGCTCGCCGGCTATGCGCTGGCCTGTGCCGCCATGGCGGCCGGCCCGGGCCTGATCTGGGGCATGGTGCATCTTGGCGCCGGTGCCTTGTTGCTGCATGGCGGGCTGCTCGCCGCCATCGTGCTGTTCTGGCGCGACCCCGAGATCGCCGCCCGGCTCGCCGCCATGATCACCGCACGCCGCGCCGCGATCCGCGCCCGACAGAACTGATGAGCCGTATCCCCGCCACCGTCATCACCGGCTTCCTCGGCGCCGGCAAGACCACATTGCTGCGCCATGTGCTGGCCCGCACCGGCGGCCTGCGGATCGCGATCATCGTCAACGAGTTCGGCGCTCTGGGCATCGACGGCGACACCTTGCGCGGCTGCGGTGCCACCGGCTGCACCGACGACGACATCATTGAACTCGCCAATGGCTGCCTCTGTTGCACCGTTGCCGACGACTTCCTGCCGACCATGCAGCGTCTGCTCGATCGTCCGGCGCCCCCTGAGCATATCGTCATCGAGACCTCCGGCCTGGCGCTGCCGAAGCCGCTGCTGCGCGCCTTCAATTGGCCCTCGGTGCGCAACCGGGTCACGGTGGACGGGGTGGTGACGGTAATCGACGCGCCGGCGGTGGCCGCGGGACGCTTCGCCGACGATCCCGATTCCGTCGCCCGTGCCCGCGCCAAAGACCCCTCGCTCGACCATGATAACCCGCTGGCCGAGGTCTACGAGGACCAGCTGCTCTGCGCCGACCTCGTCGTGCTCAACAAGACCGACCTGCTGGACGAGGCCGCCTGCGCCCGGCTGGAGCGAGAGATCGCCGCCCGCATCCCGCGCGCGGTCAAGACCGTGCGCGCCCGTCACGGCCAGGTGCCGCCGGCGCTGCTGCTTGGTCTGGCCAGCGCCGCCGAGGACGATCTCGACCACCGCCCCTCGCACCACGATGGCCTGGACGATCACGAGCACGACGATTTCGAAAGCTTCGTGATCGCCATCGAGGAATGCGAAGCGCCGGAGCGGCTGATCGCCTCATTGCAGGTGGCTGCAGGCGCGCACGACATCCTGCGCATCAAGGGCTTCGCCGCGGTGCGTGGCCGGCCGATGCGGCTCGCCGTCCAAGGCGTCGGCGCGCGCTTCACCCACCAGTTCGACCGGCCGTGGGACGCCGACGAGGCGCGGTCCGGCCGCTTGGTGGTGATCGGCCGCGCCGGACTCGATCGCGACGCGATCAGCGCCTCGCTGGCCTGAGCGCCGCATGCATCTGCTGGTCCACGAAACCCGGACGCTGGACGCGGCCGAGGCCGCCTGCGATCCCGGGCTGAGCCCCGCCGACCTGTTGTTCCTCTCCTTTTCCGACAGCGACCTCGGCGCCTGGGCCGCCGCCTGGAACGACATCCTACCCAGCCTGCGATTGGCGAATCTCGCACGCCTGCGCCACCCGATGTCGGTCGATCTGCTGGTCGAGCAGGTGGTAGCAGCCGCGCGCTGCGTGGTGATCCGCCTGCTCGGCGGCCTGGAATACTGGCGCTACGGGGTCGAGGAGGTGGCGGCAGTGTGCCGCGCTCAAGGCATCGCCCTCGCCGTGCTCCCCGGCGACGGCCCCGACGATCCGCGCCTCGCCAGCCTTTCCACCATCGATCCGACCTACCGCGCCCGTCTCGATGGCTTCCTACGCCAGGGTGGGCCCAGCAACGCCGCGCACGCGCTCGCCCTCGCGGCACACCTGGCCGGCCTCAACCCGGATGACGGCGCCGAGCCCGACATACTCCCCGCTGCCGGCGACTTCCCGCTGCCTGGCCTGAATGCGCCCGACCGGCCACTCGCGGTGATCGTGTTCTACCGCTCGCATCTCCTGTGCGGCGACACCGAGCCGATCACCGCCCTCGCCACCGCCCTGTTCGAACATGGCCTGTCGGTTCGCGCCCTGTTCGCCAGCAGCCTCAAGGACCCCGACGCGCGCGACTGCGTGCTCGATCGGTTGCGTGCCTGGCGGCCGGCGGTGGTGCTATCCGCGACCGCTTTCTCCGCACCCGGCCTGGAGGCCGCCGGCGCGCCAGTCCTGCAACTTGCCCTCGTGGTCGGCGGACGCGACGCCTGGGCCGCCAGCGCCCGCGGCCTGTCGCAGACCGACCTCGCCATGCAGGTGGTGCTGCCGGAACTCGACGGCCGCTTGCTCACCACCGCAATCTCGTTCAAGGCGGCGGACGTCCCTGCCGCCACGCTCCAATTCGCCCGCATTATCAACCGCGCCGATCCGGACGGCATCGCTCTCGCCGCCGACCGCGCCGCCGGCTGGGCGAGGCTCGCCGCGGCACCACGCGAGACGCGCCGGATCGCCATCGTGCTGTCCGACTATCCCGGCCTCGGCGGCCAGATCGCCCACGCCGTCGGGCTCGACAGCTTAGCCAGCCTGCACGCAATCCTCGGCCGCCTGCGCGAAGCCGGCTACGACACCCCGCCGCCGCCCGATGAACTCGCCGACGCGCTCTGCCACGCGCCCCCCACGCCATTCCTGACACGTGCCGACTACGCCCGCCTGCGCCGGAACCTGCCCGCCGCACTGAACCAGTCACTTGATGCGCACTGGGGCACGCCACCCGCCGATTTCAGCCTGCGGCATCTGCGTCTCGGCAACGTCGTCGTCGCGGTGCAGCCAAACCGCGCGCTCCCGGACCACGACCGGCGCGCCGCCTATCACGACCCCGACACCCCACCCAGCCACGCGTTCGTCGCCTTCCATCTCTGGCTTTGCCACGCCTTCAAAGCCGACGCGGTGGTGCATCTCGGTACCCACGGCTCGCTGGAATGGCTGCCCGGCAAGGCCGCCGCCCTCTCGGCGGAATGCTGGCCGGTGGCGATGCTGCGCGGTATGCCGGTGATCTATCCGTTTATCGTCAACAATCCCGGCGAGGCGGCGGTCGCCAAACGACGCCTCGGCGCTGTCACCATCGGCCATCTCACGCCGCCGATGCGCGCGGCCGGCGGCGTTGCCGGCGAACTCGACCGAATGATCGACGACTACGCCGCCGCCGACGGCCTCGATACGCGACGCACCGCCATGCTGCGCGGCGGGATCCTCGCGCGCGCCGGCGACCTCGGCCTGCTGGCGGAGAGTGGCGCCGACACCGCCGACAACGACACGGACGCGCTCGCCCGGCTCGACGCCTGGCTCTGCGACGTCAAAGACCTCCAAATCCGCGAGGGCCTGCACGTCTTCGGCGAGCCACCCTGTGACCGCGCCGCCCTGGCCGACACCATCCGCGCCGCCAGCCCCAATGCCACCGGCATCGAACACGCACTCGACGCCTGCGCCACGGCAGAATCGCAAGCTCTGCTGGACGCACTCGACGGGCGCTTCGTCGCTCCCGGTCCGGCCGGCGCGCCCTCGCGCGGGCGCGTCGACGTGCTGCCCACGGGGCGCAACCTGTTCGCGCTGGACCCGCGCGCGGTGCCGACGCGCGCGGCAATGACCCTGGCCGCCGGCATGGCCGAGGCGCTGCTGGAGCGCCACCGCCAGGAGCACGGCGACTGGCTGCGCAGCCTGGTGATCGATCTGTGGGGCAGCACCAGCCTGCGCACCGGCGGGGAGGACTTCGCCCTCGCTTTGATCCTGATCGGCGCGACCCCACTCTGGGACGAATCCTCCGGGCGCATGAGCGGCGTCGAAATCCTACCAACCGCACTGCTGGACCGGCCGCGAGTCGATGTGACCCTGCGCATCTCCGGCCTGTTCCGCGATACCTTCGAATCGCAGATCACCTTGTTCGACGCCGCGGTCAGCGCCATCGCCGCGCGCGTCGAAAGCCCCACCCTCAATCCGCTCGCTGCAAGTGGCGAAGCATCCCCCTGCCGTATCTACGGACCAGCCCCAGGCGCGCACGGTGCCGGCGGTGCCGCACTGCTCACGGCTGCTGATCGCGCCGCCCTCGGCCGCGCCTATCTCGATGCCTCCGCAGCCGGCTATGGCAGCGGTCGCAACGGCACTGCCGATCCCGAAGGCTTCGCCGCCCGCGTTGCCGCCAGCGACGCGCTGCTGCATCTCCAGGACCATGCCGAGACCGACCTGCTCGACAGCCCAGACTACGCCGCCCATGAAGGCGGCTTTGCCGCCGCCGCCGCCCTGCTGGGGGCCACGCCCACGCTCTATCACGCCGACAGTTCGCGTCCCACATCGCCAAAGCTGCGCCTGGTGCATGAGGAGGTGGCGCGCATCGTGCGTGGCCGCCTCGCCAATCCCGTCTGGATCGCAGGGATGCGCCGTCACGGCTATCGCGGTGCCGCCGAGATCGCGCGCGGCCTGACCGCGCTGCACGCCTTTGCCCGCACGCTGCCGAACCGTTTCGATATTCAATACGACCTGGTTCTCGCCGCCACCCTGGGCGACTCTACGACAGACGATTTCCTGGCCCGCGCAAACCCCGAAGCCCGCCGCGCCATGCAGGCGGATTTCCGCGACGCGCTCACCCGCAATCTCTGGCAGCCAAAAACCAACAGCGCCCGCGAACTGCTCGCGGAGCAGTAACGGATTATCAATCCAAACAGCGGAAGATCACGTGAACGCCAGGAGCAATCACGATGACCTACCGCATTACGCTGACGCACCCGTGCGGCACGCGCCAGATCGTCAACAGCCTGTCGGAGGCCACCCTGCTGATGCGCATGGGCTGGACCTTCGTCGCCCTACGCGGCCGCTCCTTCACCCTCGACACGATCGGTCCGCTCGAAACGACCGTCTGATACGCCGCCCCTCAGCCACCATCGGGGCTGGCTCGCGGGACTCAAAGGTGACAAGTTAAGAAGCCGTCGACTCGGATCGGCTGTGTCGGCTGGCTGGCGCGCTAGGGCTGATGACCATGAGTGGGTGGGCGTGAACGACGCGACTTCTACAGGCCTCGCCGAGCTTCTGAGCGCTAACGCCAAGTTCCGTACAGGACCATGGCCGACCCCGTTCGATGAAACTTCCCACCAGCTCCGGCAGGGTGATGCGCGCGACCTTTCCTGGTTGCCAAATGAGTCCGTGCATCTGGTTGTGACTTCTCCGCCTTACTGGACTTTAAAGGCGTATGCGGAGAATGACGGGCAGATGGGGGCAATTGCCGACTACGACCGGTTCCTGCGCGAGCTCGATCGGGTGTGGTCGGAGTGTGCCCGCGTTCTGGTTCCGGGCGGACGCATTTGCTGTGTGGTTGGCGACGTGTGCATACCCCGCAAGAGCGCTGGCCGGCACTACGTCATGCCTTTGCATGCCGACATACAAGTGCGGGCACGCGAGATCGGCCTGGACTGCTTAACCCCGATCCTCTGGCACAAGATAGCCAACGGGGCCACGGAGGCCAAGGGTAACGGTGCAGGCTTCTACGGCAAGCCATATCAGCCTGGAGCAGTGGTTAAAAACGATATCGAATATATTCTGTTCCTTCGCAAGGGTGGCTCTTACAGAACACCGCAGCCAATGCAGAAGGTCCTTTCCATGCTCACCAAGCGGGAGATGCAGGCATGGTGGCGCTCGATCTGGACCGATGTGAAAGGTGCTTCTACTCGTTCCGGGCATCCTGCACCCTATCCAGTCGAGTTGGCGGATCGCCTGGTGCGGATGTTTTCATTCGCGGGCGATATCGTGCTTGATCCGTTCGCGGGCACTGGGAGCACAAATCTTGCGGCGCTGAATGCCGGACGTAACTCAATCGGGAACGAAATTGAATCCACTTACCTCAAGATTGCCCATAGCCGTCTGTGCGCGGCTTCTTCCCAACCCCGGTTCACAGGCGCCGCGCGAGCGACAGTGCAGCTTCACGCCTTACCTGAACTTGCTCCTCTGAAAGCAAGCAAGCTTGCAATACCGTTTGCTGAATCGCTTTCGCAGCCTGTTTAACGGCAACCGCTACCTCCACCGGGATTCGAGCCTCGGTGATTCGGTAGCGTGGTGCTTGCCCGAGGACTTGTACGCTCTCAACCGTTCGCCTAAGTTTAAAATCGGTGTCGACGCTCAAACGCGTGTTCTCAACGTCCGCAATCAGTTGCGCGGAATCGATGCGCGCCGGGGGGATGGGACGTTCGGTGAACTAATCCCGCAAGCTGTGGTGGTTGTTGTGCCGGGTTTTACCGTGGCTCGTGGGTCCGTTGCCACCGTTGAAGTAGGCACAGAGGTCAAAATCCTCGCCAAATCCATGATCAAGCAGATCGACCGGGTGATGAACGATCTGCAGAATCAGAAGCGGGAGTTCCTGAAAGCTGGCGGAACGCCAATCACTGTCGGGATCGTCGGCATCAACCATGCCTCTCGGTATGTCTCATATGAGGGCGATAAGGCATGGGCGACTGGGGAAAAGGGGCAGAAACCCCCAGTTCAAGAAGCCGCGGAAGCCGAACGACGACTATTGGCCCGGGCAGGACCGAACTTCGACGAGTTCCTGGTTCTTCGTTTCCGGGCAACGAACGAGCCGCCATATCCATTCGAGTGGTTAGACCAGAAACAAACCGAGATGGATTATGGGGCTGTGCTCACACGTATTATTCGAAAATATGAAGTCCGATTTTAATTCGGTTATAGCAGGTTTCTCTTGCTCGCTTTCGGTCGCGGCAACTCGGTTGCGGTGCCCCAAGAGCGTACCCAGGTGGCGACCTCGTCGTGTGGCACGCCTATACCAGCGGCGGCTTGGCGCTCAGCCTTAAGCGTGGCGGGTTCGTCCGCCGCCTCGTCGGCTTCATCATAGATATCCGGCGACCTATCCATGGGCTGACGGGTATCACGTCGCGCGGAGCGCGCGATAGGATTATGGGGCCGGCAGCACTCTCTCGGTTGATTCGCGTTCGCACGTCGGCTTGGGTAGTGTCCTGAAGGTTCTGCAAAATCGCGGTAGCGAGGTGGTCATGGCAAAGTGGTGATGTTCGAAGTCACCAACCCCGTGGAAGGGCGATGCCATGACCAAGTTGAATTTAGCGCCATTGGGCGCGGATATGAAGGCGCTGCTGCTGTCTGACGAGAACGGCTTTCGGGCGGTTTTGCAGGCGGCATTGCAGGAGGTGCTAGAGGCGGAGATGACCGAGGCGCTGGGAGCTGGCAAGAGCGAGCGAACGGCCGAGCGGGTGGGCCATCGGTCGGGCTACTACGACCGCAAGCTGATCACCCGTGTCGGCGTTTTGGAGCTTCGGGTTCCGCAGGACCGGGCGGGTCATTTTTCGACGGAGCTGTTCGAGCGCTATCAGCGGTCGGAGAAGGCCTTGGTCGGGGCGCTTGCGGAGATGTATGTGCAGGGTGTCTCGACGCGGAAGGTCAAGGCAATCACCGAGGAGCTATGCGGTCACAGCTTCTCGGCCTCGACGATCAGCGAGGCGACGTCGCGGCTGGACGAGAAGCTGACGGCGTTCTTTGGTCGGCGGCTGGAGGAGCCGTATCCCTACCTCATTGTGGATGCCCGCTACGAGCGGGTGCGCGAAGGCGGCGTGATTGTCAGCCAGGCGGTGCTGATTGCGATCGGCGTGGATTGGGAGGGGCGGCGCCAGGTGCTGGGCGTGGAGGTCGCCAACCGCGAGAGCCGGTCGAGTTGGCGAGACTTCATGGCTGGACTGCGGACGCGCGGCCTGCACGGGGTGGAGTATGTGGTTAGCGACGATCACGCGGGCCTCAAGGCGGCGATCCGGGAAATCTTGCCCGAGGCGGCCTGGCAGCGCTGCTACGTGCACTTTCTGCGCAACGCGTTGGATTACCTGCCGCGCAAGCATGACGACGACTGCCTGATGGAGCTGCGCTGGTTTTATGACCGGCGCGACATCGAGGAGGTCCGCCGCGACATCGCCCAGTGGGTCACCAAATGGCAGGGCAAGTATTCCAAGCTGGTGGCCTGGGTGGAGGAGAACGTCGAAGAGACGCTCACCTACTATCGGCTGCCCAGAGCCCATCACAAGCACATGAAGTCGACCAACATGTTGGAGCGGCTGAACCAGGAGCTGAAGCGCCGCACCCTGGTGGTGCGCATCTTCCCCAACACCGCCAGCTGCCTGCGCCTCTCACGCGCGCTGGCCATCGAGACGCACGAGGGTTGGCTTGAAGCGTTACGTTATCTCAACATGGAGCACCTGCGGGAGCACAAGAAAGAAACCCTGCGAGCCTTGGCTGCATGACCCAGGATGCGGGGGAGGCTTGTCCGCCTCAAGGCCGCTCCGCGCCGCTTCGCGGTGGCGCAAGAGCGCCAGCCTCGACCCGGCCAATCCTCCCCCGCTCAGAGCCGTCACGCGATCAAGGAACAATTGCGATCACCACCGTGACCGCCGCGCCCAAACCATTTTGCAGGACTTGCCAGACACAACTCTGGCCAGGTGGTTGCTGAACCCGATTACGGATTGCAGAGGTGACGCCGGTCCTTTTGATCAAAGCGCGGTTGAAGCGATCGCGGCGGGCGAGGGGGTGCTGGGCGCTGGAGGGGTGCGCCGGTTTGGTCCTTGTAGTCGAGCAGCGAGGCTGGGTCTTTGACTCTGCACCAGGCGCCGAAAACCAGGATCCGGAAGTCCGGACAGCGTCAGAAGGTCTCTTCCTCGGTCTCGATCTCCGCGTAGTGCCTGGCGCCGCCGTTGATCTGGGCTGCAAGCGCATGGCCGGCCGCGACCGCCGCCAGGCAGAGCAGCAGCGATGCGGCCATGTTGACCAGTGCGCGCGTCCAGGCGCCTGCGCGAAGCAGCTCCAGGGTTTGCAGGCTGAACGACGAAAAGGTGGTGAAGCCGCCGCAGAAGCCGACCATGACGAAAAGCCGCACCGACTCTGAGGCGGGAAAGCGGCCGTTATGCAGGGTCAATGTGCCGAATAAGCCGATCAGCAAGGAGCCCGAGACATTGATCGCGATCGTGCCGAGCGGCAGCGAACGGCTGATCGGCTCGGCCAGTGCCGCCAGCCAGAATCGCGCCACGCTGCCGAGCGCGCCGCCCAGCGCGATCCACAGCGTCGTCATGCGCGGAGTTCGCGTCCCATGCGCACGTCGCGCGCTTCGCGGCCGACGCTGACCAGCAGGGCGATGAGCAGGCCGGCGAGGCCCACGACCAGCGCCATCGCCGCACCGATGCTGCCGAGCGGTCCAGACAACCACACTTGCAGGTTGGCGTTGCCGGACGCCAGGAAGTTGCCGAGCTGGTAGACCGCGCCCGGAAAGGTCGCACGGATCGCCGGCGGCGAGATCTCGTTGAGGTAGACCGGAACCACGCCCCAGGCGCCTTGCACGCAGACCTGGATGAGGAATCCGCCGAGCGCGATCCAGACCATGCCATTGGAGAACAGCCAGAGCGGGATCACCGGCAAGGCGAGCAGGGCCAGCAGGCCGATCGCCCAGCGCCGGCCGATACGCTGCGACAACACCCCGGCGCCCAGACCGCCGACGATCGCACCGATGTTGATGATGATCATGATCAGCGACACGTCAGCATGTGGCAGGTGATGCTGACGCGCGAGAAACTGGCTCGGATACAGGTCCTGCGAGCCGTGTGAGAAGAAGTTGAAGCCCATCATCAGGCAGACGGCAAACACTGTCAGGCCGAGATTGCGGCCCAGCACGGTGAAGATCGAGACACGCGCCGCGGCAGTGTCGCGGGCCAGCCAGTCGGGACTCTCCGGCACCGCGCGGCGTATATAGAGCACCAGCAGGGCAGGTGCGGCGCCGACGAAGAACATGCCGCGCCAGCCGAGCGCGGGCTCGGCGATCGAGAGCAACGAGGCGAGCAGGAAGCCCATCGGATAGCCGGTCTGCAGCAGCCCGGAGACCGCGCCGCGCCAGCGTGCCGGGATGCTCTCCATCACCAGCGAGGCGCCGACACCCCACTCGCCGCCCATCGCCACCCCGTAGAGCCCGCGCAGGATCAGGAACATCGTGAAACTGGTGGCGAACCCGGTGAGCAGTTCCAGCGCCGCATAGCAGAGCACGTTGGCGATCATCGTCGGTCGTCTCCCGAAGCGGTCGGCCAGCCGTCCGAAGACGAGCGCGCCGATGAAGCGGCAGGCGAGCGTCAGGGTGAAGGCGAAGGCGCCGGCGCCGACCGACACGCCGAAGGTCCGGACCACCTGGTTGAGCACGAACGCCATGATGAAGAAATCGAACGCATCGAGCGTCCAGCCGAGATAGCAGGCGGCGATGACATGGACGGCGCTGCGGTCGAGGGAGGATGCGGAACCGTTCGCCATGGGTGCTGCGTCCTTCGTCAATGCTGAGCTAGCTTAGCTGTTGAGGACGTTTCGGCAATCCGGCCGAGGCCCGCCGGAGAGCCAGCCATTGCCGAGAACAGCGCACCTCCTTGCCGCCCTGCTGATCATCGCGGGACTGCCCGCCGTTGCGGCGCCACCTGCGTTCCTGTCCAGTATCCATGGCAAGCAGGCGATGGCGTGGGTGCAGGCGCAGAACCGCCGCAGCCTGGGCGTGCTGCAAAGCGACGTGCATTTCGCGCCGTTCCACAAGGAGGCGCTGGCCCTGCTGCAGACCCATGACCGCATTCCCGCACCCGAGCCGCTGAATAAGGCGATCTATAATTTCTGGCAGGATTCAGGCCACGTGCGCGGCATCTGGCGGCGCACCAGCCTTGCCTTCTACCGCACGGCGACACCTGCCTGGCACACGGTCATCGACCTCGACGCGCTGTCCAGGGCGGAGCATGCCAACTGGGTGTGGAAGGGTGCGAACTGTGCCGAGCCGCAGGAGCGGTTCTGCCTGGTGTCGCTCTCGGATGGCGGCGAGGATGCGGTGACCGAGCGCGAGTTCGACCTGAAAACCGGCCGTTTCGTGCCGGGCGGGTTTACGCTGCCTCGCTCGAAGCAGCAGGTCGACTGGCTCGACGACACGACCCTGCTGGTCGCGCGCGATTGGGGCCCCGGGACCATGACGGAATCGGGCTATGCGTTTGTGGTGAAAAGCCTGACGCGCGGCGCGGCATTGGGGCAGGCGCACGAAATTTTTCGTGGCTCGCCGCACGATGTCAGCGTCTCGCCGGAGACGTTCACGGACGGCGACGGCCATCGCGCCACCCTGATCGAACGTGCCGTTAGCTTTTTCAGTATCGAGCACACCCTGGTCACGCCGTCCGGGCTGCTGCGGCTTGACCTGCCGCCGCGCTCGACCATCGAGGCGTTGGTGGACGGCCGGCTGGTGGTGGAGATCGACCAGGACTGGACACCGAAGCAAGCCCCTCCAGTGCGCGCCGGCAGCCTGGTCTCGCTCGAGCTGGCCGATCCCACGGCACCGCCGATGCTGATCTTCGCCCCGGGCCCGCGTCAGACGGTCGACAGCATGGCGGCGACCAAAACGACACTGGCGGCTGCGATCTACGACAATGTGCGCGGCCAGGGCCGGGTGTTTACGCCGACGCGGGGCGGCTGGCAGGCGAAGCGGCTGACGCTGCCGGAGAATGTCTCGGTCGAGGTGGCCGCGACCTCTCCGCACGACGACCGCGCCTTCTTCGGCGTCACCGGCTTCCTCGATCCCAGCACGCTGTGGCTGGCCGAGACCCGCACCGGCGCGACGGCGCGGATCAAGGCGCTGCCGGCGCAGTTCGACGCACGCCCCTATGTCGTCGAGCAGTTCGAGGCGCGCTCGAAGGACGGCACGATGATCCCGTACTTCCTGGTGCATCGCCGCGACATGAAGCTGAGCGGCGCCAATCCGACCGAGCTCTATGCCTATGGCGGCTTTCAGGTCTCGATGACGCCGCTCTATTCGGCGCTGCTCGGCAAGCTCTGGCTCGCGCATGGCGGCGTCTACGCGCTGGCCAACATACGCGGCGGCGGCGAGTTCGGGCCGAAATGGCACGAGGCCGCGATCAAGACGCACCGCCAGCGCGCCTTCGACGATTTCGCCGCGGTCGGCCGCGACCTGATCGCGCGCGGCGTCACCTCGCCGCGTCGCCTGGGCATACGCGGCGGCTCGAACGGCGGGCTGCTGATGGGGGTGGAGTTCATCCAGCACCCGTCACTATGGCGCGCGGTGATGATCGAGGTGCCGCTGCTGGACATGCTGCACTACGAGACGATGGCCGCCGGTGCGTCCTGGGTCGGCGAGTATGGCAGCGTCAGCATCCCCGCGCAGCGCGCCTTCCTGGCCAGCATTTCCCCACTCGCCAATCTCAAGGCCGGCGTGGACTACCCGGAGCCGTTCCTCTTCACCACTAGCAGGGACGACCGCGTCGGCCCGGTGCACGCAAGACACTTCGCCTGGAAGATGCAGCAGCTGCATCTGCCGTTCCTCTATTACGAGGAGACCGAGGGCGGCCACGCGGCGGGGGCCAACCTGCGCGAGATCGCCCGCGAGCAGGCGCTCGAATATACCTACCTCACCGCCAAGCTGATGGAATGACGTCATGAAGCCGCGGGGCACCAGCCGGCGCGTTTACGCCCCCGCGGCGTTATGACATCCTCAGCGCGAGCCTATGATGAGGTGAGCCCACTCATGCGACAGTTGCCGCTCATCGGCCTGCTGCTGTTGCTGCCGACCACCGGCTTTTCCGAAGAGCTCTATCATGTTCGCCACGTCACCCATGCGTGCATCGACCCGGCCGCGCTGGCTGCTCGAAGCAGCTCGGCACGGGCGCGTGGCCACTGCTTTCGGGTAGCGCCATGGCAGCACTGGGAGCGTCTGCCTTTTGCCGGGCGCCGGGGGCTGCTGCTGTTGCGACGCGAGCCGCCGCACGCCGGCGAGCCGCCGCTGTTCTTCCGGCGATCGAGCGTGCGCGCGGTACACGGACTGGCCGTAGCACCGCACGATCGGCAGACTGCGCACGAACCGCGGACGAACGTCACGAGCGCCGCCGCAATGCGCGCAGTGGTGCCGCCGCCGCCCGCGGCCCCATTGCGCGCGATCGCGCCGCTGGTCTCGCTGCCGCCGCCGCCTCCCCCGCCAGTGACAACGCCGGTGACAACCCACACGCCCCCCCAGACGCCCGCCCGCACGGTGCAGACGCAACGCAGCAGCCATCTGTTCGCGGTTGTGATGCTTTGGGCACTGATCATCATCGTCGCGACGCTGCTGGTGCGGTTCGTGCTGGCCAGACTGAAGCGCACGCCGTTGCAGGCCGAGGCAGAGGATCCGCCGCCCGCTGTTGTCCTGCCGTTGCGCCATGAGGAGTCCTCTCCCGCGGCCGAACCACCGAGCGACGGGGACTACAAGGCCCGCTGCGTGGTGCGGCTGCGCCATGCCGGGTGGGATGCGCGAACCCGGTTTTCCACCGGACTGCCGGGTCCCGACGTGATCGCACGCAGCAATGGCCTGGTGCTGGCCCTGCAATGCCACACCTCCGGCAATCCGGTGGATGTCGATGCAGTCCGGGAGGCCTGCATGGTGCGCGAACACCAGCATAGCGATCTCGCCGCGATAGTCTCCAATGCCCCGTTCACCGAAGCGGCGCGGCAACTCGCGGCACGCACCGGGATCGTGCTGCTGCACGAGGACGAGCTGGCCTCGTTCGCGGCCTGAGACGAGCTACGGCGGCACCATCGCGCCGTCCCAGGCGAGCACCTGGCCGCTTTGGGCCACCGTCGCCGCCTCGATCACAGAAAGCAGCCGGGCCGCCGAGACGTCCGGGGTGAACAGCTTCTCCGTGGCCACGCCGGCCTGGAAAGGTTGGCTGAGCGCCGTCGCCACGGTGCCCGGATGCAGGCCGAGCACCAGCGCCTCGGGATGCGTGCGCGCGAGTTCGATGGC
Source organism: Lichenicoccus sp. (assembly GCF_965276875.1). Lineage (GTDB taxonomy): Bacteria > Pseudomonadota > Alphaproteobacteria > Acetobacterales > Acetobacteraceae > Lichenicoccus. The sequence continues at coordinate 1,618,424 of NZ_OZ255701.1, read as the reverse complement.
GAAGTTGCGCAGCATCATGTTCAGCGCCGCCTTTGCCGAGCGATAGGCGTGCCAGCCGCCGAGCCGGTTATCGCCGATGCTGCCGACGCGCGCGGAGAGGGCCGCGAACACGCTCCTGCCCTGGCGCGGCAGCAGCGGCAGCATGTGCTTGGCGACGAGCGCCGGGCCGATCATGTTGATGCGCATCGAGGCCATCAGGCTGTCCGCGTCGAGGCCGCGATAGCTGCGCTCCGGGGCGGCGATCCGCTCGCCTTGCAGCACGCCGGTGGCCACGATCACCAGACGCAGCGAAGCGCCCGCGTCATGCAACGCGTCCGCGACCGGACCGCGCGCCGCCTTGGCGATGCTGTCCTCGTCGAGCAGATCGATCCGGCCTTCCGGCCCTCGGCGCGACAAGGCCAGCACGCGACGGTAGCGGCCGCCCTCCTGCAGGGCGCGGACCAGGGCGCCGCCGATACCGCCGGAGGCGCCGACGACCACCGCCACGCCTTCGCTATTTGAGGGGATCATGACCCCAGTTCATCAAAGCGTGACGCCAGCGTGTGTCGGTGACGTCGCCCTTCGGCCGCTGCTTGGAATGGCGATGCACGTAGCCGATCACCTTGCGCATCGCGGCATAATCGTCCGCGTCAAGCTGCGCCGCCTTCTTGGCGCGTATCGCCAGGATGGTCCGTCCCATGCCATGGCCGACCGCCTCGTCCTGTTTCGGATCAGTAACCTTCTCGCCGTCCGGGGTCATGCCGACCGACCGGCTCTCCTCGGTCCGCAGCCATTTGCGCAAGGCGGCGGGAGGCATGTTCACGACCCGCCTGAATTCGCGGGCGATCCCCTCGGTGTCGTCGTCATCCATCAGGAGCGCCCTCGCAGCGCATGGCCGAGCTCTGCCTTGGTCATACGCGAGCGCCCACGTATCTGGTGGCGCGCCGCTTCCTTGAGGAGTTCGGCGCGGGTCGGACCGGCCGCGGTCTTGCGGGCGATGTCGGCCGGCTGCTTGGAGAACTGGCGGCCCTTGGCGGTGTCGGCACGCTTCTTTGCGGTGGTGCGGTCGTATTCGGCGCGGCTGAGACCTTCGCGCGCGCGACGCGGCAGATAGCGCTCGCCGGTCTCGCCGCTCGGCTCACCCGAGCGGGTTCCCCAATCCTGGTCAGTCCATTGCGACAGGTGGTTATCCGCGGATTTGGGTGCGTCGTAGCCGCCGCCGGCCTGCTTGTAGAGCCTGACCGCACGCTGCGCCTTGCGCGCCGACCATTGTCCCGGATTGCCGCCCTCCGCCTCGGCGGTGACCTGTTGCTTGACGCGGTTCCAGAGTTCGGGGTCGGTCCTGCTGGCAGTCGTCTTGTTTGCTTTCTGGGCCATTCGGCTCAGGCGCCCATCGTACGGTCGGCGAAGGGATGGCGGATGGCGAGGTCCGCCTCGGCGCGCAGCACCTGGCGCAACTCCGGCGGGATCGTGCGGCTGCGAAAGCTCTGCGGCTCGATGAAGACGCACACGGTCTCCGCCATCCAGCAGAGCCGGTCGTCGGATTGCCTCAGACCGACGATCTCGAAACCCAGGGAGGAGCGCCCGATGCGTCGCAGCGCCACCCGGATTTCCATGCCGTCGCGCGGCCGCATCGGTGAGAGGAAGGTGCAGGACAGCGAGGCAAAGACCATGTGCCGACCGTTTGCATGCAGCACCATGGCCAAACGGTCGACGAACCAGGTCTCCACCGTCTCGACGACGAAATCCGCGATCCGCGGCGTATAGACCACGCCGGACTCGTCGGTGTCGGTGGGCGCGATCTCGATATGACGCGCGAACAGAGAGTCGGCCGCCTGTGAAGCGTGCGCCGGCACTGGTCCGTCAGCCTGCATCGAGCCTCCCGCGGCTTGGATTGCAACCATGAATTGTCATGGTTGGTCATGAGCCTTGTCAAGCCGCGGCCGCTTCAATAAGGCGTCCCAGCCTGCCGCTGCGCGCGCAGTGCCCGCGCATACCATGCGAACTCGGCCAGAAACCGGTCGGCCGATCGGGCAACCCAGTCCGCAAGCGGTCGGCCGTCCTGGTCGAGCACCTGCTGGAGGCGCGGGATCGCGAGCAGGGTCGGGATGCTGGGCATGCCGAGTTCGCCGAGCATCATGCGCAAGGCCATCGCGGCACGAACGCCGCCGAACTGGCCGGCGGAATAGCAGAGGATCGCCGATGGCCGCCAGAAATACTCCTCGAGGAAATGGTCGAGCAGGTTCGACAGCGCCGGCGGCACACCGTGATTATATTCGCCGCTGACCAGCAGGAAGCCGTCGGCGCGCCGATACAGCGCCGCCAGGCGCTCCAGCGGCTCCGGCGCGTGGCCTTTGGGGTGCTCCTTGTACATTCGGTCGAGCAGCGGCAGTCCCAGCGCCATCGGATCGACCAGCACCGCCTCGTGCCCGGCAGCGGCGAGGGCGGTGATGATGAAGGTTGCGGCACGTATGCCCAAACGGTCGCGACGCACCGAGCCGAGCAGCACGGGGATGGTCAGGCGTTCGGTCATCCTTTGGTCGCCCCCAGGGTGAGGCCGGCGATGAAATGCCGCTGCATGGCAAAGAACATTACCATCGGCGGCATGGCCGCGATCAGCGCCGCCGCCGAGACCAGTTGCCAGGCGGCGATGAACTGGCCGAGCAGCGCCTGCAACGCTGTGGTTACCGGCTTCACCCCGCTGCTCTGCACCAGCACCAGCGCCCAGAAATAGTCGTTCCAGACGAAGGTGAACAGCAGCACCGCGAGGGCGGCGATCGCCGGACGGGTGAGCGGCAGCACGATGTGACGGAAAATTGCCCATTCGGAGATGCCGTCGAGGCGCGCCGCCTCGATCAGCTCGTCCGGCAGTTCGGCGATGAAGTTGCGCGTGAAGAACACCGCAAAGCCGGTCTGGAACGCCGTATGGAACAGGATCAGCGCCCAGAAGGTGTTGTACAGGCCGAGATGCAGCGAAAAGTCGCGCACCGGCACCATCAGGATCTGGTAGGGCACGAAATTGCCGCCGATGAAGAGCGCGAGCAGCAGCCGATCACCGCGGAAACGGTATTTGGCGAGCGCGAACCCGGCGAGTGTCGCGAGCGTAATCGCACCGATGACCGCGGGCACCGTAATGATCAGGCTGTTGAGCAGGTAGCGCGCCATGCCGGTCTGGCGGAACACGTCGACATAATTGACGAAGGCGAGCCGCTTCGGCCAGGTCCAGAACTCGCCGGCATTAATCTCGGCGAGTGAACGCAGTGAGGTGAGCAACACCGCGAGCAGCGGCAGCAGCCAGATGGCGATCGCGAACGCCACCAGGCAGCCATAAAGTACGCGCATGCCGCGCCGGCGGGGAGAGATCTGGTTCGGATACATCAGTTCAGGGTCTTCAGGATGCGCCAGAGGAAGACGCCGATGAACACAGACATGATCACGAACAGCACGACGCCGACGGCCGCACCATAGCCGTAGCGATAGTTGCTGATCGCCTCCTGATACATCATCCAGCCGAGCACGCTGGAGCTGCCGAACGGACCGCCCTGGGTCATCACCGCGATCAGGTCGAAGCTGCGCAGCGCGCCGATGATGGTGACCACGAAGGCGATGAAGTTCGAGGCTCGCAATTGCGGCAGCACAACGTGCCACAGCAGGCGCAAGCCACGTGCGCCGTCCAGCCGTCCGGCTTCGATCTGTTCGGGATTGAGGCCGTTCAGGCCGGTGAGATACAGGATCATGCAATAGGCGGTCTGCGGCCACAGCCCGGCGGCGATAATGCCGAAGGTCACCAGGTTCGGGTTCGACAGCACCGCGAGACCGCTGCCGCCGAAGCCGCGCAACAGCGTATCGAGCAGTCCGCCGGCCGGCTGGTAGAACCACGAGAAGACGACGCCGATGACCACCTGGGAGAGCACGAACGGAAAGAAGAACAAGGTCTTGGCGATCCGCATGCCGAGCATCTGCTGGTTCAGGAGCAAGGCCGCCGCGAGCCCCAGCGGGGGTGCAAGCATCATCAGCAGCAGCCAGAGGATGTTGTTGATGATGGACTGACGAAACGTGTCGCTGGCGAACAGCTCGGCATAGTTGTGCCACCCGATGAAGCGGGGATGGCCGATGCCGGACCAATGATAGAAGCTGATCCGGAAACTGTCGAAGATCGGGTAGAGGACCCAGATCGCGAACATCACGGTCGCGGGACCGACGAACAGCCAGGGTATGGCCCCCCGGGTCCAGCTTGCTCCGATGGCCCCGGTTCGCAACAATCTCTCCCCACCCGTCGGCGGCATCATTCGCGCCCGTGCGCCGCCGCGTCAATGGACCTCGGTTTGCCTATCCACGCCGTCCGGCTAACGTGTCGCGGCGGCTCGGTGCGAGCGCGGGATGGGAAGAACAAAATGAACGCGAACGGAGGAAGACGAATGGCCAGCCGATCAATCAAGGCGCTGCTCGGCCTGGCAGTGTCGGCCTGCCTGATGGGCCAGGGCCGGGCGCAGGCGAGCGACCTGGTCATCAATACCGGGCTCAGCGCACCGACAGACAAGGCGGCCTTCCAGGCGACCGTCGACGCCTTCACCAAGGCGCACCCCGACATCCACGTGACGGTCAACGTGTTCGGGCACGAGGAGGAAAAGACCGCGATCCGCAACTGGCTGGCGACCGATCCGCCGGACCTGGTCTATTGGTATCCCGGCGTGCGCATGCTGACCTTCGTCAAGCCCAAGCTGTTCGCGCCGGTCAGCGATGTCTGGAAATCCGTCGGACTTGAAAGCAAGATCGCGCCCGGCGTCAGCGAACAATTGACCTATGACGGCCAGCAGTGGGGGATGCCCTACGGCTACTACATGTGGGGCTTTTATTATCGGCGCGATCTGTTCGCCAAGGCCGGGATCAGCGTGCCGAAGAATTGGGCCGAGTTCCTGTCCGACTGCGCCAAGCTCAAGCAGGCCGGGCTGACTCCGATCGCGCTTGGTGACCAGGAGAAATGGCCGGCCGCCGGCTGGTTCGATTACCTCGACATGCGCACCAACGGGTTTGCCGCGCACGAGGCACTGATGCACGGGCAGATCTCCTACGACAGTCCCGGCGTGCGCAAGGTGCTCACCGAATGGGCAAGCCTGGTGAAGCACGGGTATTTTACGCCCAATTCAACGTCGTATCGCTGGCAGGATGCGCAGCGTTTCATGTTCAACGGCAAGTCGGCGATGATGCTGATCGGCTCGTTCATCATCCCCGGGATCCCGCCCGACATGGCCGACAAGATCGGCTTCTTCAACTTCCCGGTAATCAATCCGCAGGCGGGACCGGCGGAGGATGCGCCGATCGACATGTTCTCGATGCCATCGGGCGCGAAGAACCAGGCAAACGCCAAGCTGTTCCTCGCCTTCCTCGCCGAGGACGCGCCACAGAGCAAGCTCGCCGAGGGTCTCGGCGAACTGCCCGTGCTGAAGTCGGCCACGGTGGCGCCGAATGCGCTGCTCCAGCAACAGGCGGCGCATCTGGCAAAAATACCGCATTTCGCGCAATTCTTTGATCGCGACACCGTACCGCGCATGGCCGATGCCGGTATGCAGCAGTTCCAGCGCCTGCTGTATGACCCGTCGCAGGTCAATGCGATTGTCAAGACCCTGGCGGAAGCGGAGAAATCCACGGCCGCGAACGACTGAGGCGATGCGGCCCTTCCGCCTCGACGGCGGCAACAGCACCCTGCTGCTGCTGCAACGCGATGACGGCATGCCGGAAATCGTCCACTGGGGCGATCGGCTGCCGGCAGCACTCGATCTGGACAAGGTCGCCCATCTGCGCGACCGCGCGCCGCGCCATAACGGCCTCGACGAGGACCATGTCGAGGCCGCATTGATGCCGACACTCGGCACCGGCACGATGCGCGCGCCTGGCCTGCTCGCCAGCCGCGGCGGTGTCGACTGGACCGCTTCATTCGAGCAGGTGACGGTGCAGCAGGGCGCCGGCGCTTTGCGGTTGACTGCCGAGGACCCGCTCGCCGGCCTCGGCCTGGATATCATCCTCACGTCGCCGCCGGACGGCGACATCCTCCGCATGCGCACCCGGCTGCGCAACGATGGCGCGGCGCCGCTGCAGGTGGCGTGGCTGGCCGCCGGGGTGTTCGTGCTGCCGGCGGAGGCCGGCGAGCTGCTGGTCTTCGACGGGCGCTGGGGCGGCGAATTCGCGGAGCGCCGGCTCGCGCTGACGAGTGGGCTGTGGGCGTCCGAGAACCGGCGCGGCCGCAGCCATGACCGCTTCCCGGGGCTGATCGCGGGCGAGCCGGGCTTCGACGAGGATCGCGGCCTGGTGCACGGGGTTCATCTCGGCTGGAGCGGCAATCACCGCACCACCGCCGAGCGGCTCGAGGATGGCCGGATCCTGATTGCCACCGGCGAATGGCTGCATCCCGGCGAGGTCATCCTGGGTCCGGGCGAGTCGCTGGAATCGCCCATCGCCTACGCGTCGCTGTCGGCGCACGGGCTCTCCGGCCTCTCGCGGCACTTCCATGACGGCGCGCGCCGGCACGTGCTGCGCTGGCCGGAGGGTGCGATGCGGCCGCGGCCGGTGACGCTGAACACCTGGGAGGGCAATTATTTCGACCACGACCATGACCGGCTGCTGGCCCAGGCGCGCGCCGCGGTGGCTCTCGGGATCGAACGTTTCGTGCTCGATGACGGCTGGATGGCGGGTCGCGACGACGCGCGCGCGGGCCTTGGCGACTGGCGCCCCGACCCCAATAAATATCCGCGCGGTCTGGGTCCGCTGATCGATGCGGTCACCGGCATGGGCCTGGAGTTCGGGCTTTGGGTCGAGCCGGAGATGGTCAATCCGGACAGCGACCTGTATCGCGCCCACCCCGACGCGGTGCTGCATGTCGAGGGCCGGCCGCTGCTGACCTCGCGCCACCAGCTCATTCTCGATCTGACCCGCCCGGAGATCGCCGAAGGCGTCTTCGCGCAACTCGACACGCTGCTGCGGGCGCACCCGATCGCCTATCTGAAATGGGACATGAACCGCGACTTCGTTGCCGCCGGCGACGTGCGTGGCCGCCCGGCCTATCGGGCTCACCTGCTGGCGACCTGGGCGCTAATGGCGCGGCTGCGCGAGGCGCATCCCGCGCTCGAGATCGAGAGCTGCGCCTCCGGAGGCGCGCGCGCGGATTTCGGCATCCTGCGCAATACTCAGCGGATCTGGACCTCCGACTGCACCGACGCGCTCGAGCGTCTCGCGATCCAGCGCGGCTTCTCGCGCTTCCTGCCGCCGGAGCTGATGGGAGCCCATGTCGCGGCCTCGCCCAACCACCAGACCGGCCGCCGACACAGCCTCGATTTCCGCGCCGCGGTCGCCTTGTTCGGGCATATGGGTGTCGAGCTCGACCCGACCCTGCTCGACGAGGCGGAGGCCGCATCGCTCACGGCCTGGATCGCCCTGCACAAGCGGCTGCGGTCATTGCTGCATGCCGGGCGCCACCAGGCCGGTGCTGCCGTCGCCGGCCGTTCGGTGCGGGGCGTTGTGTCGGACGACCGCCGCCATGCCGCCTATCTGGTAGCGCAGGAGCGACGCGAGGCATGGCGGCCGCCGCCGCTCGCCTTGCCCGGGCTGGACCCGGAACAACGCTACCGCCTGCACGCGCCGCCGCCGCAACGGCTCGATGCCCGGCTCTCGCCCGCGCAGCGCGCCTTGTTCGGAGAGGGTCTGAGCCTGCCTGGGGCGCTGCTCGGGAGTGCGGGGATCGCGCTGCCGGAAATGCAGCCCGAAAGCGCGCTGATCCTGGAGCTGACCGCCGATGACTGAGACGGAACCGATGCTTGGCGTGTGCTACTATCCCGAACACTGGCCCGAGCGGGAGTGGGCGTCGGACGCGGCGGCGATGCTTGAGACCGGCATCGGCATGGTGCGCATAGGCGAGTTCGCCTGGAGCCGCATCGAGCCAGAGCCCGGCCGGCTGGAGTGGGGCTGGCTCGACCGCGCCATCGCGACCCTCGGCGCCGCCGGCTTGGCCGTGGTGCTGGGCACCCCGACCGCGACGCCGCCGAAATGGCTCGTCGACCGCGAGCCCGGCATCCTGCCGGTGGGCGCCGATGGCCGCGTGCGGGGCTTCGGGTCACGCCGGCACACGTCGTTTTCCTCAAAGGTCTGGTGGCAGGAGAGCCGCCGCATCGTGACCGTGCTGGCCGCGCGCTACGGCGAGAATGCGCATGTCGCCGGCTGGCAGATCGACAACGAGTTCGGCTGCCACGACACCGTGCTATCCTATGGGCCGGAGGATCTGGAGGGCTTTCGCCAGTGGCTCGCCACGCGCTACGGCAGCATCGCCGCCCTGAACCGTGCCTGGGGCAGCGTGTTCTGGTCGGCCGAACTGCGCGACTTCGACGAAGTCTGCTTGCCCAACGGCGCCGTGACCGAGACTGCCCCCGCCGCCCGGCTGGATTTCCAGCGCTTCGCCTCCGAGCAGGTCGTAGCCTACGCCGCGATGCAGGAGGAGATCCTGCGGGCGCATTCGCCAGGCCGCTTCGTCACCCACAACTTCATGGGCCGGTTTTTCGACTTCGACCATTTCACGATGGGGCGCCTGCTGGATTTCGCAAGCTGGGACTCCTATCCGCTGGGCTTTACCGAACAGTTCCCGTTCGCCCCGGATGAGCGGGCCGACTTCATCGAGACCGCGCACCCCGACATGGCGGCCTTCCATCACGATTTGTATCGCGCCGTCGGCGGCGGCCGCTTCTGGATCATGGAGCAGCAGCCCGGGCCGGTGAACTGGGCGCCGTTCAACCCGGTGCCCAAGCCCGGGATGGTGCGGTTATGGACCTGGGAGGCGTTTGCGCACGGCGCCGAACTGGTGAGCTACTTCCGCTGGCGGCAATGCCCGTTCGGCCAGGAGCAGATGCATGCCGGGCTGCATCGTCCCGACCGCTCGCGCTCGGCTGGCGGCGAGGAGGTGCTGCGGGTTGCGGCCGAGCGCAAACAGGTGGGCACCTTGCCCGCCGCGTCGCGCGCCCCGGTGGCGCTCGTGTTCGACTACGAGTCCGTCTGGATCACCCGGATTCAGCCGCAGGGTGCGGATTTCGATCAATATGAGATCTGTTACCGCTGGTACGAGGCGGCGCGTCGGCTCGGCCAGGACGTCGATATTGTCCCGCCCGGAGCCTCGCTCGCCGGCTACCGCGCCGTGCTGGTGCCCGGCCTGCCGTATCTGTCCGACGCGGCGTTGCGGGCGTTCGCCGCGACCGATGCGGCGATGCTGATCGGCCCGCGCAGCGGCTCGAAGTCGCAGACCTTTGCGATCACCGACGGGCTTGCCGCGATGCTGCCGGTGCGCGTCACCCAGGTCGCCTCGCTACGGCCCGGCCTGGCCCATCCCGTCAGCGGCGGCCTCACTGGGGCGGCGATCCGTTGGCGCGAATGGGTCGAGACGTCGGGCACACCGCTCGCCTGTTTCGCGGATGGCAGCGCCGCCGCGGTCGAGGCTGGCGCCCGCCTCTATCTCGCCGGCTGGCCTGATGCCGCCCTGCTCGCGGACGCGATGCGGCATGTGCTGGCACGCGCCGGCCTTGAGACCATCGACCTGCCCGCCGGCGTCCGCCTGCGCCGCCGTGGCGGGCTGTTGTTCGCGTTCAATTACGGACCCGATTCCTGGGCCCCGCCGTCGCCGCCGAAGGGCGCGCTGCTACTGGGCGGCACACCCGTGGCACCCCAGGATTTCGCCTGCTGGAGGCTGCCCGGCTAATGCGTCATTGCCAAAGATACGCCCCGTCCAATAACGTGTCTTTGACGCAACATTTGCGCTTATGGGCCAACGATCATGCCGAAGCCGTTCTCTGCCCGGTTTCCCGGCGCCAATCCTCAGGCTGAGCGATTGGTGCTGCCGCATGCCGGGCAGATGCTCGGCACCGGCGACGAAACCGTGTTCGGAGCGTTCGCCCGGCTGGCCGCGCGCGACCTTGAGGCGCCGTTCGGGCTGGTGATCGTGCGCGAGAACGGGCGGCTGCAAATCCGCGCGGCGTTCGGTCCCTCGAACGGACAGGCGTTGCCGATCTCGGTCATCCGCGCGCAGATGAGCAGCCAGCGCCGGGTGACGCTGGATGTGGGCGATCTCGCGCATGACACAGGCTTTGCCGCGGCGGGTGTTGAGGAGCGCGCAGCCGGCTTCGGCGCCTATGCCGGCGCCACTTTGCGTGACGAGTCCGGCGCCTCGGTCGGCGTGGTCTGCGTGCTCGATGCGCAGCCGCGCCGCTTCACGCGCGACAGCCTCGCGGCACTCACCGACCTCGGCCGCTGCGCCAGTGCGATGCTGATCCTCGAGCCGAAGGCCGCCACCGACAGCAGTGCCGCGGCCAGCGTGACCGGCCTGCCGGGCCGCGAGGCGCTTGAGCAGCATATCGACAAGCTGGTGGCGGCAGCCGAGGCGACCGCGCCGAACGCGCTGCCGCCGGGCTTCGCGATTCTGCGCATCGACATCGCACGGCTGAGCGCGCTCAACGACATGCATGGCCGCGGCGCCGTCGACCAGTCGCTCAAGCAGGTGGTGACCCGGCTGCGCGCGGTGGCCCCCAGCCACAGCTTTCTCGCGCGGCTCGGCGGCGGCGGCTTCGCGCTGGTGCTCGGCGGCCGGGTGTCGCCGGCGGAGATCGAGGCGGTGGCGCTGCGGGTGATGGACCGGCTGCGCGAGGCGGCGCACGTGGACGGGCTCGACCTGCCGCTGCGGCCGGCGGCCGGGGTTGCGACCTTCCCCACTGACGCGAGCGACACGCTGGGCCTGCTGCGCTGCGCCGAGGCGGCCCTCAGCCAGGCCAAGCGGGAGGGTGACGGCCGGCACGTGCATTGCACACCGGAGCTGCTGCGCACCTACGTCGTCTCGGCCGGTCTCGAAGAGGATTTGCAGCGCGCCACGATGATCGGCGCCTTCGCGTTGAACTGGCTGCCGGTGATCGATACGGCAACCGAGCAGGTGGTCAGTTTCGAGGCGCTGGTGCGTTGGGACCGCCCCGGGCACGGCGACATCTCCCCCGATTTGTTCATCCCCTGCGCCGAGGCGACCGGACTGATCGAGCAGATCGATAGCTGGGTGATGATGGCGGCCTGCCACGAGGCGCAGACCTGGGAACGGGCTTTGGGCGTCTCGGTCAACGTTTCGCCGGTCTGGGTCTCGCATAACCGTCTGCCCGCGCTGGTGCGTCGGGTTCTCGACGAGACCGGCCTCGATCCGGCGCGGCTGCAGATCGAGCTGTCCGAGCGGGTGCCGTTCGGCTCGGACGGCATGGCACGGCGCGAACTCGCCCGGGTGCGGGCGATGGGCGTGCGGCTGGCGCTGGACGATTTCGGCACCGGCTATTCCTGCCTGGGCATGCTCGGCACCTACCCGTTCGACCAGGTCAAGCTGGACCGGCAGTTCGTCTCCGCCCTCGGGCGCGATCGGCGGGCGGAAGCGATCACCCGTTCGGTGCTACAGATGGTGCAGTCGCTTGGCATGACCAGTTGTGCCGAGGGTGTGGAGACCGAGGAGCAGCTCGCCTTCCTCGATGCGCATGGCTGCGAGGAAATCCAGGGCTACCTGATCGGACGACCGATCCCGACGCTGCCGCGGCCGGTGGGCGCGGCGCCGGAGCCCTAAAGGGTGTCAGCCGCTGCGACGGGTACTCTGACGGTTGTGGCCGTTATGGTTCACGCTGAACGCAATCCCGCCGGCGATGACGCCGAACATTGCCGGCAGCATCCAGCCGGGCCGAAGCAGGAACGGCAATAGCAGATGGCTGTAGATGCCGGGCGCGCCATGACCCACAAAGAAGCCATGGATCGAGGCGAGCACCGGTGGATCCATCGTCACCAGCATGGTGCCGAGATCCATCTCCGGCGGCAGCAGTGCGGCGATGGCGAAGGCGCAGACCAGGGCGCCGGCGCAGAGTGCGGCGAATACCCGAAACGCGATGACCCTGCCGCCGCCCTTGCGTTTGGGCCCGTGCCGCTTGCGCTTGATGAACTGAACCGTGACCGATCCCCTAAGGCTGAGCCCGACGCTCTCCCGTTGAGTGCCAGTATCCCGTTCCCGGATCAAGCGTTCAGAACTTGGCGGAGAGGGCCACTGAGCCGAAATTGAACAGCCCGGAGCGGGCGCCGTTGAATTCCTGGGTCTGCCAGGTCTGCGTGTAGGACAGCCGCACGCCGTGATAGATCAGGGCGACGCCGGCCTCGAACTCGCCGACATCCCAGATCTTGGAGACATGCGGCTCGCGCGCGCGGAAGGTGCTGCCCTGCAAGGTTGCGTCGTAGCCTACGGCCTGGCCGTCGCCGCCGGCAAACCCATACCAGACGAAGTCGCGTGTCGCCTTGAAGGCGTCGGCGCCGCTCAGGCCGGGGCTGATCCGCGGGGTGCCGAAGTCGCTGTCCAGCCCTTGGCCGATGCGGACCGTGCCGCCGACCTGGGCATAGGTGCGAAAGTCACCGCCGGCGGCGGCCAACGACGGCAGCACGTCAACCGAGACGCCGTAGGCGCTCACCACCGGAAACCGCCAGATACGCGATGCCTGAAGTTGCAGGATCGGCTGGTTTGGCAATTGATGCGACCAGCCGCGGTTCGGGGTGTCGCCGATCAGGCTGTGGAAGCCGTTCTGCACCTGATAGCCGCCGGCATAGGAGCCGAGCACGCCGGCCTGGACGCCGGCGATGCTGCGCGACGTATCGGTGTCGGAGATCAGGTTCAGGGTGGCGAGCAGCACGCCCGCATAGGGCCGGTCGTGTGGGTTGGGCGGATTGATCTGGGTTTGCGCCGGCGTAAAGATCGATTGCTGCAGGCCCAGGCTGATCCGCTGCACGCCTTCGCCCCAGATCGCGCGGTTCAGATTGGAGATTGCCGGCGGCTGATTATCGGTCCCCGAGGTCCAGCCGATCCGCAGGCCACTCGTATAGTACTGGTCGGACGTGCCCTTGAGCGTCGAGACCGCATCGTTCTCTGCCTGCAGCGTCCAGGTGCCATACGGGTCCTGTAACGGAGCGGCACGGACAGCCACCGGAAGACCGGCGCCGACGCAGCACGCGGCGAACAGGCTGGTGAGGCGAGGAATCTTTGTGGTCATTGCGTTACCCGGTGACGGCGCTTCTTCCTTAAGCGGTTGGCGGAGAGGGCGAAACCCCCGCGAGCGGGGCGCGCGTTGACGCTGTCTTGCAGGCGGACTACACGATCCGGTGATGGCGCGCCGTGGCCCGTGCAGGCTACAGCGCGCTATGCAATGGTCGGTCGCCATCCAGGTGGATGGCTGTCGACCGATCGCCTTCGCCTCCACTCGGTGCGCCGCCCAGGCCGACACCATAGATACTTCGGGATTACGACCGTTGAGAAGTAACAGGACCGACCGCAGCCCCCGTTCCCCGCGCCGCGGCGGCTTCGATGATGATTTCGTTCCAGCTCCGAGCTTCGGCGACCGCAGCGGTCCGCCTGCCCGACGGCCGATGGGGGGCGGAGGAGGCGGTGGCTCCCAGGTCCTTGCATCGGGGCCGGAAATCAGCGCCAGCGTGAAGTGGTTCAACGGCGAGAAGGGCTTCGGCTTCGTCGAGTTGGCGGATGGCTCCGGGGATGTGTTCCTCCACGCCAACGCCCTGAATCAGTCGGGTCACGATTCCGTCAGTCCGGGTGCGACGCTCAGCGTGCGGATCGGACAAGGTCCGAAAGGCCGCCAGGTCGCCGAGGTCGTGTCCGTCGACGAGAGTACCGCTCAGCCCGAGCGTCCGCGCTCGGCACCCGGCAGCTTCGGCGCACCACGCTCGGGCGGCGTTCGCGGCGGTCGTATGCAGCCCGATCTGTCGCAGGCCGAGGAGGTTCGCGGCATCGTCAAGTGGTACAATGCAACCAAGGGCTTTGGCTTCATTACACCGGACACTGGGGGCAAGGACATTTTCGTCCATGCCTCCGCATTGGAGCGGTCCGGCCTGTCCAGCCTGAACGAAGGCCAGGCCACACGCGTGCAGGTGGTTCAGGGCCAGAAGGGCCCAGAGGCAGCGGCGATCAGCCTCGCCTGATCCAGACACTATTTCTTCGCGCCTCAGCTTCGAGCGCGGCCGGTAAGCGGCCGCGCTCGAAGCGTGTTTAGAACCCGAGTCTACGTCTCAATTATCACGACAGCGTGACCAATTAAGAAACTGTAATATCATCTGCATCCAAATCATCCGCGCTCGCCGATGAGCAGACGCGGGGTCGCCCTGACGCCGCGTCCCTCAACCATGCGCAATAAGCGCAGGAGATGCCGATGAAACGCCTCCTTCTTGCAGCGACGTCGCTCGCCGCGGTGGCCCTGTTGCAGGTCCCGGCCTTTGCCTCGAGCCATCGCGAAGCCCCGATGATCGCCGGCATGCCGCGCCTGGACGCCAGCGACTTCTATCTGTTCCGCAGCTACGAGGCCGGCCGGTCAAACTACGTCACCATGATCGCCGACTACGTGCCGCTGCAGGATCCAGGCGGCGGCCCGAACTTCTTCGACATGGAGCATAACGGCTACTACGACATCAACGTTGACTCCGACGGCACCGGCACGCCGACCTACACCTTCCGGTTCCGCTTCTATCCGGTGAACCGCAACCTCGCTGTGTCGGTCGGTGGCAAGAAGGTCGCGATTTCGCTGATCAATGACGGCCAGATCACCACCACCAGCGACGCCGCCCAGAACACCGGCGAGGTGTACACCATTGCGCTGATCACCTACCGCAACGGCCAGCCGTCCGAGCAGCTGCTCAAGGATACCAGCGGCGAGACGCTGTTCCAGAAGCCCGCCGACCGCATCGGCGACAAGTCGATCCCGAACTACGCAGCCTACGCGGCGACCTTCACGCATCAGATCGTGGTGCCGGGCTGCGGCACCGGCCGCGTCTTCGTCGGCCAGCGCAAGGACCCGTTCGTGGTCAATCTCGGCGAGACCTTCGACCTGCTGAACTACGCCCATCCGATCGGCGAGCAATATGCCGCCTCGGCGCGCGACGACCTCGCCGGCAAGAACGTTACCTCCATTGTCTGGGAAATCCAGTCCGCCTGCCTGACCCATGTCGGCGACCCGGTGGTCGGCGCCTGGACCACCTCGTCTCTCGGCACCATGGATGATCGCGGCCGCGAGAACTACAGCCAGGTCTCGCGTCTCGCCAATCCGCTGGTCAACGAGCTGCTGATCGGGCTCAAGGACAAGGACCGGTTCAACATGTCCCTGCCCGCCAATGACGCGCAGTTCGCGACCTACGTCACCAACCCTACCGTTCCGGCCCTGGTGCAGGCGCTGTTCCCGAGCGCCAAGGCACCCACCAAAATCCCCCGCACCGACCTGGTCGCGGTGTTCCTGACCGGCGTCGCCGGCGTCAACGCCCCGGCGCATCTGAGCCGTCCCTCGGAAGAGATGCGGTTGAACACGTCCATTCCCATCACCCCCTATGGCAAGCAGAGCCGGCTGGGCGTGATCGGCGGCGACAAGGCCGGTTATCCGAACGGCCGGCGCCCGGGCGATGACGTCGTCGACATCACCCTGCGCGTGGCGGAAGGCCGGCTCTATGCGCTCGGTCTCTACGGCAAGCCGTCGGACGCACCGGCCGGCCTGCTCGACTTCACCGACGGCGCCTATACCGACGACACCCACTATTTGCAGGCGTTCCCCTACGTGATGCCGCCGCTGTCGGACTCGCCGCAGCCGGCGCACGAATAAGGCGCGGCAGCGATGTTCGGAGGCGGTCGCACGGTGCTGGCAATTCTGCTGGCACCGCTGCTGCTGGGCTCGCCCCTGGCGCGGGCGAGCCCATCCGTGCCCGCCTCCGACAGCGTCGTGCTGGAGCATGTGCCGGGGTTCCGCGACGCCTCGTCGCGTGCCCTGCGCGGGCTGAACGCGCAACTCGCGCAACACCGGCACGACGCGGCACTCGCCGAGAAGGTTGCGCGCCTCGACATCGGCGAGGCGCGCACGCTCGGCGATCCGCGCTTTCTCGGGCGCGCGGAGGCGGCCCTGGCACCCTGGCCGATTCGGCCCCATACGCCGCCCGACGTGCTGTTGCTGCGTGCGGTAATCCTGCAGAGCAACCACGACTTCAACGGCAGCATCGCCGTCCTCAAACGCGTGCTCGCCGCCCAGCCAAGCTCGGCCCAGGCCTGGCTGACCCTGGCCGCCGTACACCAGGCGCAGGCGAACTACCCCGCCGCCCTGCGCGATTGCGGCCAGTTCGCGACGAATACGCTCGGCCTGTTGCCGGATACCTGCACCGCCTCGGTGATGTCGCTGACCGGACACGCCCCGCTGGCTTTGCGCGCGGTCGCGATCTCGCTCAACCAGAACGCGGCCGAGGCCAAGGCGCAACCGACGGTCGCGGTCTGGGCGCTGACGCTCGCGGCAGAGACCGCCGAACGGCTCGGTGATCCGAGCGCGGAACAGTATTTCCGCGCGGCCCTCGCCATCGAACCGACCGACCCCTATCTGCTCGGCGCCTGGAGCGACTGGCTGCTCGACCACAACCATCCGCGCGCGGTCATCGCGCTGCTCTCGGCCGACACCCGGATCGATCCGCTGCTGCTGCGCCTGGCGCTGGCCGAGCAGCAGACACACAACGCCCTTGCCGCGCGCCATATCGGCGATCTCGCTGCCCGCTTCGAGGCCAGCCGGCTGCGCGGCGACACCGTGCATCGACGCGAACAGGCGATGTTCACGCTCCATCTTCTGCACCAGCCGCGCCGTGCGCTGGTTCTCGCCCGCGCCAACTGGACGGTGCAGCGCGAGCCGATCGACGCGCGTATCCTGCTGGAGACAGCGCTCGCGGCGGGCCAGCCGGAGGCAGCGGACCCGGTTCGCGCCTGGCTGGACCACAATCACGTCCAGGATGTGCGCCTGCGCGCGCTGGCCCGCCCGCGCGACCTCGGAGACAAGTCATGATCCGCTGGCTCGCTTTTGCCGCCCTGGCGCTGCTGCTGGCAACGGCGCCGCGGGCGCATGCGCACAGCGCCAGCAGCTCCTACCTGCATGTCGACGTGCACGGCCAGGCACTCGACGTGCAATGGTCGATCGCCCTGCGCGACCTCGATTACGCGATCGGCCTCGATGCCAACGGTGACGGCGCCATCACCTGGGGCGAGCTGCGCCGGAAGCGCGACGCCGTGGTCGCCTATGCGATGGCGCGGCTTTCGCTGTATGCCGGCAAGACCCTTTGCGCGCCCGGCCCGGTCACGCTGCTGACCGACCAGCTCGGCGATGGCGGCTATGCGGTGCTGCGCTTCGTCGCCAAATGCGACCACGTGCCGACCAGCATCACCGTGCAATACGGGCTGATGTTCGATCTAGACCCGATGCATCGCGGCCTGCTCAATGTCAATGTCGACGGCGTGCCGCACGCCGCTGCCCTCTCGCCGGACCAGCCCACGGCGCGCTTCGACGTCAGCCCCGGCTACGGCGAGACCGTGGTCAGCTTCTTTCTCACCGGCGTGCATCATCTGCTCACCGGCATCGATCACATGCTGTTCGTCACCATGCTGCTGGTGCCGGCCATGTTCAAAAGACGCTCGCGCAGCCATGGCCCCGACGCCGTACTGGTGCCGGTCGCCCGCTTCCGCGGCATGTTCATCGAATCGGTCAAGGTGCTCAGCGCCTTCACCTTGGCCCACGCCACCACGCTGACGCTGTCGGTGCTGCATATCATCAGCATCCCCGAGCGGGTGAGCGAAGCCGGTATCGCGCTGACAATCCTGATTACGGCCCTGGACAATATCTTCCACGTCATTCCGGGGAAACGCTGGCCGCTCGCCTTCGCCTTCGGGCTGGTGCACGGTTTGGGCTTCGCCACGGCACTCGGCCCACTCGCGCTGCCGCCGCTCGCATTGGGCATCGCGCTGATTTCGTTCAACCTGGGGCTGGAGGCTGCACAGGTGAGCATTGCCGCGGTCGTGCTACCGATTGGCTTTGCACTGCGACATACCGCCCTCTACCCGCAGCGGGTGATGCCGGGCATTTCGGCCGCGGTTGCTCTCGTCGCCCTGGCCTGGTTCACCGACCGTGCCTTCGACCTTGGCATGATGCCGTTCTGATAACGCGCAGCGAAGTCAGAAGTCGATGCAGCGGCCCTTGACGGTCCAGTCGCCATAGCGCGTCGGGTTGGCCTCCTTCGGGCCGCCGACCTCCTTCGGTGCGACGTCGGTCTCGGTCTGAGTTTCGGGCTCTGCGGGCTTGGTGTCTTCGCTCATGCTATGGACATGGTATGCCGCGCGCTGGAATGCCAATGCCGACTGCAAACCGGGTCTGCCTGCTTGGCGCCACCGGCACCATTGGCCGGGCGACGCTGCGCGCCCTGCTGCGACGTGGGCATGAGGTGGTGTGCTTCGTCCGTCCCCGAGCCGGCGAGCTGCCGGTCATCGACGGCGCCGAGGGTCGCGTGGTCGACCTGTCCGATCCCCTATCCATCTCCCGCGACGGGTTCCGCGGCGAGCCCTTCGATGCGGTGCTGTCCTGCATGGCCTCGCGCACCGGCGCGCCGGCGGACGCCTGGGCGGTCGATCACCGGGCGCATCTCGACGTGCTTGCGCAGGCGCGTGCCGTTGAGGTCGGCCACTTCGTCCTGCTTTCGGCCATCTGCGTGCAAAGGCCGAAGCTCGCGTTCCAGCACGCCAAGCTGGCCTTCGAGGCGGCCCTGATCGGCTCCGGCCTGAGCTATTCGATCGTGCGGCCGACCGCCTTTTTCAAATCGCTGAGCGGGCAGGTCGAGCGGGTCAAACGCGGCAGGCCGTTTCTGCTGTTCGGTGACGGCGGCCTGACCGCCTGCAAGCCGATCAGCGACGGCGATCTCGCAAACTATCTCGTAGAGTGCGTGACCAGCGAGGACCGCTGGGGGCGCGTGCTGCCGATCGGCGGCCCAGGCGAGGCGATCACCCCACGCCAGCAGGGCGACGCCCTGTTTGCGCTGCTGGGTCGCGCGCCGCATTTTCGTCAGGTGCCGGTAGCACTCCTCGACACCCTCATCGCCGGACTTGGCGTTGCCGCCCGCGTGGCACCATCGCTTGGCGAAAAGGCGGAACTGGCGCGCATTGGCCGCTACTACGCCACGGAATCCATGCTGCTCCTGAACCCGCGCACAGGCCGCTACGATGCCGGCGGCACACCATCGACCGGGACAGAGACCCTGTTTGACCACTACAGCGCTTTGTTGGCCGGCGGTGTGCTGCCCGAGCGGGGGGACCACGCCGTATTTTGATGCAATAAGACGTCCGTGTCCTTTGACCTGACACCGCCCTGCATACTGCTGGAAGACAGGCTAAACGCGGCACCGTTCGGGCTGCTTTACGCTTGTCCACGCGCGGTCATTCGATGCGACGACCCTGGTCTCCTCGATGAGGCATTCCGTGCGGTCGAGCAGGGGCTCGCGGCTGGCCTCCATGCGGCTGGATTGTTCTCCTACGAACTCGGCTACGCGCTTGAGCCGAAGCTCGCGACGCTGATGCCGGCGCCGTCCGGAACGCCGCTGCTTTGGCTGGGGCTGTTCGATGCACCGACGCACATCGAGGGTGCTGCAATGGATCGGATGTTCGCGGGGTTTGGACCGCCGCCGCCCGTGCAGCTCGCTTGCAGCGAGGACCAAGCGCGGCACGCCGCGGGCGTGCGCGAAGCGCTTCGGCTGATCGCGGCGGGCGATATCTACCAGGTCAATCTTACCTTCCCGATAGACTTTCGTTACTCTGGCGACCCGCTTGCGCTCTACGCGGCGATGCGCGCAAGGCAGCCCGTGGCGCATGGCGGGTTCGCGGCGCTCGGGGAGATGACAATGCTGTCGGTCTCGCCGGAGCTCTGGATTTCCGTGCGTGACAATGTTGCGACAACACGTCCGATGAAAGGCACGGCCGAGCGGGGCAAGGACCCAGCCGAGGACGCGGCCGCGCGAGCAGCGCTCGTGGCCAATCCAAAACAGCGGGCAGAGAACCTGATGATCGTCGATCTCCTGAGGAATGATCTCTCGCGGATTTCGGTGCTGGGCACGGTGCAGGTGCCGGCAATGTTCACGGTGGAGAGCTACCCGAGCCTGCATACGATGACCTCGACGGTTATGGGCCGGCTACGAACAGGGGTGAGCCTGCGGGAGAAGATCGCGGCGATGTTTCCTTGCGGCTCGGTTGTGGGCGCGCCGAAAATCCGGGCGGGGGAGGTTATCCGCGCGCTCGAGCCGGTCCCACGGGGGTTCTACACGGGAGCGCTTGGGGCGATCGCGCCCAGCGGGGACATGCAATTCAACGTGGCGATCCGCACGGCGGTGCTCGGCGCCGAGGGACATGGATGTTACGGGGTCGGGGGGGGGATCGTCGCGGACTCCGACCCGGATGCGGAATACGAAGAGGCAATGTTGAAGGCCCGCGTGCTGACGGATCTCGCGGAAGACTATGGTCTTATCGAAACCTTCCGGTGGTCGGCATCGTCGGGGTTCGTGCGGCTCGATCTGCACCTCGCGCGGATGGCGGCGTCCGCGCGCGCGCTCCAGTTTGCGCTCGACGAGCGGCAAGTGACGCAGCAACTGCTGGGTCGGGTGGCACGGTGGCAGGCGGCTTATGGCGACCAGCAAACGCGGGGCGACCGGCGGGTGCGGGTGCTGCTGGCGCGGGACGGAACGGTCTCGGTCAGTGACCAGGACGTCGTGACGCCGCGGGGACCGATGCGGGTCATGTTGGCGTCGGACCGGCTTGATCCGGGCGATCCGTTCCTCGGCCACAAGACAACGCGTCGCGCGATCTACGAGCGCGCGTTCGCCGAGGCGAAGGCGATGGCGGTGGATGAGGCTGTCCTGCTCAACCGGCGTGGCGAGGTCGCGGAGGCCTCGCGACACACAGTGTTCGTGGAGGACGGACGGCTTGTCACACCGCCTCTCGACTGCGGCGTGTTACCGGGGGTGCTGCGCCGATCCCTGCTGGAATGTGGGGCGGCGACGGAAGCTGTAGTGACGCCGGACATGCTCGCAAGCCGTCCGCTCTGGCTCGGTAACAGCCTGCACGGGCTGCGGCGGGCAATGCTCGTAGCTTGAGGCGCACAGGCCTGCTTTTGCCCGAACGCGCGGCCGATGCCGTGTCCTGATCCGTTGCATCAAATGCGACGCGGCCAGGCCGTCAAGGTGACGTCAACGCTGGCCAGGAGCGAGGCGCGTGTTGCTCCGTCCCGGGCTAGCACGGACATGCCCTGGACGTGCGCCATCACCATGCCGGCAAGAGCGGCGGCTTGTGTGTGCGGCGGCAACAGGCCTTGCGTGGTGTCACGCTCGATACGGGCCTGCAGGTGGTTGCCGATCCCGCGCCGGATCTCCGCGACCGTGTGCCGCACGTCCGCCGAGGCGTCCGATCCGCTGGCCGTGGCGCTGGCAAGCAGGCATCCCTTGGGTGTTGCCTCCCCTGTGTAGGCGGTCGCGGCGCCGATCAGCAGGTCGCGCGCGGCATCGAATGCCGTCGGCGCGTTGTCGATCGCGCTGACCATCACCTCCGGATCGCCGGCGTAGCGGCGCACCGCTTCGAGGAACAACTGCTTCTTGTCGCCAAACGCCGCATAGAGGCTGGGCGCGCTGACCTGCATCGCGGTCGTCAGATCGACAA
Organism: Lichenicoccus sp.; assembly: GCF_965276875.1. GTDB lineage: Bacteria > Pseudomonadota > Alphaproteobacteria > Acetobacterales > Acetobacteraceae > Lichenicoccus. The sequence goes on along the minus strand of NZ_OZ255701.1, from coordinate 1,596,883 downwards.
TCGACGTCGTCTCGTAGCCATGGCGCCAGAAGGTCAGCATGGCCTGCTCCAGGGCGGCCTCCCGGTCGAACGAGAGCGGTCGTCCGGTCTTGCGGCGGGGTGACGATTGCAAATGCATAGTGATCGCTAGGAAACAGTTGACGTCAGGCGACCATCGTAGCACAGGTTCCGTATCAAACGATACGAAAGTCATGATTGCATGTCGCTTACCCAATTTCGTACGCTCGGGCGTTCAGGCCTGGTTGTCAGCCCGCTCGCATTGGGCACCATGACCTTCGGGCAAGCCCAGTGGGGCGCCGATGCCGCGACGTCGCGGGCGATCTTTGAACGCTATCGAGCGGCAGGCGGCAACTTTATAGATACCGCCGACATCTATTCACGCGGCGAAAGCGAGACGCTGCTCGGCGGCTTTATCAAGGATGCCGGCGCGCGCGACGAGATCGTGCTCGCGACAAAATTCGCCTTCAACGGCGCTGCCAGCCCCTTGAACGCGACGCAAGCCGGCGGCGGCAACCCGAATGCAGGCGGCAACGGTGCGAAGAACATATACCGCGCACTCGAGGGATCGCTGCGGCGGCTCGCCACCGACTATATCGATCTCTATTGGATGCATATCTGGGACGGCGTCACCCCTGTCGAGGAAATCGTCCAGACCCTTGGCGATCTCGTCCAGGCCGGCAAAATACGCTATTTCGGGCTCTCCGACATGCCGGCCTGGGTGGCGATGAAGGCCGCGACCATAAGTGCTGAGCGACGCGTCCCGGGTCCGATAGCCATGCAGCTCGAATATTCTCTGGTGGCGCGCGATGTCGAGAGCGAGCATATCCCCGCGGCGCGCGAAGCAGGCATGGGCGTGATGCCCTGGAGTCCGCTCGCGGGTGGTTTTCTCAGCGGCAAATATCAGCGTGGCACGACCGTCGACACGGGTCGCCTGAGCGGACCCAACCCGTTCGGCAACAGCAAGTTTTTGGAGAGGAACTGGGATATCCTGGACGTGCTCAAGGCCGTCGCGGCCGAGTGCGACAGGCCTGCAGCACAGGTGGCCCTCGCCTGGACGCTGGCGCGCCCTGGTGTTGCCGCGACCATTGTCGGCGCGCGCACGACCTCACAGCTCGAAGGCAGTATCACCGCGACCGACATCCTGCTGAGCGGCGATCAGATGTCTTGTTTGGATGCGGCAAGCGCGCCGCCGCTGGGGTTCAGCTCGGGCCTGGCGCTGCCGATGGTGCGTCGGATGGTTTTCGGCGGTCATGACGTGACCGGGTGGGATGGCTACTGAATGGTGTAGCCGCCATCGACGACGAGGTTTTCGCCATTGATCATGGCGGCCGCGCCACTCGCCAGGAACAGGGCCGCGTGTGCGATCTCCTCTGGCTGCGCGAAGCGGCCATTGGGGATTTTCCGGCGCACCGCAAGACCTTTCTCGCCGGCCCAGGCGGCGCGGCCGAGTTCGGTGTCAACGACGGTGGGGCTGATCGCGTTGGTGTTGATCCCGCGCGAGCCCCATTCCAGGGCCAGGGTCTTGGTCATGCCAACGATCGCGGCCTTGCTGGCGCAATAGGCGACGTGCTGATCGAGAGCCACAAGGGCGGCCTGCGAGGCGATGTTGATGATGCGGCCGTAGTTTGCCTGGAGCATGTGGCGGCCGACTTGTTGCGAGAGCATGAAGGGCGCACGCAGGTTGACCGCGAGTGTCAGGTCCCAGTCCGCGGCGCTGAGCGTCTCTGCGGGGGCCAGCCGCACCACGCCGGCATTGTTCACCAGGATGTCGATGCGGCCGAAACGTGCAGCGATCTCCGCGACGCTCCGGGTTGTGGCGGCGTCGTCGAGCAGGTCGACGGCGCAGCCGAGGTGGTCGTGGCCCGGCAGGCTGGTGGCGGCGTTCTGCACCGACGCCGCCTTGTCGATCAGCGTCAGTGTGGCGCCGCGCCCGGCCAGCGCGGTTGCGATGGCCAAGCCGATGCCGCTGGCGCCGCCGGTGACGATGGCGATCTGGCCGGTTAGGTCGAATGCCTCGTCAAACGACGGCGTTTGCACGGCCGTTGCCCTTATTGTTCGGCGTATTGGCCGGAGGCGAGGTTCTTGTTCACCAGGGCCGGCAGGTCGTCGATGAACTTCTGCGGAGCCACGAACATCTGCTGGTAATAGTGGGCAACATTGCTCTTGGTGATCTCGGGCATGATGAACAGCGCCTCCTTGGGCACCGGCTTGCCTTGCGCGGCGTCGACGGCGACCTGTGTCGCCATGCCGAGTTCGAGCGGCCCGTCCTGTAGGTCGGTCTCGATCTCGTTGCCGTTGCGTACCGCGCGCATGCCGTCCTTGATGCCGTCGACGCCGACCACGGGGATTTTTCCGGCAAGCCCCTTCTCGCGCAACGCCTGTATGGTGCCGATCGCCATGTCGTCATTCTCGGAAATCACGCCGTCGATCTTGCTGCCGTAGCGCGAGAGGAAATCCTGCGCCACGCTATAGGCCTCGGTGCGCTTCCAGTTCGCCGGCTGGATCGCCAGCAACTTGACGTCGGGATGCTTGGCCAGCGCCTGCCTGATGCCCTTGGTGCGGTCGATCTCGCCCGACTGGCCGAGCGGGCCTTGCAGCACCACGACACCACCCTTGCCGCCGATCGCGCTGATCAGATGCTCCGCCTCGTTCCTGCCGGCGGCGACATCGTCCGGGCCGACATAGGAGACGGCATCGGCCTGGGTCGCGGGCGAGACGGTAAGGTTGGTGATGACGACCGGAATGCCGGCGGCCTTGGCGGCGGCAACCTGCGGGCCGAGGGTCGCCGAATTGACCGCGGCGATGACGATCGCATCGACCTTCTGGTTGGTGAATTGCTGGATCTGCGAAATCTGGTTGTTGACGTCCATATGGGCGGAATTCCAGAGCACCTTGGCATGGTCCGCCTTTGCCACCGCCTCGACACCAAGCTTGCCGAACGAGATGAACGAACTCATGTCGTAGGCGGTCACGCCGATTACCGGATTCGCCTTGTCGGCCCAGGCCGGCGAGGAAGCAGCCGCCAGTATCGTGCCGGCCAGCGCCGCGATCGAGAAGTGCTTGGTCATGTATCCCCCTTTTTGGTGTGTTAGAAGGTCAGTCGTCGGTGCGGTGTGTGATGCTGTCGACGAACACCGCCCCGATGATGATCAGGCCTTTGACGATGAGCTGATAGAAAGGCGAGACGTTGATGATGTTCAGCCCGTTGTCGAGGACGCCGATGATGAGAAAGCCGAATACGGTGCCGACCAGCGATCCTCGGCCGCCCATCAGGCTGATGCCACCGATCACCGCGGCGGCAATCGCGTTCAGCTCGTAGCCGCTGCCGGTATTGGCGATCCCGGCGGTGGCGCGCGCGGCCAGCAGCACGCCGGCGACACCAGCGAGAGCGCCGGAGATCACATAGACCGCAAAGCGCGTCGTGCGCAGGCTGACGCCGGCGACGCGGGCCGCGTGCGCATTGCCGCCGACCGCATAGATATGCATCCCGAATCTGGTGCGCGCGAGCACCACCCAGGAGACCAGCACGACTGCGATCATCACCACCACCGGGATCGAAACGCCGCCGATTGTGCCGGACAGGGACAGGAACTGATCCGACAGGCCGGAGATCGGCTGGCCGTCGCTGAAGACGAAGGCGAGGCCGGAGGCGACCGTCATGCTGCCCAGGGTGGCGACGAACGGCGGCACCTTGGCGAGGGCCACGAGCAGTCCGTTGAAGGCGCCGATGCCGCCACCGGCGAGGACACCCAAGCCCACCGCCTCGGCGCAGGTCAGCCCGCCGTCATTTTGGGCAAACAAAGCGGCGGTGACTCCGGCAAGCCCGACGATACTGCCGACCGAGAGATCGATGCCGCCCGTCAGGATCACGAAGGTTGCCCCGGTCGCCAGCATCGCGTTCGCCGCCACCTGGATCAGAATGACGTTCATGTTCGACAGCGTCAGGAACGACCGGTTCGAAAGCGCCAGCGTCACCAGGAACAAAGCCAGGATGATGACCAGCGAATAGCGCAGCGCCAAACGCGCGATGCGACGGCTGTCGAGGTTCGCGCGCGGCCTGGCTGCGTCGCTAAGCTGCACGGTCGCTTCTCCCCATCGCCAGACGCAGGATCTGCTCCTGATCGAGTTCGTGCTTTTGCAGCTCACCCATGATGCCGCCACCGCGCATCACCAGCACCCGGTGCGACAGGTTGATCAGTTCCGGCATGTCCGAGGAGGCGAGCAGGATGGCCACACCGCGATCGGCCAGCTCGTTGATCAGCCGATACAGCTCCGAGCGCGCGCCGACATCGATGCCGCGGGTCGGCTCGTCCAGGATCAGCACGCGGGGGGCGCCAGTGACCAGCCAGCGGGCGAGGGCGACCTTCTGCTGGTTGCCGCCGGAGAGATGACCGACGCGTTGTCCAAGCGTCGCATAGAGGACGCGCGTGCGTTTGAGAATATCCCGCGCCTGACTGTGGCGCTTCGGAGTGTCGAGCAATCCCCCGCGCCCGGTGAAGCGGTCGAGATGGGGCAGGGTGATGTTGTCGACAATCGACATCGAGGTCAGCACGCCGGCCAGCTTGCGGTCCTCGGGCACCATCGCGATACCGCGCCGGATCGATTGGGTCATGTCGCCGAGTGCCAGCTCATGGCCGTCGAGGTTGATCTTGCCGCTCGCCGGACGCAGGCCGAAGATCGCCTCGAGCATCTCGCTGCGCCCGGCGCCAACCAGGCCGCCGAAGCCGAGGATCTCGCCCGGACGCAGTGCGAACGAGATCTTCTGGTTATAGCCGGCGACGTGCAGATCGTGGACGCGCAGCACCGGCTCCGCGGTGTTTTCGGCGATGGCGCGGTCGGGGAACAGCTCGGTGATTTCGCGTCCGACCATGTGCGTGATGATCTGGTGCTCGCTGAGGGCTGTACTCGGCTCGTGGCGGATGATGGCGCCGTCGCGCATGATCGCGACCGTGTCGGCGATCGCCTCGATCTCCTCCATGCGGTGGCTGGTGTAGAGGATGCAGGTGCCGCGCGCGCGCAAGGTCGCGATCACCCGGAACAATTGTTCGGTCTCGCGCGAGGACAGCGACGAGGACGGCTCGTCCATCAGCACGATGCGCGAGTTCCATGACGTCGCCTTGAGGATTTCGACCATCTGGGTCGCGGCCACGCCGAGGGCACGCATCGGCATGGTTGGATCGAGCGTCAGGCCTACGCCATCAAGCATGGTGGCGGCCTGGGCGATCATCGCGCGGCGCTTGACCCAGCCAAGCGCCCCGGTGGTCTCGTGGCCGATCAGCAGGTTCTGCCACAGCCGCATCTCGGGGATCGGCGCCAGCTCCTGCGGAATGATCGACACGCCGAGCGACTGTGCGTGCTTGGGATCGAAGCGACGCAGTGGCGTGCCGAACAGCGCGAGAGTGCCACCATCGGGGGTGAGTTGTCCCGCGATCAGCTTGAACAAGGTGGACTTGCCGGCGCCGTTTTCGCCGGCGAGCACGTTGACGCTGCCCGCCATGAAGCGCACCGACACCTCGCGGAGCACCGGCACCCCGTCGAAGCCTTTCGAAAGGCGTTCGCAGGCGATGGCTTCCGTCATCGCACCATCGCGGCAACGTTGCCGCCGTCGACGGTCATCACATGGCCGGTGGTGCGCGCCTGCAAGGCGAGGGCGACGAAGGCGCGGCCGACATCCTCGGCGCGGACTTCCTGGCCGAGCAGGTTGCCGGCAAGATACGCGTCCGTATCGACACCTCGCGCGTGGGCGCGCTCAGTGATCATCGTCTCGGTCAGCAGGCCGGAGCGGATACGGTCGGCGTTGACGGCATTGACGCGTATGCCGTCGACACCATGTTCGAGCGCGTACTGCCGCATCAGCGCCAGCAGGGCGGCCTTCGGCGTGCCGTAGGCGCCGAAGCCGGGTCCTGGATTGACCGCCTGCTTGGAGACGTTGAACAGCAGCGCGCCGCCGAAGCCCTGCAGACGCAGCAACCGGACCGCCTCACGCGCGACGTTCTGATGGGCAAAGAAGTTGATCTCGAAGCCACGACGCAGCATTGCCTCGTCGAGCTCGGCAATCATCCCGCCATGGGCCGCACCTGCATTGGAGACGACGATGTCGACGCCGCCGAAATGGCGCGCGACAGCATCGAGGGCGTGCCGTACGGCGTTTGGATCGGTGACGTCGCAGGTCTGCGCGATGGCGCCGGGAAGGCGCTGTTGCGCCGCGTTCGCCGCCGCTTCGTTGCAGTCGAGAATGGCGATCTGCGCGCCTTCGGCCGCGAATGCGCGCGCCGTCGCACTGCCGATGGCGCCGCCGCCGCCGGTGACGACCACCACCTGACGCGCCAGGGCTGGTTCGGTCGTGCGTCCCAGCTTGGCCTGTTCGAGCGACCAGTATTCCATCTCGAAATGCTCGGCCTCACTGATCGAGACGAAGCGGCCGATGGCTTCCGCGTCGAGCACGGCGTCGATCCAGGCTTCGGCGATGTCGGCGGCGGTGGCGGCAGAGCCGGCGCTGGCGCCGACCCCGATCAGGCCGAGGCCGGGGACGAGGCACACGCGCGGCAACGGATCGAGCCGGCGTCGGCCGAAGCCTGCATCGTTGCGGGCGAAATAGGCGTCGTACTCACGCATGAAGTCGTGGACCCGCTGCATGACCCGCTCGCGCCAAGCCTGCGGGTCGGCGGCATTGGCGGGCGGCAGCAGGCAGGGCCGCGCCTTCATGCGGATCACCTGCTCGGGGGTGGCGACGCCGCGCATTGCCAGATCGGCGACACCCTCGGCCTCGGCGAAGCGGCGGATGCGGGCGCTGCTGCGCAGGCACAGCAGCCAATGCGGCGGCGCGCGATCGCCGGCCGCCTGCGCCAGCACCCCGCGCAACAGCGGCAGGGCGGACTCCGCGGCCAGCAGGCGCGACGGTAGCGGGCTCGGCCGCAACAGCCGGTTCGGCCGCGCGTTCGCGGCGATATGCTGTTCCGCCAGCGTCACCATATCGATCATCAGCGCATACGATTCCCGCGCCGTTTCGGCGAAGGTGAAGAGGCCGTGCTTGGCCAGCAGCAGGCCCTCGACGCGTGGATTTCGCTCGTAAACTTCGAGTGCTAGTTTGGCGAGTTGGAATCCCGGCATGACGTAGGGCACGCAGGCCAGCCTCTCACCGTAGATCGCCCGTGCTGTGGTCTCGACATCCGGTAGGGCGGCGATCGCGGTCGCGGTGACCGCATGGGTATGGTCGACGAAGCGATGCGGCAGCCAGGCATGCAGCAGCGTCTCTACCGACGGGTTCGGCGACGAGGTGTCCAGCAGGTTCTGCCGCTGCACATTGACCATGTCCTCATCGGAGAGCGCGTCGAGTGTGCGGAGCCGTCGCAATGGTGCCAGGCGAACCGCCGGGTGGCCGTCCGGCTCGATGCTGGCGAGGTCGCGGCCGCTGCCCTTGACGCAGAGCACGTCCACGGGCTCGCCGAACAGATCCGGCAGGCGGAGCTTGACCGAAGTGTTGCCGCCGCCATGCATGACCAGGCTGGGTACGGCACCGAGCAGCCGCGCCGTGTAGGTGCGAATTGCCAGATCCGGGTGGATGCCTTGGGCGACGTAGGCCCCCGCCATCCGGTCGGCATCCGCGTCGGACCAGAGACTCTGCATGTTTCCCTTTCTGGCCGGACAGGCGGACGCTATGCCGGTCTTTTTACAATTGTCAATTCGATCCGACAAAAGACAAAAATGCTGCAATGCGGGGAAAACATGCGAGGCACGCGCGCAAGACCGGTGCCGGCGGCGTTCGGCGGCGATGCGATGATCTGGGCTGCGTGGCTCTATTACGAGGAGGACATGACCCAGGACCAGGTGGCGGGGAGTCTGGGCATGTCCCGCGCCAGTGTGAATGCGCTGTTGCGCAGCGCCCGTGCGCACGGCGTCGTCGAGATCGCGGTGGCGCCGGGCCACTTGCGGACGGTCGGCCTGTCGCGCGCCATCTGCCAGCGCTTCGGCATCGAGACCTGCCTGGTCATTCCCGACGATGCCGGTCGTCGCCCGGACTATGAGCGGATCGGCGAGGCCGGCGCGCGGTTCCTGGCTGAGCGGCTGCGTCCCGACGACGTGCTCGGCGTCGCCTGGGGCCGCACCGTGCTGGCGCTCTCGCACGCGCTGCTGCCCAAGGCGTTGCCCGGCGTATCGGTCGTGCAGGTCGCCGGCAGCGCCATCGGCACCTGGCGCTTCTCCGCCGAACTCTGCGCCTCGAACATCGCAGCCCGGATCGGCGCGCGCTGCATCCACCTGCATGCGCCGGGCATCGTCTCGCACGCCGACGTCAAGGCGATGCTGATGCGCGAGCCGGCCCTGATCGAGCAGTTCCAGGTGATTGCCACCTGCAACCGGATCATCTTCGGCGTCGGCAGCGTCGCCTCCACCAGCACGCCGTTCGAAATCGGCTTTCTCACCGAAGCCGAGGCGCGCCCCTATATCGAGGGTGGCGCGGTCGCGGTGCTGGCCGGCCGCTTTCTCGATGCGTCGGGCGAGGCGGTGCTGGGCGAGATCGACGAGCGCATGATCGGCATGAGCATTACCGCGATCCGCAACGTGCCTGACCGGATCTGCGTCGCCGCGGGGGCGGACAAGGTGGACGGGTTGCGCGCCGTGCTCGCCGGCGGCTTCGTGAGCAGCCTGATCACCGATCAGCCGACCGCGACAGCCCTGCTGCTCAAGCCGACGGCGGCCGTGGCTGGCACGACGCTCTCGTCGCTGTCAGAGTAATCCCCGGCAGGGGCGAGTGGTGGCCTTGGCAGGCTTTGATCTGATGGCGCGGCTCGACCGGCTCGCCGCGTGCAGCGACGGGGAAGGGCTGACCCGGTTGTATCTGTCGGATGCGCACGCCCGCGCGGTCGCCCTGGTGCGCGGCTGGATGGAGGAAGCCGGGCTGCGCACTCGCCTCGATGCGGCGGCGACCCTGATCGGCCGCAGGGACGGACCGCCCGGCGCGCCGACGCTGCTGGTCGGCTCGCATCTCGACACCGTCCGCGACGCGGGCCGCTATGACGGAGCACTCGGCGTGCTCGCCGGCCTCGCGGCCCTGCACCGGCTCGCCGGCGAGCGGCTGCCCTGCGCGGTCGAGTTGCTGGCCTTCGGAGACGAGGAGGGGGTGCGATTTCCACTCACCATGACCGGCTCGCGCGCCTGCGCCGGGACCCTCGACGTGGCCGCCCACCTGGCGAGCCGCGATGCGGATGGCATCACCCTGGGTGAGGCGCTGGCGGCGTTCGGCGGAGACCCGGACGGTCTCGCCACGGCCGCCTACCGCCCGGAGGACGTTCTCGGCTTCCTCGAAGTGCATATCGAGCAGGGACCGGTGCTGGAACAGGCCGGGCTCGCTCTCGGCGTGGTCAGCGCCATCAATGGCTGCCGGCGCTTCATCGTCACCGTGCTTGGCGAGGCGGGGCATGCCGGCACCGTACCGATGACCGCGCGACGGGATGCGCTGGCGGCGGCCGCGGCGATGATCGTGGCAGTGCGCAAGGCCGGCCTTAACGCGACCGGCGTCACCGCCACCGTCGGCCAGATCCAGGCGAGCCCGGGTGCCATCAACGTGATCGCCGGCAGCGCCATCTTCAGCCTGGACGTGCGCGCGCCCGACGACGCGACGCGCGATGCCGCGGTGGCGCGCATCCTGGCATCGTTCGCGGCCATCGCCGCCGCGCACGGCGTGCGCCACACGGTCGCCGCCGGCTTCTATGCGCCAGCCACGCCGTGTTCGGAGTCGCTGCAGGTGCTTCTGGAACAGGCGGCGGCCTCGCTCGACCTTGCGACCATGCGGCTGCCGAGCGGCGCCGGCCACGATGCGATGGTCATGGCGCAGCTCTGCCCGATGGCCATGCTGTTCGTGCGCTGCGCCGGCGGTATCAGCCACAATCCGGCCGAGCGGATCACCGCGTCGGACGCCGAATGTGCCGTCAACGTGCTGACGCGGGCGTTGCGCGCGATCACGTAACAGCGCGCGGCCCCTGGCAACGGCGGCGTCGCGCGCCACCTCGCGAGGAGAGATCGTCTGGAGCGTTGAGAATGGCTGAAATTGTGGTGATCACCGGCGGCAGCGCCGGCATCGGACGGGCGACCGCACGCGCCTTCGCGGCGCGCGGCGACTCGGTCGGGCTGATCGCACGCGGCACCGAACGGCTCGACCAGGCCTGCGCCGAGCTGGAAGCGCTTGGCGCACGGGTGCACACGGTCAGCGCCGACGTCGCCGACGCCAAAGCGGTAGACCGGGCGGCCGAGGAAATCGAGGCGGCACTCGGGCCGATCACCGTCTGGATCAACAACGCAATGGCGACCGTCTATGGCCCGATCCAGTCGCTGCAGGCCGACGAGATAAAGCGCGTCACCGAGGTGACCTATCTCGGCGCCGTCAACGGCACGCTGGCAGCACTCAAGCGGATGCGCGCCGGTACCATCGTGCAGGTCAGCTCAATCCTGGCCTGGCGCGCGATGCCGGTGCAGGGGGCCTACTGCGGCGCCAAGTTCGCGTTGCGCGGCTTCACCGAAGCACTGCGCTCGGAACTGATCCACGACCGCAGCCAGGTGCGCCTGACCATGGTGCATCTGCCCGGGATCAACACGCCGCAGTTTGACTGGTCGCGCAACAAGACCGGCCAGGAAACCAAGGTCCCTGGTCCCTACCAGCCCGAGGTCGCGGCCGAGGCAATCCTGTTCGCGGCAACGCACAAGCGTCGCGACGTCTTTGTCGGCTCCTCCACGCCTCCCGCCATCCTCGCGGCACGCCTCGCCCCGGGTCTGATCGACCAGGTGCTGGCGCGCCAGGGCTACACCCAGCAGCTCGGCAGCGCGCCGGCCGCACTCTCGGACGGCAACCTGTTCGAGCCGGCACCCGGCGGCACCCAGTCGGCACGGGGCCGTTTCGACGCCGAGGCCTCCAGTCGGCGCGATATCTATAGCAGCCGCCAGGCTGATGCCGTCGCCGCGGGCATGGTCGCACTTGGCGCTGTCGGACTGCTCGCCGCGGCGCCATTGTTGGCGCCGGCGCTGCTTGCGCGGGCGGTTTTGCGGCGGCGGTGAAGCAAGCGAGGCAAGGCAAGGGCTCCCGCCCTTGACCCGGCTGGGGCCTTTAGGCCCCAGACCCCGATTCGTTAGGGTGTCTTGGCGGCGCGGATTTGGTCGGTGAGCGCCTTGTGGCCCTGTCGCAGAGCCAGGGTCAGGGCATTGTTGCCTTCACCGTCGCGCAGGGTGGGGTCCGCGCCTTGGGCTAGCAGCCAGGTGGCCATCTCCTCGCGTCCAAACATGACCGCGAACATCAGCGGCGTGCGTCCGACATCGTTGGGCTGATCGATGGCGGCACCCGCATCGACAAGCAGACGTGCGAGTGCGAGGTCGCCCTTGAAAGCAACCCCGCTGAGCGCCGTGCTGCCCTTGGCGTCACGGCTGTCGACGGCGGCACCGCGCCTGAGCAGCAACGACGTCGCCTCCGCTTGGCCGTTATAGGCCGCGAGGATCAGCGGCGTGTAGCCGTGGGCATCGGTCTGGTTGGGATCGGCGCCAGCGTCGAGAAAGTCTGCCAGCAGATCGACCTGTCCCTCGCGTGCCGCGGCAAAGAACAGCGCCGCGATCTGAGCATGGGTGAAGGACGCGGAGGGTGCTGCACCTTGGGCATGATGCTCGATCATCATAGCCGGCTCCTGGTTTGCGCAGAGACCCTAGCGTTTCGATTCCTCCCTGACCAGCACGGCGACGGGGAGCATATGGAACAGATCCGCGAGCGGTACGTCGCCGCCACCTTCGGTGGCGGCACCGGTAAACAGATCGCGCCAAAGCCCGTCGGGGAGGGCGGCCGTGCTGTCCTGCCAGTCTGGATCAGCCTCGCGCAGACCGGGATAAGGCGACACGAGGACGGCGATATGCTCGCGCAGGAAACCCAGCGCCTGTGTGGCCTTTTCACCGGCGATGGTGAGCGGTTCGTAGCCGCCTTCGGCGAACAAAGCTGCGTTTTCGGCGCGCAGCTTGAGCAGCATCGCCATCACCGCGAGCTTGATACGGCCGTCGTGCCAGCCTTCCAACAGGCTGCGCATGGTGCCGGCTGGATCCGCGGCGAGTGCGGGTTGCAGCGCCTCCAGCCCACGGGCACGCGCATCGTAATCGACCGGGCGCCGGTTGTCCGGGTCGACCAGGCTGAGATCCCACATCTCGCAGCCCTGATAGATGTCGGGCATGCCGGGCACCGTCAGCTTGAGCACGGTGGCGATCAGGCTGTTCTGCACACCGAGCCGCGCCACCCGCTGCGCGAACGGCAGGAAGCTGGCCAGAAAGCCGGCTCGATTTGCGTCAAGGGCCGCCTTGGCGAAGGACTGCATCGCGTCCTCGTAGGCGGTGTCGGGCGAGGACCAGTTGGAACGCAGCTTCGCCTCGCGCATGGATTTCTCCAGGGTGCCGGCGATGCGGGCGGCGTAGGCGTCGAGTCCTTCGGCGTCGGGGCTTTCGAGCAGTTCGACCGGCCAGGAGCCGACCAGGAGTTGGTAGAGCAGGTACTCGTCGTTGCGATCAGGTGGGGCGTTGCTCGCATCCTCGCCGGTGCGCGATTCGCCGCGCCGGGCGCGGATCAAGCGGCTCCAGCCCTGCACCTGGCGGGTCCATTCCTCGGGCATGTCGGCGAGCACCGCCAAGCGCGCGCGGACGTCCTCGCCGCGCTTGGTATCATGGGTGGAACTGGCCAGCATCGCACCTGGCCAGCGCCGCGCGCGCTGCTGGTTAGCCTTGTGGAACGCACCCGAGGAGATGCCGAAGCGCTCCGGCTCGCCGCCGACCTCGTTGAGGGCGATGAAGCGGTTGTAGCGGTAGAACGCGGTGTCTTCGAGACCCTTGGCCATCACCGGACCGCTATATTGCTGCAGCTTCATCGCCAGACGCAGCACGGTGGTGCGGTTAAAGCCGCTCTTTGGCTTGGCGGTCAGCGTGCCGGAGAGCAGGGCATGCATGAAGTCAAACACCGAGGGGTCGATGTCCGGATCGAAGCGGCGCGCCTGGATGACCGCCCAATCGAGATCGCGTCGGTCGGCGTCATGACCCTCCTGGTCGGACTCGAATTCGATGTAGGTGCGGTAGACCGGAAAGCAGGCAACGATCTGCTTGATCGCCCGCTGCAGCACGGTCTTGGTGAAGTCCTGCGTCATCGGGTTCTGCCGCGCGACGCGCCCGGCGTCACGGCCGAGCGCATTCAGTTCGCTCGCCATTTCGTTTTCCATGATGCGTATCTTGCACTCATAGACGATGGCGGAGAACGGCGTGCGCAGGCCTGTGAAATCCTGATAGGCGGCGGTGAACGCGGCTTCGCTGGCAGGGTTGACCAGCACGCCGAGGACGAGGTTGGTGAAGTCGTAGCCGGTGGTGCCCTCGACCCGCCAATCCTCGCGCAGGGATTCGTGTCCGGCCAGGATCTTTTCGACAACGAGATAGAACGGTCGCGAGACCGCGCTTCGGAGCTGATCGATATAGGCCCTGGGGTCGAGCAGGCCGTCGATATGGTCGATCCGCAGCCCGTCCAGAATGCCGTCCTCGATCATCGGCAGGATCAGCGAGTGCGCATGGCGGAACACCGCCGGCAATTCCATGCGCAAGCCGGCGAGATCGTTGATGTTGAAGAAGCGGCGGTAATTGATGTCGTCGCCGGCGACACGGAAATCGGCGATGCGCCAGGATTGCTGCTGGATCAGCCGGTCCAGTGCCACCGGGTCGCGGTTGAGGGTCGCGATGCTCTGCGCCAGGGCGGCACTGGCCGCGGGGCTGGCGCGAATGCACGCGGCGAGTTCCGCCTTGAGCGTGGCGGCGCGCTCGGCGATCTGCGGGTGCCAGCGCGGCAGGTCGCTGAAATAATCCGAAAGCCGGTCGAGGTCGGCGTCTTCGTGGCCGAGGATTTCGCTGTATTGCAGCGGGCAGATCGGCAGCTTGTGGGTCTCATAGGCCCACACGGCGAGACTGCCGGCGTCGTCATCAAAGCGGACCTCCAGCTTGCCGTCGGCAAGTTCGCGGCCATACTGATTGCCGAGGAACGGCACCAGCAGCTTGTCCTTGAGGTAGCGCCGGTCCGGATCCCAGTCGATGTCGAACCAGCCTGCATGATCGGCCTGCGGTCCCCACTCCAGCACATCGAGCCAGAGCGGGTTGTCCGAGCCGCCGACGCCCATATGGTTCGGCACGAAGTCGAGGATTTGGCCCAGCCCCTGGCTCTTGAACACCGCGACCATGGCCTTGAAATCGTCCTCTGTGCCGAGCTCCGGGTTGAAAGCGAGATGGTCGGTGATGTCGTAGCCGTGCATGCTGCCGGGGCGCGCCTTCAGATAGGGCGAGGCATAGACATGGCTGATGCCGAGGCTGGCGAGATAGGGCGCGATCCGGGTCGCGTCCTTGAAGCCGAAGCCCGCATGGAATTGCAGCCGGTAGGTCGCGCGCGGAATGACGGTCATGCGGGCTCCAGGGACCAGCGCACCGACCATGGGCCGAGGCCGGAGTCGGTGTCGCCTTCGTTCCAGATTGGCGTGCCGCGTGCGGGCGGACAGGCGACGGGGTCGGCTGAGAGGTTGGCGGCGAGGGTCAGCGTGCAGGTTGCATCGATGGGCCAGCGCACCAGGACGGCGCTCGGGCCCAGGATGCTGGCCTCGCCACCGTGGCTGATCGCCGGCAACAGGGGGACGATATGCGTCCGGCGTGCCGCGATCAGGGCGGTGGTGCGCGCGAGATGGGCGGTATCGATGGCGCCCCAGTCGAGCTTGGCGGACTCGAACGTGCCAGGTGCGAGCGGGTCGGGGATGCGCTCGCGCTGTTCGGGGTCGGCGAACTCGGGAAAGCGCGCGAACTCGGAACGGCGGCCTTCGCGCACCGCCTCGGCGAGGTCGCCCTCGAAATCGCAAAAGAACGGGAATGGCTGCGTCGCACCCCACTCCTCGCCCATGAACAGCATCGGCGTCTGCGGCAGCAGCAGATAGACCGCACTTAGCGCCGCCATGGCCGGTTTCGATGCGGTCTGGCCCAGCCGGTCGCCGAAGGCGCGGTTGCCGATCTGGTCGTGGTTCTGGATGAAGGCAACGAAGGCGCCGGGCGGCAGGAAGGCTGCGGGCTCACCACGCGTGGAGCCGCGATAGGGCATCATCTGGCCCTGATAGGCGAAGCCTTCCGACAGGGCGCGCGCGAGCAGGTCGGTGTTGCCGCAATAGTCGGCGTAGTAGCCGCTGCTCTCGCCGGTGGCGGCGACATGCAGCACGTGATGCAGGTCGTCGTTCCATTGCGCGGTATAATGTACGGGCTTGCCGCCGTCGCGCACCAGGCGTGTCGGGTCGTTGTCCTCGTTCTCCAGCAGCAGATGCACCGGGCGCCGCAGGGCTGCCCGCGCGCGCGCCGCCAGTTCGTCGAGGAGGTGACGGGAGCCGTCATCGACGATGGCGTGAACCGCGTCGAAGCGCAGGCCGTCGAGGTCGTACTCCTCCAGCCAGTACAAGGCGTTGTGGATGACGAACTCGCGCACCGGCAGGCTATGCTCGCCGTCGTAGTTGATCGCGGCCCCCCATGGCGTGTGGTGGCGCTCGGTGAAGAAGCCGGGCGCGTAAAGCGGCAGGTAGTTTCCGTCGGGACCGAAATGATTGTACACGACGTCGAGGAGGACCGCGATGCCGCGACGGTGTGCCGCCTCGATGAACGCCTTGAACGTCTCCGGCCGCCCGTAAGACGAGTCCGGGGCATAGGGTAGCACCCCGTCATAGCCCCAGTTCCGCGCCCCCGGAAAATCCCAGACCGGCATGATTTCGATGCCGGTGACGCCGAGGCTGGCAAGATGGTCGATCTTGTCGGTGGCAGCCGCGAACGTGCCCTCCGGGGTAAAGGCGCCGACATGCAGCTCGTAGAGCACGATGTCGTCCCAGGCGCGGCCCTGCCAATCGACGCTCCACGCATAGGCGGCCGGGTCGATGACCTCGCTCGGTCCGTGCACGTCGTGCGGCTGAAAGCGCGAGGCGGGATCGGGCACCTTGAGGCCGTCGGGGAGCACGAAGCGATACAGCGCGCCGGCGCCGGCGGACGGCACCGTCAATTCGTGGAAGCCTCCCGGCTGCGTGTGCATGCTGAGGATGCCGCTTTGTTGGCGCCTGTCGCCGTCTCCGGCCCCCTCCAGCAACAGCCCGACCGTCTCGCAGCCGGGCGCCCAGATCCTGAAGCGCGTGCCACCGTCCTCGAGGAGGGTGGCGCCGGTTGGCAGCGGATGCCAGCGTGCGGTCATTTCACCACGCCCGGGATTAGGGTGAAGAGCAGGAAGGAGCGCCCGGTGACGGCATAAACCTCACCAAAGGCGAACTTCTGATCCTCTTGCTTTTCCTCCTCTTCGGAGATGTTGGTGTCGATCATCAGCGTCCAGTGCTGGTCCTCGCCGCCTTGCGACGGCAAGGTGAATTCCACCATGTCGTGCCAGGCGTTGAAGATCAGCAGCAGGGTGGCGTCCTCGCCGCGCTTGCGTATGCCGGTCGGCTGCGCGCGGCCGTCGAGCATCAGCCCGACGCATTGCGCGTTCGACCCCCAGTCGCCCTGCTCCATCTCGCGGCCGGCGGCGTTCACCCAGGTGAGCTCCTTGATGTCGAGCTCTTCGTTGTAGGCTTCCGTCAAGAAACGGTTGCGCCGCAAGATCGGAAAGCGTCGGCGCAGCGCGGTCAGCCGCGTGGTGAAGTCGATCAGCGCCTGGCCCTTCTCCTCGATTTGCCAGTCTACCCAGGAGATTTCGCTGTCCTGGCAATAGGCGTTGTTGTTGCCACCCTGGGTGCGGCCGAACTCGTCGCCGGCGAGCAGCATCGGTGTGCCCTGGCTGAACAGCAAGGTGGCCAGCATGTTGCGGATTTGTCGCGCACGGACTCGCCGGATTTCGGGATCGTCGGTGGGGCCCTCGACGCCGTAATTGGATGACCGGTTATCCGAGGAGCCGTCCTTGTTGTCCTCGCCGTTGGCGTCGTTGTGTTTTTCGTTGTAGGTGACGATGTCGTTGAGCGGGAAGCCGTCATGGGCGGTGATGAAGTTCACCGACGCCCAGGGCTTGCGGCCGTCGCGATCGAACTCCGCCGGTGAGCCGAGCACGCGTGGCGCCACGTCCGCGAAGCTTGCCTCGCCCTTCCAGAAATCCCGCGCGGTGTCGCGGAACTTGTCGTTCCACTCGGCCCAGCCTGGCGGGAACTCGCCGACCTGATAGCCGCCCGGGCCGCAATCCCAGGGCTCGGCGATCAGCTTGACGGTGCCGAGCAGCGGGTCCTGGCCACAGGCCTTGAGGAAGCCGGACTGGTTGTCGAAGCCGTTCGGCTCGCGTGCCAGGATGGTGCCGAGATCGAAGCGAAAGCCGTCGACATGCATCTCGCCGGCCCAGTAGCGCAGGCTGTCGGTGACCATCTGGATCACCCGCGCATGGCTGATATTGACGGTGTTTCCGGTGCCGGTGTCGTTGATGTAGTAGCGCGGATCGTCCGGCAGCAGGCGGTAGTAGGAGACGTTGTCGATCCCCTTGAACGACAGGGTCGGGCCGCGCTCGTTGCCCTCGGCGGTATGGTTGTAGACGACGTCGAGGATCAGTTCGAGCCCGGCATCGTGCACGCGGCTGACCATCTCCTTGAATTCGCGCAGGGAGTTGGGGACGTCGGCGGCGTAGCGCGGGTCCGGTGCGAAGAAGCCGATGGTATTGTAGCCCCAATAGTTGGTGAGGCCCTTCTCCAGGAGCTGGCTGTCGTTGACGAAGCTGTGCACCGGCAGCAGCTCGATCGAGGTGACGCCGATCGACTTGATATGCTTGAGCACCTCGGGCGTGCCGAAGCCGGCATAGGTGCCGCGCAACGTCTCCGGCACCTTCGGGTGCAGCTTGGTGTAGCCGCGCAGGTGGGTCTCGTAGAGGACCGTCTGGTCCCAGGGGATCGGGTTGCGCTGCGGCTGGCCGCGCCAGTCGAAATCGGCATCGACGATGACGGATTTCGGCACGAACGGCGCGCTGTCGCGCTCGTCATAGGAGAGGTCGTCGAGCGCATGGCCGATGGTGTAGCCGAAGATCGCGTGGTCCCAGGTGAGCTCGCCGACATGGGCGCGTGCATACGGGTCGAGCAGCAGCTTGTTGGGGTTGAAGCGATGGCCCTCCTTGGGCGCGTAGGGCCCGTGCACGCGGTAGCCGTAACGCTGCCCGGGGCCGATATCGGGCAACCAGCCGTGGAAGATCTGGTCGGTATATTCCGGCAGGGCGATGCGTTCGAGTTCAGTCGTGCCGGCCTCGTCGAACAGGCAGACCTCGACCTTGGTGGCGTTCGCCGAGAACAGCGCGAAATTCACACCCGTGCCGTCCCAGGAGGCGCCGCGCGGGAACGGCAGGCCCTCACGGATACGGTGCTTCAGCGGCTTGGCCATGCGTGGGTCGTCCCGGGTTCGTTGCGCGGCATCAACCCTCGGCGTGCCGGACGGTTTCCTGCGGCGCTGCAATGATGCTGCAACAGGCGCCGAAGCCGAGGGTCACGAACTCAGTGGCAGGCACGCCCTGGTTACGGCAGGCCTGTGCCAGGCGTCGCTCGGGCTCGTCGATGGCTTCGTCGGTGAGCTGGAAGGTGCCGAAATGCATGCCGATCGAGCGTGTTGCCTGTAGGGTGCAGTGCGCCCGCACTGCCTCCTCTGGGTCCATATGCACGCGTTGCATCAGGTCGCGCGGCGCATAGGCGCCGATCGGCAGCAAGGCGAGGTCAGGCGCGCCCATGCACTCGCGGATCGCCTGCCAGTGCGCACCGTCGCCGCTGTCGCCGGCAAACAGCACCTTGATGCCCTGGCTCTCGAGCATGAAACCGGCCCAGAGCGCGCGTCCGTTGTCGCGCAGGCTGCGCGCGGAGAAATGCCGGGCCGGCAGAGCGGTGACGCGGGCGCCCGCCGGCCGCGCGATCGGCGCGGTGTCCCACCAGTCGAGCTCGTGCACCGCGAGCGGTGCCGCGCGTCGCACATAGACCGTGTTGCCAAGCGGGGTAATGACCTTGGGGGCCGAATGGCGGTGCAGCGCACGCAGGCTCGGCAGATCGAGATGGTCGTAATGGTTGTGCGACAGCAGCACCAGGTCGATCGGCGGGAGGGCTGCGAGGGGCCGGCCGGGCGGGCGTGCCCGCTTCGGCCCGGCCCAGCCGACGGGTGAGGCGCGTTCGCTGAACTGCGGATCGGTGATGACCACGAGGCCGGGCAGTCGGATCAAAAAGCAGCTATGGCCGATGAAGGTCACGCTGATCGTGCCCGCGGGCGGCTCCGTCCAGGGGTCGCCGGGTGGGGCCGGGTCGATGATCCGCTCGGGCCAGCGCACGCGGGTGCCACCGAGGCGCCAGCGCAGCAGACGCAGCGGGCGCATCTGGCCGCCGGGTTGGTTCTCCCCGGTCATCCAAAGCGGATTGTAGAAGCCGTTTTCGTCGCGGTGGCTCAAGCAGGCCCAGCTTCGCTGGAGGGTGTTTCGGTGATGACCCGCGCGCCGCGCGCGTAGGTCAGCCAGGCCCAGACCCAGTTCACATAGACCACGATCCGGTTTCGGGCACTGACCAGAAGCAGCAGATGCACGGCACTCCAGATCACCCAGGCGGGGAAGCCGCGCAGCCGGATCCAGCCGAAATCGGCCACCGCGCTGGAGCGCCCGATCATCGCGAGCTGGCCGTAGTTGCGATAGCGAAAGCCGCGCGCCGGGGTTGGCTTGCCGGCGAGCCGGGCTGCGATCAGGCTGCCGACAAAGGCGCCCTGCTGCTTGGCGACGGAGCCCAGGGCCGGCAGCGGCTTGCCGCGCAGCCGTGCGGCGTCGCCGATCACGAAAATATCCGGGGCTCCGGGCAGGCTGCAATCCGGCGCGACCGCGACCAGGCCGCCGCGTTCGGCCGGCACGCCGAGCCAGGAGGCCACCGGCGTCGCCTCAGTGCCGGCGGCCCAGAACACCGAGGCGGCGGCGATCGTCTCGCCGCCGGCGGTGACGCCGTCCGCGTGCACCGCCTCGACCGGGGTGTTGAGACGCAGCTCGATGCCGAGGCTGGCCAGCCGGCGCGCGGCATAGGCCGACAGACCCTTGGGAAACGTGGCCAATACCTGTGGCCCCGCGTCGCACACCACGATCCGTGCATCACCCGGCCGGATGTGGCGAAAGTCACGTGCCAGGGTCAGGCGCGACAATTCGGCGATGGCCCCGGCCAGTTCGACCCCCGTGGGCCCAGCGCCGATCACCACGAAGGTGAGCAGCGCCCGCACCGTGGCGGGATCGCGGGCGCGCTCCGCCTGCTCGAAGGCACCGAGCAGTTGCCGGCGTAGCGCCTGGGCGTCGGCCAGGGTCTTCAGCGCCGTGCTGTGGCGCTGCCAATCATCATGGCCGAACCAGGAATAGACCGAGCCGGTGGCCAGGATGAGGGTGTCGTAGGCGAGCGCGCCACTGGCTTGCAGCATCACGGCGCGCGCTGCACGGTCGATGCCGGTGAGCGTGTCCATCATCACCGTGACGTTAGGCTTGCGCCGGAAGATGGAGCGGATGGGCAGCGCGATATCATTGCCGGAGAGTGCGGCGGTGGCGACCTGGTAGAGCAGCGGCTGGAACAAATTATGGTTGGTACGGTCGATGAGCACGATCTCCACCGGCGCTTCTGCCAGGGCATGCGCTGCATTCATGCCGCCAAAGCCGCCGCCAACGATCACGACCCGGTGAGTTCCTGTCCCGGCCCCGGCCCTTGCCGCGCCCGGCCGTGTCGCGTTTTCCGGCACTGTGGACAGCGGCTTACTCCATCTTCATGGTCGGCGAGCCGATCGCAGTTACAAACGCGTCCGCGACTGAACCGGTTGCAAGTGCCACGGCCAGTCGTATATGGCCAACGGTGACCGAGCGGTCAGAGGAGGCGGCCCGCATCTGCTGTGCCAGGGATTGCGCGTGCCGACATCCGTTCGGCTTCTGACGAGGACATACCATGCTATCCGTCATCCGCACTGCGACGGCCGTCCTGGCCGCCTGCGCCGTCGCCTGGGCTTTGCCAGCACCGGCGGCCGCACAAGCCGGCGGCGGAGGTCCGCCGACGGTCGGTGTCGCCACCGTGCATTCGGCCCCGGTGACCTCGACCAGCCAGTTCTTTGGTCGTGTCCAGGCGATCGATAGCGTTGCCTTGATCGCGCGTGTGACCGGCTACCTGGACAAGCGCCTGTTCAACGGCGGCGAGGACGTCAAGCAGGGGCAGCTGCTCTACGTGCTGGAGCAGGGACCGTTCCAGGCGCAGGTGCTGTCGCAGCAGGGTAACCTCGCGCAGGCCAAGGCCAACGTCCGCAATGCCTCGCTCAGCCTCAAGCGCCAGCAGGCCCTGCTGCACACGCCAGCCGGGCAGCAGTCGAACCTGGACAACGCCGTCGCCACCCAGGGCAGCAACGCTGGCGCCGTGCTGACCGCCGAGGGCAACCTGCAGGCGGCACAGATCAATCTCGGCTATACAGAGATCCGCGCGCCGATCGACGGACGGATCAGCGCCACCTCGGTCAATCCCGGCAACGTGGTCGGACCGACCTCGGGCACCTTGGCGACCGTGGTCAGCCAGGATCCGATGTATGTCATCTTTCCGGTGGCGAGCCGCGAGGTGGACTCGATGCAAAAGAAGTTCGCGGCAGTCGGCGGCCTGGCCGCGGCAAAGATCAAGCTGCGTCTGACCGGCGGCACGATCTATGACAAGACCGGCACGCTGGACTACGTGGCGCCCACCGTGTCCACCAATACCGACACCATCACGCTGCGCGCCACGGTGCCGAACCCCGAGCGCGACGGCGGCGACAAGGGCGGCGTCAGCTCCCGCGAACTCGTCGACGGCGCCTTCGTGACCGTGCTGATCAGCGATCCGCATCCGGTGGTCTCGATCCTGATCCCGCGCGGCGCGGTGCTGTCCGACCAGCAGGGCGACTACGTCTTTGTCGTGGACGCGAACAACAAGGCGCAGCGGGCGAATGTGAAGCTTGGCCAGACCATCAAGGCCGAGCAGGTGGTACTGTCCGGCCTCAAGGATGGCCAGCGGATCATCGTCGATGGTCTGCAGAGCGTCCACACCGGCGCCGCGGTGAAGCCGGCCGCGCCGGAGACTGGCGTAGGTGACCCCGACGCCGCCGGCGGCGAGTGACGGAATAGCACAATGATCTCCGGAGTCTTTATCGACCGGCCACGGCTGGCGATCGTCATTGCCATCGTCATCACCCTGGCCGGTGCCGTCGGGCTGACGCGCATTCCAGTGGCGCAGTTTCCCGACATCGTGCCGCCCCAGGTGCAGGTGAATGCAACCTATCCGGGTGCCTCGGCGGCGGTCGTGGAAGAGGCGGTGGCGCAGCCGATCGAGGCGCAGGTCGTCGGTGTCGACAAGTCGATCTACATGACATCGGATAGCGGCAATGACGGCTCCTACCGGCTGACCGTCAGCTTCGAGCTCGGCAGCGATGCCGACATCGACACGGTCAACGTGCTCAACCGCGTGCAGACCGCGAATGCGCAGTTGCCGGCGACCGTGCAGGCGGAGGGCCTGACAGTGAAGAAGCAATCGTCGGCGATCCTGATGTTCGTGAACTTCTTCAGTCCGAAGTCGAATTTAGATACGCTGTTCATCGCCAACTATATGACGATCAACATTATCGACGAGATTTCCCGCACGCTCGGCGTTGGCCAGGCGACCCTGCTGTCGCGGCAGCAATATTCCATGCGCGTGTGGTTCGACAATGCCCGTCTGGCGCAGCTCAACCTGGCGCCGAGCGACCTGATCAACGCGATCAGTGCGCAGAACACGGTGGCCGCCGTTGGCCGCGTCGGCGCCCGCCCCACCGGACCCAACCAGCAATACCAGCTCAACGTGCAGACCCAGGGGCGTCTGCTGACACCCGCGCAGTTCGGCAACATCATCATCCGTGCCAATCCGGACGGGTCCACCCTGAAGCTCAAGGACGTCGCACGGATCGCGCTCGGCGCGGAGAACCTGGATTCGGAGTCGCGGTTCGACGGCAAGCCCTCGGTGGCGCTGGCGATCTATCTGTCTCCCGGCGCCAACGCGCTGCAGACCGCGACCGCGGTCAAGGGAGTGCTCACGCATCTGGCGCAGCGCTTTCCCCCAGGATTGACCTACAACGTCACCTACGACAGCACCGATTTCGTGCGGGCCACCGTGCACGAGGTGCTGGTGACCTTGTCCGAGGCGTTCGTCCTCGTCGTCATCGTGGTGTTCCTGTTCCTGGGCAACCTGCGCGCGACCATCATTCCGACCGTGGCGGTGCCGGTGAGCCTGATCGGCGCGTTCGCGATCATGCTGGCGCTAGGTTTCACCGCCAACACCGTCTCGCTGCTGGCGATGGTGCTGGCGATCGGCCTGGTCGTCGATGACGCCATCGTCGTGGTGGAGAATGTCGAGCGGGTGATGGAGGAGGAGCCGGAGATCACGCCGCCCGAAGCGGCGCGCAAGGCGATGACTCAGATCACCGCCCCGATCCTTGCCATCACGCTGGTGCTGCTGTCGGTGTTCATACCGATCGCCTTCATTCCCGGACTGTCCGGCGTGCTGTTCCAGCAGTTCGCGGTGACCATCATCGCGGCGATGCTGATCTCGGCGCTGAACGCGCTGACCCTGTCGCCGGCGCTGTGCGGCGTGTTTCTGCGCCATCGCGGCGAGCGGCGCGGGATCATGGGCCGGGTGCTGAACGGCATCGACCACACCCGAAACGGCTACTCCCGCACCGTCGGCAAGCTCGTCCGGTTTGCCATCGGCGGCGTGCTGGCGGTGGTGCTCTGCGGCGTCGGCGTGGTCCTGATCCAGACGACGCTGCCGCTCGGCTTCCTGCCCGAGGAGGACCAGGGCGGCTTCTTTACCAACGTGCAGTTGCCGGACGGGGCGTCCGTGGCGCGCACCAGCCTGGTGATCCATAAGGTCGAGAAGATGGATGCGGCATTGCCGGGGGCGCTGCACACCTTCGCGGTCATCGGCTACTCGTTCCTCGACGGTGTCCAGGAACCGAATGTCGGCTTCGTGTTCACCCGGCTCAAGCCGTTCGGTCAGCGCACCGCGGCGGACACCCATGTCAAGGCGCTGATTGGACGCGTCTTCGGCGAGTCACAGGCGATCCGGGCGGCTACGGTGTTTCCGTTCAATCTGCCGCCGATCATTGGCCTGTCGCCCGCCGGCGGCTTCCAGTACGAACTCGAGGCGCTGCAGGGACAGTCGCCGACGCAACTCGGCGCCGAGGCGCGCGGATTGATTGCCGCCGCCAATGGCAATCACGCCCTGGCGCGGGTGTTCTCCACCTTCACCGCGACCAACCCATCGCTCTATCTGGATATCGACCGGGTAAAGGCGAACGCCCTCGGTGTAAACATCAACGACATCTTCACCGCCCTGCAGGCCACGCTGGGCAGCGTGTATGTCAATCAGTTCAACGAGTTTGGGCGTATCTGGCAGGTCAACGTGCAGGCCGAGGCGCGCGATCGCTCCAGCATCGACGACATCTGGCAGATCTATGTGCGCAACAACACCGGCGGCACCGTGCCGCTGCGCGCGCTGGCCACGCTCAAGATCGTCACCGGCCCGCAGGCGATCACGCGCTACAACAACTACCGCGCGATCACCATCAACGGCGGCGCGGCCCCCGGGGTCTCGTCCGGAACCGCGCTCGCGACGATGCAGGCGATCTCGAAAAAGACGCTGCAGTCCGGCTACAGCTTCGAGTGGACCAGCACCGCCTATCAGGAGGTCCAGGCGAGCGGCAAGACCACCATCATCCTGGCGATGTCGCTGCTGTTTGCCTACTTGTTCCTGGTGGCCCTCTATGAGAGCTGGATCATTCCGGTGGCGGTGCTGCTGTCGGTGTCGGTCGGCATCCTGGGCGCGATGATCGGCATCTACCTCACCGGGCTGTCGCTCGATCTATATGCTCAGATCGGCTTCGTTGTATTGATCGCGCTGTCGGCCAAGAACGGCATCCTGATCGTTGAATTCGCGATGGAGCGGCGCGACGCCGGAGAGAGCATACGCGCTGCCGCAGAGCAGGGCGCGCATATGCGGTTCCGCGCGGTTATGATGACGTCGTTTGCGTTCATTCTCGGCCTGTTGCCGCTGGTGACGGCGACCGGGGCGGCGGCCCTGAGCCGGCGCGACGTAGGAACTCCCGTGTTCGCGGGCATGCTGGCAGCCAGCGGCATCGGTATCTTCATCATCCCGATGCTCTATGTCACCTGCCAGACCGGTCGCGAGTGGTTTCATCGCAAGCTGGGCATCGGCACCGAGCGCAAGCATCGCTGACGGCGGTCTCACCGCCTCCGCCAGGTCCGGTTGCGTCGGGATAGGCACCGTCGAAGTTTCGTGATAGCGGGTGGACCGGTTTCGCGGTGGCCCCGGATGGCGCGGTGCGTTGCCACTCCGAGCGGGGCAGCGCGTTGACGTGACGTGCAATCGACCACGGAGGACGGGTTTTCATGCGTTCAATGACGGATCACCGTGCGCGGACCGCTTTCGTGATGGCGCCTGATGGCGGCGGCAGTCCGACCGGCGGGATCGATCAGCTCTGCATCAATACCATCCGCACGCTGGCGATGGATGCGGTGCAGAAGGCCAATTCCGGCCATCCGGGTACGCCGATGGGTCTGGCGCCGGTCGCCTACACGCTGTGGCAGGAAGTGCTGCGCTACGATCCGGCCGAGCCACGCTGGCCCGGGCGCGATCGCTTTGTGCTGTCGGTCGGGCACGCGTCGATGCTGCTGTATTCGCTGATCTATCTGGCTGGCGTCATCGAGGTCAATGAGGATGCGACTGCCAAGGACGGGCACAATGCGCCGTCACTGACCTTGGACGACCTCAAGCAGTTCCGGCAGATGAGCAGCAAGACCCCCGGCCATCCGGAATACCGCTTCACCTCCGGCGTCGAGACCACGACTGGCCCGCTCGGACAGGGCTGCGGCAACTCCGTCGGCATGGCGATGGCGGCGAAATGGATGGCCGATCGCTACAACAAGCCGGGTTTCACGCTGTTCGACAGCCATGTCTATGTGCTCTGCGGCGACGGCGACATGATGGAAGGCGTGGCCAGCGAGGCGGCCTCCCTGGCTGGCCATCTCGGCCTGTCGAACCTGACCTGGATCTACGACAGCAACCAGATCAGCATCGAGGGATCCACGTCGCTCGCCTTCATCGAGGACACCCATAAGCGCTTCGAGGCCTACGGCTGGGCGGTGTCCGAGGTGCCGGACGCCAACGACACGGCGACAATCCGCGCGCGCCTCGACGCGGTGCGCGGCATCACCGACAAGCCGAGCTTCATCGTCGTGCACAGCACCATCGGCTATGGCGCGCCGCATAAGGCGGGCACCCGCGAGGCGCATGGCGAGCCGCTCGGCGCCGATGAGGTCAAGGGCGCCAAGCGCGCCTACGGGTTTCCGGAAGACAAGCAGTTCTACGTGCCTGATGGCGTGCGCGAGCATTTCGCGGCGGGCGTCGGTGCGCGGGGTGCGGCGCTGCGACGCGATTGGGATGCGCTGTTCGCGCGCTACCGTTCGGAGTATCCCGAACTCGCCGCCGAGCTCGACATGATCAACGAGCACACGCTTCCCGAGGGTTGGGATAGCGAGATCCCGACCTTCGAGGCGAGCGCGAAAGGGGTCGCGTCGCGCGAGAGCTCCGGCAAGGTGCTCAATGCGATTGCCCCCAACCTCCCCTGGCTCATCGGCGGTGCGGCCGACCTCTCCCCCTCGACCAAGAGCGATCTCAAGTTCCAGGGTGCGGGCAGCTTCGAGCAATCGAATTACGGCGGCCGCAACCTGCATTTCGGCGTGCGCGAGCATGCGATGGGGTCGATCTGCAATGGCATCGCGCTGTCGGGGATGCGCGCCTACTGCTCCGGCTTTCTGATCTTCAGCGACTACATGAAGCCGCCGATCCGGCTCGCGGCGATCATGGAGCTGCCGGTTCTCTATATCTTCACACATGACAGCATCGGTGTCGGCGAGGATGGACCGACGCATCAGCCGATCGAGCAGCTGGCGCAGTTGCGTGCCACCCCCGGGCTGCTGACGATCCGGCCGGGCGACGCCAACGAAGTGGCCGAGGCGTGGCGCCTGGTGCTGCCGCTCAAGGAGCAGCCGGCGGCGCTGGCCTTGAGCCGTCAGCCGATGCCGACGCTCGATCGCAGCAAGTACGCGCCGGCGTCGGGTCTGGCGAAGGGTGCCTATGTGCTCGCCGACTGCGAGGGCACGCCAGAAGTGATCCTGATGGCGACCGGCACCGAACTCGCCCTCGCGGTCGGGGCCTATGAAACCTTGAAGGCCGAGGGCACCCGTGCGCGGGTCGTCTCGATGCCATGCTGGGAGTTGTTCGAGCAGCAGAGCCAGGCCTATCGCGACAGCGTGCTGCCGCCCGCGGTCACCGGCCGGGTGGTGGTCGAGCAGGCGGCGGCACTCGGCTGGGACCGCTACGCGGGCGCTACAGGCAGCATGGTGGTGATGCGTACGTTCGGGGCCTCGGCGCCGTTGAGCGCGTTGCAGGAGAAGTTCGGCTTCACCCCCGAGCGCGTGCTTGAAGAGGCGCGCAAGCAGGCGAAATCACACATGGCGAAATCAAGAGGGGAGGCGTGACATGAACGTCGTGCAGAAGACGCCGGGTGCGTCGCAGACCGACAATCCCCTGCGCGCGCTGGAGCAATTCAAGCAATCGCCCTGGCTCGATTTCATCCAGCGGTCGTTCCTGATGGAGGGCAAGCTGGCCGCCCTGATCCGGGACGACCGGCTGAAGGGCGTGACCTCGAACCCGTCGATTTTCGAAAAGGCGATGGGGCACGGCACCGACTATGACGAGCAGTTCAAGCAACTCGTCGCCGCCGGCAATTCCGAGGTCAGTACCCTCTACGAGACGATGGCGATCGACGACATCCGTACGGCCGCGGAAGTGCTGAAGCCGGTGTGGGACGAGACAGGTGGGCTTGATGGCTATGTCAGCCTGGAGGTCTCCCCCTATCTCGGCCTGCATACGGAGCCAACCATCGTCGAAGCGCGTCGTCTGTGGAAGACAGTCGGGCGCCCCAACCTGATGGTCAAGGTGCCGGGTACCGAGCCAGGCGTTCCGGCGATCCGCACGCTCATCTCCGAAGGCATCAACATCAACGTGACGTTGCTGTTCTCGATCGAGGCCTACAAGAAGGTGCTTGAGGCCTACATGCAGGGCCTTGAGGCGCGCCACCAGAAAAGCGAGCCGATCGACAAGATCGCCAGCGTCGCCTCGTTCTTCGTCAGTCGTATCGACGGGCTGATCGACAAGGAGATCGACGCTCGACTAGGTCGCAATGATCCGGATTCCGCCACGCTCAAATCGCTGCGCGGCAAGGTCGCCATCGCCAACGCCAAGCTCGCTTACCAGCATTATCTTGAAGTCTCGGCGAGTCCACGCTGGAAGAAGCTGGCCGATGCCGGCGCCAATCCGCAGCGCCTGCTGTGGGCCAGCACCGGGACCAAGGACAAGGCCTATAGCGATGTGCTGTACGTCGAGGAGCTGGTCGGCGCGGACACCGTCAACACCATGCCGCCGGCAACGATGGATGCGTTCCGCGACCACGGCGTGGCCCGCAACGCGCTGATCGAGGATGTCGATGCAGCCAAGCATGTTCTCGCCGAGACCGATCGGCTGGGCCTCGATCTGCCCGGTGTGACCGCCAAGCTGGTGGCGGACGGTGTAAATTCCTTTGCCGACGCGTTCGATCAGCTTCTCGGCGCGGTCGCGGCCAAGCAGATGACGCTCGCCGGCGATCGGCTGACCCATACCGAGATCAGCCTGCCGGAACCCCTGGACGCGGCCTTCAAGGACAGTCTCGAGGCGTGGCGCAAGGACGGCACCGTGCGTCGGGTCTGGGACCGCGACGCCGCCGTCTGGACCAATGGCGACGAGGGCAAGTGGCTGGCCTGGCTCGGCATCATCGACGAGCGGCTGTCGGCGCTGGACGAACTCACCAGCTTCCAGGATGAGGTCAAGCAGCGCGGTTTCGCGCATGTGTTGTTGCTCGGCATGGGCGGCTCCAGCCTCGGTCCGGAAGTGCTGGCGGAGACCTTCGGCCAGCGCGGCGGGTTTCCGTCGCTGCATGTGCTGGACAGCACGGACCCGCAACAGGTGGCCTCGTTCGCGGCCAAGGTCGATCTCGCCCAAACCCTGGTGATCGTCTCCTCGAAGTCCGGCGGCACGCTCGAGCCGAACATCCTCAAGGCGTATTTCTTCGACAAGATGTCGCACGCTGTGGGCGCGGACAAGGCGGGCAGCCATTTCGTCGCGGTCACCGATGCAGGCTCGCACATGGAGGATGTGGCCAGGAAGGACGGGTTCTGGAAGATCTTCCATGGCGATAAGCAGATCGGCGGCCGCTACTCGGTGCTGTCGAACTTCGGCCTGGTTCCGGCCGCTGCCGCCGGCATCGATTTGCGTGAGTTCCTCGAATGCGGCCAGCGCATGGCCTATGCGTGCGGCGCCGGCTCACCGCCGCTGCAGAACCCGGGTGTGCAGCTCGGCACCTTCCTGGGCGTTTGTGCAAAACACGGGCGCGACAAGGTGACCATCGCCGCCTCGCCCGGTATTGCCGATATGGGCGCCTGGCTCGAGCAGTTGATGGCGGAATCCACGGGCAAGAACGGTCATGGTCTAATTCCCATCGATGGCGAGACCCTGGCCTCGCCGGCGCATTACGGCGCCGATCGTGTGTTCGCTTATCTGCGCCTGAACGATTCCGCCGACCCGACGCAGGACGCCGCCATTGCCGCGCTGAAGCAGGCCGGCCAACCGGTGGTCACCATCGCGCTCGCCTCACCGTTGCAGATCGTCCAGGAGTTCTTCCACTGGGAGTTTGCAACCGCGGTCGCTGGATCGATCATCGGCATCGATGCCTTTGACCAGCCCGATGTCGAGGCCAGCAAGATCGCCACCCGCAAGCTGACCGACGCCTATAACGACACCGGCACGTTGCCCGGCGAGGAGGCGTTCGGTTCGGACGGCGACTTCAGCGTTTTTGCCGATCCTGCCAATGCAAGGGCACTTGGAGGTGGTACGCTGAATGCGGTGTTGAAGGCGCATTTCGCGCGCGCCAAGCCGGGAGATTACGTGGCGTTGCTCGCCTATATCGAGCGTGATGAGGCGACTCGCGCCTGGATTCAGACCGCCCGGCTTGCTATCCGGGATGCCACGCACCTCGCCACCTGCGCCGAGTTCGGACCACGCTTTCTGCACTCGACCGGTCAGGCCTACAAGGGTGGCCCGAACAGCGGCGTGTTTCTGCAGATCACCGCCGATGACGCCGCGGACCTGCCGGTTCCGGGTGAGACATTCACATTCGGCATCGTCAAGGCGGCGCAGGCGCGCGGTGATTTCGACGTGTTGGCCGAGCGTGGGCGTCGGGCATTGCGGGTGCATATCAAGGGCAACCTGCAAGCCGGCCTGGACAGGCTGGGACACGCCATCGCGGATGCTGTCGCCTAGTGCACCGACCCAGACAAAGCGAACAGCTTCGTCTGGGTCCAAGGTGCCCTAGCATACTGATACGCTGAGCCTTTTTCCTTGCAGGAGTTGCACATGCAGATCGGCGTCGTTGGCCTTGGCAAGATGGGCGGCAATATATCGGTGCGACTGGCCCGTCATGGGCATCAGGTGGTGCTCTACGATCGAGACCCGAACATGGTCTCCCAGATCGGTGGTCGCGCCGAGGGCAGCATATCGTCATCCGGCCTTGCCGACATGGTGGGCAAGCTCACCGCCCCCCGAACCGTATGGCTGATGCTGCCGGCGGGTTCGATCACCGAGCAGGCGGTCGAAACCCTGTGCGGATTGATGACCAAGGGCGACATCGTCATCGATGGCGGCAACAGCTACTACAAGGATGATATCCGGCGCGCAAAGACGATGCGTGAGAAAGGCATGCACTACGTCGATGTCGGGACCTCCGGCGGTGTCTGGGGGCTGGAGCGCGGCTATTGCATGATGATCGGCGGTGATGCGGACGCAGTCGAGCACATCAACCCGATCCTCTCGGCGCTGGCACCAGGGCTTGGCGGGATCGAGCGTACCCCGCATCGTGGTGCCGCACTCGATGCGCGCGCCGAGCAGGGCTATCTACATTGCGGCCCGGCCGGCGCCGGGCATTTCGTCAAGATGGTCCATAACGGCATCGAGTACGGAATCATGGAAGCCTACGCCGAGGGCTTTGATGTGCTGCGCAACAAGAACTCGCACGATCTGCCCGAGACTGAGCGCTTCGACCTGAACATGCCCGATATCGCCGAAGTCTGGCGTCGTGGCAGCGTCATCTCGTCCTGGTTGCTGGATCTGTGCGCGTCGGCACTGGCGAAAAACGAAACGTTGTCGGATTATACCGGCCAGGTCGCGGACTCCGGCGAGGGCCGCTGGACCATCGAGGCGGCGATCGAGGAAGCGGTGCCGGCGCCGGTCCTGACCGCGTCGCTGTTCACGCGCTTCCGCAGCCGCACCGGCAACAATTTTGCCGAGAAGATGCTCTCGGCGATGCGCTTTCAGTTCGGCGGCCATGTCGAGCAGCATCTGACGGAGAAGAAACACGGCGGTGAGGTTTCCGAGGTCAAGGGCTGAGGCATGGATGCCCCGCTCGAGTCACAGCTTCAGGATCGCGAAGAAGACGACCCCACCAGGCCGAAGCCAAGTCCACCCTGTCGTCTGGTGATCTTCGGCGGCGGCGGCGATCTGACCCGCCGGCTGCTGATCCCGGCGATTTATAATCTCGTCTGCGCGGGCTTGCTCGACGATGATTTCGGTATCGTTGCGGTCGATTGGGCGG
The DNA here is from genome assembly GCF_965276875.1 of Lichenicoccus sp. Taxonomy (GTDB): domain Bacteria; phylum Pseudomonadota; class Alphaproteobacteria; order Acetobacterales; family Acetobacteraceae; genus Lichenicoccus. Next base: position 1,565,086 of record NZ_OZ255701.1, on the reverse strand, counting down.
AGCTCACCACCGAAGCGTTGCGCGATCAGCTTGAAGAGACGATGCGCGAGTTCGTCGCTCAGCGTAAGGCGAACGCCGTCACGCTCCAGGAGGAGGCCTGGGACTGGCTTGATCGACGCGTCTCCTATCTGCGCGGCAGCTTTGATGACGCCGAGACCTACAAGCAACTCGACGTGCTGTGTGGGCCAGTCAACTGCGTCTATTATCTTGCCGTTGCGTCACGGTTCTTCGGCACGATCGTCTCGCAACTCGACGCTGCCGGACTGACCCGTGAGGACGGACAGTTTCGCAGGGTCGTTGTCGAAAAGCCGTTTGGTTCGGATCTGGCCTCGGCGCGGGCACTCAACGTCAAGCTGCGCGCCTCGCTTGCGGAAAGCCAGATCTACCGGATCGATCATTATCTCGGCAAGGAGACCGTGCAGAACATCCTGGCGCTGCGCTTCTCCAACGGCTTCTTTGAGCCGCTCTGGAACCGCCAGAATATTGACCATGTGCAGATCACCGCCGCCGAGACCGTCGGCGTCGAAAGGCGCGGCCGGTTCTATGAGGGTACCGGCGCATTGCGCGACATGGTGCCGAACCACATCATGCAGTTGCTGGCGATGGTGGCAATGGAAGCGCCGACCTCGTTCGACGCGGATGCCGTGCGCGACGAGAAGTCCAAGGTGATGGTGGCAACCCACCAGCTCGATTGGCGCGACACGGTGCGCGGCCAATACACCCCGGGCACGATCGCCGGACGCCCGATGGTCGGCTATCGCGAGGAGCCGGACGTCTCGCCCGACTCCGGCACCGAAACCTTTGCCGCGCTGAAACTCAACATCGACAATTGGCGCTGGGCGGGAGTGCCGTTCTATTTGCGCACCGGCAAGCGGCTGACGCAACGCAAGACCGAGATCGCGGTACATTTCAAGCAGGCGCCCTACGCGCTGTTCCGCGACACCCCGGTGGACAAGCTGACGCCGAACATCATGGTGCTGCAAATACAGCCGAGCGAAGGTGTGACCATGCAGTTTTCGGCAAAGATGCCGGGCCCCGTGGTCAAACTCGGCGGCGTGCGGATGAAGTTCGACTACGCCGACTGGTTCCAGGAAGGTCCCAGCACCGGCTACGAGACCTTGATCTATGATTGCCTGATCGGCGATGCGACCCTGTTCCAGCGCGCCGACAATGTCGAGGCTGGCTGGAACGTGGTGCAGCCGGCCCTTGATGCGTGGGCTGACGGAATGGGCGATCTGCGCTTCTATGACGCGGGTCGCGCCGGCCCGGATGACGCCGACGCGTTGCTGACGCGAGACGGCCGCCACTGGTTGAGGCTGACGTCATGAGCGGCCTCGTCGAGAAGAGAGCCGGTGCAAGCCCGCGTATCAGACTGCTGGTCTCCGATATTGACGGCACCCTGGTGACGTCCGCCAAGCAGGTGACGCCGCGGGCCTTGCGCGCGGTGCAGGCATTGCGCGAGGCTGGTGTCAGGCTCGCCTTGGTGAGCAGCCGGTCGGCGCGCGGGATGGACATGTTCATCGGCCCGCTGGCTATCGACACGCCACGGGCCGGGCTGAACGGCGGCGAGATCCTCGACCCCGACGGCCGCGTCATCGCCCAGATCGCGCTCGATCCGGATGCCGCGAGAAGGGTCGTGGAGGCGCTCGACGAGCATCATGTCGAGGCCTGGCTGTTCGCCGGCGGCGAATGGCTCGTGCGTAATGCCCAGGGCGCCTATGTCGAGAAGGAGCGACGGGCGGTGCAGATCGAGCCGACCCTGGTCTCCGACTTCGAGGGCCATTACCACCATGTCGGCAAGATCATGGGATCGACGGCGGACAGCCACCTGCTCGAGCGCGTCGAAATCAATCTCCAGACCATGCTGGGGGATCAGGTCAATGCGCACCGCTCCCAGCTTTATTATCTCGACGTCACCCACCCGGCTGCCAACAAGGGCAACGCGGCCTTGCGTCTGGCTGAACTGCTCGGGGTTTCTGCCGACGAGATGGCCTGCATTGGCGACATGAGCAACGACATCGCGATGCTCAACGTGGCAGGCCTGGCGATTGCCATGGGCAATGCGACGGAAGAGGTTGCACAAGCCGCGCACTACGTTACGGCATCGAACGAGCAGGATGGCTGGGCGCGGGCGGTCGAAGAGCTGATCCTGCCGCGCAGCAAAGGAACTCTGCCATGATCTCGCTCGTGCTCGCAGACGTCGATGGCACCCTGGTGACCAAGGAAAAAATCCTCACCGACCGAGCGGTTCGCGCCGTGCACGAACTCAAGCGGCGGGGCATCCGCTTTGCCATTACCAGCGGCCGTCCGCCGAAGGGCATGCAGATGGTGATCGGCCCCCTCGACATCGCCGAGCCAATCGCCGGCTTCAATGGCGGGATGTTCGTCAAACCCGATCTCAGTCTCATCGAGGCGAAGACCCTGCCGCGCGACGTCGCTGACAGGACGGTGGCGGCGCTGCAGCAGCATAAGGTCGATGTGTGGGTGTATAGCGGTGAGGACTGGCTGGTCCCCGATGTCGAGGGGCCGCATGTCGCGCGCGAGGAGTGGACGGTCAAATTTCCACCCAAACAGGCGTCTGAGTTCGGCCACGCCCTTGATACGGCGGTTAAGATCGTCGGTGTCAGCGACGATCTCGATCTGATGGTGCGGTGCGAACACGACGTGCAACGCGCACTCGGCGACAGCGCCTCCGCGGCGCGCTCTCAGCCCTATTATCTCGATGTGACTCACCCCGACGCGAACAAGGGCGGTGTTGTCGAGAGTCTTTCCAGGATGCTGGGGATCGCGCCGGACTCGATTGCAACCCTCGGCGATCAGCCCAACGACGTGCTGATGTTTCGCAAGAGCGGGCTTTCGATCGCGATGGGTCAGGCGAGCGACGAGGTCAAGCAGGCCGCCACTCATGTCAGCGCCTCGTCCGAGGACGAAGGCTTCGCCAAGGCCATCGAGCGGTTCGTGCTCGGTGACGAGGGAGTGGTGCTGTGAGCAGCGACAGCGGCGAATGGGTGCTGGCCAACCCGCAAGCGGTGGCGCATCGGGTGGCGGAATGGCTGACCGAGCAGGCGGAGGCCAAGCAGGGCCAGTTCGTGGTGGCGCTGTCGGGAGGATCGACGCCGAAGCGACTGTATGAAATCCTCGCCACCGCCGAGTTCGCCACGCGCTTTCCCTGGTCGCGCACCGAGTTGTTCTTTGGCGACGAACGCTTCGTGCCGCCGCAGGACGCGCAGAGCAACTATCGTATGGTCAACGAGGCGCTGCTTTCGAAGGTGGACGTGCCGCACGAGCGCGTGCATCGCATGCCGTCGGAAGGCGATCCTGAGGAGGCCGTGCGCTCCTACGAGCGCGACCTGCGTGCAACCTATGGCAGCGATACGCTACAGCCGGGCCGGCCGCTGTTCGATGTGGTGCTGCTGGGATTGGGCGAGAACGGCCATACTGCCTCGCTGTTTCCGGGCACCGCCGTGTTGGAGGAGCGTACCGCGTGGGTCGGCACCTGCGTGCCGCACGACGCGCCGAACCGGCGGCTGACGCTCACTTTTCCCTCCATCGCCAGCAGCGCGCATGTGCTGTTCCTGGTCACCGGAGAGGGCAAGCGCGATGTGCTCGGCAAGGTACGAGCCCGCGACCCGGCGCAGCCGGCCTCGCATATTACCACCGAGGGTGAACTGATCTGGGTGCTCGACCAGGCGGCCGCCCGTGACGGATGATCCGGCAGCGGACCTCAAGCGCCAGGTGGGCCTGGCCGCGGCGGCGCTGGTCGAGGATGGGATGGTGGTCGGGCTCGGGACCGGCTCGACCGCTGCCTTCGTGATCGCGGCCCTCGGCGAACGTGTCCGCCAGGGCTTGCAGTTCGTCGGCATCCCGACCTCGGAGCGCAGTGCCGAGCAGGCGCGTGGTGTGGGCATCGCACTCTCGGATTTCGCGCACCATCCCGAGATCGACCTCACCATCGACGGTGCCGACGAGATCGAGCGTGGTTCGCTGAACCTGATCAAGGGACTGGGCGGCGCGTTGCTGCGTGAGAAGATCGTGGCCGCGGCCAGTCGTCGGCTGGTGATCATCGCCGACGACCGCAAGCTGGTGGATCATCTCGGTGAACATACCGCTGTGCCGGTCGAGGTGAGCCCGTTCGGATGGGAGAGTGCGGCACTGCAACTCGGTAGGCTGGGTGCGGCGGTTACGCCACGACGCAATCGCGGCGGCATTCTGTTTGTCACCGATGGCGGCAACATGATCCTTGATTGCCGGTTTGGCGTCATCGAGCAGCCGGCAGCACTCGAACGACAGATCGGCGAAATCGTCGGCGTGATCGAGAGCGGGCTATTCATCGGCCGGGCGACGCTCGCCATCGTCGCGGGCGAGGGCGGCATCGTGGAGTATCGGCCGCAATGAACGAGGCCGTGCGGCCGCGCGTCTTGGTGTTGATGGGGGTCTCGGGCTCCGGCAAGACCAGCATCGCCGAGGGCCTGCGCGATGCATTCGGCTGGCCGTTCCAGGAGGGCGACCAGCTCCACTCCGCCGAGAACGTCGCCAAGATGGCCGCCGGCACACCGCTGACCGACGAAGACCGCGGCCCCTGGCTTGATCGTTGCGCGGTCTGGATCAAGGAGAGGCTCGATGCCGGCAGCGGCGGCCTACTGACCTGTTCTGCGTTGAAGCATGCCTACCGCGTCCGGCTCGGCGAGGGTGCCGCGGGATTGCTGTTTTTGTATCTGAAGGTCGACGAGGCGGTGCTGCGCGCGCGCCTTGATGAGCGACGCGGCCACTATATGCCGCCCTCGCTGTTGCCGAGCCAGCTTGCGACGCTCGAGGAGCCGACACGCGATGAGCCGGCGCTCATCGTGCCAGTGGAGCGCACCGTGGAGGCGACGGTCGCCGACGTCATCGCCGCGCTGAAAAAGCTCGACTCCGGACCATGATCTATGTCGATGCCGACGCCTGTCCGGTCAAGGACGAGATCTATCGCGTGGCCACGCGCTACCAGGTTCGTGTCGTCGTGGTCTCCAACAGCCTGATTGCAATTCCCGCGGCACCGCTGATCGAACGCATGGTGGTCGGGAGCGGCCCGGACGTGGCGGATGGCTGGATTGCCGAACGCGCCGGCGCCGGCGATATCGTGGTCACCGCCGACGTGCCGCTGGCGGCGCGCTGCGTCAAAGGCGGCGCGATCGCGCTTGCCCCGACCGGACGCCTGTTCGACCAGGACGCGATCGGCATGGCGCTGGCCACGCGAAATCTGATGGACGGGTTGCGATCGGCCGGGCAGGTGACCTCCGGCCCACGGCCATTCTCCGGCAAGGACCGCTCTATTTTCCTGTCCGCACTCGATCTTGCGGTCAATCGCGCGCGGCGGGCTGCCCCGGCGCCCATACCCGGTGCGGCCTCGCGCGGCTGACGGCAACAAAGTAAAGAGTTGGCTTAAATCCAACATTGGGGATTTGTATAGTGTCTTGACAATGTCACAATCCGCACGGTTGTGATGATTACTCTTCCTCGGTATGACAGGGTCATTCAGCACCAAATATTGCGGATGGACGGGATGTTCTCGCGATCTACTGCGCGCGGTCGGCTGCTCCGATGCATATTGTTATCGAGCTGTGCGTCGGTTGCCTCCATTTCAGGCGCTCGTCGTGCCGCGGCCCAGTCGGCCGCGGCCCCCGCCCCAGCCAAGGCCACGGGTTCGACGGAGACCGTTCTGGTCACCGCGCGCAGGCAGCGTCACAACAAGGACTTTAAATCCACGCAGACCGTGAAGGTGCTCGACCAGGACCAGATTCGGGCGACGAGCATCGTGGGTGGCGTCGCCAAGGCCCTGGCCATCGTTCCCGGTGTCAGCACGACCACCTATGGTGCCACCGGCAGCAGCAAGTCGAGCATCAGCATCAACGGCATCAAGGCAGGTTGGGCGGGCTTCTCGGGCGGCAATCCGGACAACGGCAGCCTCGGCATCACCTTCGACGGGGTGCCGATGGTCAATCCGGGAAACGGGCTGTGGCAGGCGACGCTGATCCCGCAATCCTCGCTGTTGCAGACCATCGACGTCACCTATGGGCCCGGCCAACCGATGGATCGCTGGTACACCAATATCGGCGGCGGCATCGAGTTCCAGCCGATCCAGCCGAGTGCAAAGGCCGGTGGCGAGATCGTCGGCACCTATGGCAGCTTCAACACCGGCAACCTCAGCTTCAACCTGCAAACGGGCGATCTCGGCGGTTGGCGCACGGTCGTGGCCGGCGGCGTCAACCATGCCGACAGTTTTTTGCATGCCCCGGACGGGTTCAGCAACAATAGCGACAATTATGCCTTCTACGGCAAGACCGTCAGGACCTTCAATAGCGGCGACCTGTCATTCGGCGCCTATGTGGCACGCAGCGGAGCCTACCGGCCGTTGGCGACGCCGCTTAGCCCGATCTCCGGTGTCAACATTAACGGCTATAATCAGCCAGGCCAGGTCTTTTCCGAGCAGACGACCGGCCTCTACACTACGCTGCCGCGCAACGTGGACTACAAATATGATACGAATGCGATCCAGCTGTTCTATACGAAGCTGAACCTCCATTTGACGGATGCCATCACGCTGCACAATCTGATCTATGGCGATCACGAGCAGCGCCTGCATTGGACGCCGCTGCACGACTATGTCCCGGGAAGCGAGTCGCTCTACGAGGTCAACCAGCCCAGCAGCTACGTGGTCGGCGACAAGGCCGCGTTCGAGTTCCGCGTGCCATACAACGACGCCTTCCTCGGCGGTTTCGTGCAAACCAGCCGCTACCACTCGCGCGAACAACTCTATAATCCCGACCTGGGGTTCGTAAACTCGCCGGTCCCGGTTCCCGACGGCCTGAGAGGTTCGGCCGCGGCGCCGAACGCCAATTACGATAGCGACATTTTCTACACGCTGGATTCTGCGGTGTTCCTGCAGGATACGATCCGGCCGATCCCAAGCCTGGACATCACACCGGGTGTGCGTTTCATCAACTATGCAACCTCGTTCCATCATGACGAAGGCAGCGAATTTCCGCTGGCGGTGCTCTACAACCCGGGTGGTGAACTGAGCCAGTTCCCGAATTCGAACAAGACGGTCTCGCGCTTCGAGCCTTCGGTCGGCGGCAACTGGCAGGTCTTGAAGCCGCTTGCCCTTTATGCGAGCTGGTCGCGGGCGTATCGCCAGCCTGAGAATGGCGGCGGCACCGGCCCGTACGTGGCGCTGCCGGCCAGTGCAGTACAACTCGAACAGGGGACGGAATACCAGGCAGGGATCAAGCTTCGCTTCGGCCGGCTTGGGCCGGTGCGGGACATCTTCGCCGATGTCAGCTACTATCACCTGGACTTCAGCAACGAGACCATCCCGACGGCGCTGGCCAGCGGCGGCTCGCTGCTGGCGTTCGGATCCTCGGTCTATTCCGGAGTGAACTTCTTCGCCGAGGCACAGCCGCTGCAGAACATCTATACCTTTCTCAATCTCGGTACCGTGAGTGCGAACTTCAAGAATTTTACCAACGGATCCGGGACGTTTCATCATGTCCCGGTCGCGAACACGCCGGATGAAAATTTCAATATCGGCCTATATTACCGCTATGATGCTGGCATTGCCACGATCCTGCCACGCGTCTCGTATCAATATACCGGCGCCCAGCACCTCTATGACAACAGCAACAACATCACGAGTGACCAGAAGTACCCGTCCTACGGCGTGGTCAACCTTTCCACCGAAGTGGATTTCGCGCCTCCAAAGGGGCTGGGTACGAAGACCGTAAGCCTGACTCTCGAGGTCGATAACCTGACCGACGAGCGCTACAATTCGTTCGAGTATATCTCGGCGGGCGGCCTCTACGGCGCCGGCGGCTCGACCAATCCGCAAACGGTCGGCGCCGGCGCCGTCCTCGGCCTGCCGGCGCCGGGACGCGCGATCTATGGAAGCGTCGGCGTGAAGTTCTGAGCGTCGTCTACCAGCGGAAAGTGGCAGGCCACATCGTGTTGGATGTCGACCGGGCGCAACACAGGGATGTCGGTGCGGCAGCGGGCTTGCGCCTGCGGGCAGCGGGTGTGGAAGCGGCAGCCAGGGGGCGGGGCGATCGGGCTCGGCACGTCGCCGATCAGGATGGTACGGCCCGCCCGGCTGCCCACCACCGGCCGAGGGATCGCCGAGATCAGGGCTGCCGTGTAGGGGTGCGCCGGGCGGTGCAGCACGTCGTCGGTGGTGCCGCGCTCGACAATGGCGCCGAGATACATCACCGCGACCCGGTCGGCGATCTGGCGCACGACGCTGAGATCGTGGGCGATGAAGACGTAGGCGAGCCCGAGACGTTCACGAAGGTCGGCGAACAGGTTGACGATCTGCGCCTGGATCGACACGTCAAGTGCTGAGACCGGCTCGTCAGCGACGATCAGGCGCGGCGAGAGGGCAAGCGCGCGGGCGATGTTGATGCGCTGGCGCTGGCCGCCGGAGAACTCGTGCGGGTAGCGGTCGAGCGCCTGGCGCGGCAGGCCGGTGAGGTCGAGGAGTTCGTGGAGTCGGGCTGCGATGTTGGGTGCGCGATGGATGCGCAAAGGTTCGGCCAGCAGGTCGGCGATTCGCCGGCGCGGGTTCAGCGAGGCCGCGGAATCCTGGAACACCATCTGCATCTGGGGGCGATAGGGGCGCAACGCGCGTTCGGAAAGCCCGCTGATGTCGCGGCCGTCGAACAGGATTTGTCCGCCGGTGATGGTGGTGAGTTGGAGCAGGCAACGGCCGAGGGTTGATTTGCCGCAACCAGACTCGCCGACCAGGCCGAGCGTCTGGCCAGGCATGACCGTGAGCGACACGTCGTCCAGCGCGCGCAGGGTCACGCCGCGTCCGATCCGGTAGTGCTTGACAAGATGGCGCGTCTCGATCAGCGGATGGTTTACGTCGCCAGCACGCATGCGATGTCCTGGTCTCCGCGGGTGACGAGTGCTGGGCGCGCCTCACAGGCGGCGTAGGCATGGGCGCATCGCGGCTGGAACGGACAGCCTTCTGGGCGTTCGGCGGGATTGGGCGGCTGGCCCGCGATCTGCGGCAATCTCGCGAGGCGGTCGCCGCGCAGAGGCGGGATCGAGGCGAGCAGGGCCGCGGTGTAGGGATGGCCGGGACGGGCGAAGAGGGCTTCGGTCGGTCCGCGCTCGGCGAGGTTGCCGCTATAGAGCACGAGGACACGGTCGCAGGTCTCGGCGACCACGCCCATGTCGTGGGTGATCAGCAGGATCGCGGAGCCGAAATCGCGTGTCAGGCTCCGCAGCAGTTCGAGAATCTGCGCCTGGACGGTGACGTCCAGTGCAGTGGTGGGTTCGTCGGCGATCAGCAAGGACGGATTGCACGACAGCGCCATTGCGATCATTGCGCGCTGTCGTAGACCGCCGGAGAGCTGGTGCGGATAGCGCTCGGCGGTGCGCTTCGGGTCGGCAACACCCATCGCGTCGAGCAGGTCGAGGGTACGCGCGCGGGCGCCGGTGCGGGTCAGCGACTCATGCGCGCGGATTTGCTCGTCGATCTGCCAACCGATGGTGAGCACCGGGGTGAGGGCGGCCATCGGGTCCTGGAAGATCATCGCGATCTCGCGCCCGCGTAGGTGGCGGAGTTCGCGCGGTCGCAGGCCCAGCAATTCGCGGCCCTTGTAGCGCACCGAGCCGGTGACGCGGGCGCCGGGTGCGTCGATCAGACCCATGATGGCGAGCGCGGTCATGCTCTTGCCGGATCCGGATTCGCCAACGATGCCGAGGATTTCGCGGGGTGCGACCCTGAGCGAGAGGTTCTCGATGATACGCACGAAGCGGCCGCGGGTACTCGGCAGTGCGACGCTGAGGTTCTCGATGGCGAGCAGGCTATCTTCCATCGCGCACACGCGGATCGAGAAACACGTAGACGATATCGACGACCGCGTTGGCCAGCACGACAAAGCAGGCGGAATACATGACGGTCGCCATGATCAGCGGCAAATCGAGATTGGCCAAGGCCTGATAGGTCAGCCGACCCACTCCCTGCAGCCCGAACACCACTTCGGTGAGCAGCGCACCGCCGCCGACGAGCTGCGCGAAATCCAGGCCGAACAGCGAGACGAAGGTGATCATCGAGGTGCGCAGGCCGTGGCGGAACAGCACCCGGCTCGCGGACAGCCCTTTGGCCTGGGCAGTGCGCATGAAATCCTCGCTGTAGGAGGCGACAAGGTCGGCACGCAGCACACGGCCATAGATGCCGATGAACAGCACGGCGAGGGTGCACCACGGGATTACCAAAGCGCGAAACCAGCCGAGCGGGTGTTGCGTCAGCGGCACATAGCCGAGGCCCGGCACCCAGGAGAACAGCCAGGTGTCGTGCAGCCGGCTTTGGGTGAACAGGTTGACCACCTCGCCGAGCCAGAACACCGGCATCGAGATGCCGATCAATCCTGCGATCATCAGGCCGCGATCGAGCAAAGTGCCGCGTGTTGCTGTGGCCAGGGTGCCCATCGCGATGGAGGCCAGCACCCAGACGACGGCGGCACCACCGACCAGCGACAGCGTCACCGGGGCGGCGTGGAACACCTCGGGCACAACCTTTTCGCCGTGATCGACGAACGAGGTGAGGTCGCGGGTGACGAACAGCTTCTCCATCATGCGCATGTACTGCACCGGCAGCGGATGGTCGAAGCCGTATTCGTGCCGGACCAGTGCCAAGGTTTCGGGCGAGGCATTGCGCCCGGCGATCCGCGCGGTGGGATCGGCGCCGGGAGTTGCGAAGAAGATCAGGAACACCAGCACGCTGATGCCCAGCAGCACGAACACGGTCTGGCCGAGGCGGCGGAGAATGGCGAAGGTCATGCGCGCCTGCGGCTGGTGTCGCGCACGTCGAGCGCGTCGCGCAGGCCGTCTCCGATGATGTTCAGGGCCAGCACGGTCAGCACGATGGCAAGCCCCGGGGCGAAGGCGACCATCGGTCGTGTATAGATCAGGCCGGTGCCGTCCTGGATGATGGTGCCCCAGCTTGCCGCCGGCGCCTGCACGCCGATCGACAGGAACGAGAGTGCCGATTCTGCCAGCATTGCCAGCGCCATCAGCAGCGGTGCCAGCACGATGATGGTGCCGGAGACGTTCGGCAGAATGTCGCGCAGCAGGATGCGCGCGCGTCCGGCGCCGAGGCCGGTGGCGGCGAGAACAAATTCGCTGTTACGCAGTGAAAGCACCTGACCGCGGATCGGGCGCGCCGCATAGGGCACATAGACCAGGGCAATGATTCCGATCGGCAGCAGCAGATTGTTGGATTCTATCGTGATCGGACCCAAGCGCAGGCCCTGGCTGATGGTGACGATGGAGAGCGAGATCGCGAACAGATAGACCGGCACCGCCCACATGATGTCCATCAGCCGCGACAAAGTGGCATCGACAATGCCGCCGAAAAAGCCGGAGACGATGCCGACGATCGTCGCCATGATAACGCACAGCACGGTGGCGGCGGCGCTGATCAGCAGCGAGTTGCGGCCGCCATAGAGCAGCCGGGCGGCGACGTCGCGGCCCTGGCTGTCGGCGCCGAGCAGATAGGCGGCGCGCCAAGTGGGTCCCACCGGCGACAGGCCGAGATGCAGCGGATTGTCGTCGGGCTGCATCACCGCGACGTCGTGACCGTGCATGGTGAAGGTTGCGGCGACGTCGGAATCGAAGGGATCGGTGTGGGCGATGCGATGTGCGTAGAGGGGGGCCGCAAGGCAGGCGAACACGATCAGCATTAGTCCCGCACTTGCCGAAATCGCGCCGCGGTCGCGCGCGAAGGCGCGGAGCGCCGTGATCCAGGGTCCGTTGCGCGGCGTCATCGTACCCAGACCTGCGAGAATAGCGTGTGGTAGAGCAGCGTGTAGGTGAAGTGGCCAAGCCGCTTGGAGACAAAAACAACATATTTCATCTGGATCAGCGGTGCCGCGGGCGAGGCCTGCATGATCTCGCGGCTGACCTGCGACCAGAGCGCCTGGCCGGCGGCGGCATCGGACGCCGAGACGCGCACGGCACGCTGCATTGTTTCCTGGACAGCGCGGTCGCAAAAGCCGGAAATATTGACGGACGAGTCTGATCCCGGATGGAAGTTCTCGCAGCCGAACAGATCGTCGAGGAAATTCGAGGCCGCCGGATAGTCGCAATACCAGTCGGACAGGCTGATCTGCACCTTGTTGTTGGTATTCTGGACGTAGGTGAACTGAATCGAATTGGTGATGAATTTGACGCTGGCGTCGTAGCCGATCCGGCGAAGCATGTTGAGCAGATAGATGCCCATCGCGCGGTCGACGGCGCGGTCCGAGACGATCAGCGTGACCTTCATTCCCTTGGTACCGCTCTGTTCGACCAGGGCGCGTGCGCGCGCGAGATCGGGCTTTTGCCAAAGCAGTGCGGGATGGGCGATGTTCGCACCCTTCGTATAGAAGCAGGCATTGAGGCGTCCGGGGATTCCGGTCGGCACCATCTCGCATAGCGGCGTTGCAATCGCAGTGCCGCCATAGAAGATTGCCATGGCGGTACGGTTGACCGCGTAGTTGACCGCCTGGCGCGCCTTGAGATGGTCGAACGGCGGCAGGTTTACGTTCATCGGCACGTAGTAGAGCGCGAACACCGGCTCGATATGCACCTGACTGGTGTAGTTGCCGCCGAGCTCGCCGAGACGGTCGAGCGGCTTGTTGTCGAACATCCAGTCATAATGGCCATTCTCAACGGCGGTGACCTGAGCCTCGTCGGAGAGGCCGAAATCATATTGGATCGTATCGACGTAACCCTGCGGCTGCGCCAGTGGGTTCCAGACATGGAAATACGGGTTGCGTTCCAGCCGCATGCCGCGATTGGGATCGTACGAGACGATCATGTAGGGGCCGGTGGCGGCGGCGGGCGTGTTGCCGAGGTCGTGCAGTGGGGTGTCTGCCGGAAGCACCGAGGCATGCGGCATCGCCAGCTTGTCGAAGAACTCGCCGTCCGGCTGGGTCAAGTGGAAAGTGACGGTGCCCGCCGCGTCATCGGCTTCGACGCCGCCGGCCAGGGTGCAGTGGCGCGGATGCCTGAGGCAGAGGCTGGCGCCGACGATCCCGCCAAAGAAGCTGCCGGCGGTCGGGCTGCCGACCTCGAAAATCCGGCGCATGGTCGCGAGTACATCGCTCGGCCGCACCGGCTGGCCGGTGGAAAAGCGGATCCCCCGACGCAGGTGAAATACGTAGGTGCGGCCGCCGTCGGTGGGCGTCGGCAACGACTCGGCAAGGTCGGCGACCAGGGTGCTGCTGCCAGGGCCGTTGACCTTGGCGAAGTTGGTCAGCGTATCGTTGGTAACCGCGAGGACCTGCGCGCCCTCGGTGAGATAGTTGATCTGCGGGTCGAGCGTGCCGGCGCCGCCATCGGCGGTGAGCCGCAAGGTGCCGCCGCGATGCGCGGGCTGATAGGGGGCCGCTATCGGTGCCGCGGCGCAGAGGCATAAGAGAGCGGCGAGGCAGGCTATGCGCATCAGGACAGGCTGCCATGCTTGAAGCGGGCCGCCAACCGTGCATGACCGCCGCTTGACAATCGTAACGGTGCTTATCATAGATATGCTGTGAAAACGACAGCCGGCGATCTGCTGATCCTGCTCAACGACTTGGCCCGGTTGATCCGCACCGAGGCGGATAAGCGCGCACGCCTGCACGGCATGACCCGCGCGCAATGGATGATCCTGAGCCGGGTAAAGCGTGCGCCGGGTCTTACGCAGCGTGCATTAGCCGAAATTCTCGAGGTGGAGCCGATTTCCGTCGGCAGGCTCGTCGACCGGCTGGAGTCGCGCGGTCTGGTCGAGCGGCGGTCCGATCCGAGCGACCGGCGCATCTGGCGGTTGCATCTGCGCCCTGAGGCCACGCCGGTGCTGGCGGCGATGGACGTGCAGCGCGAAGCAATTGGCAAGCTGCTGACCGAAAATATCGCCGACTCGGAGCTGCAGAACGTCTCCGAGGTGCTTTTGCGCATGAAGACCAATATCGGTGTCTGCCGACGGCCGCTCGCCGGCGAATTGCAGGCGAGTGCGTGATGTCGCAGGCAACCGGCATCGACGCGCGCGTGGGCAAGGATAATGCCGGCACGCGCAGTGGCGCGCGCTGGCGTAGTCGTGTGCTGCGGCCGTTGCTGATCCTGGGCGGGGTCGTGGTCCTGCTTGTCGCGGCCGCGGCCTGGTGGCTGGAGAGCGGTCGAATCGTCTCGATCGACGATGCCACAGTTCAGGCGGCGAGGCTTTCGGTAAGTACTGACGTCTCCGGCATCGTGTCCGTGGTCGCGGTGCATGAGGGCCAGCGCGTGCATCGAGGCGAGGTACTGTTTCGGTTAAACCAACGGCCATTCAGGATCGCGCTCGACGGTGCCAAGGCGGCGCGCGGCCAGGTTGTGCTGGATGTGGCCGCGATGAAGCGTGACTATCAGCGCCAGCAGCACGAGGTGCAGGCGCGCGAGGCGCTGGTGCGGTCCGACCAGGAGGACTTCAAGCGATTTGCCGGCCTGGTCGGCACCGGGGCGGCGACACGCGCGGAAACCGATGATGCCCGCTTCAAGCTCGCGGCCGACCAGCAATCGGTGAACGCGCTCCAGTCGCAGGGCGATTTGCAGCTCGCCAAGCTCGGCGGCAACGCCGATATCGATGCGACCCAGACGCCAGCCTACGCCCAGGCGCAGGCACGGGTGGACGAGGCCGAGCGCGAACTCGAGCATACCGTGGTTCGCGCACCTTTCGACGGCATTGTCACCCAGGTGGATAGCGTGCAGCCGGGTATGTATCTCGCCGCCGCGACACCAGCCTTCGCTCTGGTCTCGACCAAGCAGGTCTGGGCCGAGGGCAATCCAAAGGAGACGGAATTGACCTGGGTGCGGCCGGGTGATGCCGTTGATGTCCATGTCGACACCTATCCGGGGCAGGTTTGGCACGGCACGGTGCAGAGCGTCGCCCCGGCCAGCGGCTCGGAGTTCTCGGTGCTGCCGGCGCAGAACACGTCTGGCAACTGGGTCAAGGTGGTGCAGCGCATCCCCTTGCGGGTCAGCGTCGCGCATCGCGGGAGCGCGGGGGATTTGCGCGCCGGAATGAGCGTCGAGCTCGATATCGACACCGGCCATGTCCGGCATCTGTCCGACCTGATCCCGTGAGCGTGGTGCGCACGCCCAACCGTGGCGTGCTGACACTGTGCGCGATGCTGGCAACGCTGATGCAGTCGCTCGACAGCACCATCGCCAATGTCGCGCTGCCCTACATGCAGGGCTCGCTCGCCGCCAGCCAGGACCAGATCAACTGGGTGCTGACCAGCTACATCGTGGCGGCCGCGATCATGACCGCGCCGACCGGCTGGCTGAGCGCCCGCTTCGGCCGCACCCGGCTGTTCGTGGTTGCCGTGCTCGGCTTCACCGTCGCCTCGGTGCTTTGCGGTGTGTCGCAGTCGATCGAACAGATCGTGCTGTTCCGGCTGCTGCAGGGGATGTTTGGCGCATCCCTGGTGCCGCTGTCGCAGGCGGTGATGTTCGATATCTACCCGGTCGAGCAGCGTGGTTCGGCGATGGCGCTCTGGGGCATCGGTGTCATGGTCGGACCGATCCTGGGGCCAACGCTCGGAGGGTGGCTGACGCAGAATTACAGCTGGCGCTGGGTATTCTACATCAACGTGCCCGTCGGCATCGCCACGACAGTCGGTCTGCTCGGCTTCCTGCCGGAGACCAACCGCGTTCGTTCGCGTTTCGACTGGACCGGCTTTGCCATGCTCGGATTGGGCATCGGCGCGTTGCAGACCATGCTCGATCGCGGCGAGCAGCTGGACTGGTTCTCCGCACCTGAGATCATCATCGAGGCCTGCGTGGCCGGCATCGGGCTCTATGGCTTCATCGTGCATTTTCTGCTGGCCGAACGGCCGTTCATCTCGCCGCGCCTGTTGCGCGACGTGAACTTCGTCGTCGGCAACATCTTCATCTTCCTGGTCGGCCTGATCCTGTATGCGACGCTGGCGCTGCTCACGCCGTATCTACAGAACCTGATGAACTATCCGGTGCTCACCGCCGGCCTCGTGCTGGCGCCACGCGGGGCGGGCACGATGCTGGCAATGTTCATTTGCGGGCGCCTGATGGGACGGATCAGCGCGCGGATGCTGACGCTATTCGGCTTCGCGGTGACGATCTACGCGCTTTACCTTATGGCCGGCTTCACCCCGGACGTGTCCGAGAGGGCCATCGTGGTGAGTGGTTTCCTGCAGGGTGCGAGCGTCGGCTTCGTCTTTGTGGCACTCTCCACGGTGACGTTCGCGACCTTGCCGCTCGAATTGCGCACCCAGGGCACGAGCATCTACAGCCTGATGCGCAATCTCGGCAGCTCGATCGGCATTTCCGTGACCGGCGCGCTGCTGATCCGAAACACCCAGGTCAACCACGCCTCGATCGCAGCCCTGGTCACACCCTTCAACCAGGCGCTGCGCAGCGGTGCACCAGGGCGGCTCTGGGACCCGGTGCAACGTCAAGGTGCCGCGGCGCTCAATGCGGTGGTGACGCGCCAGGCGACCACGATCGCCTACATCGACGATTTCAAGTTGATGATGATCGTGGCGATGATCGCGGCACCTTTGGTGTTCCTGATCCGCAAGCCGCCGGCTATCGCGACCACCGGTCATGCGGCGGTGATGGATTAGCACGACGTCAGTGACGCATCACGAAACCGAAACAGCATCTCCGTGAAACTGTCTAGGGGGCGCGTGATGAACCCGTCAGCCTTCAGCATCACCAGGCCGTGCATCTGGGCCCATAGCAGGTAGGCGTCGTCGTCCGCGTTCGCCGGCGCAATCGTAGTGACCGCTGTTCGCAGCAACTCGAAGGCCTTGGTGGAGGCGGCGTCGAGATCGCTGCCGGTCTGGGCCTCCGGCGTCAGCCGGGAGGCGAACATCAGCCGATAAATTTCGATATTGGCGTCTCCGAATGCCAGGTAGGCACGCGCGATGCTCGCCAAAGCCGCGCGTGGCTCATGATGCGTAATGGCGTCGGTCAGTGTGTCCGCCAGTTCGTCGAAGGCTTCCGCCGCAACGGCTTCAAGCAGGGACGCACGATCGGGGAAATGGCGATACGGCGCCGGCTGGCTCACGCCGGCGAGCCGCGCCAGTGACGTCAGAGAGACAGTCTGGGCGCCGTGACGGCTGATCTCCGCGCGAGCGACCCGAAGCAATGCGCGACGCAGGTCGCCGTGATGGTAACGCGGGCGGTCCTTCTTGGCCAGATGCTCTTCAGCCATGTCATAGCTCCCGACTTTGTGGTTGACAGGCCAACTGGATGTCATGTTATAGGCCATAACTTAACGGACCATGAGGGTGATGGTCCACCACATTTTTATCGCGCTTGGCGAGGGGAGGAAGTTGCCTTGGCAAAAATCCGAGCAGCACTTTACGACCGCTATGGCGGACCCGAGGTGCTTCGAGAGGCTCACGTCGATGCTCCGTCACCAAAGGCAGGAGAGGTTCTCGTTCGTGTACACGCTGCCAGCGTAAACGGTTATGACGTCGGCGCCCGCTCCGGCGCGCTGAAGATTTTCACTGGACGGAAATTTCCCAAGCGAACGGGTCTCGATTTCGCAGGCGAAGTTGTGGACACCCTGGCAGGCTCTGCGTTCAAATCGGGTGATCGCGTCTGGGGAGTTCTTCCCTTGCATCAGCTTGGGAGTGCCGCGGAGCTGATTTGTGTGCAGCCGGTGCAGCTCGCGCATTCTCCGGTCGGCCTTGGCTTTGTCGAAGCCGCGGCCCTTCCAGTCGTCGGTTCGACAGTGATTACGGCTTTGCGCGACATGGGCAAACTCAAGCCCGGCCAGCGTCTGCTGGTGCGCGGCGCAAGCGGCGGCGTTGGCAGTATCGCCATCCAGCTTGGACATGCGCTCGGCGCCCATGTGACGGGTTTGGCGAGTGCCGCCAATCTCGGCTTCGTCCGCGAGATGGGCGCCGACGTGGCACTTGATTATGCGATCACCGAACCTGCCAGTCTTGACGCGTTCGACGTCATCCTGGATACGGTCGGCAGCAATCCGAGAGCCTGGCGACGGCGGCTCACGCTGACTGGCCGGATGATCGCCATTGTGCCCGACCTCAAGCACCCGCTCACATCGATGGCTTACTTCGCCTGGTCACGGGTTCATGGCGAACGCCGCGTGCGCTTTTTCAGCGACAAGCCCAACACCGGGTTGCTGACCGATCTCGCCAACTACGTCAAGGACGGATCGGTCAAGCCGATCGTCGACCAGGTCCATTTTCTGTCCAATGTTGCCGACGCTCACCGCGCCATGGAAGCCGGAGGTCGATGCGGCAAGCAGGTGCTCCGTGTTATATGAAGCGCGTTTGACGGGCGGGTCAACGCAACTTGGGTTGTATGGGCGGCCAGGGTCTCCATGATTGCAAGCCCGCAGAATGGCACGGAAGCATCGCCAGCCGACCGCCGCAGTGCTCTAGCGGGCGTCATCCGCCGGTGATGGATTGACCGATCCGTTGCAAAAACGTGTTGGCGTTCTGCGTGTCCGGCTTTATGCTGGCCTCGGACAAGCGGTTCTCGATCGATCGGCCATGGTTCCTTTTTTCGTCGCTGCAGCTGTCATCCTGAGTGGCACGGCACTAGTAGGATACAGTTTCAGTAATCCTGATCCGAAGGTCTTCATCAACGAGCTCTATGCACCGTATATCTATGGGGATCATGCCTATCAAATCGGGCGGGATCTCTCAGAGAAGTTTGATGGTTGTCTGACTTATCTGCTTAAGCTGGATAATCAGCAAGTGCTTGGAGATGCGGGTTATGTCGATTGGGATCCCATATGTAACTGCCAGGACTTTGGCAATTTTTCCAGGTTACGTATCGAGCAAACAAATGGTTCTTATGAATTTCGATATTTAAAAGCAACTTTCCGCAATCTATCGAAGAGGGAAACGGTTAGATTTACTCTTGTTCCTGTCGGCAGGGGATGGAGAATAGCGGATATTTCGGAAGCGGGGATGGCCAGCCTAAAGCGCCTGTTACTGAACGGCTACAAAGACAACTCAGATCATGGAGGTCGGATACAAAGTCTATGTAGGTAGCAATAATTTTGCTGGATGGCTTCGTCATCCCCTCAATAAACACAGACAGCCGATTACGCGACGATCGCCGCTTAGTTTTCTTCTAAACGGCTGAATGGGCCAAGCTGGAGGCGTAATCGTCGATGACGCCTCGCGCATACGCATCGAACCGCTCGCTCGGCTGCCAGCCTTGAAAAATCTCGAGTGCCGGATCGGCGACTTTGGTTCTATGGGCCGCCAGGGTCTCCATGATGGCGAGCCCGCAGAATGGCACGTAAGCCTCTTGGATCATCGCCAATCGGCCGCCGCAGACTTCGCCCGCGAGCGTCATCATCATGGTCGCCAATTCACGGTAGCTGTCGCTATGCAAAAGCAGGCGCGAGAGTGGGTCGATGATGTTGGCATCCAGGCCGCTGCCGACGATGATGAGGTCCGGCTTGAAGTCTCGCACAGCCGGCACGACCAGTCGCTCGAACGCGTATCCGGCTTGGGCGAGCGGCGCGAGCATGCCGAGGTCGCCGCCGCCGGAGTCGCTTACGCGCTTGAACTCGTCCAGGTAGGCCTGTGTGTGGACCCGGGTAAGGTCCTCGTGGCTTGCCGGTGCGACCGTCGGAACAGCCAGCGTCTCCGGAAACCCGAGACCTGATAAGGCTCAGGATGCGTCGCTTGGAGGCTGGCGTATCGGCGCCGTAGGTGCCGGAGGGTGGCTCAACCCAGTTGCCCACGGGAAAGAACAGCGATCGCACACCAGTGGAATGCCAGAACGTCTTGATCAGTGCGCGTTGGCCCAGTTCGTGCCAATTCCGGTTTCAACGACGAGCGGAACGGTAAGGCTTGCGGCCCCTTCCATGACCTGTCGGAGTAAGGCGCAGAGCGGCTCGGCTTCGGCGTCGGGCGCCTCAAACAGCAATTCGTCGTGGACCTGCAGCAGCATGCGCGCACTCAGACGCGCCTCGCGCAGTGCGGCGGGCATGCGCACCATGGCACGCTTGATAATGTCGGCGGCACCGCCTTGCAGCGGGGCGTTGCTGGCCTGGCGTTCGGCGTAGCCGCGGCGGCCCGGGTTCTTGTCGGCGATGCCCGGCACCCAGCAGCGCCGGCCGAAAGGGGTTAGCACGAAGCCGTGCGTGCGGGCCTCCTCGCGGGTGCTGTCCATGTAGGCGCGGATACCGGGGTAGCGGGCGAAATAGGCGTCGATATAGGCGCGCGCCTCACCGGGTGGAATGCCGAGTTGCCGGCCCAGGCCGAAGGCGCTGATGCCGTAGATGATGCCGAAATTGATCGCCTTGGCGCGTCTTCGGGTGAGCGGATCCATGCCGTCGATCGGCACGCCGAACACTTCGCTCGCGGTGCGGGCGTGGATGTCCTGGCCGGTGGCGAAGGCGTCGCGCAGGGCTGGGATGTCGGCGACATGGGCCAGCAGGCGCAGCTCGATCTGCGAGTAATCGGCGGAGACCAGAACATGGCCGGGGGCGGCGATGAAGGCGCGGCGTATGCGGCCGCCCTCCTCGGTACGGATCGGGATGTTCTGCAGGTTGGGCTCGTTCGAGGAGAGCCGTCCGGTGGTGGTGATCGCCATCTGGAACGAGGTGTGGACGCGGTGGCTTATGGGGTTGATTTCGTCGACGAGGGCGTCGGCGTAGGTTGATTTCAGCTTTGCGAGCTGGCGCCAGTCGAGGATCCGCGCCGGCAGCGTGTGGCCTTGTTCGGCGAGCGACTGCAGCACCGACGAGTCCGTGCCCCAGGCGCCGGTCTTCATGCGTTTGCCGCCGGGCAGGGCCATCTCATCGAACAGGATTTCGCCGAGCTGCTTGGCGCTGCCGAGATTGAAGGGGCGGTTGGCGAGGGCGTGGATCTCGGTTTCCATCGTCGCCATGCGGGCTGCGAAATCGGCGGACAGACGGCGCAGCTCGGTCGCGTCCACGGCGATCCCGGTCTGCTCCATGTCGGCCAGCACGCGGACGAGCGGCCGTTCGAGCTGTTCGTAGAGGGCCAGTGCGCGGTTTGGCGCGAGCAACGGGCGCAGCGTCTGCCATAGCCGCAGGGTGACGTCGGCATCCTCGGCGGCGTAGTCGGTGGCGCGTGCGAGCGGCACACGCGCGAAGCTGATGCGGTTGCGCCCGGTGCCGGTCACCTGGTCGTAGGTGGTCGGCGTGTGGCCGAGATGACGCGCGGCCAGTTCGTCCATGCCGTGGCCGTGGCTGCCGGCCTCCATGGCGTAGGAGATCAGCATGGTGTCGTCGACCGGGCTGGCGCGTGGGGCGCCGGCACGTTCGAGCACCAGCAGGTCGAACTTGGCGTTGTGGAAGATCTTCAGCGTGCCGGGGTCGGTGAGGAGTGGGGCGAGGACGGCCAGTGCGGCAGCGGTGTCGAGCTGGGCGCTCACCGGGTTTTCCAGGTCGCCTTCATGGCGTAGCGGCACGTAGCAGGCGCGGCCGGGCGCGGTCGCGAGCGAGAAGCCGACCAAGGCCGCGCGCATTGGATCGAGCCCGTCGGTCTCGGTGTCCAGCGCGCAGGTGCCGGCGCTGCGTGCCGCGTCGATCCAGCCGCTTAGTGCGTCGAGAGTGGTGACGGTCTCGTAGCTGCCGAACGCCGTGCCCTGGGTCGGAGCGGGCGGCGGCTCCGCGGGTGTTGGGGCGTCAAGGCCAAGGCGCTGCTGGATCGAGCGAAAGCCCATCGCGCTTAGCCAGGCGGCGAGACGCGGCGGATCGGGCTCGGCCATGACGAGCTGCGCGATCGGCAGCGGCAGCGGCGCGTCGTCGCGCAGGATCACAAGCCGGCGCGACAGCCGAGCCGCCTCGGCATGCGCGATCAGGGCGTCGCGCCGCTTCGAGGGCTTCATTGCCGGGGCGGCGGCGAGGATCGCCTCGAGGTCCCCGAACTCGGCGACGAGGCTGCTCGCGTTCTTCGGGCCGATGCCGGGCACGCCGGGCACGTTGTCGACGGGATCGCCCATCAGCGCCTGCACCTCGACGACCTTGTCGGGTGCCACGCCAAACTTCTCGCGCACCTCGGTAGCCCCAATCGGCTTTTGCTTGATCGGATCGAGCATGCCGACATTCGGTCGGATCAACTGCATCAGGTCCTTGTCGGACGAGACGATGGTGCAGCGGCCGCCGGCTTCGTCGATGGCGCGCGCGTAGGCGGCGATCAGGTCGTCCGCCTCCCAGCCTTCGAGCTCGATGGACGGGATGCCAAACGCCGCCGTTGCCTCGCGCACCAGGGCGAATTGCGGCACCAGTTCCTCGGGCGGCTCCGGCCGGTGTGCCTTGTAGTCGGCGTAGAGGTCGTTGCGGAACGTCTGTCTGCCGGCATCGAAGATCACTGCCAGGTGGGTGCCGACATGATCGCGCAGGAAGCGGGCAATCATGTTGGTGAAGCCGAATACGGCGTTGACCGGAACGCCGTCCGCCCTGGTCATCGGCGGCAAGGCATGGAAGGCGCGGAAGATGAACCCTGAGCCGTCGATCAGGACCAGATGGGCGTCGCGCAGGGTGGTTGAGTTCTCAGTGTCCAGAGTCGCTGCTCTCTTGGGCCAGAGGGTCGAGCACGTAGAGACGCGAGCAATATGGGCAGAAGGTCTGCTTCTCGACGATCCGCAGCCAGACACGCGGATGGCCGAGCGCGCCGCCATCGCCATCACAGGCGACCACGCGGCTGGTCACCACCAGTGTCTCGACTTCGCCAAGTTGCGGAGTAGGAGTGGACGCGCCGAAGGCCATGCTGGGGTCCGGATGAGTGCAAGGAGGCGGGATGATACGCAGGCCGGGTGCATTTTCATACCTCCCCCTGTTCCTGGCCGTCTGCCTGGCACTGGCCGGCTGCACAAACGGTGTGCCGCTTCATCGGTCCGTGATCGTGATAACCGCGCCGGATCGGCGCCTGGTGCCGCCGGACCTGGTCTGGACGCTGTCGGATGGTGCCCGTATTCCGCTGCGTGTCTGGCCGGGGAAGCGTCCGGTGCGCGCGGTGGTGCTGGCGTTGCACGGCATGGACGATAGCCGCGACGCCTTCGAGATCCCCGGCCCGATGCTGGCCGTGCGCGGCATCGCGGTCTATGCGCCGGACCAGCGCGGCTTCGGTGAGGCGCCTGACCGGGGGCGTTGGCCGGGGACTGGCCGGCTGGTGTCGGACGCGGCGGAGATGGTCAGCCTGGCGGCGCGCACGCATCCTGGCCTGCCGGTCTATGTGATGGGTGAGAGCATGGGTGGGGCAGTGGCGATGTGCCTGGCGGCACGGCGCGACCGGCCGCCTATCGCCGGCTTCGTGTTGCTGGCGCCGGCGGTCTGGAGCAGCACCGAAATGAGCCCGCTCCTGACCGCCTCGCTCTGGGCGGCCGCGACGTTTGCGCCGGATTGGCACCTGACCGGGCGCAATTTGCCCTTCAAGGTGCAAGCGAGCGACAATATCGCGGCCCTGGTGCGCCTGTCCTACGATCCGCTGACATTGACGTCGACCCGGACGGGGGCGTTGCGCGGGCTGGTGCATCTGATGACGCGCGCGGCGGCGTGTGCCCCGCATATGCGCGGCCGTGTGCTGATCGGCTATGGCGCGCATGACGACCTGGTGCCACCGGCGGCAATGGCGGCGAGCTGGGCCGCGCTGCCGGCGGGGGCACGGCGCGCCTATTATGCGCACGGCTATCATCTGCTGCTACGCGACCATGATCGCGCGCAGGTGATCGATGATATGGTGGCGTGGATGTCGTCAGCCGGCCGGGCGTTGCCCTCCGGCGCGGACGTGGCGGCCGCTGCCTGGGTCGCGGGCGCGCCCTGGGACGCCGCGGTGCCGGCGCTGTTGCCGGCCAATCTCGATGATCTTGCCGACGGCGGGTGAGCCGGCGGCTTGGCAGGCGGCGCGGTTCACGATAAGCACGGCCTTGCCGGACCCGTAGCTCAGCTGGATAGAGCGTCGCCCTCCGAAGGCGAAGGCCGAAGGTTCGAATCCTTTCGGGTCCGCCAAGCTGACGCACTTCGCTACAGAACGGGTGACGTTCGCCACATTTTGAGCCCATTGCATGGTTTAGCTTCCTCCGCGAAAGCGAAGGGAATGCAGGATATGGGATCATTATGGACCGTTGCTCTGGTCATGGCCTCGGTGCTGTTGCTGGGCATCGGCATCATCGCGCTCGTCGGTCTGCTCGACCGTGACGTCGAGGAGCAAACCGACGGCGGCGATGATCCCGCGCGCTGGGTCAATATCGTTTGAGGGCGGTGTCGCAACGGCGATACATTGTTATGCTGGCTGCATCGTGCCTGGCTCTGAGCTGCTGTTCGACGTCAGCGCCTGTGCACCATGACAGCCCGTTCTACCTGGCTCCCGCCGACAGCGTGCGCGCTCCGGACGCGCCGGCTTCCAGTGCGTTGCCGTCGCACGCACGCCGGGCGGGCGGTGGCAGCGTGCAGGGTGGGTTCGGCGGCGGCATGTAGCAGCGGCGCCTCAATTTCTGCGCCAGTCTCATCGTTATTCTGTCGAACTAAAGAGTTGGACCGGTGCAAGGATCCCTATTCGCCGGCCCCATCTTTTACTAAAACAGGCTGCGGCAAGCGCGCAGCCGCGTTTGTGACGATGACGTTGCGACGCAGCATCGAGAATGAGGCATACGGGCCATGAGCGACATCATACGGCAGCCGCTGCACTATCTGGAGGAGTCGGCAACCGGGCTGCCTGCGGACGTGCAACAGCAGCCGCTGAAGCCCGACGCCCACATCGTCATCAAGCCGAACAGCGCCGGCGCCAACCTGCTCTGTCCGCGCTGCGGCAACAGCTATCTGCATCATCGCGGCGTCGTGACCTACGATCGCAGCGAGGACGCCGAGACGGTGCTGAAGACCAGCGTGGGCGTCGGCAAGACCACCGTGCACCTGGTGGCACAGGTCGAATCCGGCAACCCGAGTTCGCGCCGCGATGGGCTGGTGATCCAGTTCTGGTGCGAGAATTGCGGCGGCGGCGATGACGGCAGCAGCGTCATCGAGCTGACCCTGGCCCAGCACCAGGGCGAGACTGAAGTCGCCTGGCGGTTCACCCCCATGCAGCCGGGCGACTGAGCGGCTGCATCGCCTGCTTCATCTTTGTCGCAGCACCACTGCAACCCGCGCGGGTGCCGTGTGTTACTGTCCCGCTTTCTGGACGGTAACGAAAAGGTGCGCGCACCATGGTGGGGACCTACCTGATCACCGGTGGGGCGGGGTTCATCGGCCGCTATTTATGCGAAGACCTGCTCTCGCAGGGTCATCGGGTCCGGGTGCTGGACGCGCTCATCGAACAGGTGCACGAGGTCGG
The DNA here is from genome assembly GCF_965276875.1 of Lichenicoccus sp. Lineage (GTDB taxonomy): Bacteria > Pseudomonadota > Alphaproteobacteria > Acetobacterales > Acetobacteraceae > Lichenicoccus. Next base: position 1,539,776 of record NZ_OZ255701.1, on the reverse strand, counting down.
GGCCCCTATCGTCCCACGGGGCGTTGACTTCTTTCATGGCGACATGCGCGACCCGGGCCTAATCGATCGGGCACTGGCCGGCGTCGACGGTGTGTTCCATCTCGCCGCCGAGGTTGGTGTCGGTCAGAGCATGTATGAGATCGCCCGCTATGTCGGAGCCAACGATCTCGGCACCGCGGTGTTGCTGGAGCGGCTGATCGCGCAGCCAATCAGGCGGCTGGTGGTCGCCTCCTCGATGAGCGTCTATGGCGAGGGGATGTATCGCCGTGCCGACGGATCCAGCGACGGTGCCGTCCGGAGGGTCGTGCGCGAGGGGTCCACGCAGTGGGACCCGCGCGACGAACAGGGTGCTGCCCTGGTTCCGGTGCCGACCGACGAGACCAAGCCGGTTGATCTTGCCTCCGTTTACGCGGTGACCAAGTTCGTCCAGGAGCGCAACAGCCTGATCGTCAGCCGCGCCTACGGCATGGAGGCCGTGGCACTGCGTCTGTTCAACGTGTTCGGCCCTGGGCAGGCGCTGTCCAACCCCTACACCGGGGTGCTTGCCAATTTTGGCGCGCGGCTGCTCAACCACCAGCGGCCGCTGGTGTTCGAGGATGGCGCCCAGCGACGCGACTTCGTGCATGTCCGCGACGTCGCCCGCGCCTTCCGGCTGGCGATGCTGGCGCCGGACGCGGCCGGGCACGTGATCAATATCGGCAGCGGCCGCTCCTACACGATCGGGCGGATCGCCCATATGCTGGCCGACGCCATGGGGGTGCCGGAGCTGGCGCCGACCCTGCTCGGCAAGGCGCGCGCCGGCGACATCCGGCATTGTTTTGCCGATATCGGCAAGGCGCGCGCCCTGCTCGGCTTCTCGCCCGAACATGCCCTGGAGGACAGCATCGACGAATCGGCCGCCTGGATACGAAGCTGCAACGCGCCCGATCGCGGCGAGCATGCGCGCCGACAACTCGAGGCGCGCGGGTTGATGGCATGAGGCGCATGGCGGCTCCCATCGTCGTGCTCGGCGGGGCCGGGTTCATCGGCAGCAATCTTGCGGACTCCTTCCTCGCCGAAGGCCGCGACGTCGTGGTGTTCGACAGCCTTGAGCGGCCCGGCGTGGAGCGCAACCTGGCATGGCTCGCCGACCGGCACGGCGCGCGGATGCATCCCATGGCGGCAGACATCCGCGACCGTGCGGCATTGCGCGAGGCGGTGACGGGTGCCAGTGCCGTGTTCCATCTCGCGGCCCAGGTCGCGGTGACCTCCAGCCTCGCCGATCCGCGCCATGATTTCTCGGTCAACGCCGAGGGCACGCTGAACGTGCTGGAGGCGGTGCGCCATCATGCGGCAAACGCGCCGGTGGTGTTTGCCAGCACCAACAAGGTCTATGGCCCGCTCGCCGATGTCGCGGTGGTCGATGTGGCCGGCAGTTTGCTGCCGCGTAACGAGGCGCTGCGTGAATTCGGGGTAGCCGAGAGCCGGCCGCTCGATTTCTGTACGCCGTATGGCTGCTCGAAGGGGGCCGCGGACCAGTATGTGCGCGACTATGCGCATTCCTTCGGTCTGCGCACCGCGGTCCTGCGTATGAGCTGCATCTACGGGCCGCGCCAGTTCGGCACCGAGGACCAGGGCTGGGTGGCGCATTTCCTGATCCGGGCCCTGCGCCACGAGGCGATCACCATTTTCGGCAACGGCCGGCAGGTGCGCGATATCCTGCATGTGGATGACGCGGTATCGGCCTACCGCGCCGTGCTCGCCAATATCGACACTCTCAGCGGCCAGGCCTGCAATCTCGGCGGCGGTCCCGACAACGCGGTCAGTCTGGGGAGTGTGCTCGCCGAGATCGAGGCACTGCTCGGCCGGCCGGTCGCGACCGACCACGCGCCCGCGCGCCAGGGCGATCAGCCCTATTTTGTCGCGGACACCAGACGCCTGCGCTGCGCGATAGGCTGGCGGCCGCGTATCGCCTGGCGCGACGGCCTGCGCGACCTCGCGGACTGGCTGCGCACCGACCTGGCCTTGCCGGATCGTGCGCGCGCGAAGCGGGCGCTGGCGTGAAGGTCGCTTTGGTCAACCCGCTTTGGCGTTATGACGGCAGCATCTATTTCGGCTGCCGGGCGCCGCATCTGCCGCTCGAACTCGGCTATGCGCAGGCCCGGCTGGCGCAGGCAGGCCATGCGACTTTGTTGCTGGACGGACATTTGTTCGACCGCGCCGACGCGTCGCTGTGCGACGAGATCGCGCAGTTCGGCGCCGAGATGACGGTGGTCGCCACCGCGCCGACCTATCTGTTCTGGCGTTGCGCGCCGCCGGAGCTGCGCGTGCCGGCATCGTTTCTGCGCACCCTCGGGCGGCGCGGCGGCCGCACGGTGGCGATCGGGCCGCACGGCTCGGTGACGCCGGAGGCCGCGTTGCGCAAGCTCGGCGTCGACGCGGTGGTGCGCGGCGAGAGCGAAGAGGTGGTGGCCGCCCTGGCCGCGACCGCGGACTGGTCGCGGGTCGACGGCGTCGGCGTGCTCGAAGGCGGCGAGCTCCGCCTGCGCGGCGAACCGGCGGCGAGCCGCTTCATCGATGCGTCGGCGCTGCGTTGGCCGGACGACTGGATCGCGCGCCATACGCATCACCACCACCGTTTCGATCAGCCGCAACGCGGGTTCGGCGCCGAGGTCGAGGCGTCGCGCGGCTGTCCCTATGACTGTAGCTTCTGCGCCAAGATCGATTTCCGCGACCGCTACCGCAAGCGCGATCTGGCGGTGCTGCTGCGCGAGATCGACGGGCTAATCGGCCAGGGCGTCGGCTATCTGTACTTTATCGACGAGATCTTCCTGCCGCGCTTGGATCTGCTCGAGGCGCTCGCCGCGCGCGACGTGCGGTTCGGCATGCAGACCAGGATCGATCTGTGGAAGCCGGAGCAGTTGGCGCTGCTGGGAGAGGCCGGCTGCGTCTCGATCGAGGCCGGTATTGAAAGCCTGACCCGAGAGGGCAGGGCCGCACTCGCTAAGCGTTGCCGGCTTGGGACGGAGGATCTGGCGCAGTTGCTGCTCACCGCCCGGCGGCATGTTCCGTTCGTGCAGGCGAACCTGATCGGCATGGAGCAGGACAGTCAGGACGAGGTCGCCTATTGGCGCAACCGGCTCAATGCAGGCGGCGTCTGGGCCAACGAGCCGGTGCCGATCTATCGCTATCCGAGTTCGCCGAGCTACCGCGCATTATGGGGCGCGCCGGACGCGCAGGCCTGGGAGCGCGCGCATGCGCATTATCTCGGCAGCTTCGCGCAATTCAGCGACATCCAGGACGAACGACCGCTGCCGCTTGCGGATCTGGAAATCGGATGCCGCGACGGGTGCTGATGACGGTGGACGGGGTTGGCGGTGTCTGGCGCTACGCGCTCGATCTCGCGCACGGTCTGGCCGGACGCAATGTTGCCTGCCGATTGCTCGGGCTCGGGCCACGCTCGGACGCCGATCCGGAAGGCGTTGATCTGGTCTGGACCGATCTGGCGCTCGACTGGTTGACTGAGGACGAGGCGGCGCTGGATGGCATTGCCGCGCGTCTCGCGGCCGAGGCACGGGTATTTGACGCGGACTTGCTGCATCTGAATGTCGCCAGCCAGGCGGCCGGGCTCACACGCACGCTGCCGGTCGTCGTCGTGGCGCATTCCTGCGTGCCGACCTGGTGGCGCGCGGTGAAGGACTCCCCGTGGCCGTCCGCGTGGGCCTGGCAGCCGCGTCGCAACCGCGACGGTCTCGATCGGGCCGATGCCACCGTCGCGCCGAGTGCCAGCCACGCGGCGGCGCTGGCGGCGGTCTATGGGCCGCTCGAAGGGCTGCATGTGGTTTATAACGCAACCGATGCCGCTTCGTGCGACGCCCCCAAGCAGCCGTTCGTGCTGGCCGCCGGGCGCTGGTGGGACGAGGGCAAGGATGCCGCCACGCTCGACCGCGCCGCACATGCGTCGGTCTGGCCGGTGCGCATGGCCGGCGCGCGGCGCGGACCCAGCGGCGAGACAGTCGTCACCGCGCATGCCGAGGCGCTGGGATCGTTGCCGCCCGAGAGGCTGCGCGCGCTGATGCAAGAGGCCGCGATCTTCGTCTCGACGTCGCGCTACGAGCCGTTCGGGCTCGCGGTGCTGGAGGCGGCGTCACACCATGCCGCCCTCGTGCTGGCCGACATACCGAGCTTTCGCGAACTCTGGCGAGAAGCCGCTCTGTTCGTGCCGCCCGGGCATGCGGACGGCTTCGCCGACGCGATCGCAACCCTGGCCGGTGATCCGGGGCTGCGACGTCGGCTGGCACTCGCGGCCGGCGCGATCGCGCGCGAGTTCGCGCCAGTGCGTCACCTGAATGGCGTCCTCGCGGCCTACGACGCGGCCACCGCCCGGCATCGCGCGCGCGGCTGAACGCGCCTGGTCATGCACTTCGTCCTCTACACCCATTCGCTGCGATCGGACTGGAACCACGGCAACGCGCATTTCCTGCGCGGCGTGCTGCGGGCGTTGCAGGCGCGCGGCCATACGACGCTGGCGCTTGAACCCGAGCGCGGCTGGAGCCGTGACAATCTACTGGCCGACCAGGGGGACGCGGCGCTCAAGCGGTTCGACCAGGATTTCCCCGAGCTCGCGGTGAAGTCCTATGGCGACGGCTTTGACCATGCCGCGGCACTGGAGAGCGCGGATGTTGTCATCGTGCATGAATGGACCGATCCCGTCCTGGTGGCGCGGCTTGGCGTTCTGCGCCGGCAGGGCGGTATCCGGGCGCTATTGTTTCATGACACCCATCATCGCGGTGTCTCTGCGGCCGGCGCGATCGAAAGCCTTGCTCTCGACCATTACGACGCGGTGCTGGCCTTCGGCGAGAGCCTGCGCGCGCGATACGTGCAGGCCGGCTGGGGCCGTCGCGTGTTCACCTGGCATGAGGCGGCCGACACAAGCCTGTTCCGGCCGCTCGCGGGTGAGCCGCCGGTGCGCGACCTGATCTGGATCGGCAATTGGGGCGACGGCGAGCGCGCCCGCGAACTGGAGACCTTCCTGATCGAGCCGGCGCGCCGCCTCGGCCTTCGGGGTACCGTGCATGGGGTTCGCTATCCGGCCGCGGCGCGCGCCTTGCTGGACGACTCGCCGCTCGACTACGCCGGCTGGATCGCCAATGCCGCGGCACCCGTGGCGTTTGCGCGGCATCGGATGACCGTGCATGTGCCGCGGCGGCCCTATGTGGAGTCGCTGCCCGGGATCCCGACGATCCGCATGTTCGAGGCGCTGGCCTGCGGCATTCCGCTGGTCAGCGCGCCGTGGGACGATTGCGAGGGCTTGTTTCGCGCGGGCTTGGACTACCTGCGGGCGGGCGATGCGGACGAGATGACCGCATCGCTGCGTCTGCTGCGCGACGACCCGGCCTATGCCGCGGAGCTCGCCTGCAGTGGGCTCGCGACGATCCGAGGGCGGCATAGCTGCACGCACCGGGCCGGCGAACTGCTCGACATCCTCGCCGCGTGTGGTCTGCCATGAAGATCGCACTCTACGGGTCCAGCCTGCTGTCTGCCTACTGGAACGGGGCCGCGACCTATTACCGTGGGATCCTGCGGGCGCTGGCAGCGCATGGCCACGCGATCAGCTTTTTCGAGCCGGACGCCTTCGACCGGCAGAGCCATCGCGACATCGCGCCGCCGGACTGGTGCCGGGTCGTGGTCTATCCGGCGACGACGCAGGGCGTGCGCGCGGCATTGGCGCAGGCCGGCGCCGCCGATGTGGTGATCAAGGCGAGCGGTGTCGGCTATGCCGACGAGGCGCTGCTGGCTGGTGTGTTGGATTGCGCACATGCGCTCAAGGTGTTCTGGGACGTGGATGCGCCGGCGACCTTGGCCGATCTCGCCGCGGGTCCAGGGCATGTGCTTCGCCGGGCGCTGCCGCAACTCGACCTGGTGCTCACCTATGGCGGCGGCACGCCGGTGCAGCGCGCCTATGCGGCTCTCGGCGCGCGTGCCTGCGTGCCGATTTACAATGCGCTGGATCCCTCCACCCATCATCCGGCGCCGGCAGAGGCACGGTTCCGCGCCGATCTGACCTTTCTTGGCAACCGGCTGCCGGATCGCGAGGCCCGGGTTGAGGCGTTCCTGCTCGGTCCGGCGGCGAGCCTGTCGCATTTGCGTTTTCTGCTCGGCGGCTCCGGCTGGGCCGATCGGGAGGTGCCGGCCAATGTTGCGCGGATTGGCCATGTGCCGACCTCGGAGCATAATGCGCTGAACGCGAGTGCGCGGATGGTGCTCAATATCAGTCGCGCCGACATGGCGGCGACCGGGTTCTCGCCGGCGACACGGCTGTTTGAGGTCGCCGGCGCCGGCGCCTGCCTGATCAGCGACGACTGGGCGGGTCTGGAGCTGTTCCTGACACCGGGACGCGAGGTGATCGCGGTGCGCGATGGTGCGGACGTGATCGAGGCGCTTTGCAGCATGACGCCGGCCGAGGCGGCGCGGATCGGTGCCGCCGGACGCGCGCGCATCCTGGCCGAGCACACCTATGATCGCCGCGCCGTCGAACTCGACGCTGTGCTGCGGCGCCTGGCAGGGCCGCGATGAGACGCACGCTGGATATTGTGGTGCTCGGGCTGTCGCTCAGCTCGTCCTGGGGCAATGGCCATGCCACCACTTGGCGGGCTTTGTTGCGCGGGCTCGCAGCAGCCGGCCATCGGGTGTTGTTCCTGGAGCGCGAGGTGCCCTGGTATGCCGCGCACCGCGATCTGACGGATCCGGATTTCTGCGAGCTGGCCTTCTACGACGGGCTGGACGCGCTGCACGGCCGCTTCGCCGAACGGATACGCGATGCGGACGCTGTGCTGGTCGGCTCCTACGTGCCGGACGGGATCGCGGTGCTGGACCTGGTGCTGGCGTGTGCCCGCGGAGTGCGCGCGTTCTATGACATCGACACCCCGGTGACACTGGCGGCGCTGCGTCGGGGTGATTGCGCCTATCTGGCAGCGGCGCAGATCGCGCGGCTGGATGTGTATCTGTCGCTCAGCGGCGGCCCGACCTTGCGGCACCTAGCGGAACAGTACGGTGCGCGCCGGCCGCGCGCGTTCTACTGCGCCGTCGACGAGCAGCGCTACCGGCCCGAGACGCAAGCCGCGCGCTGGGACCTCGGCTATCTCGGCACCTACAGCCCGGACCGCCAACCGACGCTGGACCGGCTGCTGTTGGAACCTGCCCGCAGGCTGCCGCACCGGCACTTCGTAGTCGCCGGCTCGCAATACCCAAACGACATTGTCTGGCCGGCGAATGTCGAGCGGATCGAGCATCTGCCGCCGGTGTCGCACACGGGTTTCTATGCGGCGCAGCGTTTCACCCTGAACGTCACCCGTGCCGACATGATCGCCGCCGGCTGGTCGCCAAGTGTGCGGCTGTTCGAGGCGGCGGCGTGTGCCACCCCGATCATTAGCGATCGCTGGGAAGGGCTGACCGAGCTGTTCCCCGAAGATGAGGCCGTGTTGATCGCCGATGCCAGCGAGGACGTTGTCCGCAGCCTGGTGTCACCGGGCGATGCCGAGCGATGTCTGATCGGGGAGAGGGCGAGGGCAATCGTTCTGGCCGGCCATACCGGCAGCGCCCGCGCACAGGCGCTGGAAGACATTGTGGCGGAGGTTGCTCAGGCGATCGCGTAGAGCAGGTCGCGTCGGTAGGTCTCGACCAGCTCGGCGAAGACAAGCCGGTCACTGCCATGAGTGAGGATCGCGCGATTGCAGAACAGCCGCTCCGGGATCTCCAGCCGACCACCTGTCGCTTTACACGCCTCTGGTCGAAACAGAAGCACGCTGGAGACGGTTTGCCGTTCAAAGTCGAGTGCCGCCGCGGCCTTGCCGAAAGGCGTATCGGTTTGATCAAGCAGGTGGTTCATCACCGGGGTCAGGCGTGCCGGCAGATACCAGTTCTCCGCCTCCGACAGCACAAGCGGCCCGTAAAGCAGTCTGACACGCCGGTAGTGCCACGGTTGGGAGTCTGCGCGGGGAAGATTATCGGGCGAGGCACCTGTTGCGGCGCCGCGTTCCACGATGGCGCGTACGCCAGATTCGATGCCGGGATGGTGGCGCCGGCACCAGCGTTCGAGGGTCAGGGTGGCGCTCGGACAATTCAGCAGATCGTGTCGGAGATGCTGTATTTGGGCCACCAAGGCGTCGCGCGCTGCCCTGCTGTCTGGCCACTCCTGTGCTCCGGCAGAGCGATCTATGGGCCGGACCGAATCAGGCGCTTGATTGCGGCGCGCGGTCGCCCGGAAGCAAGGCCGATTTCACGATCCTGGGCCTCAAGGATCCCCTTGGCCGGCTCGTCGCCGTCGAGGCCGATCAATTCAGCAGCGGGCACACGGCGATTGGAGCTTCTCGAGCCGTCCTCATAGATAATGTCGAACATGACAAAGCTACTAAGGATGCGTCTTTTTGGTGGCATGGTGGCGCTCGGTGCAGTCGATCAGCGGAACAGGCGACTGGAAGCGGGCAAGGCGCTTGCGACAATGCCGCTCTCGGCCACGACGCGCTCCTGACCGTCGCGCACGTGCTTGACCCGGTATTCGCGATCGGTAGAGTCGTTTGGCAACAGCCTGACAACGGTATAAGGACCTGAATCGACCTGATACGTCGATCGCCTGATCTCGATCTTGTCGCCAATCGCGTAACGGTGACCTACCATTTCACTCTCCTTGAAATCGCAGGCCACCGACGCGGCAGACCTGCCGGGCGGCGGGTCTGCCACTCACACGATTATTCGGCCTTGAGGTTCACCGCGGACACCTTGCCGCGCTGGCCATTCTCCAGCTCAAATGCGAGCTTCTGGCCCTCATTGAGGTTGCTCATGCCAGCGCGCTCGACGGCCGAGATATGTACGAACACATCGCTCGAGCCATCGGTGGGCTGAATAAAACCGAAACCCTTGGTCGGGTTGAACCATTTAACGGTGCCGCTTGGCATATCCGTATCTCCTGAACTCGGAGGTCACCAACGCGACGACCCATCTGCTCGATCGCAACGGAAGGCCGACTTTGGGACGGACTGGCTGACTGAACGAAACACCGAGACTGTTATATGGACTGCGCAAGCGGGTTTGACCACCCCCCCCCCCCGCGCGGCTCAAGCGAAGGGCTGCGCGCCGAAGCCCTTCGCAAGACCGCCACTCGGCCTGATCAGGTGGCGCCGCGGAATGGGGCGGAGGCGAAGCTTTCCCCGTCGATGCCGCCGTATAGCCGCAATTGCCCGATATGACGACGCCATTCCGCGCCGCCGGATTGGACCAGCACAACAGTGCCGCCGCGCACAACAACGTCGTAATCAGCCATTGCTGAGTGTCCATATCGGAGACCTCGGCACGAAGCCGAGGCTGTCAAGCGACATGCGGGGCGCTGCTATAGACGGATCCGCGTAAAACAGGATGGCTCGATGGGACAACTGACTTGCCTCGGCTGCGAAATGCGCTTCGATTCGGCGCTTGGCCACTGTCCAGTTTGCGGCACGCGACCGCCATCACTGCTGCGTCGGGTGTGGCGCTGGCGCTGGCCGCTGCCGCTTGCCATCGGACTCGCGGTGGAGATCGCATCGACGATGAGCCGGGCCGCGGGCACTGCCGCGATCGGGTCGGACCTCGCACGGGCAAGCGCGTTCCTTGCCGCAACCCTGATCTTCGCCGGCCTTGCGGCGCTGCTGCTGCGCGGCGGCGAATTCGTGGTCGAGACCTGGCAGCGGCGCGCCGGCAGGCGCAGGATTCATAGGCGCCGCGGCGAGGAGGCTGTCCGGTCGAGACGTCGCGTCATCGCTCGTCGGCGCGGCTGACACCGCCCGGTCGCTTGCCGGTTCAAGATGGTCCAAACTGATACTCTACCGGATCCAGTGGATGGCGCAGAGCTTGTTGCCGTCCGGATCGCGGACGTAGGCCAAGTATAGGGGTCCCTGGCTACTGTTGCGCAAGCCTGGCGCGTCCTCGATCGAGGTGCCTCCGTGCGCAACTGCAATGTCGTGAAATCGATGCACCTGCTCGGGAGAGTCGCACTTAAAGGCGATGGTGCCGCCGTTGGCAAATGTCGCCGGTTCGTTGTTGATCGGTTGGCTGACGCCGAAGGTGCTACCGTCATGCCGGTAGAAAAGCCGGATATGGCCGGTGTCCGCCTTATTGCGCATCGGCTCACCCACCCCGAGGGACCCGAGTACCGCGTCGTAAAAGCGCTTCGAGTAGTCGATATCGTTCGATCCGACCATGACGTGATTGAGCATGCGTTTTCCTTTCGCTTCGGTGCGATCCCGGGCTCGTTCCGGTCTTGAAAGACAAGTTGAACCAATTGCTCGATTTCAGCCGGATGGCAACTTTCGAGCAGCGCGGCTAGACTCCGGTCGAATGGCCGCTTTACCTGTGGGTCCGCGCCATGCTATCTTGATGCGATACTGCAACTAAAGTATCGGGATGTCGGGTGGCTATTGTCACCTGATCGATCCTGCTCGTCGACGCCACGGCCGACGATCGCCCCTGCTGTCATGACATCATACCGGAGAGAAAACCCGATGTGGAAACCACGTCCGCGTTCGGCTGCGAGCGCGTGCGCGCGCGCGGCCTTGGCCCTGGCTGCGATCGCACTTCCGCTGCTGGCTGGGTCCGCATTGGCGCAGCCGGTGTTCACCAAGAACGGCGGCGGCACCTTCAGCAACGTCACCACCCCGTTTCTGCTCAACGACGCGACCGGCGCGTTCAAGACCCAGGGTACGGTGCCGTGCCAGGCGCCCGAGACCGGGCAGCTCACCAGCCCGTCCGGAGTCTGCATGCAATACACCCCGAGCATTCCCTTCATCGGCGGCGCGGCTGCGATCTTCGGGCTGAAGGGGGCGCTGACCGACTATGTCAGCCCACCCTTGACCACCACCGGCGACACCCCTGCCGGCAGCACCACGATGGTTGTCACCAACGATGCGTCGCTGAGCAACATCAGCCAGAACGCCAGCGAGAACAGTGTGCCAACCCTGAGCACGCTCGCCACCTCGGTGCTCGGGGCGCTGCCGGCCGGCGAGACCATCGTGTCCGCCTCGACGGTCGGCCAAAACAGCGTGCTGACTCTCTCCAGCCCGACGTTGGCCGACTTGCCGGCCGGCTCCGCCGTCACCTTCACCACCGCCACTGGCGCCCAGCAGTTCAGCGCGCTCGCGGCTTCGGCCGATCTGACCGCGCACCAGGCGGCGGGCGGACAGGCGTGGGCCGCGAACTTCGTGGTCGAGGCGGAGCCCGGCTCGTCGGGCCTGATCCACGGCATCGAGATCGACGCCGCCAACTTCTCGCTCAACACCGGCGGCTTTGGCGTCTGGCTTGGCAATAACGGCAACCAGAACATGAATGTCGGCTTCTATGTCGGCCCCGGCGTCAACAACAAGGGTTGGCTCTACGGCATGCAGAGCGTCAGTGCCGTCAATGACGACGTGCTGTCGACCTCCTCGGCCAACGTGTTTACCGCCGACCAGGGCACCCACAGCGTCGGCAGCTACTATTCCGGCACCTACAGCACCGCGATCCTGCAAGCGGTCAATCCGAAGGGAGCGACCCCGTCGGCGCGGGCGTTGTTCACCATCACCCCGGTCGGCGGCATCGTCGACAGCTCGCCTTTTCCCGTCGGCGCCACCAGCGGCAGCGTCCAGGTGGCGCCACAGGGTAGCACCGGCATCATCCTGGTGTGCAGTGGCACGCTGGCGTCGCTGACCGTCACCCTGCCGCCGAACGCGCTGCCCAAGCAGACCTTCCACATCGCCTCGGAGTGCAACATCACCAGCCTGACCCTGGGCACGCAGCCGCCCGGCGGCACCATCCTGGGGGGGGCGACCTCGATCACGCCGTCGACGCCGATGACCTTCGTGTTCGACAATGACCGGCTGCTCTGGTTGCGCTGGTAGGCTGCATCTACCGCCGGTTGCGAGGCGGTAGCCCGCCCGCGCCGGCTCGCCTATGCTGCACAGGGGAGTGTTACGACAGGACGGAGTGCCGCGTGATCGCCTACAAGCATCTGGTAACGGACCCCGTCTTCGAGTGCGACGGGCTGCATTATGCGCGTCTCGGCGATCGGCGCGCAGTCGTGCTCAAACACATCGACGGCACCCCGATCACCGGCTTCCAGGGCCAGTGGCGGCCGGTGTTCCTTTATGATGGACTGGCCGGCATGTATGTTCTTGCCCTTGAAGAGAAGGGCGCCAAGGCGAGCTGGTTCGTCGCCCCAGACGGCCGGCGGCTTGGCGACAAGCTCACCGACCTCACTGTCGAGCAACGCCAGCGACTGCGCGAGAGTGTGCTCACGCGCGGGCTGGCCTGTCCGGACGGACTGATCGGCGACGGTTTGCAATTCGTCGAGGCCAAGCTCCGCGGCGACATCATCGGCCTTGCCGCGGGTGGCCTCCGTGGCGCCGCAGCATCGCCGTCGCTGGCGATGCTATCCGCGCCAAGCAAGCTACAGATGCATCTGCGCTACCGGCCCGGCGAACAGCGGCTGCGGCTCGGCGAGGGCTGGTCGGTCGATGCGTCGGTCATACCGCGCGCCGTGGGCCGGCTCAGCACCGCCCAAGCCGATCCGGTGCCACCGGCCGGGCGCATTCTCCTGACTCTGGCGCTGGCGCCGGCCGATCCGCCTGCCGACGGCCAGCCGGTGCAGATCGAGATTGCGGTCAATGGAGGCGCGCTGGGCATGATCCGGCTGCATCCGCATTGGCAGGTCGAGGGCGCCGACTTCGCCTTCTGGCTGCCGCCTGAGCGGGTCGGCGGCAGGCGCTTCGAGATCGCCTTTCGTCATTCCGGCGACTTCATGCTGACCGCGCTGAAGATCGAATGCGGGCGGATCGTGCCGTTGGCCGGGCTCGATGCGAGGGACGTCATGCTGCGCTTTGAGAATATCGGTGATAATTGCGAGTTCGGGCTGGTGCAGCGGCAGTTCGGCGCCGAACCGGTGGGCCTGCTGCGGTTCGCGGGCCTGCGTAATCCGCGCCGGTTGTTGCGTTTCCTGGAGGATGATTTCGGCAGTTTCGGCGATCCCGGCTCGCTCGGGGTTGCCGTCATTGGCGGCGAATACTGGATCGTCGACCATGTCTATGGCATCGCCTATCACACGTTCCGTTATCCGCACGAGGTCGCCGCCGAGGAGGTGATCCGCGAGAACGAGGTCAAGGCGTCCTACCTCAAGCGCAAGTTCCGCGAGGACCTCGAGGATGGCGAGAAGATCCTGGTCTATAAGCGTGTGGTCACGCAGGATCCACACGAGATTCTGGCCTTGCACGCAGCCCTCAACCGCTTCGGTACCGTCAACCGACTGCTGTGGGTGACCCAGGCGGATGCCGACCATGCCGCCGGTGACGTCGAATGGATCGGCGAGCGGTTGCTCAAGGGCTATATCGGCCGCATCTCGCTCGAAAACGCCAATGATTTCGATGCCGAAGCCTGGCTGCTGCTGTGCCGCAACGCGCTGGCCGCGTTCGAGGCGGTGCGTCCCGTCAGCGCTGCTTAAGCATCAGCGCCAGCGATCGTCGCATCAGGACGCCGTGCGGCGGGCTCAGCCAGGTGAAGCCGCTGAACCGGCCCGGCCGGTAGATCGCGCGCTGGTGCGAGAAGCGCAGGAAACCGGCCTCTCCGTGATATAGGCCGGTGCCGCTGGCGCCGACGCCGCCGAACGGCAGCGCCGGGATGCCACCGTGCAGCAGCGTGCCATTCAGGGTGGCCCCGCCGGAGCGGGTGCGCGACAGCACCAGACGCTGCAAGGCGGGGTCCTCGCTGTAGCAATAGAGTGCGAGCGGCGATGGCCGCGCGTTGACGAAGGCGATCGCCTCCTCGAGCGAGTCATAGCCGAGCACCGGCAGGATCGGGCCGAAGATCTCCTCGCGCATCACCTCCGAACACGGATCAGGCGCACACAGGATGATCGGCGGCAGCTTGCGCTGGCTGGCCAGTTGCGCCTGGCGGTCGGGGCGGTCCTCGGCATGGCGGAGCACCGAGGCGCTGGTGGGTTCGGCGTCGGCCACGAGGGCGCGCAGGCGCTCGTAATGCGCCGCCGTAATAATGCCGGTGTAGTCGGGATTGTCCGCAAGCGTCGGGTAGAGGGTGGAGGCCGCCTGCATCAGGGCGCTCGCGGTCTGCGCAAGCTGCGCGCGCGGCACCAGCACGTAGTCCGGGGCGAGGCAGGTCTGGCCGGCGTTAAAGAACTTGCCGACCGCCAGGCTGTGCGCCGTGTGCGCCAGGGTGGCGGTGTCGGAGACCGCGTCGGCGCAGAGGATCGCGGGACACTTGCCGCCGAGTTCGAGCGTCACCGGGACCAGTCCGGCGGCGGCGGCCTGCATGACGTGTCGGCCGACGCCGGTCGAGCCGGTGAACAGCAGATGGTCGAACGGCAGGGCGCAAAAGGCGCGGCCGACCTCCGCGTCGCCGGTGACCACGCAGACCGATTCCGGCGCGAAATGCTGCGACAGCAGATCCGCGAGCAGGTCAGCGCACCGTGGCGCGTGCTCCGAGGGCTTAAGCATCACCCGGTTGCCGGCGGCGAGCGCGTCCACCATCGGCATCAGCGAGAGCAGCAGCGGGTAGTTCCAGGGCGAGACGATGCCGATGCAGCCCAGCGGCTGGATCACGGTCCAGGCCTGGCCGGGCCAGAAGCGCGGCCCCACACGATGCCGACGCGGCCGCATCCAGCGTGGCATCCGCGCGCGTGCATGGCCGATGGCGTCGAGCACCGGCATGATCTCGGCAAGGATGGTCTCCGGCCGGGCCCGGTTGCAGAAATCGTCGCAGATAGCCTGATGCAACGCTTCGACATTGCCGCGTAGCAGGGTCTCCAGCCGACCCAATGCTTCCCTGCGAGCGGCGAGGGGCGGATAGGGGTCGCGTGCGGCCGCTTGCCGCTGCGAGGCGAGGCTCTGCCGCAGGCTATCGGTCACGGGGTGACGTCCAAGCTCATGCCATACGGTCCATCATATGGATCTACCCTGGTCATTTCCCGCCGTCGAATTATGCCGTAGCGTTGGTATCCTGTCCTCGCGTGGATGTCGCCTGATGAGCCTTGATGCGGATCTGATCATGGATCGTCGGCGCCTGAAGCGTCGTCTGGCGCTATGGCGCGGGCTGGCGGTGCTGGCCTTTGTCGCGGCCCTGTTGCTGGCTGGGGGCGTTCGCCTGCATGGCCCGGCTGGGCCGCACGTGGCGCGGCTGCGCATCGACGGCATCATCACCGACGATGCGCCGCGGCTGCGCACGATCGAGGCGGCACGCAAGGATCCGGCGGTCAAGGCGATGATCCTTGCGATCGACAGCCCCGGCGGCTCGGTTGCCGGCGGCGAGGCGCTGCACGACGCAATCGCCCGGTTTGCCGCAAGCAAGCCGGTGGTCGCGGTGATGGGCGGTGTCGCCGCTTCCGCCGGCTACATGATCGCGGTGCCGGCAGCGCGCATTTTTGCCTCCCGCGCCACCCTCACCGGCTCGATTGGGGTGATCCTGCAATCGCCCGACGTGTCCGGCCTGCTCGACAAGATCGGCGTCAATGTCGACGAACTCGTCTCCGGTCCGCTCAAGGGCCAGCCCAGCGTGGTCAAGCCGCTGTCTGCCGCCGGTCGCGCCATGCTGCAGGGCGTGGTGATGGATCTCTACGGCCAGTTCGTCGATATGGTGGCGAGCGGCCGCAAGCTGGACCGCGCCCGTGTGCTGGGTCTCGCCGACGGCCGTCCCTATACCGGCCAGCAGGCGCTTGGCCTCGGGCTGATCGATCAGATCGGCAACGAGCAGGACGCGCGTGCCTGGCTCGCCAAGGCCAAGGGGATCCCGGACGCGATGGCGCTACGCGACCTCAGGCCGCCGCCGCCCGGCTCCTGGTGGCGGCGGCAGGTGAGCGGCGTGTTCGAAGGCGCGGCATTTGCGGCGCTTTCCCGAATAATGTCGATACCGAACGCGAAAACCCTTATTCCGCAAGGACTTGTGCTTGACGTGCCGATGGCGCTCTGGCAGCCTTGAAGGCCTGTTCGGGGGGGCAGGATGACCAAGTCGGAGTTGATCGCAGAGCTCGCTTCGGCAAATCCGCATCTGCTGACTCGCGACATCGAGCTCATTGTCTCGACCGTTTTCGATGAGATCACCGCCGCCCTGGCACGTGGTGCACGGGTCGAACTGCGCGGCTTTGGCGCCTTTACCGTCAAGCAGCGCGACGCCCGCACCGGGCGCAACCCGCGTACCGGCGAAGCCGTCGCGGTGGACGAAAAGATGGTGCCGTTCTTCAAGGCCGGAAAAGAACTGCGCGAGCGCGTCAACCAACGCGCGCCGCACCGCCGCGGCTAATACCCCGCACGGCAGTTTGTTCTTGTTATGTTCAAGAAAGCGCCTAATTGTCTCTGTCTCTACGAGGGGATCGGCTGATGCGTGTGGGACCCCGTGCCGCGGCTGTCGCTTTGCTGATCGCTGCATGCGCGATAGCGCACCCAGCCGTGGCGCGCGATCGGGTGCTTCGCTGTGCCACATCACCGAGCCTTGGACAGGCTCTCGCGCCGGAAGCGGCGCCGCCGGGACATGTCGCGCGCGCCGACGGTGGCCGCAGGTTCTACGCACCGGTACGCAGCGCGATGTTCTTTTCGCGGGCGGGGTCCGGCTGTCGCTGGAAGCTGCCGCATCGTCATCACGGCTGAGGTCTCCGCTCTTGCGGGACCGACGCGTTCGGCACACACCACGCGCGGCAAGGAAGGGCAGGCGCCATGTTCAGGAGATCGACCAGCACGCCCGCGGTCAAGACGACGCCCGCTGCCTCCCTCGCTTCCGGCAAGCAGGCTTACGAGGCCCGACGGGCGGCCAAGGCGGGCGTGAGCCTGGAGCGCTGGATGGCGGACAAGCAGAAACGCGCGCAGTCGGAGCTCGACTCCGCCCGCAAGGCTCGCGTCAAGGCGCAGGCGAAACCCGGGCTGCTGCGGCGCCTGCTGGAGCGTGCGCATAAGCCGCTCTGATCACCACACGTGGGCGAGCCTGGCCCATTCGGTTTCGGCTTGGCCGTGCATGCCGACTGGAGTTTGCACCCGGCCAAGCGATGGATGACCGTCGCCACTTGGCGCGGTGGCGTCTGGCTCGCCGGCGCGCCGGAGCCGGTTGGGGAAGCCGGTTCGCTGCTCGGCCGACTGCGTCGGCGAGCGGCAGGGCGGCATGTCGGCTTCGGCATCGACTGCCCGCTGGGCCTGCCGCGCGCCTACGTGCGTCGCCACTGCACCGATATCCTGGGCTTCCGGCATTTTCTTGCCGGTCTTGAGAACCGGCCCGCACTGTTCGACGTCTGCGGCCGCCTCGACGAGGTGAACGGATCGCGGCCGTTTTTTCCGCGGCATGGGAAGCTGGGCATGACCCGCGCGTCGCACGCCGCAGCACTTGGACTTGCGGATGCCGCGTCGCTGTCACGGGTCTGCGATCGCGCCACGCCAACCCGGGCGCCGGGCGCGCCGCTGTTCTGGACCCTCGGCGCAAACCAGTCCGGCAAGGCCGCGATCGCCGCCTGGCGCGATCTCATTGTGCCGGCGCTGCGCGAGCCCGATCCTGCCCTTTATCTCTGGCCGTTCGACGGCGATGTGGCCCAGCTCGCGATAGCGTTCGCGGCGCGACCCGGTGCTGCGGGCGTGCTGCTGGCAGAGACCTATCCGGCGGAGGCGCTCGATCAGCTCGGCCTGCGCCTGACCAAGGCCGCTGGCCGCGGCAGCAAGCGGCGGCAGGGCGACCGCGCGGGGCTCGCGGGCGGCCTGCGACGCGCCATGGACGACGCCGCGATGACCCCCTCCGCCTCTCTGCGTGCCGCCCTGCTGGACGGGTTCGGCGCGGATACCGCTGGCGAGGACCGCTTCGACAGCCTGCTCGGGCTGCTCTGCGTGGTTTCGGTGCTTGACGGACGCCGACTCGATGGCGTGCCCGACGACCCCTGGATACGCGACTGGGAGGGGTGGGTGCTCGGATTGCGGGCGTCAAGCCTGCCCGCATCTGTGGCATGACGCAGGCGGCATCGGTATGCTTGCTGCCTGACGCGACGGGTGGGACGCCACGATGCTGGATTTCGACGAGACGAAAGCAAAGGTGGCGCGTCCCCAGGCGACGGCCGCGACGATCGTGCCCGTGATCCTTTCGGGGGGTTCGGGAAGCCGCCTTTGGCCGGTCTCGCGGGCCAGCTTTCCCAAGCAGCTCTGGCCGCTGACCTCCGAGCGCAGCCTGCTGCAGGAGACCGCCCTGCGCGGCGTCGGCGAGGGGTTCGCGCCGCCGATTATCGTCTGCAACCACGAGCACCGCTTCCTGATCGCCGAGCAGTTGCGCGAGGCGGGGATCGAGGACGCCCGCATCGTGCTCGAGCCCGCCGGGCGCAACTCCGCTCCGGCCCTGGCCGCGGCGGCGCTGCTGGTGGCCGAGCAGGATCCTCAATCGGTGCTGTGGATGATGGCCGCGGATGCGGCGATCACCAAGCCGGCGGCACTCTCCGAGGCGGTCGCCGCCGCGATTGCCGCCGCCCTGAGCGGCAAGCTGGTCACCTTCGGTATGAAGCCGATGCGGCCGGAAACCGGCTACGGGTATATCGAGGCGGGGGCGCCGCTGGAGGGCTTGGCCGGCGTGCATGCGCTGGAAGCCTTCGTCGAGAAGCCCAACCTCGATCGCGCGGTCGAGCTCGTCGCTTCCGGTCGGCATCTGTGGAACTCCGGCATGTACGTGTTCACCGCGGAGACCCTGTTGGAGGAGATGCAGCTGCATGCGCCGGCGGTGCTGGCGGCAGTGCGGCGCGCGGTCGAAGCGCGCACCAGCGACCTGCACTTCATCCGCCTGGACACCGCGGCCTTTATGTCGGCACCCGACATCAGCATCGACTACGCCGTCGCCGAGCATACCAGCCGCGCCGCGGTGGTGCCGGCCGATCTCGGCTGGTCCGATGTCGGCAGCTGGGACGCTTTGTGGGATATCAGCGCCAAGGACGAAGCCGGCAACGTGGCGGTCGGCGACGTGTTCCTTGAGCACACCCAGAACTGCTACGTGCGCAGCGACGGCATCGTCACCGCGGTCACCGGGCTTGCCGACGCCATCGTCGTGGTGACCGAGGACGCGGTGATGGTGACGCACCGCGACCGCGCGCAGGATGTCAAACGCTTAGTCGACCGGCTGCGTGCCTGCGGTCGGCACGAGGCGGTGGCGCATAACCGGGTGTATCGCCCGTGGGGCTTTCAGGAGAGTCTCACCCAGGGCGACCGGTTCAAGGTCAACCGCGTGCTGATCGCGCCGGGCGGCAAGGTTTCGCTGCAAAAGCACTACCACCGCGCCGAGCACTGGGTGGTGGTGGCCGGCGTGGCACTGGTGCTCCGCGACGGCGACGACGTGCTGGTGCGCGAGAACGAAAGCATCTATTTGCCGCCCGGCTGCGAGCATCGTGTCTGCAATCCCGGGCGTATCCCGCTCACCCTGATCGAGGTGCAGTCCGGCGCCTATCTCGAGGACGACGATATCGTCCGGATCGAGGACGATTACGGCCGCATTTGATACCAGGCGTCAGTTGCGCGCCTGCATTTCGCTCAGCAGGAAATCGCGGAACACCGCGACCCGCTTGGACGTGCGCAACTCCTCCGGATAGACGAAATAGGCCTCCACGATCGGCACCTTCACCTGCGCCAGGACCTTCCTGATGCTGGGTCGTTCGTTGACGATGTAATGCGGCAGGGAGCCGATCCCCAGGCCGGCCGCGACCGCATCCGCCATCGCCGCCAGATTGTTGACCTCCAGCGTGGGTGTGCGCCGCTGTCCGGCGGGCTTGCCGATGGTGGCGAGCCAGTCCATGTCCGGGGCTGGCGGATGGTAGGACCCGAACAGCACCAGGCGGTGTTGGTCGAGCTCTTCCGGGCTGGCCGGCGTGCCGTGAGCGGCCAGGTAGTCGGCCGAGGCGCAGGCCGGCATGTGGATGTCGGCGAGGTGCCGCTGCACCAGATCGGGCTGTCGCGGCGGATGCATCCGGATCGCGACATCGGCTTCGCGCATGCCCAGGTCGAGGTCCACATCCTCCAGGATCAGGGCGATGATAATGTCCGGGTGTGCGGCAAAGAAGGCGGGCAGCCGCGGCGTGAGCCAGGCGCCACCAAAGGCGGTCGTGGTGGTGACCTTGAGCCGGCCGGCGGCCTTCTCCTTGCTCTCGGTGAGCAGCGCCTCGGTCATCGCGAGCTTGGCAAACACCTCGCGCACGGTGCGGTTCATCGCCTCGCCCTGCTCGGTCAGGATCAACCCGCGTGCATGGCGATGGAACAGCGGCACCTGCAACGCCTCCTCGAGTGCCGAGATCTGCCTGGACACTGCCGACTGGCTTAGGTTGAGCACGTCGCCGGCATGCGTGAAGCTGCCAGCCTCGGCGACCGCGTGGAAGATTCGCAGCTTGTCCCAATCCATGCTCATGCCAGGCTCATTCTGCGATATCCGCGTTCGAGGGATGAGGTGGATTAGGGGCCTGCGTCATTCCGCGGCCAGAGCCTGGGCCGGGCGCGCCTCCGCCAGGTATTTCTCGGCTTCGAGTGCGGCCATGCAGCCGGTGCCGGCGGCAGTGACCGCCTGACGAAAGATCTTGTCCTGGACGTCGCCCGCGGCAAACACACCGGGCACGGAGGTCTGCGTGGTGCCCGGACTGGTCAGGACATAGCCCTCGTCGTCGAGTGCCACCTGTCCGCGGAACACCGAGGTGTTCGGCGTATGGCCGATGGCGACGAACAGCCCGTCGACGGCCAGCGTCGAGGTGGCATCGGTGGCAAGGTCGCGCAGTGCCAGACCGCTGACCACGGGCGGCGCGCCAGCCTGCAGGATGTCCTCGACGACATTGTTCCAGGTTACCGAGACCTTCGGGTGAGCGAACAGACGGTCCTGAAGGATCTTCTCGGCGCGCAGGCGGTCGCGGCGATGGATCAGGGTGACGTGCTCGGCATGATGGGTGAGGTAGAGCGCCTCCTCCACCGCGGTATTGCCGCCGCCAACGACGGCGACGCGCCGGCCGCGATAGAAGAACCCGTCGCAGGTGGCGCAGGCGGAGACGCCCGAGCCCTGCAGCCGCTTTTCCGCCGGCAGCCCGAGCCAGCGAGCCTGCGCGCCGGTGGCGATGACCACGCTACGCGCCAGATAGATGTCGCCGGAGTCGCCGACCAGCCGGAATGGCGCCCCCGGCGCCCGGGGTGCCGCAAGGTCGGCTTGCATGATCAGGTCGTGGATGATCCGGGTGCCGACATGCTCGGCCTGCCCCGCCATCTGTTCCATCAACCAGGGCCCCTGCACCGCCTGGGCAAAGCCTGGATAGTTCTCGACCTCGGTGGTGATCATCAGCTGGCCGCCAGGCTGCAGGCCGGAAACCAGGACCGGCCGGAGATTGGCGCGGGCGGCGTAGATCGCCGCCGTGTAGCCGGCAGGTCCCGCGCCGATCACCAGCATATCGGTGGAAATCGTTTCAGTCATGGCTCGAATATGGACTCCTGAACCCGCACGATATCGGGGGGATTTGCTACGGTGCAAGCAAGCGCCGACCAGGGCCATGGCGACGATCGCATTTCGTCGCGGCTTTGCGGCTTTCCTGCCGCGGCCCTATATGCTCCGGCGCATGGGATGGAGGATGCGACCAAGGTGACCGAGCTTGACTCCATCGATCGGCGGATCGTGGTCGAACTCCAGGAGGACGGGCGCATCACCAATGTCGAGCTGGCGCGCCGCGCCGGCATCTCGGCACCTCCCTGTCTGCGTCGCGTGCGTCGGCTCGAGGAGATCGGGGTGATCCGAGGCTACCACGGCGACACCGACCCGCATTTGCTCGGCTGGTCGATCATGTTCTTCGCCCTGATCGGTCTGGACAGCCAACGCGACGCGGTGCTGAGCGGCTTCGAGGCGATGGTGGCGGGCTGGCCGGAAGCGCGCGAGTGCCACATGATCCGCGGCGGCGGCGATTTCCTGCTGCGGCTGGTGGCGCGCGACGCGATGCACGAGAACCAGATCACCCGTCGCCTGACCGAGGCCGCGCATGTCAGCCGGGTGCAGACCCTGCAGACAATCCGCACCAGTCGCGATCTCGCCGGCGTCCCGATAGATCTGCGCTGAGCTGGGCGCTGACTGGGGCGCTGACCCGAAAGTCCGTGCCGGCCGTGTCGTTCTGGCTGGCCATGCTCGCGGCCCTCACCGTGTTGCGTCTGCTCGTCGCAGGGCTGTCGCCGCTCTCGCCGGATGAGGCCTACTACTGGACCTGGTCGCATGCCCTCGCCCCCGGGTATCTCGACCATCCGCCGATGACGGCGCTGTGGATCCGGCTCGGGACGCTGCTTTGCGGCGATACCCGTTTGGGCGTGCGCCTCCTCTCACCGCTCACGGCCGGCCTCGGCACGCTGTTGCTGGCATCCGCCTGCAACGACCTGCGCGGCGCCGCCAGGCTGACTTCGCTGGGATGGGACGCGCCGCTCACCGCGTCCGTCCTGCTCAACGCCACGCTGCTGCTCGGCGTTGGCGCGGTCACCATCACCCCCGACACGCCGCTGTTGTTCTTCTGGACCGCGTGCCTGGCTGCACTGGGGCGGCTGCTCGCAACCGGACGCGGGCTCTGGTGGTTGGCCGTGGGCGTCTGTCTGGGGCTGGCGCTGGACAGTAAATATACCGCCGTGCTGCCCGGCGCCGGCCTCGCAATCTGGTTGCTCGCGAGCCGAGACGCCCGGCATTGGCTGCGCACCCCCTGGCCGTGGGCGGCTGCCCTGGCCGCGCTCGCGCTGTTTGCGCCGGTGATCTGGTGGAATGCGGCGCATGGCTGGGCCAGCTTTATCAAACAGGGCGGACGCACGGGCAACTGGCACCCGGCTGAGGCCGCGGGCTACCTCGGCGAACTGCTCGGTGGGCAGGCCGGCTTGGCCACACCGCTGATCTTCATCCTCTTCGTCGTCGGCATGGCGCGCCTGGCCCGCCACCCGATCAAAGCCCCAGCGGGCGAGACCCTGCTGGTCTGGGTGACGTTGCCGGCGGTTCTGGTGTTCGTCCAGCACGCGTTCGGCGCGCGCGTGCAGGCGAACTGGCCCGGGCTGCTCTATCCCGCCTGCGCGATCGCCGCGTCCATGCGCCCGATACTGGCCGGCTGGACCTTGGCACACTGGACCAAGCCGGCGGCCGGCCTCGGCTTCGTGCTGACGGCGCTCGTCTATCTGCAATCTGTCGCCGCTCCGTTCCCGCTGCCGCGAAAGCTCGACATTACCCTGACGCGCCTCGCCGGCTGGCAGACATTGGCGACGCAACTCGTCAGTCGCGCCGCACCGGCAGGTGACTTCGTCATCGCCGACGATTATGGCGTCGCCGCCGAACTCGCCTTCGCGTTGCCGCATCAAGCGGTGCTTGCCGCGGCACCGCGCTGGCGCCTCTTCTCAATGCCGCACCCCGACTCCTCAAGCGCCACGCCAGGCGGAGAAAGCGGCCTGCTGTTGCGCAGCGAGCGGCGCAAAGGCGGTCCTGATCCATCGCTGTTCTCCGGTACGCATCTGCTCGGCACCATCGAGCGACGACGGGGCGATGAGCTCGCGGAGCGCTACCATCTCTATGCCGTCACCATCCGCTCGAGCCTGCCGGCGGAGCTCCGTGACGAAATTGTGAGACTCCCCACGCCCACGCGTTAGCAGTCGTTTAACTTGCCTGCGTCACCATACGTCCGGCGCAGCGCAGGAGAGACGATATGGCACGAAAGGGCGGCAAGAACGGCGGCGGCAAACCCGGCGCCGGACGCGACGGCGCCCGCCCTATCATCATCCGCAGGGAGGAGGTGATCGAAGGCGGCCATCATGGCGGCGCCTGGAAGGTCGCCTACGCCGATTTCGTCACCGCGATGATGGCCTTCTTCCTGCTGATGTGGCTCATCAACGCCACCACCGAGGCGCAACGCCGCGGCATTGCCGCGTATTTCAGCCCGATGGCCGATGTCGAGAATGGATTCTCCGCGTCCGGCATGATTCCCGGCGGCGCCGCCCCGGTCGCCGAGAATGGCGCGCAGCTCGTCGACCAGGGTCCAGCACAGCTGGCGACCCTGAAAACCCACGGCGACGACAGCAAGACCGACAATGATGCCGATCTGAAATACGGCAAGTCCGATACCCCAGCCGCGCCGACCACGCCCACGTCACTGGTCGCCATCGTGTCGGCTGCGGCCCCAACCACGTCGAAGCCACAGATCGCGCTGCTCGCGACACCGCCGACACAGGCGGGCTCGCATGACGGTTCCGGCGGACGCGCGAGCGAGAAGCAGGCGGCCGCCGAGGAGAAGGCCTTGCAGGACGCGGCCCGGCGCCTGCGCGCGGCGGTTGCGCACGATCCGGCGCTGGCCGCTGTCGCCGGCCAGATGGCGATCGATGTCACGCCGGAAGGCCTGCGCATCCAGATCATGGATGCAGCACACCAGCCGATGTTTAATCGCGGGTCGGCGGTGCCGAACCCACGCGCCCGCGCGCTGCTGCAAATCGCCGCTGGTTTCATTGAACGGCTTCCCGAACCGGTCGCAATCGGCGGCTACACCGATGCGGCACCCTACCGTGCTGGCGAACCTTCCAACTGGAGCCTGTCCTCGGAGCGCGCCGACGCCGCGCGCGACGTGTTGGCCGAGTCTGGACTGCCTGATGCGCGCCTCAGCCATGTCACCGGCTACGCCGATCGCAAGCTGCTGCTGCCGGCTGACCCGCTGGACCCGGCGAACCGCCGGATCGTATTGACCCTGCAGCGTCAGTGGCCGGCTCCAGGCCGACCGCCCGGCAAATCCGCCTCCCCGTGAGGATCCGTGCGCGATGCTGATAATCGGGGGCTTGGTCTTCCTGCTGATTTGCGTGTTCGGGAGTTTCATGTTCTCGGGCGGCGCCATTGGCGCGCTGTTCGCCTCGATGCCGTTCGAGTTGATGAGCATTCTGGGTGCTGCCATCGGCACCTTCATCATGGCCAACTCGATCAACGACCTCAAGCACACCGTCGGCGCCCTGAAAAAGACCCTGAAGGGCTCCAGCTACAAGAAGGCCGAATATGTCGAGATGCTCAGCCTGCTCTATTTCTTCGTGCGCCTCGCCAGCACCCGAGGTGTCATGGCGCTCGAGCCGCATATCGAAAATCCCACGTCCAGCAGCGCGTTCGCCAAGTTTCCGAAAATCCGCGCCAATCATCACGCCAGCAACATGATCTGCGACTATCTGCGAATGGTCGGCATGAATGTGGACGATCCGCACCAGATCGATGACGTCATGGCGCGCGAACTGAAGAAGACGCTGCTCGAGGAGCTGCATCCCAGCCATGCGCTGCAGACCATGTCGGACGCGCTGCCGGCGCTGGGAATCGTGGCGGCCGTGCTCGGCGTGATCAAGACGATGTCGCATATCAATCAGCCGCCGTCGGTGCTCGGCGAAATGATCGGCGGGGCGCTGGTCGGCACCTTCCTTGGCGTGCTGCTCGCCTATGGGATCGTCGCTCCGATGGCGACACGGTTGCGCGACGTCGTCATGGAGGAGTCCAAATATTTCGAACTGATCCGCGCCGTCATCGTGGCACACCTGCACGGCCATCCACCGCAGGTCAGCATCGAAAGCGGTCGCAAGCTGGTGCCGACCCAACACATGCCGAGCTTCCAGGAGCTCGAGACGGTGATCCAGTCGCTCGAGATCGCTTGATCCGCTACGCGCAACTGAAGCTGAATGCGTTGTCTGCAAGGTCCAGAACCCGCGGGCTCAACATGCCAGGTCGTGCCGCGAGTGCCGCGCGCGTGAACCAGCGTGCGTCCGACGCGTCACTGGCTGCAGCGGCGGTGCCGCTCACCCATGCGCAAAGTACCGGCAGCAGAATGAAATGGGCAAGCAGTTGCCCGTCCGCGTCATGATGGATGACATCGAAAGGTTCGAGCAG
This sequence comes from Lichenicoccus sp., assembly GCF_965276875.1. Classification (GTDB taxonomy): domain Bacteria; phylum Pseudomonadota; class Alphaproteobacteria; order Acetobacterales; family Acetobacteraceae; genus Lichenicoccus. Next base: position 1,513,916 of record NZ_OZ255701.1, on the reverse strand, counting down.
CCGGCAGCCTCGCGCAACCAGGGCGGTCTCCTCGTGCAGTTCGCGCAGAGCCGCCGCGATGATGGTCTCGCCGCCCTCGATCTTGCCCCCCGGATAACCCCACAGTCCCGCATCGGGCGCGTTACGCCGCTGCACCAGCAGGACCGCGCCATCCCGCGCCAGGACCGCGATGGCGGCCGCCACGGGCCGCTCTATGACCACGACTCTCGCATCAGCATCGCCGCCACCTGTTCAAAGCAGCGCGCGTCCGCCTCGGAGAAGCGGTTGCTGCACGGGCTGTCGATGTCGAGCACGCCGACGAGCACCCCCTCCCGGATCAGCGGCACCACGATCTCCGAGCGCGAGCTTGCGTCACAGGCGATGTGGCCCGCAAATGCTTGAACGTCGGGGACAATCAAGGTCTCGCGCCGGAGTGCGGCGGTCCCGCAAACGCCCTGGCCGAGCTTGATCCGCGTGCAGGCGACCTTGCCTTGGAAGGGCCCGAGCACAAGCGTTTGTCCGCCGGCCGCTTCACGCAAAAAGTAGAAACCGACCCAGTTGATCGCCGAGATCCGCTCGAACAGCAGTGCCGCCACGTTGGCAGCATTGGCAAGCATGTCCGTCTCGCCGTCGAGCAGGGCTGCCAACGATTCGAGCAAATCTCCCATCGGTTCATCCCGGTGCTCGTGCATGGTGGCTCCTTCCCTTCGGCCCGACTTCGATTGCCAGACGGACCAGCAGTGCGAGCAGCACACATGCGACAAAGACGAAGAGGTTCAAGCCCAGCCGCATCAGCGGCGCCGCACACAGGGGCCCCGCGACAGTTCCCAGACCGAACAGCAGCAGCACTTCGCTCGCGGTTTGCGCCGCGGAAATCCCGATTGCCTCGCGGTTCACCAGGCCGACACAGATGCCGTAGAGCGGATACTGGGCAAAGCCGAACACACCGAACAGGACCACGACCAGATCGTAACCCAGTGCGTGCGCGCTGAGCGCCAGCGGCATGCAGGTCAGCAGCCCCAGCATGCAGGTGAGCACCAGCAATAGCCTGTGGCCGATCCGCTCAGCGAGGAGCGCGTTCTGGGCATAGCCGAAGGCGCCCCCAATACTGTTCGCCGCCAGCATGAGCGTATCGCCGCCCATCGACAGGCCGGCTTCCATGCCGAACACTGGCCCCAGGCCACCGACCGCACCGGTGATCAGGCCGGCGGCCAGAACGCCGGTCGCACCCAGCGGCGAACGGCGATAGAGCCGCCCCGGTGCCAGCCGGAAGCGAGTGACCGCCGCTGGCTTGACCGCACCTTTGCGCGCGAACAGCACCGGCAGGCTGGAGAGCGCCACCGCGGCCGTCATCAGCACGAACGGCGCACGGCCGAGTGGATCGACGACGTCCAGGCTCAGCGTGCCGCTGAGCGAGGCGATCAGATTGACCATCATGTAACCCGAGAAGGCGCCGCTGCCGGCGCTCTCAAGCAGCCAGCTCTCGATGACGGTAGAGAGGCCGCCGAAGCAGAAGCCGATGACGGCGCGCAGCGTGATCCAGGACCAGTCACCGCTGTACAACAACAGCAGGCTCGCAAACGCACTGAGCCCGGCAAGGGCGACAAAGCTCCGCACATGGCCCAGCGCGCCGAGCAGCCGGCCGACACTCAGGCAGGCAAGAACGAAGCCCGCCGACCAGGCGGAGGAGAACAATCCGATGGTAATCATCGGGGCACCGTGCTCGGCGCCCAGGATCGGCAACAAAACACCCTGCAGGTTGGTGCCAAAGACCAGCAGTGCGACGCTCAGCAGCACGTAACGCGTTGCGGAGGTCGGTGCCTTCATAGCGGCTGGCCTTCGCACGCGCTCCGGCGCACACAGGCAGGTTGGCGCACCCGGAAAGACTCGAACTTCCAACCCCCAGATTCGTAGTCTGGTGCTCTATCCAATTGAGCTACGGGTGCCGCGGCGGAGCGGGGGATAGCGCATGGGGTTGGCCCGTGCAAGTCCCGCATGCCTCAGCCGCCCGGGCGCCGTAGTTGGATCTCGGCGCGGCACGCGGGCGTGCCGTAGAGCCCGACAATGGCGTGGCCTTGCGGATGGCCCTCGAACACCATGGGAAACGGCTTGTGATTGGCCCCCGGCAACTCAAGCTGCGCATGCAGCCGGGTTTGGCCAGGAACCCTCATGCCCTGCAGGATCAACACGCCGTCCGCCGGCGCGAAGCTCAGATGATGCCCGTCGATCACCAGCGTCGAGCTTCGCGTATTCGGGCACGTCCCCTGCAGCGTGTGCAAGGTGCCGATCCAGTGCCCACGCAGGTCACGAGCCTGCGCGATGATGCTGCCACCTAGCAGGAACGCCAACGCCGCCAGCCAACGCAAGGCGCGCTTTCGTGTGGTGCTTTGCATATCGAACCCTAGCCGCGCGTCGCGGCTTTGACCAAGCTTGCATGCTGCCCACCTGCCGTGCTGCAAGCCAGCTTGGCACCGAGAGGCATCCGTCGATGAGCAAACAGCTGGAAGAGGCCCTGCACGAGGACCGGGTGCTGATCCTGGATTTCGGCAGCCAGGTCACGCAGTTGATCGCCAGGCGCGTGCGCGAGAGCGGCGTCTATTGCGAGATCTGGCCCTATACGGCCAGCATCGAGCGCATACGCGGCTACGCGCCACGCGGCATCATTCTCTCCGGCGGCCCGTCCAGCGTGCCCGAGGCGGGCTCACCCCGGGCGCCCGACGCAGTGTTCGCCCTGGGCGTGCCGGTGCTGGGCATCTGCTATGGCCAGCAGGTAATGTGCCAGCAGCTCGGCGGCGAGGTGCTGGCATCCGAGCACCGCGAGTTCGGACGCGCGCATGTCGAGATCATCGAGGATTGCGCCTTGCTGCGCGGCACTTGGCAGCCCGGCCATCGCGAACAGGTCTGGATGAGCCACGGCGACCGCGTCACCCGTCTGCCGCCGGGCTTTCGCGCGGTCGGTGTCAGCGAAGGCGCCCCCTTTGCCATCATCGCCGACGAGGCACGCCGCTTCTATGGCGTGCAGTTCCATCCCGAGGTCGTCCACACCCCGCATGGCGCGGCCCTGCTGCGCAACTTCACCCATGCCGTCGCCGGCTGCCGCGGCGCCTGGACCATGGCGGGCTTTCGCGACATGGAGATCGCCCGTATCCGCGAGCGTGTAGGCGCCGCGCGGGTGATCTGCGGCCTCTCCGGCGGCGTGGATTCGTCGGTTGCCGCAGTGCTGATCCATGCCGCCATCGGCGAGCAGCTCACCTGCATCTTTGTCGATCACGGTCTGCTTCGTGCCGGCGAGGCCGACGAGGTCGTGCAGACCTTCCGCAGCCGCTTCAACATCAGGCTCGTCCACCGCGACGCGAGTGCGCTGTTCCTGGCGGCGCTGGAAGGGGTCAGCGACCCCGAGACCAAGCGCAAGACCATCGGCCGGCTGTTCGTCGAGGTGTTCGACGAGGAGGCGGGCAAGCTCGGCGGTGCCGACTTCCTGGCCCAGGGGACGCTCTACCCGGACGTGATCGAGAGCGTAAGCGTCACCGGCGGCCCGTCGGTGACGATCAAGTCGCACCATAATGTCGGCGGCCTGCCGGCGCGCATGCGCATGAAGCTGCTCGAGCCGCTGCGCGAGCTGTTCAAGGACGAAGTCCGTGCGCTCGGACGCGAACTCGGCATTCCGCATAGCATCGTCGGGCGGCATCCGTTCCCGGGCCCGGGTCTTGCGATCCGCATCCCCGGCACAGTCACAGCTGAAAGCCTCGACCTGTTGCGACGCGTCGACACGATCTTCCTCGAGGAAATCCGTGCCGCTGGTCTCTATGACGCAATCTGGCAGGCGTTCGCGGTGCTGCTGCCGGTCCGCACCGTGGGCGTCATGGGCGATAGCCGCACCTATGATCAGGCCTGCGCCTTGCGCGCCGTGACCAGCACCGACGGCATGACCGCGGACGTGTTCCCGTTTGACATGGGCTTCCTCAACCGCACCGCCGCCCGCATCGTCAATGAGGTGCGCGGCATCAACCGCGTCACCTACGACATCACCTCCAAGCCGCCGGGCACGATCGAGTGGGAGTGACGGATCGAATACCGCACCGCACCGCAGCGTAGGCTGGCGTAGTTTGGTGTGGCTTCAGCCAGATGGCCGCGCCCAAGAGCATAAGCGAATGCACCGTGACCGACGCGCCGGCGAATCAGCAATATCACCGCCAGCGGGCGCTAGGTACTTTCTTCCCGCGGGAGTGTTTTGAGTTGCTGTGCCGACAAGGGAACGAAGTGCCGCGATGCTTCGTATTAACTGTCACCGTCGGCAACAAGCTGATGGACGTCTTATGAAGGATGACCGATATGTTCGTGCATCACAAGGAAACTATCGTGCCGGTGAATGTCGGCACACCGGACGCGCGATTCGGGCAGTTCCTGCTGGAGCAGTTCGGCGGCGCCACCGGGGAATTGACCGCGGCCCTGCAATACTGGGTGCAGTCGTTCCACGTCACCAATCCGGGTATCCGCGATATGCTCCAGGACATCGCAATGGAGGAGTTCAGCCATCTCGAGATGGTCGGCAAGCTCATCGTCCAGCATACCGCCAAGCTCAACCAGACCGCCGTCTATGACGCGCCACTCTTTCAGATGAAGGGTGTTGGACCGCATCTCGTGGACAGCCAAGGCTCCGCCTGGACTGGCACCTATGTGCAGGAAGGCGGCAATGTGGTGCGCGACCTGCGCGCCAACATCGCCTCGGAGGCGGGCGCGCGGCAGACCTACGAGGCTCTGATCAATCGCTGCACGGACGAGGGCACCAAGCATGCGCTCGTCCATCTGCTGACACGCGAAATCACCCATGCCCGGATGTTCATGAAGGCGCTGGATTCGATGGGCAAGCTCGACGACCCGTTCTTCGGCACGATACAACCCGACGACACCGTCGACATCGTGTTCAACCTGTCGCATGGCGACGACCATCGCGGGCCCTGGAACGAGGCGCCGTTCCAGTATGTCGAAAACCCGCAGCCGAAGGGTGATATCCCGCCGTCGCCGATCAACCCTGACGATGAGAAGGCTTCGCCGGCCGGCTCTCGTTGAACCAGCGATGGAACCACGCAAGCGTGCGGCGCCGCTCGTCTAGGCGGTCCGCCTGCTTGCGGAAGCCATGGCCCTCGCCGGCATAGACGACGAAGCTTACCGGGACGCCAAGTGTCGCCATTGCCTGGTAGAATTCCTGACTTTGCGGCATCGGACATTCGACGTCTTGCGCGCCGACGGTAATCAGCATCGGCGTGCGCACGCCCATCATGTGGGTGATCGGCGAGGCGCGGAGTTGCGGGCCGGGATCGTTGTAGACCAGGGTGCCGAAGCTCGGATCGGGAGCGTCCGCCGTCATTTGCGGCGCCTCCCCCTGAATTGAGAGCCAGTCCGAGACGCCGGCATGGGCGGCGGCGGCGGCGAACCGGTGCGTCTGAGTAATCGCCCACATCGCCATGTAGCCGCCATAGCTGCCGCCAAGGATGCCGAGCCGACTGTCATCGACCGGGGTCGCGCGCTCGGCCGCATCCACTCCAGCCATGATGTCGCGGAAGTCGCCGCCGCCGTAATCATGGATGTCGGCGGCGGAGAACGCCTCGCCCTGGCCGAAGCTGCCGCGATAGTTCGGCTCGAATACATCATAGCCGGCGGCGAGCAGAGCGCGATCGTCGCCGCGTGGCGACAGGTAGTCCGGCGTCACCGCCGCCTGTGGGCCGCCATGCACGTTGACCAGAAGCGGACGCTTGCCAGGCGGCAGCGGCGAAGGTGTCAGCAGCCAGCCCTGCACGTCCAAGCCGCCGCTCTTCCAGGTGAGGTTTGAGGCGTGGTAGGGCGCGGTTTGCGCGGCATTGAGGTGGCTGATGTCGTGCCAGTCGCCGATCGTGCCGGTCGCGAGTTCCGGCGCCTCGGTAAAGCTCTGTCGCACCGCCGCGGTGTGGCCGCCCGCGCAGGCCAGGCCCAGGTTCCAGCCGCCGGCGGAGACGTCCTGTTCGCCGGACCACAGCGTATGCGGCGGCTGCCCGGGCGCCAGGGACAGGAATTCGGCACGCGGCCCGGCCAGCGCCGCCGCGGTGAGGCCGCCGCCGCACTGCCAGTCGAGCGTGGTAATCGTCGCATGCAGCCCGGCGGTGAGGTCGACCGGTGTCGCACCCGGACCGCTCAGGTTCAGCAGGTAGGCGTCGCCGCCGTTCGAGCCAAAATCGCTCATCCAGCCGGCGATGTAGGCGACCGCGTGTCCGTCGGGGGAGACCACCGGGTCGGCGAGTTGCTGGTGGGTGCCATCAGGTGCGTGCAGCACGCGCACCCTGCCGTCCAGGCCCACGCCGATCAGCTTGGCGACCCACCATTGCGTGTCGCCGTCGCCGAGCGCCGCGGTGGCGACGAAGCCATGCACATCCGGACGCCAGGCGAATTCGTAAATGAACAGGCCGGCGGGCGAGACCATGCGCAGGGCCCCGTGCCGCAACACGGCAATCCGCTGCTCGTCGGGATCGCTGCCGATCACGCCGACCAGCGGTGCCGCGGGCTCGGTGGCGCCGACCTGCTTGTGTGGATGCGGGGTCGCCAGCACCGCTAGCCGATTGTCGGGGCCATAACGCAGCGTGCCAAGCGCGCCGGCGAAGCGGACCAGCCGGAGCGGCATCCCGCCGCCCGCGGCCACCGTGTAGATCGCGGCGTCCGAGGTCACCGTGTTGTTGACGACAAAGGCGAGGCGGCTGCCGTCATGGTTCCAACTCGGCGAGGATGGCACGCAACTGGGCCCGGCGCCACACGGTAGCGCGACGATCTGGGCCCCACCCGAGCCTGTGCGAAGCACCAGGTGGCGCGGCGGCGTGGCGTCACCTGAATCGTCGCTTTCAATACTGGCGACATGACGCCCGTCGGGAGCGATCGCGACGCTGTGGAACGCGTGCAACGGCGGCATCATGGCGCGCGCGTTCGCAGTCAGCGACAGCGCGCAGAGGCTCAAGGCGAGGACAGGGAGTTTTTGCATGGGGTGTGCGCTACAGGGCGCAAACACGCCGCGCAAGCAGGTCCAGGCCAACCTCGCTCAGGTCGGGAGCGTCGAGGCTCGTGGGCCAGGGCAGTCCGCGTGAGAGGAAGCCGGTGGCGAGCCCGGCCGCGCGGGCGCCGTGCAGATCCCACGGGTGGGCGGCGATCATCAGTATCGCGCCGCATTCAAGGTGCAGGTGCTCCGCCATCATGCGGTAGACCTCTGCCCGCGGCTTTGGCAGGCCGACCGTATCAATGGAGAGCACTTCCGCAAAATGCATGCGGATGCCGCCGCGTTCGAGCAGCCGTTCGGTCGCGGCCTGGCTGCCGTTGCTCAAGGCGGCGCAGGTCAGGCCCTGGCTTGCAAACCGATCGAGTGCGGCTGCCGCCTCCGGGTCGACATCGAGCTCGCCCATGCCGGCGAGGATCGCCTGCACGCGCGGACCGTCCTGGCGCAGATGATGGCGGGCCAGTAGATGGTGCAGGTTGTCTTCCAGGACCTTGATCATCGGCGCCGTGCGACGGGTCACGGCGAGTGCGAACAGGTCGCGCAGGCTGGCGGCGAACCAGGACTCCAGCGCGTGCGCGGGCAGCCCGGCGTCGATCAGGCGGCCGCGCTGACTCTCCAGCGAGAACAACGTGCCGATAACGTCAAAGACGATAGCGCGGGGTTGTGTCAGGCTGGTCATGGCGCCGGCTCCCTGCTGAACTATGCCGAACCCATGGAGGCTCGCATGATCACCTTCTATTACCATCCGTCGCCCAACCCGGCGAAGGTCGCCCTGTTCCTCGAGGAGGCCGGTCTCGACTACACGCTCGTCCCGGTCGATACCCGCCGCGGCGAGCAGTTCAGCCCGGACTTCCTTGCGATCAATCCCAACGGCAAGACGCCAGCACTCACCGACGACGACGTGACATTGTTCGACAGCAACGCCATCCTGCTCTATCTCGCGGAAAAGACCGGGTTGTTCCTATCCGATGACAACGCAGCCGCGCGCGGGCAGATGCTGTCGTGGCTGATGTTCGTCGCCACCGGAATTGGTCCGTATTCCGGCCAGGCCGTGCATTTCAGGCATTTCGCGCCCGAGCCGAAAGCCTATGCGGTCAACCGCTACATGTTCGAGGCGAAACGGCATTTTGGCATCCTCGATACGCGGCTCGCGGCAGACGAATACATGCTCGGCGCACGTTACACGATCGTGGACATGGCGGTGTGGGGCTGGGCGCGGGCGGCTCCGTTCATTTTCGGCGAGCAGGCCTGGTCCGAGTTTCCCAACGTCAAGCGCCTGCTCGACCTTGTCAATGCGCGCCCGGCGGCCACACGGGCGGAGGCGCTGAAGAGCCGCCACGACTACAAGTTCGAGATGGACGACGAGGCGCGTCGGGTGATGTTCCCGCAGAACGCCACCTTGGAGGCCGGCTGACCCGCGAGTGCGCTTCCTTACCGCAGAATGATCTCGACACGACGGTTCTGCGGCTCGCGTACGCCGGCCAGCGTGGCGACCAGCGGACGGGTTTCGCCAAAACCCTCAATGGCAATTTCGTCCTGCGGTACGCCGTCACGAACCAGCTCGCCTGCGACCACGCGCGCGCGACGCAGCGATAGTCTCTGGTTGTAGGGCGGCGTGCCGCTGCGATCGGCGTTACCCTGCACCTCTATGCGGGTGGTATGCACCTCGTTGGCGGCCGTGGCGGCCGCGGCGACGATCTGGCGCGCGCGGTCCGAGAGGTCGGCGCGGTCCCAATCAAAGAACACGATATAGGTGCGCACAGGCTGGACGGGGCTGGTGGGTGGCGCCACCGGCACCGGCGAGGCCGGCGGCGGGTAGCTGAACGCGTAGCGCACGGCAAATGCCACGATGCTGTGGTTGAAGTTATCGCGCTCGGTAAACTGGGTGCGCCCGGCGATTCCTGGCGCGAAATACTGTGCCGGCGAAACGCGGTTCGCGGCAACCCCGGTGAAACGGTACTCGGCGGTGAGAGCCAATCCAGGAATCGCGTCGATTGGAACGGCCAAGCCGACAATGGCTTGGTAGGCGACGTTGCCGTCGGCACCGGTGCTTCTGATCAAGAGCTGGTCGGGGCTGGAGATGCGCAGACCCTGATTGTGTGACCGCAGGTAGCCGATGCCAGCGCCGAGATAGGGCGTGATGCCGAACGGCAGTGCGCCAAATCCGAAGAGAGTGGGGTCAACGTCGTATATGGCGTTGACAAAGCCGCCATATTTTTCTTCGGCACCTTGCGCCGACGCGGGCCTCTCGGCATTTCCGCCAATCTGTCCGACGCTCGACAGAGTATTGCGGAAATAGTCCCCCTCGATCTCAAGCCGCACTCCATTGCCAAGGCCGTAGCCAACGCTCGCCATGGTGCGGAACCCGGGGTCAAATCGCAGGCTCGTCGCACTCGGGCCGATGCCGGATGCCGCGACGCCCGAAAACCGCGCCTGTTCGTCCTGCAGAAAATTGACCCCGGCGCCGAGCCCGACATACACCCCGCTAATTGGCTGAGCTTGAGCGGCCAGAGGCGCCAACAAGCCCGCCGCCAGACACGTCGCGTGCAGCTTCATGTGCAACCTTCCAATGGTGGTGCGCAGGTGCGGGGAATAGCCATGCATGACCACTACACGGACAGGGCAGCGGGGTTCGCAGGTGCGCCCATCGACCCGCGCATTCCTCTTTGCTGTTGCAACGCGGGCACAGCGACTTATTATGACAGCGTCGGTCGGCGGCTTGGCTTGCACCATGGATGCCCCCACATCTCCCACGGTCAGGCATCGTCCGCCATCATTGTTGAAACTTGCAAGCCGTTGCAGCATTAGGCGGCCTGTAAACATGCGGTAACGTCAGGAATTGCAGTGCACGTTTCAAGCGCAGGCAAGTCTTCGGACAACTTGGACGCACATTCCCTGTTGCTGAATAGTGTTCTCAGCGGCAGCGACGCAATCCTGATCGGTGAGGGTAGCGAGGCGGACGTGTTGCTGGAGTCGGTGGCGACCTGCCTGGCCGGTCTGCGTAGTCGTATACTCCGGGCTGCCGAGGTTTTGCCGGGCAGTCTTCGCACGCCCAGCCCACCCAAAACAGACTTTCCGGACGACCAATCTCTGATCCGGGACTATCAGGCGCTTACGGTACTTGACCAGACGTGCGACCGCATCGTGTTGTTGGTCAGCGATGCGCATCTCCTGCTGCGTTCTGCCCTACGCTACATTCAATTTGTAAGCCGCTCCGGCCCCCGATTACAGCTTATCTTCTGTGGGTCAGATAAGTTGTTTGATTTACTGAAGGTCGATGAATTTGCCTGGCTTCGGGCACGATTAATGGCCGGCTTGATCGTCACTGTGCCGGCAGCGTCGGTCAAGACAACAGCCGGGCCGCGATCCAGCTTGCCAAGACCAACCTTCGTCGCGAGCATGTCTTCCCGAAAGCTGCGGCTTGCCGCACTGGCGTTGCTTGTCGCAGGCGGTGCATCATATCTAGAGCTGTGCCTGCAGAGCGGCACCGAGACTGGATCGCTGACAAGCGGGCCGGCACCCATCCAGCCGGCACCGCCGCAGCGAATGGCGATGGTGACGCAACATCGTGGGGGCCTCACCTCTCGCGTGACCGCGGTAACGAGTCCTGCGACACCGAACGCCGCAGTTCTGCATCCGTCTGCCCTCGCCGGCGAAGTGGGCCCAGCATTGCTTGCGAGCCGGATCTTGACGCCATCATCCATGACAGCATCAAAGCGTCTCGCTACGGCGTGGCCGCGGGCGCAAATCGGCTCATTGAGTCTTGCTGGCCAAGGTAATCCCGCAGAGGCATCCAACGCGGTGGACGCAGTTCTCAACCAGTCGCCGACCACGCTGCGGCCGCCGATCCAACGGGCGCCAACAAAGCAAGTCTCCCATGGTTTTGCCTCTCACCCGGACTTGGCGGTGAGCCTTGCAGCGAAAGCTGCGGCCCAACATCAGGCTGCCTTGACCGGCAACGCGCCAGGCCCTGAGCAGAAGTTGTCATCGAGCCTTTCCGCAAGGCCACCCGTTCCGGTGCACCTCAAACTTGCAATGGCTCTGCCGCCCGTCAAAGCCGGCGTGCTCCGGTCCGAGCCGAAATTGCGGCGGCCGCAGCCTGTGCGCACGGCGGCAATGGCGCAAGCTACCCTTGCGCACCGACGCAAACCAGTCAGGGAGCAGGTTGTGTCGTTACCCACCAAGGATGACATGGTGGCCCCTCAGCCCGCCTCAACTTCGGGCAATGGTCCGCACCGCTATATCGGCTCATACACCACCGATGCAGACGGCGTCCGCATGTTCCATTTGGATCCGTAGTCTTCGCGGCTAGATCCAGTGCGCCGGGACCCACACCGACGTCTGATTTGTTTGCTTCCAGTAGCCATCCTGCCACAATGTACCATGGCCCGCGCGCTTTACCCACTCACCCGAAATCCAAATGTAGCGGCTATTGTTCCAGTCGTAATGACCGGGCTGCCAGATCAGGACGTAAGGAGATTTCGGCGGCGCCGGAACGCGCTCCGCCCGAATTGGCGGTACCGGCGAATGATCCGTGTAGAGGGGACCGCAACCTTCAAGAAGGAACAGACACAGCGCCAGCATGATCTTTCCGCAGTTCATGCAAGCTGCCTGGACTCGACGCACTGAATGGCGGCCGTGAATACGTCGTTATAAAATGACGGCCCATAAGAAGAATTGAGCCGGGTGTACATCTTGAAAGCGCCTCGCTGTTGAATGGACTACCTTGCTCTTACGGAAGCTTGGATGCACGGGTCCTTTGGATGAGCGAGAGCTCGTCTGCGACGACTCCGGAGAGTGCTGAGTGTAACCCGAAGCTGTTTGAGTTTGCACGTGTCGAAAGGCGTGGGGGTGTCGCAGGCTTGAGCTTCCACGCACAAACAGCTGCCCAGCCAGTGACCGCACGGGCTAACCCTCGGCGAGCTGTCGCGCCTGGACGAGATCGGCGACGAAGGCGGCATATTCGCGCGCCTTCGCCGCCTCGTCGGGCAGGCGCAGCAGGTATGAGGGATGCACAGTCACCAGCCCGCTGGTGCCGGCCAGTGGGATCGGGCGGCCGCGCTCGCGCGAGATGGTCACCGCGCGTCCGAGCACGGCGCGCGCGGCGGTGGCCCCCAGCATCACCAGCAGTCTCGGCGCGACGCTGCGCCGCTCCGCTTCCAGCCAGCCGGCGCAGGCGACGATCTCAGCTGTCTCCGGCTTCTGGTGGATGCGCCGCTTGCCGCGCGGCTCGAACTTGAAATGCTTGACCGCATTGGTGACGTAGACTCCCTGCCGGTCGATCCCGGCCTCGCGCAGGGCCCGGTCCAGCACCTGTCCGGCCGGTCCCACGAACGGTCGCCCGGCAAGGTCCTCCTGGTCGCCCGGCTGCTCGCCGACCAGCATCATCCGCGCATCCGCGGGTCCCTCGCCGAACACGGTCTGCGTCGCCGGCTGCCACAGCGCGCAGCGTCGGCAGGATGCGGCCTCTTCGGCCAAGGCCGCAAGCGGCGTCGGTGGGGTCATCGGGTGCTGCTCCAGCATGGTTTGGGTGCGCGCTTCGGCACCGCGGATGAGATCCGGAATGGCGGCTGCTTCCGGCAGGTTGCGCCAGTATTTTCGCGGCATCTCCGAGGTCATCGCCGAGATTTTGAGCCGCGCCGGATTGAAGATCGCGCCGAAATAGGCCTGCCAATAGGTCGCGAGTGCGTCGTCATCGGGAACCTCGGCGGGATCGGCACCCGGGCCGAAGCTGGAGGCGTCGCCGGTCCAGTGCAGGCTGCGATAGGGCGTCAGGATCGTGAACATCATGTTGGAGAAGCGCCGGATGAAGAAATCCGCGTTGGCCTCGACGATGAAGTGCGCAGGTTCGAACCAGGCGACATAGCGGCTGCCCGCGTCCGAAGTCACCTCGCGAAAGCGCAGGAACGCCCGCATCTTGTGGGTGTCGCGCTGGACCGATTGCGCAAGTCGCAACGCGCGATCGAGCTGCGGGTCGGCGGTGTCCTGCATGATCGCGCGTTCGCCCTGACGCACCCGCCAGATCAGCCCGTAGAGCAACGCGAATCGCTGCGGGTCGGACGACTGGATCACGGTCTGCGCCAACTCGACCAATGGCCTGGGGACCGCAAAGGCGGAAGCGGGTGCCAACTCCGGTGCCAGCGGGGTGGAGGCGAACAGATCGTCCGGCGCGCCCACCGACCAGATCACGTCCTGCGGCGGCACGCCGCCCATGGCCAGCGTCCGGGCGGCTGTGCGCCACCCCTCTAGATCGACCTCATGGGCCAGCACGACCGTCCTCATCCGCGCTCAAAGCAAGGCGAGCTGGATTGGTTTCGCCAGGGTGGTGTCACGCGGGGTATGGCCGACAGCGACGATGAAGGGGGCGACCGCGTTGAGCGACAGCCGCAGCCGCGCGAGATCGTCCATGCGCAGCCGCCGATGGCGCCGCGAGGCGATGATCCGATCCACTGATTTGACGCCGATACCCGGCACCCGCAGCAGCATCTCACGGTCGGCGCGGTTGACGTCGACGGGGAACCGCTCGCGGTGGAGCAGTGCCCAGGCGAGCTTCGGATCGCGTTCGAGGCCGAGATTGCCGGCAGCGTCGGTCGCGAGTTCCTCCACATCGAAGCCGTAGAAGCGCAGCAGCCAATCGGCCTGGTAGAGCCGGTGCTCGCGCAGCAGCGGTGCCGGGCGTGGCGGCAGGGCGGCCGAGGCGTCCGGGATCGGCGAGAAGGCGGAGTAGTACACTCGTCGCAGCTTGTAGGCGCCATACAGGTCGGTGCTGGCGCGCAGGATGGTTCGGTCCGGGCTGGTGTCGGCGCCAACGATCATCTGTGTGGATTGCCCGGCGGGGGCGAAGCGGGGCGGTGCCGCGCGACCCGGGGCGGTCTTCTCGCGCGCCGCGTCGATGCCCAGCCGGATCCGCCCCATCGAGCGTCGGATGCCGGCCATGTCCTTCTCCGGCGCGAGGGTCGAGAGTCCGTGCGCCGTCGGCAGCTCGACATTGATCGACAGCCGGTCGGCCCAGCGGCCCGCCTCGGCAAGCAGCAGCGGGTCCGCCTCCGGGATCGTCTTGAGGTGGATATAGCCGCGAAACCCATGCTCCTGGCGCAGGGTGCGGGCGACTAGGGTGACCTGCTCCATGGTGTAGTCTGGCGAGCGGATGATGCCCGACGAGAGGAACAGCCCTTCGATGCAGTTGCGCCGGTAGAAGCCCAGGGTCAGCCGGACCACCTCGGCCACCGTGAAGCGGGCGCGCCGCACGTTCGAGGAGGCACGGTTGATGCAATAGGCGCACTCATACAGGCAGGAATTGGTCAGCAGCAGCTTCAGCAGCGAAATGCAGCGGCCGTCCGGCGCATAGGCATGGCAGATGCCCATGCCCTCGGTCGAGCCGATCGCCGCCTTGTCGCCGAGGCTGTCGCGTCGTTCGGTGCCGCTGGACGCGCAGGAGGCATCGTACTTCGCGGCGTCGGCCAGGATTTCGAGTTTCTTGAGGAGCTCCACACGTGCTATGTTCTTGTATTGTTCCGGAAATCGCAAGGTCCGAATTGTGACAGTCTCGACAGTGCCAAACCGGAAGGGGCATAGGAGCTACGAGCAGGGAGATGGGCGCGCCGATGAGTGCATTGCGTCAGACGGCAATGCGGGTCAGACGCTGGCTGGATGAGGCGGCCTGGCCGCTCTGGATCGCCCGCGGCATCGATCACGAGGGTCTGTTCTACGAACAGCTCGATTTCGCTGGAACGCCGGACCTCGCCGCCTGCCGCCGGGTGCGCGTGCAGGGGCGGCAGTTGTTCTGCTTTGCCCGTGCGCTTGCCGCTGGGCACGAGGCAGCGCGCGCACCGCTCGCACGCGCCCTGGAGGCCGTCGAAGCGCGCTGCTGGAGTCCGGACGGCAAGCCTGGCTGGATCCAGACGCTGACCCCGGACGGACAGCCGCTCGATACCCGACGCGACACCTACGACCATGCCTTCATGCTGTTCGGGCTGGCGGCAGCGAGCCAGGTCGGCTTCCCCCATGCCGGCGTGCTTGCCGAGCGGACGGTCGCCTTCCTGGACGACTTCGTGGCCGACCCGAAGGCGGGCGGCTATTTCGAGGGGCTGCCGGCGACGATGCCACGCCGCTCGAACCCCCATATGCACCTGATGGAATCGATGCTCGCGCTGTTTGAGGGCACCGGCGCGCAACACTGGCTGGACCGCGCCAATGCCATTGCCGCCCTGTTCGAGCGTCGCTTCTTTGACCACGCGCGCGGCACGCTCGGGGAGTATTTCACCCGCGACCTGGTGCTGGCCGAGGGCGCGAGTGGTGACTCCGTCGAGCCCGGGCATCATTTCGAATGGACCTGGCTGCTGCATCGCCTGGCCGAGGCCGGCGGCCACGACTACCGCGCGCAGGCGGCCGCACTCTACGGCTTCGGGCTGCGCCACGGCATCGGCGCGGACGGCTTTGCCGTCGACGAGTGCAACCGCGCAGGCCGTATCCTGCGCGCCTCGCGTCGCACCTGGCCGCAGACCGAGCTGATCAAGGCCTACCTCGCGCAAGGCGATTATGACGACGCCGCCCGCGTCGCCGACATGGTGCTGGCGAGCTATCTCGCGACCCGCGTGCCGGGATTATGGATCGACCAGTTCAGCGCCAACGGCGAGGCCCGCTCCGACGTGGTGCCGGCCAGCACGCTGTATCACCTGGTGGTCGCCTTCGAGGACCTGCTGCGTCTCGCCCCGGCTTAAGCGCATGGACCCTGAGCCCGTGGACCTTGATTTCTCCGAAAGCGAAATCCGGCGCTATTCACGGCATATCCTGCTGGCCGAGCTGGGCGGCATCGGCCAGGCGAAGCTGCGTACAGCACGGGTGCTGGTGATCGGCGCCGGCGGCCTCGGCTCGCCGGTGGCACTCTATCTGGCCGCGGCCGGCGTCGGCTGCATCGGGCTGGTCGACGACGACGACGTGGAGTTGTCCAACCTGCAACGCCAGATCGCACACACCACCGCCACCCTTGGTCAGGCGAAGGTTGCGTCCGCACGCTCGGCGATGTTGGCGATCAACCCCGACATCCAGGTGCGAACGCATCCCTGCCGGCTCGACGCCGCCCGCGCGCCGGCGCTGCTCGCGCAGTACGATCTGGTCTGCGACGGCAGCGACAATTTCGCCACCCGCTATTTGGTCGCCGACGCCTGCGTGCTGCTGCGTCGCACGCTCATCTCGGCTTCGGTGCTGCGTTTCGAGGGTCAACTCGCAACCTTCCGGCCACATCTGGGCGGTCCCTGCTACCGCTGTCTGTTCCCGCAGCCGCCGGCGACAGAGAGCGTGCCGAACTGCGCCGAGGCCGGTGTGCTGGGCACCGTCACCGGCGTGATGGGAAGCCTGCAGGCGACCGAGGCGGTCAAGGAGATCACCGGCATCGGCGACAGCCTCGCCGGCCGGCTGCTGCTGTGGGATGCGCTGGCGATGCGCTTCACCACCATCCGCGTGGCCGCCGATCCGGACTGCGCCCTATGCGGGGCAGCCCCGCGTATCCGCGATCTCTCGGCGCATGCCCTCTGAGGGACCGCTCGGGCTCATCCTGCTGGATGGCGGCCATGCGCGCGCGCATTTCGCCTTCTCGTTCGCCGCCAGCGCCGCGGCCCTGGACCGGCCGGTGACCCTGTTCGCGGCCAATGCGGGAATCCACGCGCTGTGCCGCGACTGGCGCGGTCTGAGCGGGGACGATCACGACGCGGTGCTGCGCGCACGCGGCGTCGCCGGGTTCGAGTCGCTGCGCAGTGCGGCAGTGGACCTCGGGGTGCGGCTGCTGGCCTGCGAGGCCGCCCTGAAAGGCGAGGCCGTCGAGCCCTCGCGCCTGCTCGAGGCGGTAGAGGTAGCGGGCATTACCCGCTTCCTCGCCGACTTAGCGGGTGCTCAGATCGTCAGCTTCTGAATGCTTGCCACCGCCGCCGCGGCTTGCCAGGGATAGCGCGATGCGATCGCCTGCCTGCCGCCATATGCTCAAAGCCGGATTCGCCGGCGTTGCCTTGCTGGGGTTCTGCACAGTCGCGGCGGCGCAAGGCACACCCCCGCATCCGCAACACCATGCGCACCACGCGCAGGCTCATCGGCGTCCGACGCATCGGATCGTCCGCCACCATCACAACCTGCACGGCCGGGCGCGGCCGGTCCCGCCGAAGCCAGCGCCTCCGCCAAAGCCATTGCCGGTGCCAGTGCCGTTGCCGGTGCCAACGCCGCCGCCGCCGGCCGACAAGGGCACCAGCACCGGGCTGAAGCTGCCACGCTTTGCCTCGCTGCGCGCCGACGACGTCAACATGCGCAGCGGCCCAGGTGAGCGCTACCCGATCCTGTGGCTGTATCACCGGCGCGGCCTGCCGGTCGAAATCCTGCGCGAATTCGACGTCTGGCGCCTCGTCGTCGATGCCGACGGAGTCAAGGGCTGGGTGCATCAGGCGACCCTGGTCGGCACCCGGACCTTCGTGGTCACCGCCTCGGGTCCGGCGCGGGCCGGCTTGGCCGCAAGCGGCAACGGCACGCTTCTGCTTGACGACCCGCAAGCGGGTGCTGCAATCGTGGCGATCCTGCGTCCGGGCGTCGTCGGCAGGCTGCGCGATTGCCCGTCCGGATCAGGCTGGTGTCGGGTGGTCACCCATGCCTATAGCGGCTGGCTGCGACGCTCGGCGATCTTTGGTCTGCTGCCGGGTGAAGCGATCGCGCCGCCGTGACGCTGACTGAAACCATCGCGGGGAGGCTCGCCTATGCCATCATCCACCCTTGGACAACGCAGCCCCGGCGGGGCGTCCGGCCGACGTACCAAGATCGTCTCCACGCTGGGGCCGGCCAGTTCGTCAATGGCCATGATCACCCGCCTGTTCGAAGCCGGGGTCGATGTTTTCCGTCTGAACTTCTCGCACGGCACGCATGCCGACCACGACGCCCGAATCGCCATCCTGCGCGAGCTGGAGACCCGTTCCGGCCGTCCGATCGGGATCCTCGCCGACGTGCAGGGTCCGAAGCTGCGGGTCGGTGCGTTCGAGGCCGGCCGTGCGTCGCTCGCGCCCGGTGCATCGTTCCGTCTTGATCTCGATGAGGCGCTCGGCACCGCTGAGCGGGTCCGGCTGCCGCATCCGGAGATCATCGAGGCCGCGTCGGTCGGCTCGACCCTGCTGCTCGATGACGGCAAGCTGCGTCTGCGCGTGATCGAGAAGGGGGCCGACTACCTGCGCACCGAGGTGATCGCCGGCGGTATCCTGTCCGACCGCAAGGGTGTGAACGTGCCCGACGTGTTGCTGCCGATCCCGGCACTGACTGACAAGGACCGCGTCGACCTCGATTTCGCGCTGTCGCGCGGAGTCGATTATGTCGGGCTGTCGTTCGTGCAGCGCGCCGCCGACGTGCGCGAGGCGCGCGAGATCGTCGGCAACCGCGCCTGGATCATGACCAAGATCGAAAAGCCGCAGGCGCTCGACAATTTGGCCGAAATCCTGGCGCTGTCGGATTGCGTGATGGTCGCGCGCGGCGATCTCGGCGTCGAGTTGCCGCCCGAGGAGGTGCCGTTGGCGCAAAAGCGGATTGTCCGCGAGGCGCGGCTGCTGGGCAAGCCTGTGGTGGTGGCCACACAGATGCTGGAAAGCATGATTTCCGCACCGGCGCCGACCCGCGCCGAAGCGTCCGATGTCGCGACCGCGGTGTTCGACGGCGCCGACGCGGTGATGCTGTCGGCGGAGACCGCCGCCGGACAATATCCAGAGGAAGCGGTCGAGATCATGGCGCGGATCGTCGGCCGGGTGGAGCGCGATGCCGGCTGGCAGGCGCTGATGCAGGCCTCGCGCCCGGAGCCGGAGCATTACGCCGCCGACGCCATCGCCGCCGCCGCCCAGCAGGTGGCGCAGACCGTCAATGCGCGGGCCATCGTCGCCTACACGCTGTCCGGCCCGAGCGCGCTGCGGATCGCCCGCGAGCGGCCGGAATGTCCGGTGCTCGGGCTCGCCGGCACCATGCCGACGGCGCGTCGGCTGTCGCTGGTCTGGGGGGTCCGTTCCCGCGTTGCCGATCAGGGCTCGGAGAAGGTCACGCTCGAGCACATCGTCAAGGCCGCCGCCAACGCCGCCCGCGACGAAGGGCTGGCGGTTGCCGGCGACGCGGTGGTTGTCGTCGCCGGGGTGCCGTTCGGCAAGGCCGGCAGCACCAATAACCTGCGGATCATGCGGGTGACATGATCCGGGGTGCCACGCTCGCGCCACTGCTGGTGGGCACGCTGCTGGCCCCGTTGCCGGCCGCGGCCCAGATCTCCGCGCTGAACGCGCCCGGCACCTACAGCCTCGCACCCTCCGGCGAAGCCAGCCTGACCTACGGATCGCGCAACTTTTCCGCGGCCTCGCTGGCGATGCGCAGCGGTCCGATCGGCGATACCGGGGTGCACGGCTTTGTCGGCCTCAGCACGGCAAGCGGCGAGGGGTTGCCTGCGCAGGTTGGGACGCCGAAAGCCAGGATCACCGAGCAGGACGGCACGCTCGGGCTGCAGAAGAGTTTCGCCGACGGCACCACGATCTCCGTCTCCGGAGGCTGGTCGCATGCCAGCGGACCCGTCGGACGCTACTTGCCGTAGAGCCGCAGCATCAGGTCGGCGACCCGTTCTGCGTCCTGGCGGCAGCCGTCCGCTGTGGTCGCATCGGACCAGGGCAGCATGGCTTCAAGTTGCAGGTTGCGCATCGTCAGCACGATGAACAGCTCCGCCGCCTCGCGCGCCGGCGCGATCCCCTGTTCGGCAAAGAAGCCGCACGTCGCCTCCAGCAGGTTCGATCGCGCGGTGGCCAGCGCCTCGCAGCTCAAGCGTGGCATCCGGGTGCCTTCGACGACGCACAGACGGATCAGCGCCACGGCTTCCGGGTTGAGCAGAATGCTGGTGATCCGGCAGCCCAGCGTCACCAGCCGTGCACGAAGCTCCTGATGCGCGGGCAGGTCGAACAGGCAGGCCGCGTCGTCGCCATGCTCCAGCACGGCATCGACGACCACCTGGTTGAACAAGGCCTCCTTGCTCTCGAAATGCGCGTAGAGCGTCGTCTTCGACACGCCCGAGCGCTGGGCGATGGTATCCATGCTGGTGTCGGTGAAGCCGTGGCGCAGGAAGACATCACGCGACGTGGACAGGATGGTGCCACGCGAACTGAGATAGCGGTGCGACCGCGTCTGAATATTCATGACGTTTCCCAAAAATATTCTTCTTGTTTGCTCAATTTTAAGGCAGTTTGCGCCAAGGTCAATGACCTCTCGTCTGCCGGGCCGCACGGTTCTGTGAAACCTGTCGTGTGCGGAGAACGCGGCGCCGCGCGATCCGCGTAAGTCAATGCAACACCCGTGCGATGTCGGCGTTACGTGCTGCTGGCAACAAGTTCAGGAGCCAAGACCATGCGCTATAAGCTGCTCGGCCGCACCGGCCTGTTCGTCTCTGAAATCTGCCTCGGCACGATGACCTTCGGCGGCGGCGACGGCATGTGGCGAAAGATCGGCGCCCTTCAGCAGGATGACGCGGAGCGGCTGATCGGCGCCGCCGTGGATGGCGGGGTGAACTTCATCGACACCGCCGATGTCTATGCAGAGGGGCGTTCGGAGGAGATCACCGGCCAGGCGCTGCGCAACCTCAAGCTGGCACGCGAGGATATCGTCGTCGCGACCAAGGTGTTCGGTCAGACCGGACGCGGCCCGAACGCCGGCGGCAATACCCGCTCGCACATCATCGACGGGGTCAAGGCCAGCCTCAGGCGTCTGCAGCTCGACCATGTCGACCTCTACCAGGTGCACGGCTTCGATCCCGCCACCCCGATCGAGGAGACCATGGAGGCGCTGGACCTGCTCGTCCGGCACGGACATGTGCGCCATATCGGCGTCTCCAACTGGGCGGCCTGGCAGATCATGAAGGCCCAGGGCATCGCCGAGCGGCGTGGTCTCGCACGTTTTGAGAGCCTGCAGGCCTATTATACGCTGGCCGGGCGTGACCTGGAGCGCGACATCGCGCCGATGCTTCTCAGCGAGCAGGTCGGGCTGATGGTCTGGAGCCCGCTCGCCGGCGGCCTGCTGTCCGGCAAGTACGGGCGTGACAAAAGCGGCGAGGAGGGCAGCCGCCGCGTCGATTTCGACTTCCCCCCGGTAGACAAGGAGCGCGGCTACAGCGTCATCGAGGCGATGCAGCCGATCGCCGAGTCGCGCGGCGTGTCAGTCGCCCGGGTGGCCCTTGCCTGGCTGCTGCAGCGTAAGGTGGTCACCAGCGTCATCATCGGCGCCAAGCGGCCGGAGCAGCTCGCCGACAATCTTGCGGCGGCCGATCTCAAGCTCACGGCATCACAGATCGAGAGCCTGGACACGGCGAGCCGCTTGCCGCCAGAATATCCCGGCTGGATGTTCGAACGGCAGGGTGCCGTCCGGCGCGATCAGTTGACGCAATCCGAGGGCTGAACGCTCGGAACCAGGGGGGTCGGACGTGCCTTTCGACGGCGTTGATTTCGAGAGAGATCGCAAGAAGCCGGAACGGGAAGCAGCGGGAGAAAAGGTCTTCCGCATCCTGTTCCTGGTCGTTGCCATCACCATGCTCGTCATGCCGGTCTCGGCCGCCGGCCTGATCGATATCGTCCAATATGTGCGAGGCAAATAGTCTCAGGCCTGCCTGATCTCGATCAGGCCACGACGGATCGCCCGGCCGCGGTTGATCTTGTCGACAATGAAGTCATCGTCGCCCCAGCGTATGGCGCGAGCCATCGCCTGCGCGTCCTCGGTAAAACGGGCCAGCATCTCCAGCAGCGCCTCGCGGTTGGCCAGGAAGATGTCGCGCCACATCACCGGGTCGGACGCCGCGATCCGGGTGAAGTCGCGAAAGCCGGAGGCGGCGAACTCCAGCACCTCCTCGCGCGTCTCGCCGGCCAGATCGTCGGCGGTGCCGCAGATGGTAAAGGCTAGCAGATGCGGCAGATGGCTGACGATGGCGAGCACCCGGTCGTGATGGGCCGCGTCCATGATCCGCGTGCGCGCGCCGCAACGCTGCCAGAGCTGCTCGATCGCCGCGATGGCGTTGGCGTCGGTGCCGGCCGGCGGCGTAAGCAGGCACCAGCGGCCTTCGAACAAGGTGGCAAAACCGGAGTCTGGGCCGGAATATTCCGTCCCCGCCAGCGGATGCCCAGGCACGAAGGCGATGTCCGGCCGCAGGATCGGCAGGATTTCGCCGAGCACTGACTGCTTGGTCGAGCCGACATCACTCAGAATGGCACCGGCCGCGAGATGCGGCATGATCGCGGCAGCCACCGCGCCGAGGGCGCCCACCGGCACGCACAGCAACACGCAATCGGCGTCCCGCACCGCCAGGGTCGGGTCCGGCTCGACCCGGTGCGCTATGCCCAAGGTGCCGAGGCGCGCGCAGACGGACTCGGACGCATCACAGGCGACGATCTCGTGCGCGATGCCGCCATGCTGCATGGCGCGGCGCGCGACCGAGCTGCCGATCAGTCCCAGTCCGATCAGGGTCAGCCGCCTGAACATGAGCGCCGCTCTCCTTTGCCGACCCGTACGGGTGGGGGCCTCTACACCACCGGCGATCGCGCGGCTATACACCCGCTCGTTCGCAACCGGACCAGGCCACGTATGACCGATGCCCCGACCCTGCTCACCGGCGCCACCGGTTTCGTCGGCTCCGCGGTCGCGCGCACGCTCGCGGCGCGCGGGCACCGGCTGCGCCTGCTGGTCCGCCCTGGCTGCGACCGGCGCAATATCGCCGGACTCGACGCGGAGCTCGTCGAAGGCGACCTGAGCCAGCCCGATGGCTTCGCCGCCGCCCTGCGCGGCTGCCGGGCGCTGTTCCACGTGGCGGCGGACTACCGGCTCTGGGTGCCCGATCCCGCGGTCATGCTGCGCGCCAACGTCGAGGGCACGCGCCGGCTGATGCTGGCCGCGCAACAGGCCGGCGTTACGCGGATCGTCTATTGCTCGTCGGTCGCGGCCCTGGGACTGGCACCCGGCGGCGGCACCGCCGACGAGACCACGCCGGTGCATAAGGAATCGCTGATCGGAGTCTATAAGCGCTCGAAATACCGCGCCGAGCAGGAGGTGCTGCGCCAGGTGCACGAGCGCGCGCTGCCCGCGGTGATCGTCAATCCGTCGACGCCCGTCGGACCCCGCGACCTCAAGCCGACGCCGACCGGCCAGATGATCGCCGACGCGGCCGCCGGCCGGATGCCGGCCTATGTCGAGACCGGGCTGAACATCGTCCATGTCGATGACGTGGCCGAGGGTCACGCCTTGGCCTATGAGCGCGGGGTGATCGGCGAGCGCTACATCCTGGGCGGCGAGGACATGCTGCTGGGCGACCTGTTCCGGATGGTCTGCGAGGCGGCGGGGGTGCGGCCGCCGCGCGTGCGCCTGCCACAGGGCGTGCTCTGGCCGGTCGCGGTCGCCTCGGAGCTGGCAGCAAGAGGCTTCGGCATTGCCCCACGGGTGACGCGGGAGACCCTGGCGATGTCGCGCAAGAAGATGTTCTTCTCGTCGGACAAGGCGCGCGCGGCCCTCGGCTACGCGCCACGGCCGGCGCGCGAGGCGATCGCCGACGCCGTCGCCGCCTTCCGCTCAACCGGACATCGCACCTGATGCTGCTGCTCTCTGGTCTCTCGCTGCTGGTCTGGCTCTATCTGGTGCTGCTGCATGGCCGGTTCTGGTCGGCCGGTCCGGTGCTGCCGCCGCTGCGCACCGAATTGCGTCCCGACGCCGCGACCTGGCCGCCGCTTTGCGTGGTGGTGCCGGCTCGCGACGAGGCCGGCTCCATCGAGGAGAGCCTGCGCTCGCTGCTGGACCAGGATTATGCCGGACCGTACGGCGTGGTGCTGGTCAACGACCGCAGCAGCGACAACACCGGCGCGCTGGCGCGGGCGATGGCCTCGCCGCATCTGCAGGTGATCGACGGCACCGATACCCCGCACGGTTGGAGCGGCAAGCTATGGGCGCTCGCCCAGGGGGTCCAGGTAGCGGGCCGGCTCCTGGCTGAAGGGGATGGCCTGATTCTGCTCGCCGACGCCGACATCATCCATGATTCGCGCCATGCCTCGACCCTGGTCGCCAAGGCGCTGCGCAACCGTCTCGACATGGTCTCCGAAATGGTGGCGTTGAGCACGAAGAGTGCCGCGGAGCGGGCGCTGGTGCCGGCCTTCGTCTATTTCTTCCAGCTGCTCTATCCGTTTGCCCAGGTGAACCGGCCGGGCCATCGCACCGCCGCGGCCGCCGGCGGCACCATCCTGATCAGGGCGGCGGCGCTGGACCGGATCGGCGGCATAGAGAGCCTGCGCTCGGCGCTGATCGACGATGTGACGCTGGCGACGCGGGTCAAGCGGAGTGGTGGTGCGATCTGGCTCGGGCACAGCATGCTGGCGCGCTCGGTGCGGCCCTATCCGCATCCGCGCGATGTCTGGCGGATGGTGGCGCGCACCGCCTATGTGCAGTTGCGCACCTCGCCGTTGCTGCTGCTCGGTACGGTGCTCGCGATGCTGCTGGTCTGGGTGGTGCCGCTGGCGGCAATGCTGTTCGCCGGCGGGGCGGCGGAACTGTTCGGCCTGCTGGCATGGCTGATCGCCACCGCCTCGTTCCTGCCGACCCTGCGACGCTTCAGCCTGTCGCCGCTATGGGCGCTGGCGCTGCCGGGGGTGGCACTGTTCTATGTGGCGGCGACGCTCGGCTCGGCGCTGGATCATCATCGCGGCCGCGGCGTGGTCTGGAAGCAGCGCGCTTATCGCGCGGGACGTCCGGCACGGTGAGCATCGAGGTCGCCTCCGGCAAGGGCCGCGCCGACGAGAACTTCCCCGTCGGCTCGTGGCTGATCGCCCCACGGCAGCGCCCGCACGTGCATGCCTATTACGGCTTCGCCCGCGCCATTGACGACATCGCCGACAACATTGTGCTGACGCCCGCGGCCAAGATCGCGCGGCTGGATGCGATGGAGAGCGTGCTGCTCACGGGCGGCGCCGCGCACGCGGGGCTGGCTCCCTCCGAACAGGAGCACGCGCTCCGGCTGCGCGCGAGCCTTGCCGCGACCGGGGTAGACCCGCGAACCGCCACCGACCTGATCGTGGCCTTCCGCCAGGACGCCGTGAAGCCGCGCTACCAGAGCTGGCAGGAGCTGGCGGACTATTGCCGCTACTCGGCCTGCCCGGTCGGCCGCTATTTGCTGGCGCTGCACGGCGAGCCTGGCGAGGCGACGCGCGCCTCCTCCGACGCGCTATGCAGTGCGTTGCAGGTGCTTAACCATCTACAGGATTGCGCGGACGACCTCGCGGCCCTTGACCGCTGCTACATCCCCGAGCCCTGGCTCGCGGCCGAGGGGTTGGGGGTGGACGCGCTCCGTGGGCCGCGCGCGCCGGCCGGTCTGCGCCGTGTGTTCGACCGGCTGCTCGGCGAGGTCGCGACACTCAACCGCGCGGCGGCGTCGCTGCCGGCACGGATCGCCGACCGGCGTATGCGGCTGGAGGCGGCGGTGATCGTCGGCGTCTCGCACCGGCTGGCGGCCCGGCTCGCGCGCAAGGACCCGCTCGCGGCGCGGGTGCGCCTTCGCAAGCCCGATCTGGTGCTGTGCCTGCTCGGGGCGGTGCCCACATGGCGCCGCGCATGACCAGCGTGCTCGGCTGCGATCCCGCCGACCTCGCCGCGGTCGAGGCGATCGTCGCCGGCGCCGGCACCTCGTTCGCGCGCGGCATGCGGGTGCTGCCGCCGGACCGGCGCTATGCGATGTATGCCATCTACGCGTTCTGCCGGCTGGTCGACGACATCGCCGACGAGGATGGCCCGTTTGCCGACAAGCTGCCCCGGCTGCAGGCCTGGCGGATACGGATTTCGGCCGTATATGCCGGCCGGGCAGGGGACCCGCTCGACCGGGTGCTGCGCGCCGCCATCGTCCGCTTCGGATTGCGCCACGAGGATTTCGACGCGGTCATCGACGGCATGCAGATGGATGCCGAGCAGGTCATCGTGGCACCGCCAGAGCAGGAACTCGATCTATATATCGATCGGGTGGCGAGCGCCGTCGGCCGGCTGTCGGTGCGCGCCTTCGGCGATGCCTCGCCGGACGCGGATCAGGTGGCGCATCATCTCGGCCGGGCGTTGCAGATCACCAACATCCTGCGCGATCTCGGCGAGGACGCCGAGCGCGGCCGGCTGTATCTGCCGCGCGAGCGGCTGTTGCAGGCCGGCGTGCCGATGGAACCAGGTGCGGCACTGGCCTCGCCTCGGCTGCGTGCGGCGTGCCTGGCGATGGCGGTGCTGGCACGAACGCATTTCCAGGCGGCGCGGGCGGCGATGGCGCGCTGCGACCGCCGGGCGATGCGTCCGGCAAGGCTGATGGCGGCGAGCTACGACGCCGTGCTCTCGACGCTGGAACGGTCGGGCTGGCAAGAGCCGCGTCGTCGTCTGAGCGTGCCAGCCTGGCGCAAGGCGCTGGTGGCCTTGCAGGCCGTGCTGCCATGACGGTCCATAGCGCGCCGACCGTGCATGTGGTGGGCGGCGGGCTGGCCGGGCTGTCGGCAGCACTCGACGCGGCCGAGGCCGGCCGGCGCGTATGCCTCTACGAGGCGGGCCCCGCCTGCGGCGGCCGGGCGCGCTCCTACCATGATCGCCAGCTCGACTGCCGGATCGACAACGGCAATCATCTGCTGCTCTCGGCGAACCAAGCGACGTTCGGCTTCCTCGACCGCATCGGCGCGCGCGACACGCTCACCGGCCCGGGTGCGCCGGTCTTTCCATTCGTCGATCTGCAAGCGGGGCTGCACTGGACGCTGCGTCTGTCATCCGGCCGGCTGCCCTGGTGGGTGTTCGACCGTGATCGCCGGGTGCCGGGCATGCGGCTGCGCGAGCTGATCTCGCTGGCGCGGCTGCTGCGTGCCGGGCCGGAGGCGAGTGTGGCGGACTGCCTGGCCCCCGGCGCGCTGGCTGACCGGCTGCTGGTGCCGCTGTCGGTCGCCGTGCTCAACACCCAGCCCGCGGACGGCAGTGCAAGGCTGATGGCGGCGATGATGCGCGAATCGCTGGCCCGCGGCGGCGCCGCCTGCGTGCCCTGGTTCCCGTCGGTGGGCCTGTCGGAATCGCTGATCGACCCGGCGGTGGCGCGGTTGCGCGGGCTGGGTGCTGTGATCCGCACCGGCTGTCGCGTGTCCGGCCTGCGCGCGCGCGGCGGCCTGTTGCGGGCGCTGACCCTGCCGGAGGGCGAGACCTTGCTTGGCCCGGGCGACCAGATGGTGCTGGCGACGCCGCCGCCGGTTTCCGCCGACCTCGCCAGCGGCGTGTTGGGCTCCGTGGCCGTGCCGGATCAGTTCGAGAGCATCGTAAACCTGCATTACCGCATCGCGTTGGCGGACCGTCTGCAAGGAGATCTGGCGCAGGCGCGGTTTGTCGGCATCGTCGGCGGCCTTGCGGAATGGGCGTTCCTCAAGACGGAGGTGATCTCGGTGACCATCAGTGCTGCCAACCATCTCGGCGGACAGGACAGCGAGTCGCTGGCGGCCCAGGTGTGGACGTCGCTGCGCGCTACGCTGGCACCCTGGCTGCGGCCGGGGGCGGTGTTGCCGGAGGCAGCACCGCCGTCGCGCGTGGTGCGTGAACGGCGCGCGACCTTTGCCGCCACCGCACGGCAGGATCGGCTGCGGCCTGAATGCCGCACTGGCCTCGCAAATTTTGTCCTGGCCGGTGA
Organism: Lichenicoccus sp.; assembly: GCF_965276875.1. Taxonomy (GTDB): domain Bacteria; phylum Pseudomonadota; class Alphaproteobacteria; order Acetobacterales; family Acetobacteraceae; genus Lichenicoccus. The sequence continues at coordinate 1,486,245 of NZ_OZ255701.1, read as the reverse complement.
CTGGACGGCCACAGGGTTGCCCGCGACGATCGAAGGTGCAATCAGATCCGGGGCGACGGCCTCCCGCGCCCTCAGCGAGCGCTCCGCGGGGGCATGATGGATTGCGTGGAACCGACACTGACGCCGGCCGATCCCCTGGTCGCACCGGATTGGGTCGCCGAGCCGGATCTGGACCGGGCCGTGGCGAGTGCCAAGGCAGCACTCGCGGAGCGTCAGGCCGACGACGGCCACTGGGTGTTCGAGCTCGAAGCCGATGCCACGATCCCGGCCGAGTATATCCTGCTCGAGCACTTTCTGGACCGCATCGACGCGCCGCTGCAGCAGCGCCTTGGCCGCTATCTGCGACGCATCCAGGGCGTGCACGGCGGCTGGCCGCTCTATCACGGCGGCAGGATGGACCTCTCAGCCAGCGTCAAGGCGTATTTCGCCCTCAAGGCAGTGGGTGACGATCCCGAGGCCGCGCATATGCGCCGCGCCCGGGCGGCAATCCTGGCGATGGGTGGGGCCGAGCGCGCCAACGTCTTCACCCGCTTCCAGCTTGCCTTGTTCGGGCAGATCCCGTGGCGCGGCACGCCGGTGATGCCGGTCGAGCTGATGCTGATGCCGCGCTGGTTCTTTTTTAACATCTGGAACATGTCGTACTGGTCGCGGGTTGTTGTGGCCCCGTTGCTGGTGCTGGCGGCACACCGGCCGCAGGCGCGCAATCCGCACGGCGTTGCGGTGCGTGAACTGTTCGTGCGCGATCCCGAGACGGTGCGCGACTGGACCCGTGGGCCGTATCGCTCGGTCTGGGGTCGGGTGTTCAAGCTCGTGGACGCCGTGCTTCGTGTCACCGACCCGTTGAGTCCCCGCCTGCTGCGGCGTCTGGCGATCCGGCGCGCGCGGCGTTTCGTCGAGGAGCGGCTGAACGGCGAGGACGGTCTCGGCGCGATCTACCCGGCAATGGCCAACAGCGTGATGATGTATGACGTGCTCGGTATTGCTGCGAGCGAGCCAGGTCCGGATCTGGCTTGGCGCTCGGTGCGCAAGCTGCTCGTCCATCATGGCGAGGAGAGCTACTGCCAGCCCTGCATGTCGCCGATCTGGGATACCGGGCTGGCCGGCCACGCGATGATCGAGGCAGCGATCTCCGAGGCGGACTCTGGTCCGACGGCGCCGGGCCTGAGTGCCGCCTCGGCCTGGCTGCGCGACCGCCAGGTGCTCGACGTCAAGGGCGACTGGGCGGTGCAGCGTCCCGACCTTGCCCCCGGCGGCTGGGCCTTCCAGTATCGCAACGACCACTACCCGGATGTCGACGACACCGCGGTGGTGGCGATGCTGCTGCACCGGCTCGCCGATCCCGCCAACGACGAGGCGGTGGAGCGCGCCCGGATCTGGGTGCTCGGCATGCAGAGCGGCAATGGCGGCTGGGGCGCGTTTGACGTCGACAACAACCACGACGTGCTGAACCACATCCCGTTCGCCGATCACGGGGCACTGCTCGACCCGCCGACCGCGGATGTGGCGGCGCGCTGCATCTCGTTCCTGGCACAGCTCGGCAATCCCGCCGACCGGCCGGCGATCGCGCGCGGCATCGCCTATCTCAGGCGCGAACAGGAAGCCGACGGAAGCTGGTTCGGCCGCTGGGGCACCAACTACATCTATGGCACCTGGTCGGTGCTGTGCGCGCTCAACGTCGCCGGCCTTGGCGCCGACGATGCCACGGTGCGCCGGGCGGTGGCCTGGCTGCTCTCCGTGCAACGCGCTGATGGCGGCTGGGGCGAGGACTGCGCAAGCTTTGAGGGCGCCACCCCTGGACGCTACACGCAAAGCCTGCCGTCGCAGACCGCCTGGGCGCTGCTCGGCCTGATGGCCGCGGGCGAACGGGATCACCCGGCCACGGTGCGCGGCATCGACTACTTGATCCGCACCCAGGATGCGGCCGGCGAATGGCAGGAGCTGCCCTACAACGCCGTCGGCTTTCCTAAAGTGTTCTACCTTCGCTATCACGGCTACCGGATGTTCTTCCCGCTCCTCGCCCTGGCGCGTTTCCGCAACCTCGGTCAGGCTAACAGCAGGCGCGTCGCATACGGCTTCTGACCGGATGATCGGCTTTCTGGTCGGTATGCAGGCGGAAGCGAAGCTGCTGGCCGGCCTGCGCGGGCGGGCATTGATCGCGGTGGCGGGCGCGGATGCCGCGGTCAGGATCGCCGGACTGATCCGCGACGGCGCCACGGCGCTGGTCAGTTTGGGGCTTGCGGCCGGTCTTGACCCGAAGGCGCGGCCCGGCGACCTGCTGGTGCCTTCGATCATCGTCGTCGATGGGCAGTCGGCACGCTGCGACTTGTCGCTCTGCGCGCGGCTCGGAGGCGACGGCATCCGCGCGGGCAGCCTGCTGCATAGCGACGTGGTCGTCGCGGAAGCCGGGGCGAAGCAGGCGCTGTTTGCCCGCACCGGCTGCGTGGCGCTGGACATGGAGAGTGGCGTGGTGGCGCGCGCGGCGCTGGCTGCCGGCCTGCCGTTCGCGGCCCTGCGCGCGATTTGCGACCCGGTTGAACGCTCGCTGCCGCCGTTGGCGCTCCGTGCGCTGGCGCCGGACGGCGGCTTCGCGTGGCCGTCGATGTTGGCGTCGTTGCTGACCAAGCCGCAACAGATAGCGGATTTGCTGGGCCTTGCGCGCGACGCGACGGCGGCGCGGCGGACCCTGCTGCGTCATATTCCCGTTATTCAGGTGTAGGGAAAACGTGCAACCATCGTTGGAGAATGGTAGCAAACACGTGAGTGAGCGTGACAGGCAGGGCTGCATGGGGTCGGAACTGATGAGCAGCGCGAAGCAGGTCGCGGGCACGATGGTGCGCCCGTATCTCGGCTATTTCGACAGCTTCAGGGACGGCGAGGCGCGTGGCTGGGCAATCGACGCGCGTCAAACCTCGGCGCCGGTGCGTCTGCATGTGCTGATCGACCGCCAGGAAGTCGCGACCGTGCTGTGCGACGATTTGCGCGAGGACGTCCAGGCCGCCCTCGGCCATCCCACCGGCAAGCTCGGCTTCCTGTTCCGGGTGCCGGCCAGCTTCATCGACGGCGAGGCGCACGCGCTATCATTTCGCTTTGCCGACCGCAGCATCGTGCCGCTGATCGACCCGGCCCGACCTGACGATCTCGCCGAGGAATATGACTTCGTCCTGCACCGTCCGTACGAGTTCCAGAGCTTCATCGACGGCATGAAGCAGGGCGCGCTGCGCGGCTGGGTGCAGCGTATCGACATGCTCACCGGGGCGCGCGCCGGCGGCTGCCATATCCTGCTCACCGCGGGTGGCGCGCGCGTCACCCAGGTCAAGGCGGACCGCTATCGCGGCGACGTTGCGGCGGCCCTCGGCGGCGATCCGAACTGCGGCTTCGAGATCATCCTGCCGAGGCAATATCGCCGTGGCGGCATGCAGAGCTTCCGCTTCTTCGTCACTCCCGACCAGCACGAACTGGCCGGCAGCCCGCTGACCACGACCCTGGTCGACGATGCGCTCGAGGCGCGGCTGATCGAGATCAACCGCACGGTCGAGCGGCTGTATCGCGAGATTACCACCCTGCGCACCAACGTCGCCGACGCGATGCCGGCGCCGACCTATGATCTCGGCGACTACGATCGCTGGGCACGCCGCTATTACGACCGCCTGCGCGCGCGCGCGGCAGCGGCGCGGCGGACCCGGCTGCAGCAAGGGGGGCCGCCGGCACCCAGGCCGCTGGTGAGCATCCTGTGCCCGACCTACAAGCCCGAGATGTCGGACTTTGTCGCCGCGGTGGAGTCCGTGATCGCCCAGACCTACGAGAACTGGGAACTCATCATCGTCGACGATGGCGGCAAGTCGCCGGAGATCGCCAAGCGCATCGCCGCCTACGCCGCCGCCGATCCGCGCATCCGGCCGCTCACGCTCAAGCGCAATCTCGGCATCAGCGGCGCCACCAATGCCGGGCTTGAGGCGGTGCGCGGCGAATGGGTCGCCTTCTTCGATCATGACGACCTGCTGGTCGATGTCGCCATCGAGATGATGGTCGACGCGGCCCAGGCGTCTTGCGCGCGGCTGCTGTATTCCGACGAGGACAAAATCGACCAGGCGGGCTATTTCCTCGAGCCGAACCTGAAATGCGACTGGAACTACCGTTACGTCCTTGGCTGCAACTATGTCTGCCACCTGCTGTTCGTCGAGGCCGCGACCCTCGCGCAGGTGGGGCCGTTGCGGGCCGAGTATGACGGCGCGCAGGACCATGACCTGATCCTCAGGCTGTCCGAGGCGGTGCCACCGGCCGCGATCCACCATGTCGCCGAGGTGCTCTATCACTGGCGCAAGACGCCGAATTCGACGGCGGTGGACGTCTCGCGCAAGGGATATGCGATCGATGCGGGCGTGCGCTGCGTCGGCGATCACCTCAAGCGGCGCGGCATCAAGGCGGAGGTCAGCCCGATCCGCGGCCTGACGCTGTATGGCGTCAAATGGCTGGACAAGACCCAGCCCAGCGTCACCATCATCATCCCGTTCAAGGACCAGATCGACACCACGCAGCGCTGCATCGACGCACTGCTCGCCAACACGGCATATAAGAACTTCGACATCATCCTGGTCGATAACTGGTCGCTGACGATCGAGGCGCAGGCCTTCATCAAGCGCGCCCGTCGCTCACAGCGAATCCGGGTGCTGACCGTGGAGGAGGAGTTCAACTATTCCCGGCTGAACAACCTGGCCGCCGCCGAGAGCCGGTCGGACTACCTGTTCTTCATGAACAACGACGTGTTTGTCGCCGATCCCGCTTGGCTTGCCACCATCGTCGGCGAGGCCCGGCTCGGCGACGATGTCGCCGTCGTCGGCGGCAAGTTCCTCTATCCCAACGACACCATCCAGCATGCGGGGGTGGTGGTGGGACCGCAAGGCATTGCCGCGCACGCCCACCGCGGTGCGCCGTCCAGCGATTACGGCTATATCGGCCGGGCAATGCTCAGCCACGAGATCAGCGCGGTCACCGCCGCCGGCATGCTGATCCGCAGCGACGTGTTCCGCGCGGTCGGCGGCTTCGACGAGGTGGAGCTCAAGGTCGCCTACAACGACGTCGATCTCTGCCTGCGGGTGCGCGAGGCCGGCTGGCGCATCATCTGGTGCGCCGAGTTCGTCGCCGCCCACCATGAGAGCCTCTCGCGCGGCAGCGACGACCGGCCGGAGCACGAGGCGCGTTTCTTTCGCGAGACCCAGACGATGCAGCGACGGTGGGGCGGCAAGGCACTGTTCGAACGCGACCCGTTCTATAGCCCGTTCTTTACTGTCGATCGCCAGCCGTTCTTCGACCTGGTCGATCCGGCAATGGAGCCGGAGCCTGTGGAGGTCTCGACAGAATAGAAACTCGTTATCATCCGTAATTCGTTTCCAAACCAGCGGGTTGTGCTGTAGCCGCGGTCCCGGTCCATTTGCTTCGTGCGCGTAAGCCGTGTCTTGTTGGTCGGCAGCGAACGCTCGCGTAAGAAGGATTGGGGCGTAAGAACGGCTGGGCTGGAGTAGGGGATGCGGTTGGCTGCATCGGCACTGCGTGGATTGCTGGCGCTGGCGCCGTTGCTGGCATCAATTTCTGGCGGAACGGCACGGCCCGCGGCTGTCACGTGGCACGAGCCGCCGGTAATCGGCTGTGTCGCGCCGTGGGCCAGCCGGCTCCTGGAGCAGGAGCGGCGGCATTCCTGGCACTGGCGCCGATCCGTGGAGCGTCGGGGCCGCTGTTTCCTGGTCAGGGCAGAGAGCAGGTGGGAGCCGATCGCCACCCATGGTGATCTCGTGCTGATCCGCCGTTCGCCGCCTGAGCGGGGCCTACCGCCGCTCTATGTCCCCGCCGCCAGGCAAGTGGCCGCGCCCTCCGACGCTGGCCCTCGCCCTGGTCCTGGCATCCTCACGGCGCCGCTGACCGTGGTCACGGAGGAGAACCTGTCTCCGCCCCCGCCTCCCGTTCAGCCGCCTCCCGTTCAGCCGCCCGCCGCTCAAGTGCCTGCACCTGTCCAACAGCCGAAGGTTCAGGTTATGGCAGCAGCACCACCGGCCGCGGCGGCAACCGGCGCCGCTGCGTCGCCACGCGGCTATGCGCTCGGTTTCGTTCTTGCCGTGCTGCTCATCATCCTCACGCTGGCGACGCTCGCGTTGATGTTACGATTACTGCTGCGGCGCGCCGTGGAACCGGTGCGGCCGATCGACACCAATCCCCGGCCAAGTGCCCCGCCGCCCGTCATGCTCCCCGCTGCCCCGCGCGCCAGCGTCGGGCTGGCACCACGGCCCCTGGCGATCCAGGAGGCCGATGCGCCGCGGCAGTGCGCCGATCTGTTGCGCAAGGCCGGTTGGCAGGTCAAGGTCGGTGCGAGCGTGCCCGCCGGCCGTGTCGATTGTGGCCGCGACTGCCACGCCGATCTCGGCACCGATCTGGTTGCGCGGCGCGACGGCCGCGTTCTGGCGCTGCGTTGCCCGCCGCCTGCCGCCATCGTCAATGAAGAGGTGGTGGAGCAGGCCTGTATCGCCCGGGAACGTGAGCGGGCGGACCGCGCCGCGATCGTCTCCCAGTCGCCGTATCCCGCCGCTGCCCGCAAGCTTGCCATGCAGACCGGGATCGACCTGCTGGAGCCTGACCAGCTGAGGGCCTTCGCGCGTTAGCGGGGTCCGGTCCGGAGATGGGAGTCGATCAGGGCCAGGTTACGCAGGTTGGCCTTGAAGGCGACATCAAACAGATCGCCCACGATCGGCACGCTTCCCGCCGCTGCCTCCACCGCCACGTTTGCCAGCATACGTCCGATCAGGACGCGCGGCAGACCGAGCCGGTAGCCTTCATAGACGATGTAGAGTGACACCGCGCTGAGCAACACGTCGCCTGCCACGGGCGGCAGGCCGAGGACGCTGTTCAAGCCGAAGCGGAACTTGCTGCCGGGGATGCGGAACGCCCCGTCCATCATCCAGGCCAGTCGGCGCAGCCTGGCCAGGCGCTTCGCCGGGCCGGCGGCGCTTTCGAATAGACCGGCATGGGCTGAGGTCGCGGACATCATGCACTCTCTCCAAATGAAGGCGTGTACATTAAGCCCTGCATGTGGAGGCGCCCGGCTCGCGCATCAATCCCAATCGTCGTGCCCCTCTCTGAGGGCTGCGGCTATCAGCGACAAACATGGCGGTCGCCATCCGCGCCGAGGTAGGTCGCGGTCAGCGGATCGTAGCAGGTGAAGCTTGCGCAAATTCCGGTGGCTGCCAGCCGGGGGGCAAGCAGGGACGCGCCGATGGCATTGGTCTCGCGCGCCTGTCTGCCGCAGAGTGGCGTGTCCGGGGGCGCCGGGGGATCGTTGAACGGTATCGGTTTGCCATTGGCATCGAGCGCTCCGGGGACGACCAGGCGGGCGACTGGCGCCACTGTCGCGGGGGCGCGGACTGCGATGACGGCCGGGTGCGGCGCCTCGGCGCAACGCGACAGCGCCAGCAACCCGAGCAGCAGCAAGTTGCCACAATAGGTGGCAATCAGGCCACGGCACGGATAGGTCATGCGGAGCCAACCATGCGTGGCAGGATTGCATGTGGCGCCGGCTTCCTCCAGTGAGAGGCGCGCACCGCTCACTCATCGGAATGATGCCATGATCACATCCCTGCCCCCGGCCGGCCAGACAGAACTCAGACTGCTCGGCGCCGCGGCACTGATCGGGCTGCTGCAGATCTGCTGGGCGGCAACCGCGTCGCAGCAGCAGCGTGGCTTTGCATGGGGGGTCGGGTCGCGTGACGAGCCACGCCGCGTGAGCGGTGTCGCCGCGCGCCTGCAGCGCTCGGTCGGCAATTTCCTGGAAACGTTCCCGCTGTTCGCGGCGGCGACCCTGGCCGTCGTGGCACTCGGCCATTCCGGACCCGCGGCGTTGTCCGGCGCCTGGCTCTATGTCATTGCGCGGGCCCTCTATGTGCCGCTCTACGCGGCTGGAGTGCCGGTGCTGCGCTCATTGGTGTGGTTCGCCTCCCTGGTCGGTATCGTCCTGGAACTGGCGGCATTGCTGTAGGCGGCCGACCGCCTCCGCTTGAGCAAACCTGCAGAGCAATCATTAATTCTCGGTGAATTAAAAAGGTTGACCTTGTTTTGGTCTTTTGTCTACAGTTTCCAATAGCAACGATACCAATCGTCGCCAAACTGACTGAATCATCCCCCTGGCGCGGAGGTCAATCCCGGGTCGCCCGGTTCCTTGTCCTCTGCGGCCGAGCCGCAACAGGACGCGCGGCTGTTGGGGCAAGCGCGCATCGGGAAGCGTGGGAGGACCATGATGTCGGCACTCAAGGCGGCGCGGCCTCGCTCTTCATCGTGTGGGCATCGCCAGGCCTTGCTGGCGGCTGGCGTCATGATCGCGCTCGGGTCCGCCCCCGCGCTTGCCCAGCTCGATACCGGGTCGGGCCTTACCGCCAGCAGAAAGGTGTTCGGCAATTCAAGCGCCGAACTGGGCATGACGCCGCTGCCGCAGCCGGAATCGCTGTTCCCGCAGGTCAATGCCACCCTGCACCAGTATGGCACCTCGGTCATCCTCGACAATGTCGACGAATTCCTCGGCGTGGTCAGCGGGCCGCGTCAGGGCGCCAACAATGCCGGCCAGTACGGCCTTGAATGGGACCAGGACTGGAACGTCCTTGCCGGTATCCCCGGCCTTGAGACGCATGCGGTCGCCGTCGGCCGTTACGGATCCCTTGCCGGCAGCATTATCGGCGATAACGGCCTGAACCAGAGCCAGGAAATCTATGGCGCCGGCGGCAACGTCGCCATCCATATGGTTTTCTTCTACGCTGAAGAGACGCTGCTGCACGGCAAGCTCGAAATCGCCGCCGGCCGCATGCCGATGGAGAACGATTTCACCGCCAACCCACTCGACTGCAACTTCATGCAGAACTCGCTCTGCGGAAACGTCAAAGGCATTACCGATAACTCCGCCAACGTCTCCTATCCGGATGCGCAATGGGCGATCCGGCCGCGCATACGGCCGATCCCGCAGGTCTATCTCCAGTTCGGCCTGTATTTCACTGAGAACAACACCTACCAGGCCAACAACGGCTACCGCTCGGGCTTCCATCTCGACGGCGCGCACATCGACGGCGAGGCCTTTCCGATCGAGCTCGGCTACGAGCCGAAGATTGGTCCTGACAAGTTGCCCGGTCACTACAAGATCGGCGCCATGTACGAGAACACCAACCACGACACCTGGGAATTGCCCACGGCGCCGGTGCAGAGCCGCAAGGGCGGCACCCAGGCCTGGGTGCAGTTCGACCAGATGCTGGTGCGCAACGGGCCTGGTGCGACCGACGGCATCATCGTCATCGGCAACTACAACCACAACGACGAGCGCTATTCCGTACGCGGCAACCAGTACGTGATCGCCGCCATCGATCGCGACTTCTGGCATGCGCGTCCATTCGACACCATCGACGTGCTGTTCGCCTACCAGCAGATCTCCAATCGCCTGACCAGAATCCAGTCGCAGGAGCAGGAACTCGGCTTGCCGCTGTCGGGCAACTTCCAGACCAGCTTTCCGGGTTCGGTCGGGCCGCAGTCGCACGCGATGAACATCGAGCTGAACTACCAGATCCACGTCTATCGCGGCGTCACCTTCGCGCCGGACTTCCAGTATTTCATCCGCCCGAACGCCGAAGCCGGGCTGCACGACGCGGCCATGGTCGGCTTCAAGAGCCACATTACGCTGTTCTGATATCAGCCGCCCTTTCCGGCGACCGCCCGTTTAGCTCGGAGAGCTGCCGGTATCATCCCAGTCCGCTTAGGCCGAAACCCCAATCGATTGAAGGGGTTTCCATGTGTGGACATCGGGTAATCGCGGCGGGGGCATAGGCCATTCATGATGCTGCGATCCGGGCGCTGTCGCCCGGCGGGTGGCAGCATGGAAGGCGGTTCGATGACCCAATTTGTTGGTTTGGACGTGTCACAGAAGCTGACGGCTATTTGCATCGTGGACGAGACAGGACGCAGGCTGTGGCGCGGCCAGTGCGCCACGGACCCAGGACAGATCGAGCGGATGGTGAGAGGGCATGCGGGAGAGGACGCCAGGATCGGAATCGAGACCGGCCCCATGACGCCCTGGCTTGTGCATGAACTGCGCGCACGGGAGCTCAACGTGACCTGCCTTGACGCCCGGCACGCCAGCGCCGCGCTCAAGATGCAGATGAACAAGACCGACCAGAACGACGCGGAGGGCCTGGCGCAGATTATGCGGACGGGATGGTATCGACCGGTGCACGTGAAGTCGCTTGACGCGCACCGGGCGCGTGCCCTGCTCGGCGCCAGGGCCCAGCTCGTCGGCATGACGACGCGGCTGTCGAACCACATCCGGGGGGTTCTGAAGACGTTCGGGATGCTGCCAGGCGCGATGCGCGGTCTGCCGTTCGACCGGCGGGTTGAACAGTTGCTGGTCGACCGCGACGACCTGACGCCGATCGTTGGGCCCATGCTGGCCGCCTGGCGGCAACTGCGCGAGCAGATTGCAGCTTTCGACAAGGCGGTGCGCGCCTTGGCCAAGGCGGACGCGACGTGTCGCCTGCTGATGAGCGTGCCCGGCATCGGGGTCCTCTCCGTGCTGGCTTACGTGAGCACGGTCGAGGACCCGGCGCGCTTTGCCCGATCACGATCGGTGGGCGCGCACATGGGATTGACGCCCAGGCAGTATCAGTCGGGCGAGATGGACCGCAGCGGCAGGATATCCAAGTGCGGCGATACGCTAGCACGCACGCTGCTGTATGAGGCGGCCGTCGTGATCCTGACGCGAGTCAAGCGGGCCTCAAGCCTGAAGGACTGGGCGCAGGTGATCGCGAAGCGGTCCGGCCCCGGCAAGGCGCGCGTCGCGTTGGCCCGCAAGCTGTCGGTGATCCTGCACAGCATTTGGCGATCCGGCGAGCCGTTCCGCTGGGCGGAGCCGCCCGCGAGTACCTGACCAAGCCTTGACGAGATCCATCCGAGCCACAGTGCGGATGTGAGGGTTGCCCGCCAGGGCGAGGGTGCAGGCGAACTGCGAGGGAGGCCGTTGGGTCGCGTGGTTTCACGTGAGCCCGTTGTGGACATTGCAGCGCCTGTGCTTCGAACCAGATGTTGCGGCGGCAGACGTCGACCGCGGAGAGAACCGTGACCCTGGTAAGGCAACGACAGCAGCAAGCAAGAAGCAGTTGACAGAGGAGGCGCGATTAGAGAACGGCCCCGGGTGGGTCAAGCGTTTTCGCGTGAGATGACGATGGTTCGGAAGCGATCATGTGTCCGGCCTATTGATGCGGCACATGGCCGCTGGCCCAGATGGGTTCCGCGAACGGCTGCCAAACAAAGGGGCGGCTTCGAGAGCCGTTGGAAACCTCGGCATCATCCGTCCGTCGGTCCGACCGATTGTCATCTTCTGCTACTGCTCTCCACCCTCGACACCGCGCCTGGGGTCAGGCCATGACCGGCAAACGCCGGTAGTCCTCCCCACGCGCCATCATGCCCTCCTCTGGCATTCCACCTGATCGAAGTCGATCAGGCGGAACCTTTAGCAGCGTCGCCCACACGACGCGGGCCATCTTGTTGGCCAAGGCGACGGCCGCCACCTTGCGCGGCCGCCGCTCCAGCAATTTCAGCAACCACGGCGACGCACTCTTGCTGCCCGGCTTGGCGTGGCGGATTACCGCCATCGCGCCCACCACCAGCAGCTGTCGCAGTCGCTCGTTGCCGGCTCGGCTGATGCCCCCGAGGCGCTGCTTACCGCCGGTCGAGCACTCCCGGGGCACCATGCCCAGCCACGCCGCGAAGTGTCGGCCCGACTCGAACTGCGACGGATCGACGGTCAGGCTCAGCGTGATCGCGCTCAGCGGCCCGATGCCTGGCGCAGCACTCAAGCGGCGCGCTATCGCGTCGGATGCCGCCGCCTTGCGCAGTTGCGCGTCGAGGGTCGCAATCTCCTCGTCCAGGTGGGTTACCTGCCGAGCCAGAAACGCCAGCATCTGGCGCGCCGGCTCGGGGATCTGCGTGTCCGCCGCTATACGCTCCAGCAGGGGCGCCACCTGTGCGGTTCCCTTGGCCGCGATCACCCCGAACTCCGCCGCATGCCCGCGCAGCGCGTTGATCGCCTGCGTGCGGTTTCGCACCAGCAGCTCGCGCACGCTCAATACCATCGCCGCCGCCTGGCGCTCGGCCGGCTTGACCGCAACCTCGGTCATGCCCGGCCGCCCCGCCGCCTCGCTGATCGCCTCAGCATCGTTACGGTCGTTCTTGCCACGCTTGACGAACGGCTTGACGTATTGCGGCGGGATCAGCCGCACCCGGTGGCCCATCGCGCTCAACCTGCGACCCCAGTGATGCGAGCCTCCACATGCCTCAAGCACCACCTCCGTCGGCGGTAATCCGACACAAAACGCCTCGAACGCCGGGCGGCTGAAATTGCGACGAAGGAGCGGGCGATCCTGCTCGTCAATCCCGTGAACCGTGAACACAGCCTTGGACGTGTCCACCGCAATGCGCTTAAAATCCATGTGGGCGGCTCCCTTGTTTGACCTTCAACAGCCAAACCTTGGCACGCATCGCGATGCCGTGGGGCCGTCCACCCAACAAAGGGCGACCGCCCCCCGCTTGACTTTGGGGCGGGTCTGGGCAGAGCCCAGCCTTGCTTCCTTACCCCGCCTGGTTTTCCGGCGCATGGTCATTGCGCCAAGTCCGGCGGCGGCCGGGCGCTGGTCGCGGCCAGGCTCGCTTGCCCATGCCTTGAATGCAGCGGCAGCAACGCCGCACCGAGTGCGGCCGGGTGCTTGCCGCTGCTGCCGAGTCGCAGTTGCGCGCGAGGACCGACATCGGGTGTCGCCGCGGCCAGTGCCTGTTCGAGTCGTGCCAGCAGGGCTGCAATCAAAGCGCGCGGCAGGTTGCCGTCCAGGATGATCGTCTGCACGTCAAGCAGGCGGGTCATGGCCAGCAGCGGCGCCACCAGCGCCTCGGCGCAGTCCTGTAGCCATGCATCGATGATTGCGGCGTGGCTGCGCATCACCGCGTGCAGATCGACGGCGCGGGCGATGGCAATCCCGTGCGCCTCGACGTGGCGGAACAGGGCGAATCCCGACGCGCGTTGCAGCAGGATCGCGGGCTCTCCGGTCGCGGACGGGTCGGCCATGAGCGCGGAACGCTGCACCGGCACCAGGCTGATGTCGCCGGCATTGCCGCTTACCCCGCGTCGATAGTCGCCATCGAGGACGACACCGGCACCGATGCTGCTGTTGATGGTGATGCAGATGAAGTCGTCGCAGGTGCGGCCATGACCGTGGAACAGTTCGGCGACCGCGGCGGCGGTGCAGTCGTTCTCGGCCCATACCGGCATGCCGGTCGCGGCGCGCAGCGACTCCGCGAGGTCGTAATCGTTCCAATCCATCTCGATTGGCCACCGGCCAAGATCGCAAGGGAGCGCCAGCCCGACTCCGAGCAGGCGGCCGCGCCGCGCCGTGGGCAGTGCGCGGCGGAGTTCGGTAACACCGCGCAACGCCAGCGCCAGGGCCTGTGCGGGCGTGGGATACAGACACTCGAACCGTCGGCTCTTGAGCACGCCGCCGGTGAAATCGACCAGCGCCGCCTGCACCGCGCGGCGGCCGAGCTTGATGCCCAGGGCATAGGCGCCGTGGGGATCGAGGTGCAGCAGCGTCGCCGGTTGGCCCCGTCTGCCCATGCGCCGGCCGGTACTGGCGATCAGGCCCTGGCTTTCGAGCGTCTGGACGATCTGGCCGACGGTGTTCTGGGTGAGGGTGAGGTGTGCGGCAAGGTCGCCCTTTGAGGCTTCGCCCAACCGGCGCAGCACGGTCAGCAGCCGCCGCTCGTTGAAGTGCCGCACGGCCGTCGAGTTTCCGCCCTGACGGGCCGGCGTGGAGTGCAGGGGCATGCTCATGTCGTACGCGGCCACAGAAGGCGCCTGTTCTGGCACCGGTCGCCAATGTGATGACATCTCGGCAGCGCATCGGAAAGAGCAATAATTAATTCGCGGTGAATTAAAAGGCTTGACGCCGTTTCGATCCCATGCGAATTGTCTGACCAGCGACCGCATCGGTCTTTGGCGATGTGGAGACGGGCGGATCATCGTTCCCCTGCAACAGGGGTCAATCCCCGGTCTCCCGGTTCTCTGCCATCTGTGGCAGAGTCGCCACAGGGGTGTGGCTGTTGGGTCAAAAGAGTATCAAGAAGCGTCGGAGGAACATGATGTCGGGACCAAACGGGGCGAAGCCCCGCTCTCTATGGCGGGCGCACCGCCAAGCCTTGCTGGCCGCAGGTGCGATGATCGCGCTCGGGTCCGCCCCGGCCCTCGCCCAGCTCGACACCGGGACGGGCCTCGTCGCCAGCAAGAAGGTTTCGGGCAGGTCGAGCGCCGAATACGGCATGGCGCCGATCCCGGCGTCGGCGGAATCGTTGTTTCCGCAGGTCAACGCCTACCTGAACCAGTACGGCACCGCCGTGATCCTCGACAACGTCGATGAGTTCCTCGGCGTCGTCAGCGGCCCACGTAAAGGGTCCACCAATGCCGGCCAGTATGGCCTCGAATGGGACCAGGACTGGAACGTCCTCGCCGGCATCCCCGGTCTTGAGACGCACGCGATCGCCGTCGGCCGTTACGGATCCCTCGCCGGTGGCATCATCGGCGATAACGGCCTGAACCAGAGCCAGGAAATCTACGGCGCCGGCGGCAACGTCGCGATCCATCTGGTGTTCTTCTATGCCGAGGAGACGCTGCTGCACGGCGGCCTCGATATCGCCGCCGGCCGCATGCCGATGGAGAACGATTTCGACTCCAACCCGCTGAACTGCAACTTCATGCAGAACTCGCTGTGCGGAAACGCCAAGGGCATTACCGATAATTCCGCCAACGTGTCCTATCCGGACGCGCAATGGGCGATCCGGCCGCGCATACGGCCGATCCCGCAGGTCTATCTCCAGTTCGGCCTGTATTTCACCGAAAACAACACCTACCAGGCCAATAACGGCTACCGCTCCGGCTTCCATCTCGATGGCTCGCACATCGACGGCGAGGCCTTCCCGATCGAACTCGGCTACGAGCCGAAGATCGGCCCCGACCAGATGCCCGGTCACTACAAGATCGGCGCCATGTACGAGAACACCAACCACAACAGCTGGGAACTGCCCACGGTACCAACCGAGACCCGAAAGGGCGGCACGCAGGCCTGGTTCCAGTTCGACCAGATGCTGGTGCGCAACGGACCCGGTGCCACCGACGGCGTCATCGTCATCGGCAACTACAACCACAACGACGAGCGCTACGCCGAGCGCGGCAACCAGTATGTGATTGCCGCCATCGACCGCGACTTCTGGCATGCGCGCCCATTCGACACCATCGGCGTGCTGTTCGCGTACCAGCAGATCTCCAATCGCCTGACCAAACTTCAGGGGCTGGAGCAGGAACTCGGCCTGCCGCTTTCCGGCAACTTCCAGACCAGCTTCCCGGGCTCAGTCGGGCCGCAGTCGCATGCGATAAACATCGAACTGAACTACCAGATCCACGTCTATCGTGGCGTCACCTTCGCGCCGGACTTCCAGTACTTCATCCGCCCGAACGCCGAACGCGGGCTGCCTGACGCGGCCATGGTCGGCTTCAAGAGCCACATCACGCTGTTCTGAGGCGCCTGCTCGGAGCGGGGTGGGCCGGAAGGCCTACCCCGTTTTCGTTTGATGCGGCATCATCCGCATCCAATTCTACGGGAGAAACGGCGATGTCGCAGGCGCTGGGTGTCAGCACGGCACCGCCAAGGGCCCAACGGCGCACCAACCGCAACGGCGTGACCATGCCGCTGATCGCGCCATCGGTTCTGCTGCTGCTGGCCTGGTCGATCATCCCGCTGCTGATGACGCTGTATTTCTCCTTCCGGCACTACAACCTGGTCGATCCGACCCTGACCGGCTGGGCCGGCATCGACAATTACAAATACCTGCTCACCGATCCCGACTTCTGGACGGCGCTGCTCAATACCTTCTATCTGGTCGGCGGCGTGCTGGTGATCTCGGTCTGCGGCGGCACCCTGCTCGCCGTCCTCTACGACCAGGAATTCGCAGGGCGCGGCGTCGCCCGGCTGTTCGTCATCGCCCCCTTCTTCGTCATGCCGACTGTCGCCGCCCTGGTCTGGAAGAACCTGATGCTGCACCCGATCTACGGTGTGCTGGCGGCGGTGTTCCGCACCTTCGGCCTGGCTCCGATCGACTTCCTCTCGCGCTTTCCGCTGGCCACGATCATCGGCATCGTCTCCTGGGAGTGGTTGCCGTTCGCCGTGCTGATCCTGCTGACCGCGGTGCAGTCGCTCGACCATGAGCAGCGCGAGGCGGCGCGCATGGACGGCGCCGGCCCGATCGCAAGCTTCTTTTACATCACCCTGCCGCATCTGCGACGCGCCATCGGTGTCGTGGTGATGATCGAGACGATCTTCCTGCTGACCATCTTCGCCGAGATCTTCGTCACCACCGCCGGCGGCCCAGGTGTTGCCACCACCAACCTCGCCTTCCTCATCTATGCCCGGGCGCTGCTCGATTTCGATGTCGGCGGCGCCTCCGCCGGCGGTGTGATCGCCATCATCCTCGCCAATATCGTGGCCATCTTCCTGGTGCGCTCGATCGCACGCAACCTGGAGGTCTGAGCGATGCAGACCAGCGCACTCGGCAAAGTCGTCACCTTCGTGCTTGGCTGGGGCATCGCGGTTTTGATGTTCTTTCCGATCTTCTGGATGGTGCTGACCAGCTTCAAGACCGAGATCGCGGCGGTGTCGCCGTCGCTCGACTTCCATCCGACGCTGTCGAGCTATGCCCAGGTGCAAAGCCGGGCAAACTACTTCTTCTTTGCGATGAACAGCGTCATTATTTCGGTAGGTGCTACAATCGTGGCGCTGCTGCTGTCGATACCCGCCGCCTACGTGATGGCGTTCTTCCCCACCCATCGCACCCGCGGCACCCTGCTTTGGATGCTGTCGACCAAGATGCTGCCGCCGGTCGGAGCACTGGTCCCGATCTACCTGCTGATGCGCGACACCGGCCTGCTCGACACCCGCTCGGGGCTGATCGCGATCTACACGCTGATGAACCTGCCGATCGTGGTCTGGATGCTGTTCACCTTCTTCAAGGAGGTGCCGCGCGACATCATCGAGGCCGGACGCATGGACGGCGCCGGCCGGATGGGCGAGCTGCGCCATGTGCTGCTGCCGTTGTCGCTGCCGGGTGTCGCCTCCACCGGGCTGCTGTCGCTCATCCTGTGCTGGAACGAGGCGTTCTGGTCACTCAACGTTACGTCGTCGCACGCCGCACCGCTGACCGCCTTCATCGCCTCGTTCTCCTCGCCGGAAGGCCTGTTCTTCGGCAAGCTTTCCGCCGCCTCGACCCTTGCGGTGGCACCGATTTTGATCTTCGGTTGGCTTTCCCAACGCCAGTTGGTCCGCGGCCTCACCTTCGGCGCCGTCAAGTGACCGGCTGGCAACCCATTTAAGCGTTAAAGAACCATCGGAGCACTCCATTGGCCACCCTGGCACTGCGCGATCTCCGCAAATCCTACGCCAATCTCGAAGCCATCAAGGGCGTCACCCTCGATGTCGAAGACCGCGAGTTCGTGGTCTTCGTCGGGCCTTCAGGCTGCGGCAAGTCGACCTTGCTGCGCATGATCGCGGGTCTCGAGGAAATCACCGGCGGCGACCTGACCATCGACGGCAAGCGGGTCAACGATGTCGGCCCCGCGCAGCGGGGTCTCGCGATGGTGTTCCAGTCCTACGCGCTCTACCCGCACATGACGGTGGCGCAGAACATGGGCTTCGCGCTCAAGCTCGCCGGCGTGAAGACCGAGGAGCGCAACGCCAAGGTGGCCGAAGCCGCGCGGATCCTGCAGCTTGAGCCCTATCTCGACCGCAAGCCCGGCCAGCTCTCCGGCGGCCAGCGCCAGCGTGTGGCGATCGGCCGCTCGATCGTGCGCAACCCCAAGGTGTTCCTGTTCGACGAGCCGCTCTCCAATCTCGACGCAGCCCTGCGTGGCCAGATGCGAATCGAACTGGCCCGCCTGCACGAGCAGCTCAACGCGACGATGATCTACGTCACCCACGACCAGGTCGAGGCGATGACCATGGCCGACAAGATCGTCGTGCTGCATGCAGGCCGGGTCGAGCAGGTCGGCTCACCGCTGGAACTCTATCACCATCCCAACAACCTGTTCGTCGCCGGCTTCATGGGCTCGCCGCGGATGAACCTGCTGCCGGCGACGGTCACAGAAGTCGACCAGAACGGCGTCAGCGTCGCCGGCCCCGGCGGGATCACCGCCACGGCGCCGGTCGAGGCCAACGGCATTGGTCGTGGCACGTCGGTCACATTAGGCGTTCGGCCGGAGCACATGCTGGTCGACCCCAATGGCACCATCAACGGCCATGCCCTCATCGCCGAGCGGCTTGGCGGCCTGACGCTGCTGCATATCGAGCTGCAGGACAAGACCATGATCGTCGTGCAGACCGACGGCGCCGATGCGACCCGCGTGCATCAGCCGGTCCGGCTTTCAATCGCGCCCGCGCACTGCCACATCTTCGGCCCGGACGGCCTTGCCGCCGAACATCTTCAGCGCAACCCGCTGACGATGCCGGTGAGAGCACATTGACCCTGCGTGCCATCGCGGGCGCGCTGATCGCCCTCGCCTTGCTCGGCGGCTGCTCGACCTATAGCGGTGAGATCACCAACGCGCCGCCGCCGGCCGGCGGGCAGGGGCCACCTCTGCTCACCGAGG
Organism: Lichenicoccus sp.; assembly: GCF_965276875.1. Lineage (GTDB taxonomy): Bacteria > Pseudomonadota > Alphaproteobacteria > Acetobacterales > Acetobacteraceae > Lichenicoccus. The sequence goes on along the minus strand of NZ_OZ255701.1, from coordinate 1,467,500 downwards.
GCTACGCGCCCTGAAACCAGCCGCCCCGACAACCCCACGCGCTTATCACGTCACCCTGAAATTGCCGAACTGCCACGGGCAGCTTGTGTCGACGGCTTCGGCGAACAGCCGGCCGCGATCCTCGATCGGCGTCCAGTCGGAAAAAACGCCGACGACATCGCCGAGATAGGGCCGCGCGATGTCCAGCACCCGCGCATGGTCGATTGCGTCCGGCTCGATCACGCCGCGCGCAGGGTTCTCCAGCACCCACACCAGACCCCCAAGCACGGCCGCCGTCACCTGCAGGCTGGTCGCGTTGTTGTAGGGCGCCAGCGCCCGTGCCTGTTCGATCGACAAACGCGAGCCATACCAATATGCGCCCCTGGCATGGCCCATCAGCAACACGCCGAGCTCGTCGGTGCCGGAGACGATCTCGTCCATCAGCAGCCGCTGGTCGGGCTGCCTATGCCAGTTCTTGCCGGCCAGTTCATGCAGTGACAGCACCGCGTCATCGCACGGGTGATAGGCGTAGTGCACCGTCGGACGCCATAGCACCGCGTCGCCCGCACGATGCGTGTAGGCGTCGGCAATCGAGATCGACTCCGAGTGGGTGACCAGAAAGCCATGGAACGAGCCCTCAAGCGGCGTCCAGCTCCGCACCCGTGTCGCAGCCCCAGGACGGTCGAGATAAATCGCGGCATCACACCCGAAATCATGTCTGCGCGCGTCAGACGGCCAGGATGTCTCATGCGTGCCCCAGCCCAGTTCCGCCGGCTGGCAGCCCTCGGAGACAAAGCCGTCGATCGACCAGGTATTGACGAACTCGCCACGTCGCTTGGCGACGTCGGCAACCTGGGTGTCACGCTCGGCGATATGGATCACCTTGACCGCGAGCCGCGCCGCGAGTGCTGCCCAGCCCTCGCGCGTCTCCGGTGCCGCGTCGCCCGCCAGATCCAGCAGCGCCTGCTTGACGAAGTGCGACACCAGGCCGGGGTTGGCGCCGTGCGTGATAAGCGCGGTCGGGCCGCCACCGCCGAGCCGCAACGCCGATTCGCGCAGCGCATAATTCGATCGCTCGGAGGCCGACAACGAAGGATCGCTGTAGCCACCGGCCCAGGGCTCGATGCAGGTATCGAGATACAGCGCACCCAGTTCGCGGCACAGCCCGATCAGCGCCACCGAGGAGACATCCACCGACAGGTTCAGCAGGACATCGTCGGCAGCCAGCATCGGCGCAAGTGTCGCCCGATAGGTCTCGCGGGTGAGGGGTGCCACCCGGAAATCAACGCCGTAGGCCGCCGCGATCGCTGCTCCGCGCGCATCTCCGGTCAGCACGCTGATTTGCGCGGGCGTGATGCCCAAATGACGCAGGATCAGGGGCAGCACCCCTTGGCCGATACTGCCGAACCCCGCGATCACTAGGCGCCCGGTTAAATCCACATGCTTGATCACACAGCCTCCTTATGTCTGTCAGGCGAACGCCGTCCGTTGACAGGACGGGCGGCCTCGCGCCAGATCAGCATTCGTGCAAGATCGCCTCAAGGCGGCAATCCTCGGGAGGGAACATAATGACCGATAAAATCGACGCGGCGTTCGGCATGGATCGTCGCGGCATGCTGCGAGCCGGCGCCCTCGGCACCGCCGCCGCGGCCATCGGGCTTGCGGGCTCGGCGCGCGCCGCCGGCCTGGTGCCGAAGCACCCGAGATTCCGGTTCGTGTTCGTCAACCACGTCACCACCAATCCGTTCTTCACCGCCACCCGCTACGGCATCGCCGACGCCTGCGCATTGTTCGGCGCGCAGTCGCAATGGACCGGCTCTGAGAACAGCATCGCCGCCCAGATGGTGAGTGCGATGAATTCCGCGATCGCCTCCAAGGCGGATGCCATCGCCGTCTGCCTGGTCGATCCGCACGCCTTCAACGACCCGGTCGAGCGCGCGCTACAGGCCGGTATTCCGGTATTCGCCTACAACGCCGACGCGCCAACAAGCTCTGGCAACAAGCGTCTCGCCTATATTGGGCAGGACCTGTTCAAGGCCGGTCAGTTGATGGGCGAGCGTATCCTGACCTTGGTGCCCTCGGGCCGGATCGGCCTGTTCATCGCCACCCCAGGGCAGCTCAACATCCAGCCGCGTATCGACGGCGCTGAGGACGTGCTCAAGAAGAGCGGCCGCAACTACCAGATCGACATCGTCGCCACCGGCGCCACGGTGAACGAGGAAATCTCCAAGGTGAAGGCGTATTACCTCGGCCACCAGGACGTCAAAGGCATGTTCGCCGTCGATGGTGGCACCACGGAGGGCATCGCCGAGGCGATGCAGCAGTACGGCCTGCCGGCCAAGGGCGTCCATGGCGGCGGCTTCGACCTGCTGCCGCAGACGCTCGAGCTGATCAGCAAGGGCGACCTCGACTTCACCATCGACCAGCAGCCCTATTTGCAAGGCTACTACACGGTCATGGAAATGTTCAACTTCCTGGTCTCCGGTGGCCTGGTCGGCCCCGCCGACATCAACACCGGTCTGAAATTCGTCACCAAGGAGTCGGTCGGGCCCTATCTCTCGACCAAGACACGCTACGAGGGCAGTTCCAGCACGGTGCAGGACGTCAAGCGCAGCGGCCCGATCCAGTCCTGATGCGGCCTCTGCTCGGCGCCCTGCTGCGGTGGCGCGAGGCGAGCATCGTCTTCGTCGCCATCGCACTCGCCGTCTATTTCGAGAGTGCGAACAGCAACTTCCTGCTGACCGGCGCCAGCCTGCAGAACCTGTCGCAGTTCATAGCACCCGTCGCGATTCTCGCCTGCGGCGAGGTGATGTTGATGATCGGCGGAGAGATCGACCTCTCCGCCGGCATGGTCTACGCGCTGGCGCCGTTCGTGATGTATTTCGCGCAAATGGCCGGCATTCCGCTGGTCTTCTGCATCATCCTTGGCCTCGCCGCCGGCGCCCTGGTCGGGCTCGCCAACGGCGTGATCACCGTGTTGCTGAGCGTGCCCTCCTTCGTCACCACGCTCGGCACCCTGTTCCTGCTGAACGGCTTCACGCTCACCATCGCCAATGGCACGCCGGTCAGCATCGAGTCCTCCGATTCGTTCGCCAACTTCATGGGTCACGGCGGCTACGCGGAGTTCATCTGGGCCGTCGGCGTGGTCGTGGTCATGCATGTGCTGCTGCGCAACACCCGCTGGGGGCTGCACACCATCGCCTCGGGCGCCAACCCGATCGGCTCCAGCGAGGCAGGCATTTCGGTGCGTCGTATCAAGGTCGGCAATTTCGTGCTCAGCGGCACGCTCGCCGCCCTGACCGGGATTCTCGAAGCGTTCCGGATTTCCTCGATCGATCCCACCGCCGGGGGCACCAACATCATGTTCCTTGCCGTCGCCGCCGGAGTCATCGGCGGTACCCCGCTCGCCGGCGGCTCCGGCACCATCATCGGCGCGCTGATCGGCGCCATGGTGCTCGGCATTCTCAGTGACGGCTTCACCCTGATTGGCATCAACGCCTTTACCTTCAACCTGATCCTGGGAGCTGCCATCCTGCTGGCGATGCTGTTCAACATCCACATCAACCGGCTCAAGCGCGGAGGTGCGTCTCCTTGAGCGAGGTCATGCGCGCTGACACGATCACCAAGCAGTTTGGCCCGGTCTCAGCACTCAACGGCATTTCGCTCACCCTGGCGCGCGGCGAGATCCTGGGCGTGCTCGGCGACAACGGCGCCGGCAAGTCGACGCTGATGAAAATCCTGACCGGCTATCAGCCGCAGACCAGCGGCCGACTGTTTATCCACGGACAGGAAACCGCATTGCGCTCCGTTGACCACGCCCGCTCGCTCGGCATCGAATGCGTCTATCAGGATCTCGCACTCGCCAACTCGCTGACGATCTACCACAACATGTTTCTCAACCGGGAAATCCTCTACCCGGCGCCGTTCCGACTGCTCAACAACCGCGCCATGCGCAAGCGTGCCGCCGAATGCCTCGAGGAAATCGGCGTCTCGGTGCCGTCCGTCGATGTCGAGGTCGGCGCACTCTCCGGCGGCCAGCGCCAAGCCATCGCGATCGCGCGCGCGGTGAACTCCAAGGCACGCATCCTGCTGCTCGACGAACCGCTCGCCGCAATGGGTGCGCGCGAAGCCGGGCTGATCATCGACCTGATCATGCGCCTGAAATCCGAAGGCGACCTGTCGATCGTCATGATCATGCACAACTACGCGCAAACACTGGACATCGCCGACCGCATCATGCTGATGCAGCGCGGCCAGGTCACCTACGAAAACCACGCGAAATCGACGTCCGTCGAGGAACTCATGTCCATCGTCCGACGCGAATACCGGGCGCTGCGCGCGGATACGCTCGCGTAAGGTCAGGGCTCTGCCCTGGACCCGCTGGGGCCGTCACGCGAAGGCGTGCGCCGCACGACAGGCCCCAGACCCCCAATTCATAGGTCGAGGGTGGCGGGCCGCCCTACGACACTCCAGGAACGGCGCTGCCGCGAGAGGATTGTGCTCCAAACCGACGGATGTCCGGAACGCTCAACAGAATCCCGACGCTCACGAGCACACAGGATGCTGCCCAGGCCAGCGTCGCGTGCGGACCCAGCAGAGCCATTGCGGGTGCGGCCAGAACATACCCGAGCGGGTTAAGTCCGGTGACGGCAAGTTGGACAACCGACATGACGCGAGACAACATCTCAAGCGGAACCTCCCGCTGGATGGCTGTCAAAGTCAATACGCTCAGGACCGCGGCACCAACGCCGAATGCGGCAGCACCGGCCAAGAGAGCGGGAAACCGTGCATCCGCGGCGAGAAGAAACAGCAGAGGCAGAAGCGAGCAAACCGCCAACTCAACGGCCACCAGTGAGCGTTTTGGTTGCCACCGGGTCGCTCCCATCGCACCTGCGAGCGCGCCGGCACCGATCACCCCCAGCAACGCGCCCCAAGCTCGGGCACCGTCCGGGTGTGCCGCCAACAACTCCGGAGCGATGACCTGGAACGGCGCGTAAGCGAGTAGGTTCAGCAGCCCGACCTGGCCGACAAGCAGCCACAGCCAGCGACGCTCAGCATAGGCACGAAAGCCTATCCGGAGGTCCCGTCCGACATAAGGGTATTGCGGTGCTGTCGTCGACCGCGCATCGGGCCGAAGCCTGACAAGGCCGAGACACACAGCGCTGGCAGCGTAGGACAAACCATCAAGGCCGAGCGTCCATCCCGGCCCGACGCCGACGACGATCAGCCCTGCCGCGGACGGCCCAATGATCATGGCGAGCGCGTTGCCCGTTCTCAGCACCGCGTTGGCGCGGCCCAACTCCTCCTTGTCCACGATCCCAACAAGAAATCCGCTGCTGGCCGGGCCGAAGAAGGCGTTGCCGACACCAATCAGCGCAGTCAGGGCCATGAGGAGAACGAGTGACTGCGAGCCTTCGATCAAGGCGCAAGCGAGTGCGATCTGGACGAGGAACCGCAACAGGTCGCTCGTGATCATCACGCCCCGCCGCGACCAGCGGTCCCCGACAACCCCACCGATCAGCAAGAGGCAAACCGTGGGAATGGTTTGAGCCGCCAGCACGAGCCCGAGCGCACCGGCGCGCAGTCCGGCATCCAGTACTGCGAAACTCAACGCCACAGGCACCATGGCCGAACCGATCGCCGACAAGGTCGCGCCGGCGAAATATAGTCTGAAGTTGCGGTTCTGCATCATCTGGCGAGCCTAAAGAACCCTGCAGTGTTTATGAAGTGCCACTGTAAGGCTGCGCCAGATCCCTAACCTCACCTCGATACCGGTGCTGCGTCGCGAGAGGCGGCATCCGCCGTCGGTGATCAGACCAGCATCGCGATGATGCGGCGGCGCTGAACAGCACATCGTTGCCGGTATCCTCGATCAGGGTGCGTGTCCCATGATCCAGCCGATCGGGATCACCGAGCGCCCAGAGCAGCAGATGCGTGTCTAGCAACAGGCGCATCAGCGTCCTCAAACACCTCAAGCATATCGATCGGCAATGTGTCGGACTCGGCCGGCACCTGAAGCTCTCCGGACAGCACGCCGAGCACCCGCTTTTGACCGGCAGCGGCTCCGGTGAGCGGCACCAGCCTGGCGAGCGGTCGTCCGGCAAGGGCGATGATGATCTCCTCGCCTGCGGCGGCCTGCTCGACGAGCCGAGAGAGCTGGATCTTGGCGGCGTGAATGTTCACGGTCTGCATGCGGCTCCCACCGGAATAAATCTAATCCTCTTCACCTACTTCTGGCGCCCTGCGAACACCACCAGGATTTCCCACCCAATCTCTCGGGAGAGTGCAGTCTGCACCGAACAGAGCGCCAGGAGCGAGTCGAGGCCCGGGAAGTGCTCCAGCCGAGGGCGCTCACGGGGAGTGCGAATCCGCTTCTCGCGATCGTCTTGACTTCGCTTCACCTGCGAATAGTCTTGAGTTCCCCGGGGGGGAGCGGATCAATGATCTCAAACAGGATATTTGCGTCGCCTCTGCGATGGGGGCTCAGGTTCGCGTGTCTTGCGGGCTTGCTGTCGCCCGCGTCGTCGCTCGCGGCGGGAGCAGCGTCCGTCGGGCACGGACAAATCCTTTGGGATACGTACGGAATACCGCACATCTTCGGCGCCGATCGGCTCGCGGTGGTCCGCGGGCTCGGCTACGCGGAGATGGAGGGTCAGGCGGAGACGATGCTCGCCAATGTCGCGCAGGCACGTGGGCGGATGGCGGAGTATTTCGGGGCCGGGACGGATGGTGCGAACGTCGCCAGCGACATCCAGGTTCGGACCGAGCGGATCCCCGAGCGGGCAGCACTTTGGGTGCTGCTCGGTGGCAGGGAGCAGAGACGAATCCTGCAGGCGTTCGCGGATGGGGTGAATGAATATGCGGCCCAGCATGGCGACACGATCGCCCCCTCGTTCCGGCGGGTGCTGCCGTTCCTGCCGTCGGATGTGACCTCGGGCGAGCAGAACACGGTCAACTTCACCTTCATGCCGGAGCAGGACAACCTGCCGGCACTGCTGGCGGCCTGGAAGACGGGAGGGCGAGCGGCGGCGAATGCGTTGGCGCGGTCATTGACGCCGGGCGGATCGAACGGCTGGGCGATTGCGCCGTCGAAAAGCACGAGCGGGAATGCGATCCTGATGGGCAATCCGCATCTGCCCTGGGGGAACAACCAGCCGATCCCCGGGCTTGGTCTCTATCAATGGATGGAAGTGAACCTGGTCATCGGCGATCCGGGGCATCCAGCTCTGGATGCGAGCGGCGTGGTGTTCACGGGTTTGCCGTTCCTCGGGATCGGGTACTCGGACGACATCGGCTGGACGCATACGAACAACACCATTCAGAACGCAAATTACTACGAGTTCACGGTTGATCAGAAGGGCTTCTATCAATTCGGCGGCGCCAGCCTGCCGCTCATTACGAGCACCGCCACGATAAAAATTCGCAACGAGAACGGCAGTTTTTCAACCAAAACATTTCGGGTCCAAGATACGATCGATGGGCCGGTAGTGGCGCAAAGCGGAGACAAGGTCTTGGCGCTCAGGGTGGCGGGGCTCGACCAGCCGTCCCTCGTGACGCAGTACTGGCACATGATCGAGGCGCATAACCTGTCGCAGTTCATCGCGGCGAATTCAATGCTGCAGATGCCGTTCTTCAACGTCGTCTATGCCGATCGCGACGGGCACGTGATGTATGTGTTCGGCGGGCGGCAGCCGGTGCGGGCGGGTGGCACGTTCGGCGACTATGACGGGATTCTGGACGGGAGCAATCCGTCGACACGGTGGACCCGAACCTTCGACTGGGGTTCGCTGCCAAGAGCGATCGATCCGCCGGGCGGGTTTGTGGCCAACAGCAACAATCCACCCTGGACTTCGACGTTCCCGCTGACACCGACCAACGATCCGAGCCGGTTCCCGGCGTATGTGGCGCCGTCTTTCATGGATCTGCGGCCGCAGAACGCGGCAAACTTCCTGCTGTCGCAGCCGAAGTTCACGGCGGACGCGCTGTTGGCGGGCAAGGAAAACGTGCACATGGAGCTTGCCGACCGTGTGCTGCCGGATCTTATCCAGGCGGCGAAGACGTCGGGAAATGCCACGGCGATCCAGGCTGCGGGCGTGCTCGAAGCCTGGGACCGCAATGCGGATGCGCTGAGCAGGGGCGCGGTACTGTTCGAGCGGTGGTGGAACATCGTGTCGGGTGACCCGGCAATCGCCAAGGACGACACGATCAATTTCTATTCGCCGCATCCGAAGTTCAGGGTGGGGTGGAGTGCGGCGGCACCGCTGACGACCCCTTCGGGCCTTGCGGATGCGAAAGCGACAATTGCGGACCTCGTCTCCGCGGCCGAGCAAACGGAGGCGACCTATGGATCGCTCGATGCGGCGTGGGAGGATGCGCATCGAACCGTACTGGTAACGCACGATGCGACTTTCGCGCAGACCATACCGGTGTCGGACGATGCGGTAAGCGGTTCGGACGGCAAATTCGGGCCGGTGCGGGTCGTCAATTCGTTCCAAGGGCCGGTTGCCAACCAGCTTTGGTCGTATGCCGGAGACGGCTATGTGCAGCTCGTCGAGTTCACGCCGCAGGGAGCAAAGGCGAGGGCGCTGTTGGGGTACGGAAACTCGTCACGCCCGGGCAGCCCGCATGTGACGGACCAATTGGCGCCGTTCAATGCCAAGGCGCTCAGGCCGGTATGGCGGACGCGGGCGGAGGTGGAGCAGCACCTGGAGAAGACAGAGGCCTATTGATTTCAGGAGACTGTCCGCGACCACCGCGCGCGCGCGGTCCCTTATGCCACGTCTTTGCTCAGGCAGGCTGTGCTGCCGCCCTTTGAAGTTCGTGCTCCAGGGCTGTCAGGCCCGCACCGCCAGCCATGTGAAACATCAATTCCTCAAGCGTGAGGTTGGCGCGCGCCGCGTCCAGTTCGACTTCTCCGCGCGCCAGAACTACGAAATGGTCTCCGACCATGTAGGCATGGTGCGGATTATGCGTGATAAAGATCACGCCGACGCCTTGCTGACGCGCAGCTTGAGCGATGTAGCGTAGGACAAGTCCCGACTGCGCAACGCCCAGTGCTGCCGTCGGCTCGTCGAGGACAAGGACGCGCGCGCCGAAATGTACGGCACGCGCTATTGCAACGACCTGCCGTTGGCCGCCCGACAACGTTCCGACAGGCTGCTCGAGGTCGCTGACCTCGATCCCCATGCGACGAAGTTCCACGGACGCCGTTTGTATCATCTCCTCGCTATTGAGGCGACGAAACGGCCCGATCTTCCGGACGATCTCGGAGCCCAGGAAGAAGTTGCGCCAGATCGACATCAGCGGCACGAGCGCCAAGGTCTGGTACACCGCTGAAATGCCCAGATCGAGCGCGTCGCGTGGCGAGGCGAAGTGCACCTCTTTGCCGTCGACCAGGTAGCCGCCCTCGTCATGACTGTGCAGGCCGGCGATGATACTGATCAATGTCGACTTGCCGGCGCCGTTGTCGCCGAGAATGCAGGTGACTTCGCCTGCTCGAACCGACAGGTTGATGTTGCGCAAGGCGGCGAAGCTTCCATAGCTCTTGCCAATCCCGCGCAGTGACAGCAGAGGTTCGGTTCGATCCGCCATGTCACCTGCCCCTGCTGGCGCGATAGCGAAGCCAGCCATTGAACACGGTGGCCAGCAGCAGCATGGCGCCGACAAAGAACTGGAACCAGTCGGGATCCCAGTCGGCGTAGATCACACCCTCGGTCGTCATGCCGAAGATGAAGGCGCCGAAAGCCGAGCCGATCGCTGAACCATAGCCGCCGGTGAGCAGACACCCGCCGACGACCGCCGATGCAATGTAGAGGAGTTCGTTGCCGATGCCGGCACCAGATTGGACGGTATCGTAGGAGAACAGCATGTGCATGCCGGTGAACCAGGCGGCGAAGCCGACCAACACGAAGAGCCCGACCTTGACCCGCATGACCGGAATGCCGACCGCGCGCGCGCTGTCCACCTGTCCCCCAACAGCGAAGATCCAGTTTCCAAAACGGGTGTGGAGAAGTACCCACGTCGCCGCGATCGCAAAAACCAGCCAGTAGATGATCGCGATGTTAATCGAAACCCCGCCGAACTTCAGGGTCGAGGCAAAAATCGCGTGAGCGACGTTGAAGCCCGGAAGATTGCTGATGTCATCGGTTGCGACGTTCCCCGTGATCAGCTTGGTCACGGCGATGTTTAGGCCTTGCAGCATCAGGAACGTCGAGAGTGTCACGAGGAAGCTGTGCAGCTTGGTGCGGATCAGCAGGTAGCCATTAAGGAACCCGATCCCGAGAGAGAGCAGCAGCGCCAGAGCCACCCCAAGCCAGATGCTGCCGAAGGCACGCGACGCGAAGATCGCGGCGCACAGCGAGGACGTCGTGACGGCGACCCCCGCGCTCAGGTCGAATTCGCCTCCTATCATCAGCAGCGCGACCGCAACGGCCGGAATGCCGAGCACCGCGGATTGGTAGAGAATGGTGGTGAACGCGGCGAGTTGCCGGAACGGTGGCGCCATCACCGAGAAGAAGGCAAAGACCAGGATTACGCCGCCAACCGAGCCGATTTCCGGCCGTTTCAGCGCCCGCTTCCACGCCGATTGCCGTTGCGTCCGTACGGAGGGGGAGGTGACGTGGATGCTGTGTTGCGCGGTCGTCACGGCGTGTCCCGATCCTGAAATACGATGTCAGCGCATGCCGGCCTTCGCAAAGGCGGCCACGACGTCAATGTTGTCTTTGGTGATGAAGGCCGGCCCGGTCAGGACGGCCTTGCCGCCGCCGATAACGTCGCCGTTGGCGCGGTTGAGCCAGAGCAGGTCGATTGCGAGGTAGCCTTCAGCATAGGGCTGCTGGTCGACGGCCCACTGGATCTTGCCCTGCTTGATCATCGTGACCGCGCGCGGCGTAAGATCAAAGGTTGCCACCTTCGCCTTGCTGTTGGCGGCCGCGACCGCGGAAACCGCCGTTGGCGCGAACGGCGCGCCCAGCGTCACGACGTAGCCGATGCTCCGGTCCTGCTGCAGCTTGGCGACAATGCGCGACTGGGCGCTCGCCATGTCGTAACCAGCCACGTAGAGGATATCGAGCTTGCCGTGGAACGTCTTCTGGATGCCCTGGCAGCGTTCCGCGAGCTGCACGGCGCCCTGTTGCTGATCGACGCAGATCGCGGCCTTGGCGCCCTCGCTGTTCAGCCGGTTGCCAACCGCCTCCCCGGCAATGGTTTCGTTTTGCCCAACGAACATCGTCATCTTCGCCCGCTTCCAGTCGTCACTGCCGGCATTGAAGCCGATCACTGGAATGCCCGCGGATGTGGCTTTTGCCACCATGGGTATTTCCGCATCGGGAAAGGCCAAGGTCAGCGCGATGCCGTCGACATGCTGCTGGAGCACGTTTGTCACAAGCTGCGCCTCGCCGGACGCAGTTGGGTTGGCGAGATAGATCAGTTTGACCCGGTCGTTCCTTGCAGCGGCTTCGCCGCCTTTGCGTACGATGTCCCAGAACGTGTCGCCGGGCTGGCCGTGGGTGATCATGGCGAACGTGTAGGTCTTGGCGGGGGCGGCATGCGAGGTGGTAGAGGCGGCGAATGCCCCGATCCCGCCGAGTGCCGCAACCATCATGGCTCCAGCCGTCAAACCAATGCGCTTCATGTCCGGTCCTTCCTCTATGTTCGCCCTTTCGTTCAGGCGTTTTCGTTTTCGTCGTCTGTTCCTTGTTGCGTCAGAGCGCGTTCTTCGGCGTCGGGCCGCTCTCATAGCCTCCCCAGATTGATTGGTCGTATTCAATGACTGACCCGGTCATCAGGCCGGATTCGGCGCTCGACAGGAACGTCACCGCGCGCGCGACCTCGAAGGGATCGATCAGACGCCCGTTCGGCTGGTCGCGCGATGCCGCGTCGAGCCAGCCATCCTCGGCACCGTGGTAGGTGCGCATGATGCGGTCCTCGCCCTCGGTCGCCATCCAGCCGATGTTCAAGCCGTTCACCCTTATGCTGTTTCGCAGCAAAGCGAAGGCGGTGTTGCGCGTGAGCGTCGCGAGCGCGCCCTTGGACGTGCAGTAAGCGGCGATGAACGGCTGCCCGGCGCGTGCCGACATCGAGCCAATGTTCACGATTGTGCCCGCTATCGCCTCACGCCGCATGATCTTGATTGCGTCCTGCATCAGGAAGAACGGTGCCCGCACATTCACCGCCATGATGTAATCGAACAGCGTCTCTGAGGTGTCGAGGATGGTGCCGCGATCGGTCACTCCGGCGGCGTTGACGAGCGCGTCGACACGGCCGAACGCGGTATCTGCCGCCGCCACCACCTTGCGGCAGGCATCGACATCGCCGAGATCGGCAGCCACAAAGATTGTCCTGGTGCCGGTCGCACTTTCGATTGCCGTGGCGGACGCCTCGCCTTTATCGCGGTTGCGGCCGCAGATGACGAGACCGGCAGCGCCTCGATCAGCGAACGTGCGCGCGATGGCCGCGCCAAGTCCCTGAGTTCCTCCGGTCACAATCGCGATCTTGCCCGACATGTCAGCCAAGCTCGCCTCCCGGCACGGTCTGGGTGGCAATCCGAACCATCCGGCCTGTCCTTGCCGACTCCGTCGCGGCGTCGGCAAGTCGCAGGGCCTGCACACCGTCCGCAAGCGTGACCGGCATTGCGTTCTGCGTTTCAATCGCTTCGATGAAGGCGTCGAGCTCGCGCCGATACGCCTGCTCGTATCGCTCGATAAAGAAGTTCAGCAACGGTTCGTGCGCCTCGGTCCGCTCTCGTGTGAACCGCCTAACAGTCGTCGCCCGCACATGGTCGTTCAGCAGCATCCCCTTCGATCCCGAAATCTCGAGCCGCTGGTCATAACCGTAGACGGCCTGTCGAGAATTGTTGATGTGGCACTGTCTTCCCGACGCGGTGCGCAGGTTGACCATCACGCTGTCGCTGTCGCCGATCGCCTCGATGCGTTGGTCGACCAGGCAACTCGCGATTGCCGACACCTCGACTGGTTCTTCGCCCAGGAGAAACCGAGCGAGATCGAAGTCGTGTATTGTCATATCCCGAAAGATGCCGCCCGACGTCCGAAGATAGTCGAGCGAGGCAGGTTCGGGATCGCGGCTGGTGATGACCACCTGGCGAACGTCGCCGATTTCGCCGGCATCGATCGCTTGACGCAAAGCGATGACGGCCGGATCGAAGCGACGGTTGAAGGCAACCATGACGCGGGCGCCAAGGCGGGCAAGTTCGGCCGCGGCCTCGGTCGCGCGGCCGGTGTCCAGATCGATCGGCTTTTCGCACAATACCGCACGCCCCGCCCGCGCCGCCTCGAGCATCAGGGCGACATGCGTATCCGTGGGAGTGCCGATGATGACCGCGTCGACCTCCTCGTGCCGGATCAACGCGACGCTGTCGCGGTCCGCCCGGCAGCCATGGAGGGCGGCGAGATCCTGCGCCGCGGTTCCGAACGGGTCGGCAATGCCGAGCAGCCGGCAACCGCGCGCGTTCGCGACGTTGCGGGCATGCACCTTGCCGATGCGTCCCGCGCCGAGAACCGCGATCCCGATCATTGGGCGCTCACTCCGATGGCGACGGGCTGGCCGCCGTCGCGGGCCGAGCGATAGATCGCGTCGACCACCTCAAGCACCGCGACGCCCTCGTCGAACCCGGCATGTCCCAACCCGGCATGTCCCAACCCGGCATGTCTGGGGGCGTCATCAGCAATCGAGAGCAGGAAATCGCGTGCTTCGATCGCCTTCAGGTCATTGAAGCCGATCTGGTGGCCGGGGGCGACGCAGAAGGCGCCGTAGGGTTCGTGCTCGGGCCCCGCGACGATCGTGCGAAAGCCGCGACGAGCCGCCTCATCGCCCGCACAATAGAGCTGAAGTTCGTTGAAGCGTTCCTGCGAGAACGCGATTGACCCGGCCGACCCCGCGATCTCAAAGGCGTGCTGCATGGTTCGACCGGTGGCCAGCCAGTTGGCCTCGATCGTTCCCACGACGCCGCTGCGGAATCGAAGCCGCGCGGTCGTGACGTCGTCCACGGCGACGGTGCGCCGCTCGGCGGCGCCGGCCGCAATCGGGCGGCTTGTCACCAGCGTATCGGTGCGTCCGTCCACCTCGACGATCGGGCCGAGCAGGTATCGTGCGGCCGCGATAATGTGGCTGCCGATATCGACGAGTGCGCCGCCGCCATTGGCTGGATCGAGGCGCCAGCTCCAGGGCTGCGACACGTCGGCCATGAAGTCTTCGGCGTGGATGCCGCGAAACGTACGCACCTCGCCGATTTCGCCGCCCGCGATCATGTCGCGGGCCAGACGCATCATCGGGTTCTTGAGGTAGTTGAAGCCGACGGCCGTCCTGACCCCACGGTGACGTGCGGCCTCGGCCATGATACGCGCGTCCGCGAGGGTCGGCGCGAGCGGTTTTTCGCACCAGACGTGCTTACCCGCGTCAATCGCGGCAAGCGCCATGTCCTTGTGCAGGCGGTTTGGGGTGGTGATCGAGACCACCTCGATCCGGGAGTCGGCAACCAGTTCCCGCCAATCGCCGGTGGCGCGGGCGAAGCCGAAGGCGTCGGCGGCACGGCTCGCCTGCGCCTCGGTCTGGTCGGCCAGCATCCGCAGCTCTACCCGGAACGGAAGCTCAAAGAGTTTGTCGACGTTCAGGTAGGCGAGGGAATGCGACCGTCCCATGAAACCGGAACCGATCAGTCCGACGCCGATCGCAGGTTTGCTCATGAACGATAGAACTCCGATGGTCCAATTCTTGTTCAATACGGAAGGTGAGCATGGTCGGGCGACATGGTGAACTGCCACGCGCGGACCGGGCCGGCCATGACGTTCAGGTACCAGAGATCGAAACCGTGCGGCGCGCCGACCGGATGGTAGCCGCGCGGTACCAGGACCACGTCGCGGTCGCCCACCGCCATCGTTTCGTCGAGCGATCCGTCCTCGGTGTAGACACGCTGCAACGCGAAGCCGGAACCGCGCGCGAGCCGGTGATAGTAGGTCTCCTCGAGATAGGTTTCTTGCCCCGGGATGTCGGTGTCGTGCTTGTGCGGCGGATAGCTCGACCAGTGGCCGCCGGGCGTGACGACCTCGACAACCAGCAGGGTTTCTGCCGGCGCGTTGTCCGGCAGGATGTTGCGGACGTGCCGCAGATTGGTGCCGCTGCCGCGATCGAGCGTCTCGATCTCGGAGGCACGGATCACCCGCGTGGCAACGCCACCCTTCGGCGCCGGCGAGGCGCAGAGTGCGAGTTCGACGTTGCCTTGGGCCACCGCGCGCCAATCCGTCCAGGGCGGGATGTAGACCGCGTCACCCGGCCCTTCGAATGGGCTGCCGCGGCCGCCGAGCTCGCCGAGATCGTCGTTCCCGACGGTGATCAGCGCGCGTCCCGATAGCAGGACGAGACAGAGCTCGCGTCCGTCGCCGTGGCGCTCCATTGCTTGTCCGGCAGTGAGATCAACCGCCTCGAAGCCGACATAGGACCAGCCGGCGTTCTCAGGAGTAATCGACTGGACGACGCCGTCCGGCGCCGACCGCCGTGGGTGACGCAGCAGTTTCGAACTCATTGTCCGAGCTCCGCCTGCTTGATGAACGACGCAACATTG
This sequence comes from Lichenicoccus sp., assembly GCF_965276875.1. Lineage (GTDB taxonomy): Bacteria > Pseudomonadota > Alphaproteobacteria > Acetobacterales > Acetobacteraceae > Lichenicoccus. Next base: position 1,451,947 of record NZ_OZ255701.1, on the reverse strand, counting down.
CGCCGGCCGAGTGTTGCGTAGTCCAGCGGGTTCGCGCGCGCCGGATCCTGTTCCGCCTCGACGACGATCCATCCCTGATAGGGGCGGAGCGCACGGAATACCGAGACATAGTCGATCGAGCCGTCGCCGGGAACGGTGAAGACGCCGGCGAGCACCGCGTCGAGAAAGCTCCAGTCCTCGCGGTCCGCCTCGGCCCGCACCGACGCGCGTATGTCCTTGGCGTGCACGTGTGCGATCCGTGCATGATAACGTTGGGCGAGGGACACAGGATCAGCACCTCCCCATGTCGCGTGACCGGTGTCGAGCAGAAGATGCACGGACGGACCGGTATGCGCCATCAGCGCGTCGATCTCGCGCTCGTCCTGCACGACGGTTCCCATATGGTGGTGAAAGGCGAGGCGAAGCCCGTCGGCGGCGAACTGGTCGGCAAGCGCCGTGAGCTTGCGCCCATAATCGGGCCACGCGTCCGGCGGCATGCGCGGCCGCCGCGAGAGCGGCACGCGTTGCCGCGTGTGCACGGTCTGATCCACCTCGGCGAACACCACGATGTCGCACCCCATCGCGCGCAGCAAAGCCAGATGCGGTGCGGCGAGCGCGCGCTCCTCCTCGACGCTTCGCGCCACCAGCGCCCCGCCATACCAGCCGGATATGCAGGCGAGATTGTGGCGTTCGAGCACGCCGGCAAGCAAGGCTGGATCGCGCGGGAACTTGCCGCCGAGCTCGATGCCTTCGTAGCCCGCTTGTCTCGCCTCGCGCAGACACGTCTCGAGTGGGGTGTCGCCGCCCAGCTCCGGCATGTCGTCATTCGACCAACCGATCGGATTGATGCCGATACGTATCGTCATCCCGGTCGCCTCAGTTGCCGACGCGCTGGGAGGCGCGTCGTGCGAGATAGGCGTCATACGCGGTCTCGACCTCGCGCCGGGCGGAGACGGCGGGCACCGCCACGTCCCACCAATGCCCACCTTCTGTTGTGGTCGCATTCGGGTCGGTGTCGATGACCAGCACGGTGGAGCGGTCGGCGTCGCGCGCGCGCGACATGGCATCGGCAAGCCCGCCGAGATCGTCGATTTTCTCGGCCCGTGCGCCGAGACTTCGCGCATGCGCGACGAAATCAATTGCCGGAGGCGCGCGCATGTTCTGACTGTCGCGCCAGAGATTGTTGAACGGAGCGCCGCCGCACGCCGCCTGCAGGCGATTGATGCAGCCGAACCCGTGATTGTCGAGCAGCACGACGGTGATGCGCAGGCCGAGCATCACCGAGGTTGCGAGTTCCGAATTGAGCATCAGGTACGAGCCGTCGCCGACCATCACGACGACCTCGCGGTCCGGGGCGGCGAGCTTCACGCCGAGGCCGCCCGCGATTTCGTAGCCCATGCAGGAGAAGCCGTATTCCACGTGGTAGCCGAGCGGCTCGTCAGTGTTCCAGTGCTTCTGCAACTCGCCAGGCAGCCCGCCGGCCGCGCAGACGACGATGTCGCCGGGGCGGCACGCACGGCGGACCGCGCCGATCACCTCCGCATCCGATGGCGGTGCCGGCCGCCCTGGTTCGGGCAGCGCGGTGAACGAGGCGGCGGCGCCGCGCCATTCGTCGCGCACGCGCGCGACCGATTCGGTCCAGGCCGAATCGGCGCGCCAGTCCGCGAGTGCCGCGTCCAGCGCCTCGATCCCGGCGCGCGCATCCGCGACCAGCGGCACGGCGGCGTGCTTGGCCGCGTCGAAAGCCTGCGTGTTCAAGCCGACAATGCGGAGGTCTTGCGAGGCGAACAGCGACCACGAGCCGGTGGTGAAGTCCTGCAGCCTCGTGCCAACCGCCAGCACGAGGTCGGCATCCGCGGCCAGACTGTTCGCGGCCGATGTTCCGGCAACGCCGATGCCGCCGGTCGCCATCGGATGGGCGTCGGCAAGCGACGACTTTCCCGACTGCGTCTCGGCTTCCGGCACGCCGCGGTCGGCGCAGAACTGCGCCAGCGCCGCTTCCGCGCCGGAGTACAGCACGCCGCCGCCCGCGATCACCAGAGGACGGCGCGCGTTGCGTATCAGCCGCACCGCATCAGTGAGTTCGTCAGTGTCGGGGCGGCTGCGACGCGGGCGGTGCAGCCGCGTCTCGAACAAATGCGCCGGGAAATCCCATGCTTCCGCCTGCACGTCCTGGCAAAGCGCCAGAGTGACCGGGCCGCATTCGGCGGGATCGGTAAGCACCGTCATCGCTCGGGCAAACGCCGCCACGATCTGCTCGGGCCGGGTGATCCGGTCGAAATACCGCGACACCGGCCGGAACGCGTCGTTAGCCGACATTGTGCCGTCGCCCCAATCCTCGATCTGCTGCAGCACCGGGTCGGGCAGCCGTGTCGCGAAGATGTCGCCCGGCAGCAGCAGCAACGGTAGCCGGCTGACATGCGCGACCGCGGCACCGGTCACCATGTTGAGCGCGCCCGGACCGATCGACGTGGTGCACGCCATCATGCGGCGACGGCGCGAGGCTTTTGCAAACGCGGTCGCCGCGTGCACCATACCCTGCTCGCTGTGCGCCCGGTAGGTCGGCAGCGCGTCGCGCGCCTCGTGCAGCGCGTCGCCCATGGCCGCGACGTTGCCGTGGCCGAAGATCGCCCACACGCCGGCAAACAGCGGGACTTGCGCGCCGTCGATCTCGGCCCGCTGTGCCGCCATCATCCTGACCAGCGCTTGCGCCGTCGTCAGCCGGATTATGTCGTTCATTCAACGGATTCCTCACGCCCCAGCCATGCGGCCACGAGTGCTGCGAAGCGACCGGCCATCTCGTCGACCGCCTCCGCATCGTCGATCCGCCCGCTGAGCCAGTCGCGCGCGACATCGGCAAAGATCGTTCGCCCGACGGCGAATCCCTTGACCCAGTGGGTGGCGGCGGAGGCCTGGAACGATGCCGCAAGTGCCTCGAACGGCGCATCCAGTCCCAGAACCAGCAGCCCGCGGCAGAGCGGGTCGCAGCGCTCGATCGTCTCGCCGATCGCGATCCACGCCGCCTCGCTCCGCTGCGGTTCGAGCTTCCACCAATCGGGCTTCAGGCCAATCGCGTAGAGCCGATCGAGCACGCGCGGGATGGTGTCGTCGGCGAGCGCGCCGTGCCGGCCGGCGATGATCTCGATCAGCCATTCCCGACCGATCCGCCGGCACGCATCCTGCGCCACCAGCAGGGTCTGCTCCTGCTGCTCGCGCAACGATAACGGATCGTCCGGATGGTAGAAACATAGGCACTTGACCACTTGGTCGACCGGCCATTCGATCAGGCGGCCACCGAGGCTGCCGCCGCCTTCGAAGCGGAGCGGTCGCGAGCCGGTCTGCTCGATGGGCCGCGCGGTCCAGAGTCCGGCGTGCGAGGCCGCGAACAACGCGTCGCGGCCGTAGCCGCCGTCGAGGAACACCCCGAAGCCCGGACGGCCGCCCGCGACGCGCGAGGCGGCCTGCACAGCCAGCACCTTGAACGGTGCGATCCGGGTGCGCGCCGCTCCGGTTTCGCCTGCGATCACTTCGAGCTGCGCACGATGATCGCAGGCGAGTGCCATGATCGGCGTCGCCTGCGCGCGTCGTGTGGTGGCGTGGTGGAGATGGTTCAGCCGCGCGTCGTGACGCAGCGCCCGATGCGGCGAACCCTCGGCGAGGAACAGGCTGAGCTCGGCAAAGGTCGGGCTTTCGGGGGAACAAAGCAGACGCGAGACCGCGAAGGCGCCGCAGGCGTTGGCAAAGGCGCAGGCCCGCTCGATCGGCTCGTCGCGCAACCAGCCACGCAGGAAGCCCGACATGAACGCGTCGCCGGCGCCGAGCGTATTGAAGACCTCGACCGGAAAGCCGGGACCGGTGATCCCTTCATCGAGTCGTGTCGGGATGTCGCCGGGAAACACGACGCACCCCATCGGCCCGCGCTTGCAGACGATTGTGGCGCGCGTCAGCGCGCGGATGCGCCGTATCGCCGCGAGCGTGTCTTCCGCACCGCCTGCGATGTGCAGCTCCTCCTCGGTGCCGACCACAAGGTCGCATTCGGGCAGAATGGACGCGAACTGCGCCGTGACCGTCTCGGAGCGGATGTAGCGCGCCTCGCCGGCGCCGTGCCCGGCGAGGCCCCAAAGGTTCGGCCGGTAATCGACGTCGAGAATCACCCGGCCGCCATTGTCGCGCGCCAGCGTCATCGCCTTGCGCTGCGCCGCCGCACTCGCTGGGCGCGCGAAATGCGTGCCGGTGACCAGCACGGCGCGCGTGCGGGCAAGCAGCTCGGGTGCCACATCGTTCGGCTCCAGGGCTGCGTCGGCGCAGTCGGTCCGGTAGAACAGCAGCGGGAACTGCCGGTCGTCGCGCACCCCCAGGATCACCAGGGCCGTCAGCCGATCGGGGTCGACGCGCACACCTTCGGTCGCGACACCTTCGCGCGCGAGCTGCTCACGGATGAAGCGGCCGAAATGTTCGTCGCCGACGCGCGTGATGATGCCGGTGCGCAGCCCGAGGCGGCTTGCACCGATCGCGATGTTCGCGGGGCAACCGCCGACTGCCTTGCTGAAGGACGCCATGTCCTCAAGCCGGCTGCCGATCTGCTGGCCGTAGAGATCGACCGATGATCTGCCTATCGTGACGATGTCGAGATCGCGCGCGTCCATATCGCATCCCCTTATCGCCTGCTTCGCATGCTGCTTGACGAGCGTCAATCAGGACATTCTATAGTTTGTCCGAAATGGAACGTGTGGAGTCGGATTACTTCGGACGTTTGCTTCGACATGGAAGGCATGGAACATTTATTCCATGGCAGACCACGATCGAGCGACAGATAAGGATCGGGCCGGTTCGCGACCGACGACCATCGCAGCGCTGCGCGATGCGATGGTCGCTCGTCGCGCGACCTTGCCCAAGCGCCTCGCCCAGGTCGCCGACTACGCGATGGCCGCCCCTGACGAGCTCGCCTTCGGCTCGATAGCCGCTATCGCCGCCCGCTGCGGCGTGCAGCCCTCGACCCTGGTCCGGTTCGGCCAGGCGTTCGGCTTCCCCGGCTTCTCCGACCTGCAACATCTGTTTCGCGAGCGGCTGCGTGATCGTGTTCCGTCCTACGCCGACCGCCTGGAAGCCTTGCGCGCGCCGGATGGCGGCGTGCCGCACGCCGCGGTCCTGCTCGACGGCTTTACCGATGCCGCAATCCGCTCGCTCGAGACATCGCGTCATTGCCTCGATGCCGCAACGCTCGACCAGGCGGTGGCGCTGCTGGCAAACGCCGACACCATCTACCTCGTCGGCCAGCGCCGCTCCTTTCCGGCGACCGCGATGACCAGCTACCTGTTCGGAAAGCTGGGCATCCGTCACGTTCTCGGGGGATCCGCGCTCGGCACGGACACCGAAACGATCGCGTTCGCGCGACCGATTGATGCCGCCATCGTTGTCAGCTTTACGCCTTACACGCCGGCGACGGTTGCCCTCGCCGCCGTCCTGGAGCGTGCCTCCGTACCAATCGTTGCGATCACCGACAGCCCATTCAGTCCGCTCGACAGCGGCGGCCGTGGCTTTCGGTTCGAGGTCGCCGAAACCGACTTCCAAGGTTTCCGCGCGCTCTCGGCAACATTTGCACTGCTCATGAGCCTCGCCCTCGGTATCGCCGAGACGCGCAGCATCAGGTCATCGGCAGGATCAGGGCAGGGCAGCTCCGATCCGGGATGATGAGCCGACCACAACCCCGTAGTGTCGGCATGCAGGGATTGGCGGGCGGTCTGCTGTCGCGCCCCGCTGACCTCGCCTGCATTGCTCTATGTCATGGTCGAGCCGTCCGTGCGCAGCCCTCGTGCTTCCAGGGCCTGCCAGCTCAGCAATGAGGGCACGCCGATGCCGATATCGCGGGCGCGACGCAGCAGCGACAGGTGCGCGGGCATGCCGAACAAGTGGCCCAGAGCGACGTAGGCGGCTTCCTGCACGCCGATCCCGCCGGGGATCAGGAAGCCCACGCTCAGCACCGCGCTCAGCATGCTCTCGATGGCCATTGCCGGCAGGATGCCGATATGCGCGCCAAGCAGTTGGAGCCCGAACAGCACGAACGGGGCCTCGCCGGTGCCTTCGGCGGCGACGTCGATCAGGCTGGACGCGGTGGCCAGCGTCCAGTCGGCGCCGAACAGCATGATCGCGCGGCCGCCGAAGACCAGCCCTCCGACCTCCGAGAAGGGCAGGCAGGTCTCCCCGCCTTCGCGCACCAGCCGTCCCCACATCGTCACCCAGGGTTTGACCCCCGGGCAGACCAGCGACCAGGCAAGGCCGAGGACCACGAACACCACGAGCTGCACGAGCACGATGGCGCCGTAGCCGAGTGCCCCGATCGACAGCACCGCATGCAAAGCGCGTCCGGCGCCAACCCAGACGAACACGCCCGCCGCGAGTGTCACCCCGAGCAGCAGGATGACCCGGGTGAGTGTCTTCACGGGCCGGTCTCCGTATCAGCGGTTGATCGCCAGCTCCCGCCAACGCTGTTCGGCGTAACGCACTGTCAGCATGTAAGGTGCGACCGTGTAGCCAAGGACGCGAAAGACGCGGGCGTGCCGGCGATAAATCCGCCAGGCGGTCCGCGGCGGCAGCAGCGAGCGCCACAGGCCCGACTGACCGCGCCAGCCATGATGGTTCCAGGTTGCCTGCCAGACTTCAAGGCGCGCGCGCTCCAGCGCCGCGTCGAGCGGGTTGTGGGTGGCACCGAGGCTGGCGATCAGGGATCCGAACGCCTGTCGCGGGTCGCGTAAGAGAGCCTCGTAGCGTGTCCGCAGGGCATCGCGGTCCTGCCACCAGGCGGTGCTGATGCCGAGCAGGTTTTCCGCCCCCCAGCTCAGGGCGTACTCGGCGAACAGCGGCGACGTGGGCGAGGCTAGGCCGAGGCCGGGTGGCAGTTCGGCATTGCCGGCCAGCCAGCGCGCGGTCTCTGGTTCATGGCGGACGAAATGCAGCACCGACAGCAGCACGTCGAGCGGATGGCGCGCGATCACCAGCACGCGAAAGCCGTGCTCGCGCAACCAGCGCTGCAAGCCGGGCTCGCGATACCAGTGCAGTTGCAGGATCACGCGCAATGGGAGTTCGGCGGGGATCTCGGTCGGGTCGTGCACCAGGATCTCGGCCAGATCGTAGAGATCGGCGAGCACCTGGCGGACCCAGCTATTGCCCGAGCGCGGGGTGCTCAGGATGGCGATACGCATCAATCGGGAGGTTCGACGCGCACCGGCAATGTCGCGTCGGCGAAGCGCAACCCGAGCCGCGTGCCGGGCTGCAGTCCTTGCGCGCGGGTGACCGGATGGCCGTCCGAGCCATAGACCAGCGTGTAGCCGCGTTCCAGCAGCGCCATCGGGTTAGCCCCCTCCAGACGCGCCGACAGCCCGTGCAGATAGGTCCGCCGTTCGGCCAGCGACGCCGCCTGTGCGGCAAGCGTCCGGCGCAGCGCCGCGTGCAGGCGGCTCGCCGCGAGTGCAATGCGGCCACGCTGGGTTTCGATCAGCGCACGCGGCACGTTGAGGTGGCGTTCGGCGGTGATCAGCGACGAGCGACGCAGCGACACCAGCCGGGGCAGCGCCAGACCGAGGCGGTGGCCGCGATCGTCCAGGCGCTGCCGCACCGCGCCGAGCAATGCCGGCAGGTCGGGCAAGGTCCCGGCTGCGCGGGCCAGCCGCAGCCGGCGCACCTGGGTCATGTGCACGAGCCCGCTCGCGAGCCTGGCGGCGCGGTGCGCGAGGTCGGCGGCGAGCTCGGCGCGCACCGGCACCGCGAGCTCCGCCGCCGCGGTCGGTGTCGGCGCGCGTCGATCCGACACGTAGTCGATCAGGGTGGTGTCGGTCTCATGGCCGACCGCCGAAATCACCGGGATACGGCAGGCGGCGACCGCGCGCAGCACCGCCTCGTCGTTGAACGCCATCAGGTCCTCGAGGCTGCCGCCGCCACGCGCGACGATCAGCACGTCCGGGCGCGGCACGCCGCGTCGCCCGTCGATCGCATCGAAGCCGCGTATGGCTGCCGCGATCCGCGCCGCGGCACCCTCGCCCTGCACCGGCACCGGCCAGACCAGCAGCCGTCGCGGGAAGCGCCGGGCGATGGTGGTCTGGATGTCGTGCAGCACAGCACCGGCACTGGAGGTGACGATGCCGATCACCTCGGGGAGGGTGGGCAGCGGGCGCTTGCGTGCGGCGTCGAACAGGCCCTCCTCGGTGAGCCGCAGGCGCAACCGTTCGATCGCCGCGAGCAGCGCGCCGGCGCCGGCGAACTCCATCCGCTCGACGATGAGCTGATAGGACGAGCGCTCGCCATAGGAGGAGATCTTGCCGGTGGCGATGACCTCGAGCCCGTTCTCCGGCACCAGCCCGAGTCGCGCGACGGTGCCGCGCCAGCAGACCCCGGAGATCTTGCCACCCTCGTCCTTGAGCGAGAAATACAGATGTCCGGACGGGTAGCGCTTGAACTCGGTGATCTCGCCGCGCACCCGCACCCGGCCGAACGAGCCCTCCAGCAGCCGCTTGATCGCGCCCGAGATCTCCGAGACCGAGAACTCCGGCAGGTTCGAAAGCACGTTGGGCGTATTCATCCATGCAGGGTAGAGAAAGCCCGCTTACGATGAAAGCGAGGTGACCGATGCGTGTGTTGCTGGTCGGGTCCGGGGCGCGCGAGCATGCGCTGGCGGCCGCATTGTGCCGCTCGCCGCTGCTCGATGAGCTGTTCATCGCCCCCGGCAATCCGGGCACCGCGGCACTCGGGCGCAATGTCGCGATCGCGGCGGACGACGTGGCAGGCCTGGTCGCCTTTGCCCAGGCCGAGCGGCTCGCGCTGGTGGTGCCGGGTCCGGAGGCGCCGCTGATCGCGGGCCTCGCCGACGCGTGCGCCGAAGCCGGGCTGGCCTGCGCCGGTCCCTCGCGCGCGGCGGCAGAGCTGGAGGGCAGCAAGAGCTTCACCAAGGGGGTCTGCGACGCGGCCGGCATCCCCACGGCGCGTTGGGAGCGCTTCACCGACCCTGCCGCCGCACGCGCCTTCGTCGGCCGCCGCGGCGTACCCCAGGTGCTCAAGGCGGATGGCCTCGCCGCCGGCAAGGGCGTGGTGGTGGCGCGCAGCCTGGCCGAGGCGGAGGCCGCGATTGCGGCGATGATGGAGAGCCGCAGCCTGGGGGAGGCGGGCGACGCGCTGGTGATCGAGGAGTGCCTTGAGGGCGAGGAGGTCTCGCTGTTCGCCTTCTGCGACGGCGCCCAGGCGCTGCTGATCGGTGCCGCGCAGGACCATAAGCGGATCGGCGAAGGCGATACCGGCGCCAATACCGGCGGCATGGGTGCTGTCTCGCCACCGCCGGGCTTCGATCGCGGCGCCCAGGAGCACGCCCTGGACCTGCTGGTGCGTCCGGCGCTGGCCGAGCTGGTGCGTCGTGGCACGCCGTTCCGTGGCGTGTTGTTCGCGGGCCTGATGTTGACCGCGCAGGGGCCGAAGCTGATCGAGTTCAACGTCCGCTTCGGCGACCCCGAGGCGCAGGCGCTGCTGGCGCGGCTACGCTCCGATCTGCTCGCGGCCCTCGCGGCCCTATGCGACGGCCGGCTCTTGGAGAGCGGTCTGCGCTTCTCCGACGACGCCGCGATCGCGGTGGTGCTGGCCGGGCGCGGCTATCCGGGCACGCCCACGACTGGCGGTGTCATCGCCGGTCTCGACGAGGCGGAGCGGATCGCAGGGGTGCGGGTGTTCCAGGCGGCAACGTCGCGCGATCCGGATGGCACGCTGCGCGGCGCCGGCGGCCGGGTGCTGAGCGTCTGCGCCACCGCATCCAGCCTCGCCGACGCCCGCGATGCCGCCTATGCCGCGATCGCGCGCATCGACTGGGTGGATGCGGTCTGGCGTCGCGACATCGGCGTGCACGCCCTGGCGCGCCTGGAGGAGGCCGCGGTCAGGTGAACAAAGCGTGCCCCACCTGAGCATGCAGCTGCGGGATCGCAAGCGCGGGCGTCGCCACGTGATCGGTGGCCAGGGCGGCGCCGCCGAGGCTCGCGGGTGTCGCCGCGGGGACAATCGCGGGCGCCGCTGAGATGCCGGCCGGGGCGGTGAAATCGGCCAGGACGCTGGCACTCGCGGCCGGGAACGGGGCGCTGCCATAGGGTGCCGTGCCGTTGCCGGCGGCGAGCAGGAAGTTGGTGATCGGCGTGGTGTTGCGGGCTTGCGCCTCGACGGAGCCGATGAAGGCGACCAGTTCCTGCGCCGGGCTGAGCACGCCCGCGTTCAAGGCCGAGATCCAGTTCTGCGCGCCCGCGGAATCCGGGGTGCGGCCGAGGACTTTCTGATATTCGGTGTCGACGAACTGGGTGTTGGCGGCCGCGCTGGTGCCGGGCGCGCCGTAGACGCCTTGTCCTTCGGGCGAAGCGAGGAAGTCGCCGGCGACGGTGGTGATTGTGGTGCCGGTTTCGATTGTATGCACCCAGCGATGCAGTCCGTTGACATCGGGCGCCCGCCCCAATGCGGCGTAGAGCTCGACGATCGGCTTGACGTTGCTGGTTGCCTCGGCCGAGGTGGCGAAGGCGTCGTTGACCTGCTGCAAGGTCAGCGTGCCGCCGCTCACCGCCCCCTGCCAGCTCGCGAGGCCGGTCGCATCCGGCGCGCGCTGCAGGATGTTGGTGTAGAACCGGCTGATCAGCGCCGCATTGTCGTCGCCGAGCTGCTGCTGGGCGAGGCTGGCGATCGCCTGGTGGCCGGCCTCGGTCGGGTGCAGATGGTCCCAGAACAGATATTGGTTCTGCGCCCCGGTGCCGGTCGCGGCCAGGGTGCCACTGCTGGCGGAGGTGAAGTTGCCGCTCCAGACCGGCGTGGTGACGTTGGAGAGACCGTAGGCGACGGGACCTGCGACCGCATTGTCGACGAGCGTAAACCCGTCGACGATCTTGGCGGACAGGCCGGTGACGGTGGTGAGCTGGCTGGCCAGTTGCGTGTTGTATTCGGCGGTAAGCTGCGTCGCCTCGGCGTCGAATGCCGCGGACGCAACGCCGCTGCCATTGGCTTGGCCCTGCATCACGTCCGGGGTCTTGCCGAGGTCGGGAACGTTGAGCACCAGCATCGACTTCGCGCCGTTGGTAACGAGGCTCTTGATGAAGCCGATCTCGTTGCTGACCGCGTCGGTGACGTCGGTGGTCTGTTGCGCGGCACTCAGGCCGCTGCTGGAGAGGATGGCGAGCAGGTCGTTGGCGCCGATCGAGACCGTATAGAGCGCGTTTGCCGAGGGGCTCGGCACCTTGGCCTGGAACTGGGTGAGCTGTGCCGGCAGCGAGATCGCCTCGATCCCCGGGTTGGAGGCGTTCTGCGGCGTGGGTCCGGTCTCGGCGCCGCCATAGGCGAAGTCGTTGCCGGTGGCGAGACTGGGCGACAGCGTGCCGAGCCCGAGCGCGACCGAGAGGTCCTGCACCCAGGTCGGCCCGTTGCTGAAGACGTTGCCGGAGATCGAGCCGTACTGCTCCTGGTGATAGGGCGGCGACACCGGCTCGCGGCCGGCAACGGCGGTGACGATGGAGAGGTTGCCGGCATCCGACAGGCTGTCGCCGAATGCGTAGAGTGCGCTGTAGGTGGGCAGTGCGGCGGCCGGCGGTGTGGCGTTGGAGGGCATGGACGAGCTCCTTCTTGCGGGGAGAGGTGAGGCGCCGACCGGTCGGGCCGCCAACTTCTACAAGCCACACTGGCGCGCGAAGTCAATTGCCAATCCGGCGAACGGCCGCATCGACGAACCAACGGGCACTCGCCGGCGCGCCGATCTCGAACGGGGTCACGTCTGACCAGAAGCGGGCGCAAAACTTGCCGGCATCGACATGGTAGGCACGGTCCCAGGTGAAGCCGACATCCGCGACCTCGTGCAGCGTCCGCGAGAACCGTCCCAAGAGCGGCAGCAGCCGCAGCGGCACGGCGTTGATCCGCAGGCGGCGGCCGATCGCATCGGCGCCGAGCCTGAGGATCTGGCGCGGCGTGCGGACCCTCGCGCAGGGCATGTTCCAGACCTGCCCGAACGCGTCGTCTGGTGCGTCGAGCAAGGTCAGAGCGGCGCGAGCGATATCGGGGACGTAGGCGAAGTCGTGCGGCGTATCGGGTGGTGCCAGCAGGAATGCGGCCTTGCCCCGCGCGATCCGGCCAAAGCCGGTAGCGCCGATATGCGATGCCGTGACCCCGGGTCCGTAGAAATCCGGACAACGTAAGGCCGCGACCTGCACCCGGTCCGACGCCGCCATCCAGATGCGCGCGACCTGCGACAGGATCGCGGGCTTCTCGCCGGCGTCGCTCAGCGGTGTGTCCTCGTTGCGCACGCCGTGTTGCGGTCCGAGCTGGTAGAGATTGTCGATGAACACGAGCCGCGCCCCGGCCGCCTCGCAGGCGCCGATTACGTTGCGCATGGCGCGCGGCCAGGCGGTGCGCCACACCCGCGAATCATAAGGAAAGCCAATCGCCAGCACGACCTGGGCGGCGCCGGCCGCGGCACTGCGAACGGCAGCTTCATCAAGGGTATCGCAGGGCACAAAGCGGATGCCCGGCGCGAGGACCGCTGGCCGGCTGCGCTGAGCGACGCAAACCGCCTCGCCACGCGCCGCCAGGGCTCCCGCGACCAGGCGCCCGACCGGCCCGTGGCCGAGGACAAGTATGGCATGGTTCATCATGGGTTCTCCCGTATCCAGGCGTTCAGGATGGCCACACACGGGATACAAAGGAATTGTGGAATCATGTGGGGGTGATAGACGGAAATAGATGAACGCGTTGCCGAGTTGGGACCTGCACCGCACCTTCCTGGCAGTCATGTGGGACGGCTCGCTATCCGCCGCCGCGCGCCAGCTCGGACTGACCCAGCCGACCGTCGCCCGACATATCGAGGCGCTGGAGCAGGCAATCGGGGCGGATTTGTTCCTGCGCTCGCCGCGTGGCCTGGCGCCGACCGAGACGGCGATCGAGCTGCTCCCTTACGCCGAGACGCTTGCCGCTACTGCCGCGGCGTTGATGCGCACCGCGAGCGGGCGGCGCGACGCGGTGCGCGGCTGCGTGCGGATCAGCGCCAGCGAGGTGGTGGGCGTCGAGCACCTGCCGCCGATCCTGGCGCGGCTACGCGAGCGGCATCCCGGACTGGTGCTGGAGTTGGTGCTGTCCAACGCGCTGGATGATCTGTTGCGCCGCGACGCCGATATCGCCGTGCGCATGGTGGCGCCGACGCAGCAGGCGCTGCTCGCCCGCAAGCTGCCGCCGGTGGCGCTCGGGCTGCACGCAACCAGTGCCTACCTCGCGCGTCGCGGGGTGCCGGCCTCGATGGAGGCGCTGCGCGAGCACGACCTGATCGGCTTTGACCGCGAGACGCCGGCGCTGCGTGCCTTCGCAGACCGCTTCCCCGAGGTGGCGCGCGCGGAGTTCGCGCTCCGCACCGATAGCGACGTCGCGCAACTGGCCGCAATCCGCGCCGGCTTTGGCATCGGCGTCTGCCAGATCGCGGTGGCCCGCGACCTCGTGCGCGTGCTGGAGGAGGCGTTCGCACCGTCGCTCGGCCTCTGGATCGTCATGCACGAGGACCTCGCCACCAGTGCCCGCTGCCGCGTCGTGTTCGACGCGCTGGCGGACGGGTTGGCCGCGCTCTGAAGCCTATGTGGAGCGGCGCTGATTTGAGACGAACGACGGCCGCCGACGCATAATCATTGAGACAGGGCGCACGCTGTGTGAGACACACGCAAAAGGTCATTGCTGATACTTGGTGAGCCAGCTGGACGCGCAATAGTCGGCGGGCGGCGCACTGCCGCTGCTTCCAATTGACGTCCTGTCTGCGTCATCTGAGAAATCATTGTGTCCCGAGCAGCCCGCCTCCTTGACCTGATTCAGGCACTTCGCCGCCGGCGTCGCGCCGTTCCGGCCGCCCTGCTGGCCGAGGAACTGGGGGTGTCGCTGCGCACGGTATATCGCGACGTCGCGACCCTGGTCGCGCAGGGCGCACGCATCGAGGGAGAAGCAGGCTTTGGCTATGTGCTCCGACCAGGCTTTCTCCTGCCGCCACTGATGCTCGGGGAAGACGAGGTAGACGCCGTCATCCTGGGGCTGAGGATGGTCGCCAGGCGGGCTGACGCCGCGCTGGAATGGGCAGCTGACGATGCCCTGACGAAGATCCTCGCCGTGTTGCCGCCGGAGATGGAGGATGCCGACCTGTCCAGCGGCCTGCTCGCAGGACCTGCAAAGGCTCGTTCCTCGCCGCACCTCGATTCTATCCGGCTTGCCCTACGGACAGAGCGGAAGCTGTGGCTGCGCTACGCCGACAAGGCTGGGGCTGCGACGGAACGCCGCGTTTGGCCCGTCGCGCTGGGCTTTTTCGCGGACGTCGAGGTGCTGGCCGCCTGGTGTGAACTGCGTGAGGGCTTCCGCCATTTCCGGCTCGACCGCGTGGTGGAAGCCGGGCTGCTGGATCAGCGTCTCCCTAAGCGCCGCCGCCTCCTCCTGGCCGAGTGGCGCATGTCGGAGGGAATCGACGGCCCCGGCTGACCGCTGCTGACGGTTTCTGACACGCTTTCCGCCGATGCTGGACGGACCGCAGCATCGGAGTGGCTCACATGCCGGACCTCAGCCTCGTTATCCTCTACGTCGATAATCCCACGGCAAGAGCCGCCTTCTACGCAGACCTGCTGGGGCAGCCTCCCGTTGAGGTGTCGCCGACCTTTGCCATGTTCAAACTGCCGTCCGGAACCGGTATTGGCCTCTGGTCGCGGCACACAGTGGAGCCAGTCGCGGCAGCAGCCGGAGGCGGGGGCGAACTGGCCTTCATCGCGGACGATGTGGACGCCGTCCATGCCGATTGGGCCGGCCGAGGCCTCCCCATCGCCCAGCTGCCGACCGAACTGGATTTCGGCCGAAGCTTCGTGGCCCTGGACCCGGACGGCCATCGGCTGCGAATCTTCGCCCCGGCCGGCCGGTGAAGGGCGCCTGGATCGCCGTCGCTTGCGCCGAGCATGTCCGGCGCGGGCGGCAGGGCGGCTTCATGCAAGTCTGCCACGGAAAGGCAGCCCCGCTCCGGCGCCTGCGGGCCGGCGATGGAGTCGTCTACTACTCTCCGACCGTCATCCTTGGCAGCAAGGTCCCTTACCGGGCTTTTACGGCTGCCGGTCTTGTGAAAGCCGCCGAGCCCTACCCCTTCGACACAGGGGAAGGCTTGCGGCCCTGGCGTCGGAACGTCCGGTGGCACACGGCAGGAGAAGTCCTGGCCACGTCCGTTTTAGACAGACTGAGCTTCGCGGCTGGGCGACGGAACTGGGCATATGGTCTCCGGTTCGGCCTGATGGCCATTCCACCGGAGGATTTCCGCGTCATTCTGGTCACGATGCAAGCGGCTGAAGGTCTACTTTCCACATCCAGCGGTCTTGGCGTTGTTTGAGTTTATCCAGCCACACGTGCGTGTAACACTTATTGTCCGTCGCCACACCTATGGACCGGCGGCGTCCAGCACCCTTCCCATGGCATAGGATGGCACATACCCCGCGAGCGCGTTGCCGGTCGGGCGGATCGAGCGCATCAGGGCGTCGCGGGCCTTGCCGGTGATGGCGCCTGATTTGCGCAAGCCGAACAGATAGGGCCGTGCGTCAGCGGGCAGGGTGTTGAGCGACAACCCCAGTTCCTTGTCGGACAGATGCGCCATCGAGGCTGCGACCTCCGCCACCCTGGTTTCGATGGCGGCGATGCGGGCTTGCAGCAATCGGACGATATCGTCGAAATCGGTCCAGAACTCCTCCGGCAGGTCACGACGGATAGCGTCCATATCATCGCCCGCCGCCATCGCTTCCCACATCGCCAAAGGCGTGCAGCGTGAAATCAGGGCATGGATGCGACGATATTCCGCCCCCTTGAGCTTCAGCCGCAGGCCGTTGCTGAAGCGGATGACGAAGCCTTCGTCGTGGCACCCAAGCATCGCGGCGTGGCTCGCCATCGCGCTCATGCTGGCGAATGCCTGGCGCCGGGCGGCGCGCCATCCGAGTGAAGCGGCCGTGGCCAGCACCGCGTCGTGGGTCAGTTCGCGTCCCTCGTCGTCATAGGCCGCCAGCATGACCAGGGCAGGCTCGGCATAGCGGATGACGATCCGGTTCTCGGGATACACCGCCTCGAACAAATAGGTCGTGCCGGGTGTCAGAGGCGAGAGATCCACGGCATCGAGGCGGCCCTGGGCCCAGAGCGCCTGTTCCGAATCGAACGCACCCTTGGTCGCGGCAAGCCAGCGCCCGGCATGGTAAAAGACGATGACGAGGCTACCGTCGAGCTTCTCGAAGGCCTCGAACGGCAAATCCGGGACCTCGCCGCGCCGCTCGCCGACATTGAAGAATTTTGGGAACGGCATGGCCGCGATCCGACCCTGTTTTGCGTCGACGATCAGGCCGCGGGCGACGACCGTGAAATCGTCCCAGGCATCCTCGTAGACGCAGCGCGTCGTATAGATGAAAAGCTGCAGCCCGGCCGCCGCATTCAGCCGCCGATAGACCAAGCCCAGCGCGCGGGCGCGTTCCAGGCCTGCCATGAGGGTGGCGAACGGGATCTGGCGCGCCGGATGGATCGGTTCACTCATGCAAGGACGAGTGCTAGCACAAGACGGCGTGAGGTTGCGCGATCGCATGCCAACGATGCCGCCAGCCGGACGATGTAGTGTCATCACCGTATGGGACATCGATCATGGATGACGAGCGCATCTGGGGCTCCGAGGACGGGCTGTGGACCGGGGACGCCGAGAACTACCGCGCCACCATCGACGAGGAATGCCTGATGGTGCTGCCGGAGCCGCCCTTTGTGATGAGTGGCGGGCAAGCCGCGGATGCGGTGGCGAGTACGCCGCGCTGGTCGAAGGTGGCGCTGACCGAGCGCCGGGTTTCGCGTCCGCAGGAAGGGCTGATCGTGATCGCCTACAAGGCACGCGCGGAGCGCGAGGGGATGACCCCTTATGAGGCGCATTGCACGACCACCTATCGTAGGCTGTCGCACGAAGTGTGGCGGGTCATCCAGCACCAGCAGACACCGCCGCTGATGTCACACATGTCGTCGGAGTGAATTACCCTGGCCGGTCGGCCTGGAACAGGCCTGTCAGCTCCTCGCTGACCTGCCTCGCACTCTGGATGAGCCGTTTCTCGTCATCGTAGAAGGTGGCGCTCTCGGCCAGTGATCTGGTGTCCAAGGCGCGGAAGTTCTCGACCACCCGGCGCGCGTCGGCCGGCTCACGCCCCAGGCTTACCAGCGCCAACTCGGTCATCACCAGGCTGGAATGGAAGGTCTCGCGTACGAACTCGCTCACCCCGATTCGCATCAGCAGATGCGCATGGCGGCGGTTGCGGGCGCGAGCGAGGATACGCAGCCTGGGAAAGTTCCGGCGCACCATCTCGATCACGCGCAGACTTTCCTCCGGGTCGGCAAGGGCCACCACAAGCAGTTTCGCGGTGTCCGCCCCTGCCGCGCGCAACAAATCGGGTCGTGCGGGATTGCCATAATAGACCTTGTTGCCGAAGCGCCGGATGGTCTCGATCTGGTCGGCATCCTGCTCCAGCGCGGTGAACGCGATACCCTGCGTCCGCAGCACGCGACCGACGATCTGCCCCATGCGCCCGAAGCCGCAGATGATCACCGGTGCGTCGGCAAAGGCGATGCGGTCATCCTCGCGTCTCGGCGCACGGCCGAGTGCCGGGATGACGAGGCGTTCCGACGCCGCGAACAGGATCGGTGTCGCCGCCATCGACAAAGCGATCACCAGGGTTGCCACTTCGGCCTGGGCGCGGGGCAGCACGCCGGCGGCAATTGCGGCAGCGAACAGCACGAAGCTGAATTCGCTGCCCTGCGGCAAAGCGAGGGCAAAACGGATCGCGTCACGCGCGCTCTGGCCGACCCCGCGCGCCAGACCGAACGCCACCCCGGCCTTGACCAGCAGCAGGCACACCACGCAGAGCGCGATCATGCCGGGGGCGACGGCCAGCAGGTCCAGATGCGCCGACATGCCGACCGAGAGGAAGAAGAAGCCGAGCAGCACGCCCTCGAACGGCTCGATATCGGCCTGCAGTTCGTGCCGATATTCCGAGCCGGACAGCAGCACGCCGGCGAGAAAGGCGCCGAGCGACATCGACAGGCCGGCGAGCGAGGCGATCCAGGCGGTGCCGAGCACCGTCAGCAGCGCGGTCGCGGTGAAGATATCAGAAGAGCGTGCGCCGCCGATCAGCCGGAACAGCCGCGGCACCAGAAACCGTCCGCCCAGCAGGATGCCAGCGATGGCGCAGGCGCCGACAAGCACGCTCTGCCACGGGACATGGTGCGTCACCGTGGCGACCCCCATTGCCAGCAGCGGCACCAGGGCAACCATCGGGATGAACGCTACGTCCTGAAACAGCAGCACGGCAAAAGCGTCGCGACCGGCGCGCGCGCTGAGCAGGCTGCGTTCGCCGAGCATCGGCAGCACGATCGCGGTCGAGGACAGTGCGAGACCCAGACCGAAGACGATGGCCCCGGCCCAGCCAAGTCGACTGCTCCCGACCGCCAGATGGATCAGGATCGCCAGCGCCATACCGGTCAACAATACCTGCGCCGTGCCCAGACCGAACACCGCCCGACGCATCACCCAGAGTCGTTCCGGCCGCAGTTCCAGCCCGATCAGGAACAGCAGCATGACGACGCCGAGTTCGGAGACGTTGGCGATCTGGCCGACCCCGTGCACCAGGCCAAGTCCGAGCGGCCCGATCACCGCTCCGCCGACCAGGTTGCCGAGCACCGCGCCGAAACCAAGTCGGCGCGAGATCGGGACCATGACGACGCTCGCGATCAGCAGCGCCACCAAGGTCCCAAGCATGGCCTCTACCCCGCCTGAAGACTAGGCAGGCGTGCGCAGCGCCTCGGCGAGTTCCGGCAGTGCCTTGAACAGATCCGCGACCAGGCCGTAATCGGCAACCTGGAAGATCGGCGCCTCCTCGTCCTTGTTGATGGCGACGATCACCTTGCTGTCCTTCATGCCGGCGAGATGCTGGATCGCGCCGGAAATGCCGATCGCCATATACAAATCGGGAGCGACGATCTTGCCGGTCTGACCGACCTGGAAGTCGTTCGGCACGAAGCCGGCATCGACCGCGGCGCGCGACGCACCCACCGCCGCACCCAGGCTGTCGGCGATCGGATCGATCAGCTTGAAGTTCTCGCCGTTCTGCATGCCGCGCCCGCCGGAGACGACGACACGCGCCGAGGCAAGCTCCGGCCGCTCGCTCTTGGAGAGTTCCGCCGAAACGAATCGCGAGATGGACGGGCTGTCGGTGGCGGAGACGTCGCGGACGGTGGCGGTGCCGCCCTCGGCTGCCGCCGCGTCGAAATTCGCGGCCCGCACGGTCAGCACCTTCTTCGCGTCCGACGATTTCACCGTTGCCAGTGCGTTGCCGGCATAGATCGGACGGATGAAGGTGTCGGCGTCCACGACCTCGATGATGTCGCTGATCGGCTGCACGTCGAGCAGGGCGGCGAGGCGCGGCATCACGTTCTTGCCGATGGCGGTGGCGCCGGCGAGGAGGTGGTCGTAGTCGCCAGCGAGCCCGGCCAGCAGGGCTGCCAGCGGTTCGGCAAGGGTTTTCTCAAAGACCGGCGATTCGCAGCGCAGCACCTGCGCCACGCCAGCGATCTTCGAGGCGGCCTCGACGGCAGCACCCGTATCGGCGCCGGCGACGAGCACATGCACGTCGCCGAGTGCGACTGCGGCGGCGATGGCAGAGCGGGAGGCCTGCTTGATCTGGCCTGCCTCATGGTCGAGGAGAACGAGCGCGGTCATGGTCAGATCACCTTTGCCTCAGTGCGGAGTTTGTCGACGAGTTCGGCCACGGAACCGACCTTGATGCCGGCCTTGCGGACGGGCGGCTCGGCGACCTTGAGCGTGGTCAGGCGGGGGCTTGCATCGATGCCGAGATCGGCCGGCGTGATCGTTTCCAGCGACTTTTTGCGCGCCTTCATGATGTTGGGCAGCGATGCATAGCGCGGCTCGTTCAGGCGCAGGTCGGTGGTGACGATCGCCGGCAAATTGAGGGCCACCGTCTCCAGCCCGCCATCCACCTCGCGCGTCACGGTCGCGGTCTCGCCCTCGATCGCCACCTTGCTGGCGAACGTGCCCTGCGCCCAGCCGAGCAGGCCGGCCAGCATCTGGCCGGTGGCGTTCATGTCGTCGTCGATTGCCTGCTTGCCCATGATCACCATGCCGGGCTGCTCGCGTTCCACCAGCACCTTGAGGATCTTGGCGACCGCCAGCGGCTCAACATTGGTATCGGTCTGCACCAGGATGGCGCGGTCAGCGCCCATCGCCAGTGCCGTGCGCAGCGTTTCCTGGCATTGCGCCACCCCGATCGACACCGCGACGATCTCGCTCGCGGCACCCTTTTCCTTGAGGCGTACGGCTTCCTCGACCGCGATCTCATCGAACGGGTTCATCGACATCTTCACCCCTGCGGTCTCGACGCCGGAACCGTCCGATTTGACCCGGACCTTCACGTTATAGTCGACGACGCGCTTGACGGGCACGAGCAGCTTCATGGGAGAGTATCGCTTCCTTGCTGTGTATTACATTCCGCCGGGGTAGTTCGGGCCGCCCCCGCCTTCCGGCGCCGCCCAGTCGATGTTCTGGGTGGGGTCCTTGATGTCGCAGGTCTTGCAGTGCACGCAGTTCTGCGCGTTGATCTGCAGGCGCGGCGGCGTGCCGTCGAGACCGTCGATACCCACCGCCTCATACACCCCCGCCGGGCAGTAGCGGCTCTCCGGCGAGCGATACTGCTCCCAGTTGACCGCCAGCCAGCGCTCCTTGTCGCGCAGCCGTAGATGCACCGGCTGGTCCTCCTCATGGTTGGTGTTTGACAGGAACACCGAGGAGAGCTTGTCGAAGGTCAGCTTGCCGTCGGGCTTGGGATAGGCGATCGGCTCGGAATGGCTGCGGTCGTGCAGGATTTCGTGGTCGGCATGGCGGTTGCGGAAGGTCCAGGGCGCGCGGCCGCGCAGGATCATCGCATCGATTCCCGAATAGAGAGCCCCGCCATACAGGCCATATTTGGCGAACGCCGGCCGCACGTTGCGCACGTCCCGCAGCTCCGACCACAACCAGGACTGGCGCACACGCCGGGTGAAGCTCGCGGGCTCCGCGGGCCGGCCGCCTTGCAGCGCGTCGACGACCGCCTCGGCCGCCAGCATCCCGGACTTCATCGCCGCGTGGGTGCCCTTGATCTTCGGCACATTCAGGAAGCCCGCCGCGTCGCCGAGCAGCGCGCCACCCGGAAATGTCAGCTTAGGCACCGATTGCAGGCCACCCTCGGAGAGCGCGCGGGCGCCATAGGAGAGCCGCTTGCCACCCTGCAGATGACGCGCGATCGCCTTGTGGGTCTTCAGCCGCTGCATCTCATCGAACGGCGACAGCCAGGTGTTGGCGTAATCCAGCCCGACCACGAAGCCGTAGCTGACCAGGTTCTCGCCGAAATGATACATCCATGAGCCGCCATAAGTGGCGCGATCCAGCGGCCAGCCAAAGGTGTGCTGCACCAGACCGGGCTGGTGCTGCGAGGCGGGGATTTCCCACAATTCCTTGATGCCAAGCCCGTAGGTCTGCGGATCGACCCCACGGCGCAGATCAAAGCGCGCCATCACCTGCTTGCTCAGCGAGCCGCGGCAGCCCTCGGCGAACAGCGTATAGGGTGCCCGCAGCTCCATGCCGGCGGCGAAGTTGGGGCCCGACTCGCCTTCGCGGGTCACGCCCATGTCGCCGGTGGCCACGCCGACGATCCGGCCATCCTCCTCCAGCAGTTCGGCGGCGGCGAAGCCCGGATAGATCTCGACGCCAAGCGCCTCGGCTTGGACGCCGAGCCAGCGGCAGACATTCCCGAGGCTGACGATGTAATTGCCGTGATTGGCCATGTGCGGCATCACGGTATCCAGCATCGGCACCTTTATGCTGCGCGTCTCGGTGAGATAGAGCATCCGGTCCTCGGTCGCCGGCGTGTCGAGCGGCGCACCCTTTTCGCGCCAGTCCGGGATCAGCTCGTCAAGCGCACGCGTCTCGATCACGGCACCTGACAGGATGTGCGCGCCGATCTCCCCGCCCTTCTCGACCAGGCAGACCGAGATCTCCGGGTCGAGTTGTTTCGCGCGGATCGCCGCCGCCAGCCCCGCCGGGCCGCCGCCCACCACGACGACGTCAAACTCCATTGCCTCGCGCTCAGACACTCTTTCACCCCTGCCATTCACTTGGCCCGCAATGCTTTTGCCAGAATGCCCCGCATTGGCAAAGCCACGGCGCCGACCTCATCTCGCGTGCGCAGGCACCGATATCAAGCGATGCCGGCGCCTGCGATGTCTCGGTTTGCTCGCGCGATGCCGGGTCACTGGCACCCGACATGTGGCAACGGCGCTGACGACGCGCAGGAATAGCGTCCCGGCGGGCGCCGCGATCCCGGCCGCTTGTAGGTCCAGCCGGCGCGCCGCCAGGTTCGCGCCGCCCACCCAGGTCGATATGCCGCTGCCATACTGGGCGAAGCGGCAGGTGAACACGCATCGGGCCGCCCGCGAAGCCCGTGTATCCAAAGCGAAATAGCCCTCGCGACCTCCGGCGGCGACCCGGCACGCCGCCCGCACCGAAGCAGGCATGAGGATCGGCAGCGCCGACTCCGGCACCGCTCGCGGCGGGGACACCGGACGCGCCGCACAGCCGCCAAGCATGGCCACGGCGAGCCAGATCGTGCTGCGAGGCAGGCGCCGCTTCAGCCGGCGGCACTCCCGCGACGCATCAGCGTTTGCACATGTGCCGCAACACAGCCGGCGAGGGCCGCCAGGTCGTAGCCGCCCTCCATCACCGAGACGATGCGCCCCCCGCAATGCCGGTCGGCGATGCGCAGCAACTCGCGGGTCAGCCAGACGAAATCCTCGACGCCGAGTTGCAGCGCGGCCAGCGGGTCGTCGCGATGCGCGTCAAAGCCAGCCGAGACGATCAGCAATTCCGGCGCAAACCGATCCAGCGCCGGCAGGATGCTCCCACTCCAGCCGCGTCGGAACGCCGCACCGCCGCTGCCCGGCGCCAACGGCAGGTTGACCACATTGTCCGCCACCCCGCGTTCATCCGCGGCACCGGTCCCCGGATAGCAGGGCGACTGGTGGCTGCTGGCATAGAACAGGTCGGGATCGTCCTGCAGCATGGCTTGGCTGCCATTGCCGTGATGCACGTCAAAATCCACCAGGGCCACGCGGCGCAAACCCCAGCGCGCGCGGGCGTGCAGTACCGCGATTGCGGCATTGCCGAACAGGCAAAAGCCCATCGCGCGGTCCGGCTCGGCATGATGCCCGGGCGGCCGGACAGCGGCAAAGGCGGCGTCCGCGTGGCCGCTCATCACCGCGTCGACCGCGGCACAGGCAGCGCCGGCGGCATGCAGCGCCGCTTGCGCGCTGCCTGCGCTGAGCAGCGTGTCGGGATCGATCTGGATGCGCACGCCATCCGCCGGTCGCGCATCCAGGATCCGCTGGATATGCGCCTCCGGGTGCGCCAGCTTCAGGTGCGCCTCGGTGGCGGGCGGCGCCGGCTCGCGCAACAGGGCCGCGAAGGCGGGGTGCGACAGCGCCTCCAGCACGCCCTGCAATCGCGCCGGACGTTCCGGGTGGCCAGGACCGGTATCGTGCGCAAGACAGGCTGGGTGGCTGATGAGCATGGTCGGCACCGGCTGCTACTCCGCCTGCTGACGGGCGCGGCCGCGGATCCTGGTGGCGAGCTTCGGCATGCGCGCCCGCCTGTTCGGCGTCAGCCAATGCTGCAGCCGGTCGAGATAGAGATAGATCACCGGGGTCGTATACAGCGTCAGCACCTGGCTGAGCAGCAGCCCGCCGACCATGGCGTAGCCGAGCGGCCGGCGCAGCTCAGAGCCGGCGCCGCTGCCCAGCATCAGCGGCAGCCCGGTCAGCATCGCCGCCATCGTCGTCATCAGGATCGGCCGAAAGCGCAGCAGGCAGGCCTGGCGGATCGCCTCGAGCGGCGTGCGGCCCTGGTTGCGTTCGGCGTTGATCGCGAAATCGACCATCATGATGCCGTTCTTCTTGACGATGCCGATCAGCAGGATGATCCCGATCATCGCGATCACCGACAGGTCGGTATGCGCCAGCATCAGCATCAGCAGCGCGCCGACGCCTGCCGAGGGCAGGGTCGAGAGGATGGTCAGCGGCAGGATGTAGCTCTCGTACAGGATGCCGAGGATGATATAGACGCAGATCAGCGCCGCTGCGATCAGGTATGGCTCGGTGCCCAGCGAGGATTGGAACGCCTGTGCGGTGCCCTGGAACGAGCCGGTCAGCGACAGCGGCGTGCCGAGCTGGGCCTCGACCCTGGTGATCGCCGTCACCGCATCGCCGAGCGCCACCCCGGGTGCCAGGTTGAACGAGATCGTCACTGCCGGGAACTGGCTCTGGTGGTTCTCCGCCAGCGGCGTCACCGGCACGGTGTCGACCTTCACCAGCGCCGATAGCGGCACCGCCTGGCCGTTGCTGCCGCGCACATACAGCTTGCCCAGCGTCGCGCCCTCGCCCTCCTGCCTGGGCGGCACTTCCAGAATGACGAAATACGAATCGAGCTGCGAGAAATACTGCACCACCTCGCGCTGGCCAAACGCGTCGTAGAGCACCGCGTCGATCTGCGCCGGCAGGATGCCGAAGCGCGCGGCGAGGTCGCGGTCGATGCGCAGGGTGGCGGTGGTGCCGGCGATCTGCTGGTCGGTGGCGACGTCGCGCACCTGCTTCATCGTGCGGACCGCCGCCAGCACCTTTGGCGCCCAGTGGTTCAGCTCCGCCGCATCGGCGTCCTGCAAAGTGTATTGATACATCGTCTGCGAAACCCGGCCGCCGACATTGATGTCCTGCGCCGGCTGCATGTAGAGCCTCATGCCCGGGATCCGCGCCGCCTTCGCCGACAGCCGCGCGATCACCTGCATGATCGGCGCCCGCTCGCCCCAGTCTTTCAGGTGGATATAGATCCGCCCCATATTGGCGGTCTGCCCGGCGGTGCCGGCGCCGATCTGGGATGCGAACACCTCGGTGGCGGGATCCGCGGCCACCATCCGGTTGATCTGCTCCTGGCGATTGAGCATGGCCTCGAACGAGATGTCCTGGGACGCCTGCGTGGTGCCGACGATCAGCCCGGCATCCTCGATCGGAAAGAACCCCTTCGGGATCACCATATACAGCGCCACGGTCAGCGCCACGGTGCACAGGAAGGTGCACAGCGTCACCAAGCGGAAACGGAGCGCCACATCCAAAGTACGCCGGTAGAAGCCGAGCAGCCCCTCGAACAGGCTCTCGACGACACGGTAGATGCGTCCGTGTGACGGCGCCTGGCGCAGGAAGCGCGCGCACAGCATCGGCGTCAGCGTCAGCGAGACGGCGGCCGAGACCAGCACCGCGATCGAAACCGTGAGCGCAAACTCGCGGAACAGCCTGCCGACGATGCCGCCCATCAGCAGCAGCGGGATGAACACCGCGATCAGCGAGAAGCTGATCGAGACGATGGTGAAGCCGATCTCGCCCGCCCCGCGCAGCGCCGCCTCGCGCGGCGGCACACCATCCTCGACATGGCGATAGATGTTCTCCAGCATGACGATCGCGTCGTCGACGACGAAGCCGACCGCGACCGTCAGCGCCATCAGCGACAGATTATCCAGGCTGAACCCGAGCGCATACATCACGGCAAACGTGCCGAACAACGCCAGCGGCACCGTCGCACTGGGAATGATCGTCGCCCAGGCACTGCGCAGGAACAGGAAGATCACCATCACCACGAGCGCGATGGCGATCGCCAGCGTCACCTCGACGTCGTGCACCGAGGCACGGATCATGATCGTCTTGTCGACGATCGCGCCCACATGGATCGCCGGCGGGATCGAGGCCCGCAGCCGCGGCAGCGCCGCCTTGATGCGACCCACGGTGGCAATCACGTTGGCGTTCGGCTGCTTAAAGATGATCAGCAACACGCCGCGCTTGACGCCTTCGCCGGCATCCTGCCAACCCGCCAGCTCGCGGTTCTGCGGTCCGCGCACGGCATGGCCGATATCGCCGATGCGGATCGCTGCCCCGTTGCGATAGCCGACAATCACCCGCCCGTACGCCGCCGGCGTGGTGATCTGGTCGTTGGCCATGACCACCAGCGAGGTGTTCGGGCCGTCGATGCTGCCCTTCGGGCTATTCGACGTGGCGTTGGCCAGAGCGGTGCGCACGTCCTCCAGCGTCATGCCCATGCTGGCCAGCTTGCCGGGATCGATCTGCACCCGGACCGCCGGCTTCTGCTGACCGCCGATCGCCACCTCGCCGACGCCGCGCACGGTCGAGAGCTGCTGCACCAGGATGTTCTCGGCGTAGCGGTCGACGGTGGTCAGTGGCATCGCGTCGGACTGCACCGAGAGCAGCATGATCGGCGGATCGGCGGGATTGACCTTGCGCACCTCGGGCTGCGTCGGCAGGTCCTTTGGCAACTGTCCGGCTGCCGCGTTGATCGCCTCCAGCACGTCTCCCATTGCGGCGTCGATATTGCGCGACAGGTCGAACTGGATGGTAATCGTGCTGGTGCCGAGCACGTTCACCGAGGTCATCTGCGAAACACCGGAGATCTCGTTGAACTGCGTCTCCAGAGGCTCGGCCACGGCGGACGCCATGGTATCGGGGCTGGCCCCCGGATACTGCGTGGTGACCTCCAGCGTCGGAAAGTCCACCGCCGGCAAGGGGGCCACCGGCAGCAGCGGGAACGCCGCTAACCCGACCAGAAACAGCGCCGCCATCAGCAGCGAGGTCGCGATCGGGCGCTTAATGAAGGGGGTCGAGATGCTCATCAGGCGTGCGCGGGCTCGGCTGCGATACGGGTGCCGTCCTGCAGGCGCGACTGGCCGTCGAGCACGATGCTCTCGCCGCCCTGCAATCCGGCCGTCACCATTGCCACCCGCGCATCCTGATAGCCAACCTCGATCGAACGGTTGTGCACCGTATGGTCGGGCCGCACCACATAGACATAGAGCCCGTCGGGACCGTGCTGCACCGCCTCCAGCGGCACCACCACCGCGTTTTTCTGCACGCGCAACTGCAGGCGCACATTCACGTATTGGCCCGGCCAGAGCAGGTCTTGGCGGTTGGCGAACACCGCCTTGAGCGAGATCGTTCCGGTCGTGCTGTCGATCGTGTTGTTCGGCGTCACCAGCGTGCCGCGACCGAGCAGCGTCTCCTCGTCCGAGCTGTAGGCCGCCGCGGGCAGGGTGCCCCTCGCGCGCGCCTCCTGCACGC
Organism: Lichenicoccus sp.; assembly: GCF_965276875.1. Lineage (GTDB taxonomy): Bacteria > Pseudomonadota > Alphaproteobacteria > Acetobacterales > Acetobacteraceae > Lichenicoccus. The sequence continues at coordinate 1,424,698 of NZ_OZ255701.1, read as the reverse complement.
GCGGCAGATCCTGCTCGGCCAGCGTGAACACCACCGCGATGGGATGCACCTGCTGGATGGTGACAATCGCCGTCTGCGCCGCGTTCTGGATCAGGTTGCCGACATCGATCAGCCTAAAGCCCACGACCCCGTCGATCGGGGCGGTGATCCGGCAGAAGGCGAGGTTGAGCTTGGCCTGCATCACCGCCGCCTCGTCACCCAGCACGTTGGCCTGGAACTGACGCACCAGCGCCATGTCATTGTCGGCCTGCTGGCGGCTCGCGTACTGGTCGTGCGCCAAGGTCGAGTCACGCCGGTAATTGACTTGATAATTGGCGAGTGTCGCCGCGTCGCCGGCCTTCTTGGCTTCGGCCTGGGCGAGCAGGGCGGCATAGGGGCGTGGGTCGACCACCGCCAGCAGGTCGCCGCGATGCACCTCCTGGCCCTCGTGGAAATCCAGTTCCGTCAGGTAGCCGTTGACTTGCGCCCGCGCGGTGACCGACCGCCAGGCCTGCACCGTACCGAGGCCGCCGATGCTGATCGGCAGATCCTCGCGCACCACGGTGCCGACACGCACCGGGACGGAAGGTGCGGCCGCCCCCGCGGCAACGGGCGCCCCCAGCAGCACGGCGCCCAGCAACAGGCGCAAGCAAGGCTGTTTCATGGTCGAGGCCCGCACGATCTTCGGCACCGACATGCAATAGCCGCCCGGTCAGCGCGAGGTAAGTCCCTCCGATGCTGCGAAGGGTAACGGCAGCGACCTGAACCGCTCCCAGCGCTCGGCCAGCAACTCGGCCGTTGCCAGGCTCTGGCCGCCCTGCCAGCCGGCGACCACGCCAATCGCGCGATGCACGCCGAGCACGGCACTCTCCTGGGCCAACGCATCCAGCAGCGGCTGCGTGGTGGCCGCGTCATGGTCCAGCCCCAGCGCGTCCTGGAGTGCCGCGAGCCGTACCAGGAAGCGGCGGGCGGATGCCGCCTCCTGGCAGAGCGGCAGGAAGAACTCAACCGCGTAGCGCAGCTTCTTCAGCGTAATCCGTAAGCCGTGCCGCTCCTCCGCCGACAGCCGCTTGAAGCGCCGCCCCTGCTTGAGTGCGCGCCGATGCAGCCGGCTGAGCACCCGCGCCGCCAGCGCCGTGGCCGGCTCGGCAAGCACCGCGAGCCCCTCGCGATCCACTTCGTTGCGCCAGCCGCGCCGCACGATCCACTGGCTGAGCAGCATCTGGAACCGGCCGTAGCGCGCATCGCCGATGGTCTCGCGGACCTCCGCGTAGGCCGCCTCGCGGCGCGCCGCCGCCGCCGCGCGCAGCCCGGCGAAATCCGCGCCCCCCAGCCGTTCCGGCCCGCTCAGCGTGGCGGCGAGAAACACGTCCCAGCCGCGTGCCGGGCCAAGCCGGTCCGCCAGCCAGCGTGCCTCCCCGGCCAGGCTGTCCATTGTCGGCGACGGCATCTCCCGGCCCAGCAGCGACAGCGCCGTGCGCAGCCGGCGCAGCGCCACCCGCATCTGATGCACCCCCTCGGCGCGGCTGCCCTCCAGGGCGACGACCTGGTTGCCCAGCAGATGCGTCTGGCAGGCGGCGAGCACGGCCCCCACCAGCTCGTCGACGACGAAGCCCTCCGCTATCCTCGCTGGCACCGCCTTCTCGGCCCTCGGCCGCACGCCGGAGGCCAGCGCGTAACCGCGACGCATGGTGCCTGCCGTGTCCGGACGCAGCGGCGCCAGCTCCAGCAACCGCATGCCGATCTCATACAGCACAGCCGGATCGCCCGATTGCAGATCGAGCCTAATCGCCGCGAACGCCTCCTGCCCGGACGGCGCCTCGATCAGGCCCTCGTCGAACGCCGCCTCCACCAGCGCCCCGGAAAACGCGAGCCGGCGCAGGCGCCGCCGCAGCCGCGTCTCGAACACCGCCGTCACCGGCCTCGCCGACAGCCGCTCGAGCAGCGCCGCCGGCAGCGGCAAGCCGGCACCATCCAGGGCGGCAAGATCGGGCCCCGGACCCGAGACGAGCCGCGACCAAACCTGGCCATCCTGCCGCACCGCCTGGATACAGCGCTGCCCCTGCCGCTGCACGCGCAACGAAAGCCCAGTCGCGAACAGCGCATGGTCGGCAGTGTCGTAGTAGATCGTCTCCAGCCGACGAACGATGCCGCGATTGCGCGCACTCTGCGCAATCGCCGGCGCATCCTGCAGCACGGCCATCGATCCGCGTGGCGCGAGCAGACGCAGACTGGGTCTTGGCGTATTCAGGGGAGGGCCACGGGTTGGATGAACTGTCCCAGGCACCCTACGATCCGTCCGACCCCAGGGCAACGCGGCCCACATCCGGAGTGCCGACATGCTGACGCCGCTTGCCAACGCCGAATCCACCATGCGCCCCAACCTGCGCCCCAACCTGCGCCGGGGAGCCGACCTGCTGCTGGAGACGCTGCATAGCGAAGGCGTGGAATACATCTTCGGCAATCCCGGAACCACCGAACTGCCGCTCATGGACGCCCTCGTCGAGAAGCCGGAGCTCCACTACGTGCTCGCTTTGCAGGAGGCGAGCGCGGTCGCCATGGCCGACGGCTACGCCCAGGCCGCGGGTCGCCCCGGCTTCCTCAACCTGCATACCGCGGGCGGCCTGGGCAACGGCATGGGCAACCTGCTTAACGCCAGCGTCTCGCAAACACCGCTGGTGGTCACCGCCGGCCAGCAGGACAGCCGCCACAGCCTCACCGACCCGCTGCTCTACGGCGACCTGGTGCGCATCGCCGCCCCCGCGATGAAATGGGCGCACGAGGTCACCAACGTCAGCCAGTTGCCGGTGCTGGTGCGACGCGCCTTCAACGATGCCCGCGCCGCCCCCACCGGCCCGGTGTTCCTCTCTCTGCCGATGGACGTGATGGAGGCAATGACCGATATCCCGGTCACCGCGCACTCGGTTGTCGACCGCGCCGCGGTCGCGGGCTCGCTCGACCGGCTGGCCGAACAGTTCGCCGCCGTCGCCCCCGGCCGCCTGCTCATCATCGCCGGCGACGAAATCCACGCCTCGAACGCCGCCGCCGAAGTCGTCACTGTTGCCGAACTGCTCGGCGCGCCCGTCTACGGCTCGTCCTGGCCGGCACGCATCCCCTACCCGACCTCGCACCCGCTCTGGGGCGGCAACCTGCCGAGCAACGCCGACTCCATCGCCCACGTATTGAGCGACTACGACGCGGTGTTCGCACTCGGCGGCAAGTCGCTGATCACCGTGCTCTACACCGAAACTTCGGCAGTCCCGCCCGGCTGCGCCGTCTATCAGATGTCGTCCGACGTGCGCGACCTCGGCCGCACCTACCCGACACGCCTCTCCGTCGTCGGCGACCTCAAGGCCTCGCTCGGCGCCCTTGCGCTAATCCTGCCTCCAGCACTAGGCGACAGCGCCGCCGCGCGCGCGAACCTGGTGCAGGCCGCAGCCACACGCCGCGCGCAAACCCGCCGCCAACACGCCGAAGCCGCCGCCGCGGAGTTCGACGCCCCAATCATCACCCCGCAGGTTGCAGCCCGCGAAGCCGCGCGCGCCATCGGCCCGGACATCGCCATCGTCGACGAGGCCATCGCAACCTCACTGCATCTGCGCGCCTTCCTCGATAGCCCGTGGCCACGCCAATACAGCTTTCTGCGCGGCGGCTGCCTCGGCTGGGGCATGCCCGCCGCCATCGGCTGCTCGCTCGGCCTCGGCCGCGAGCCGGTCATCAGCCTCGTCGGCGACGGTGCCGCGCTCTACTCGCCGCAAGCCCTCTGGACCGCCGCACACGAGCGCCTGCCGGTCACCTTCGTCGTCATGAACAACCGCGAATACAACGTCCTGAAGAACTTCATGCGCGCACAGCCCGCCTACGCCTCGGTCCGCCGCAACCGCTTCATCGCCATGGACCTGGTCGACCCGGCAATCGACTATCAGAGCCTCGCGCACTCCATGGGCGTGCCTGCCCTGCGCATCGAACGCGCCGCCGACATCGCTCCCACCATCGAGGCCGGCATCGCTTCGCGTTTGCCTAACCTTATCGAAATCATCATCTCCGCGGGCCCATGACTCAAGCAAGGCCGGGCTCTGCCCGGACCCGGCCCAAAGTCAAGCGGGGGGCGGTCGCCCTTTGCAAACCCTCTCTGTTGGTTTGTTTGCCGTTGCTGCTCATCATTCTGGCCCACATGGGGCTCGTGAGCCTTGGGCAGTGGCAGGGCGATGACTACGACTATGCCGCCGGGCTCCGCGACCAGGGCGTCGCCTTCGCCTGGCACCGGCTGACCACCGACACCCCCCGCCCGTTCTCGGAAACGCTTCTGTTCTTCTACGCGGCCGCTGTCGACCGTCTGCACCGGCCGCTGATCGGCACCTTTCTGTCGCTCTGCTGGGCCATCCTCCTGCTCGGCTGCGGCGCCCGACTGATCCTCCGGCCGCAAGGCCGCCTCGTGCCGCGACTGCTGCTCGCTTTCAGCCTCGCCAGCCTGTTCCTGCTCGGGCACCCGCTGGCCGACATGCTCTACTGGCCTGTCGGCGCCGCCGCCTACGCCCCCACCGTGGCCGCACTCTGCTTCCTCCTCATCCACATTCTCGACGATGGGCTCGCTACGGCGGCCGGTCGCGCCATCGCCGCCGCGGCGCTCATCGTCGCCGTCACCAGCAGCGAAATGGGCGCCTTCGTCGGCCTCGGCTTCACCACCACGATGCTGCTGGCACGGGTCAGGCGACCCCGCCAGCCCGTCGCCTGGCTGCTCGTGCCACTCATCCTCTCATTGTGCGTTTTTGCCGTCACCGCTCTCAACGGCCGCGCCGCCGGCGCGCCGACCCTGGCCTCGCCGACCGGCCACCATCTTCTGGCCAGCCTACGTGCCGCCGTGCCGCAGACGCTACGGGCCATGGCGATGATCGACCGCAACGACGGCGACTGGGGCCAGCAGGGCGCGGGCTCGCTTGCCTTGGGCATTCCGCTCAAGCTTCTGCTGCTAGCTGCCTTCCTGCTCACCGCCCGCCGCTGTTTCGGTAGGATCCCCCGCTGGCCTCTCATCGCCCTCATCCTGGCGTTGCTGTTCGGTATGTTCGCCTCGCTGTTCGCGGCTGACTACCAGTTCGGTTTCCAGTGCTGCCAGCGCCACGAGGCGGTGCGCCAGTGCTTCATGATCCTGGTCCTGCTCGCATCCGCATGCCTCACCGCACCAGCACCGCGCGACGCGCAAGGCCACGTCCTGGCGGGCCTGCTGTGCCTGACGCTCGCGATCGCGCCGATGGCGGTCTGGCGGCTTCCCGACCTTGTTGCGGCCTATCAAGGCACGCAGGCGTCCGAAATCAGCCTGCACGAAACCTGGCAATCTGGCCTCGCCGCCGGCCCCACCGCCATCATCACGCAGCAGCCAGCAACACTGCTGACCCACGCCTGGACCTTCCCGCCCGGCCAGCATTGGTTGTCCGCGACGCAGCCATACGACGTCAGGTCAATCATGAGGTTCTTCAAGGACGACGAGGTCACGGTGCTGCCATCGCGGCACCTGCTACGATGATGCGTCCTCGCGATCAGCGGCGAACGCCACGGCTTTTTGCTGACGCACGGCCTCAAGGCGTTCTGCCAATGCGTGCTCGATGTTGTCGTAGGCGGTACTGCCGAGTGCCAGCCGCAGCGGCGGCCGCTCCGCGTCAGCGGTGGCAATCATCGCCGCGACGGTGCGTTCCGCATCACCTTTCAGGACAAACGATCCGGATGCGATGGCGACGCGCAGGTCTCCGACAGGCGTGGCATCGTAGGCAGCGAGCGGAACCGCTGCGCGATCGACATTCGTCCTGAAGCTCGTGGCGGTTGGCCCCGGTTCGACGATGACACAATCGATGCCGAAAGCGGCCACCTCCTTCGCCACCGTCTCGATGAAGCCTTCAATCCCCCACTTCGTTGCGTGATACAGACCAAAGCCCGGATAGGTCGTCTGGCCGCCCTCCGAGGACACCTGGACGATGCGGCCCCCACTTTGCCTGCGCAGATGCGGCAGGCATGCCCGGACCAGCTGGATGCAGGCGGTCAGGTTCGTTGCGATCTGTCGTTCGATCTGCGCGTCGCTGACCTCCTCGACCGCGCCGAACAGCCCGTAGCCGGCGTTGCTGACCACAACGTCGATGCGCCCGAGGGCGGCGAACGTTGCATCGAGCTCGCGTCGCATCCCGTCCGTATCGGTGAGATCGACGACGACGACGCGCAGCCGATCATCATAGCGTGTTCCAAGATCGTCGAGCGCGTCGGCTCGCCGCACGGTCGCCGCCACCCTGTCGCCCCGGGCGAGCAGGCGTTCCGTCATGATGCGCCCCAAACCGGAGGACGCCCCCGTAATGAGCCAGGTTTTCATCCCGCTATCTCCTTCACCGACCCCAAGGTAAGGCCGGGAGATCGTTGAGTTTAGACTGGCATCATTGCATGGGTTGGTGAAATATCCGCACCAATGACGAACCCGTCGCTTGCCGATCTGAACGCCTTCATCGCGGTGGCGCGACATCGAAGTTTCCGTGCAGCCGCCGATCAGATGGGCGTGTCGCGTTCCTCGCTCAGTCATGCCTTGAGCGGATTGGAGCAGCAGCTCGGCGTCCGGCTGCTGCATCGGACGACACGCAGCGTCGCGCCCACGGAGGCGGGTATGCGCCTTCTGGCCCGACTCGTACCAGCCCTTCGCGAGCTGGATGACATGCTGGCGGTGGTCAGCGACGGCACCGATGGTCCGGCAGGAACGCTTCGGATCAATGCGTCTGAAGTCGCCGCGCGCTGGCTGCTGAGCCACGTCGTGCCCGGTTTCCTGCAACGATACCCGCGTGTCGCACTCGACATCGTGTCGGAAGGTCGGCTGATCGACATTGTTGCCGACGGATTTGACGCCGGCGTGCGGCTGCGCGAAGCCATACCCCAGGACATGATCGCAATTCCGTTCGGCGGCGACGCGCGCTTTCTTGCGGTGGCCTCACCGACCTATCTCTCCCGGCATGGTGTGCCGGCTACGCCTGACGATCTCCGGCGCCATGGCTGCATCCGCCAGCGTCTGCCAAGCGGCAGGCCCTATTGCTGGGAGTTCGCGCGAGGTCGGGATGAGATCGCAATCGAGGTGCCCGGCGTGCTGACGCTCGACCACAACGAGCTCATGGTGGAGGCTGCCGTGGATGGTCTGGGCATCGCGTTCGTTCCGGAAGCGGCGGCACGGCTGGCACTCCGCGACGGGCGCCTGCGTGCCTTGCTCGAAGACTGGTCGCCCGTTATTCCTGGCTTCTGTCTCTATTATCCAGGGCACCGGCACGTGCCGCCGGCTTTGCGCGTGTTCATCGACACCTTGCGCGCCGCGGACGCCTCAGTCCGGTCCGGCTGAACCGCTGGCGAGTGCACCGCAACCATGCCGAGACCCGCGTTGGCTGGGCATCCGGTAGGGCGGCAAGATCGGGTCTGACGGGTGATCGTGCCGCATGAAAGCAGGGCAACATGGGTGGCGAGATGAAGGGGCAGGTGAGAGAGGCGGAGGTAGCGCACGGCGCGGCGTCGATCGCGTGCCTGAATTGCCGGGCACTCCTTGTCGGACGGTTCTGCCATGTGTGCGGGCAGCAGCGAGGTCCGACGCATCGATCGCTGCTGGATCTCGCGGGCGAGACGATCGAGGCGTTCACCCATGGCGACAGCCGGGTGCTGCGGACAGTGCGGCTGCTGGCCTTCAACCCGGGACGGCTCACGCGGGACTGGCTGGACGGGCGACGCGTCCGCGATGTGCCGCCCGTTCGGATTTTCTTCGTGGCACTCTTCGTGCTGTTCCTGATGGCTTCGTTCGGCGGCATCGAAATGCATGTCGGCCACGGGGCGCCCCCCGGGGATTGGACGCGCCAACTGGTTATCGCAAAGCATCCCGGCCTCACGGCTTGGCTGCAGCACCACGTCGGGCACGCCGCAAGCGACCCCAAGGCGATCGTGAGGGAGATGGGAACCTGGGTCGAGCGGCTGGTTCTGCTGATGCTGCCGATCGCCGCCGTAACGCTCAAGCTGCTCTTTGTGGGGCGGAGACCGCGGGTCCCGCTCTATGACCACGTGGTGTTCGGGCTGCATTCGTTGGCTTTCGGCATGCTGCTGATCGCCGCCTTGATGCAGGTGGACAGGCTGCTTGGTGATGACGTGCAGGCGGTGCTTTGCCTGCTCATCCCTGTCCACGTCTTCCGGCACCTCCGCGGCACCTATGGCGGCGGCAGATGGGCGACGGCGACGCGAACTATAATGTTGCTCGGCGCCGAGTTCGTGGGGCTTACAGGGATTGTAGTCGCGCTTGCGCTAATCGGCCTGGAATGGGGGTAAGTGCTTAAGCGAAAGGATTTCAAAGGCTAGCCTTTGACGGGATCGAGCCGCGAAGCGGATCGATGGGGCAGAGCCCCTTGCCTTCCTTACGCGCCCACGCGCTATCGCTTCTTCAGCGCATCCGGCTTGTGCGCGGCGCGGGCGCCGGTTTTTTCGCTGCGGACCATGTATTGCGGGTCGTCCTTGGAGGCCTTGGCGGTGTGGCCTTTGATCTTGGCGGGCTTGGTGAGTTTCTTCTCGACTTCGCCCTTGGTGGCGCCTTGCGTGCTATCCCAGGAAACTTTGTCGCCGGGCTTAAGTGTTTTTGCCATCGTTGTTCTCCTGGTTCAGCCCGCGAGGTTGGTGTGCTCGTCGTTCGCGGCCGTGCGGGGGGCGGCGTTGAGCACCGCGGCTACCTTGGCGGCGAATTGCTCGCGTTTGAAGGGCTTGCCGATAAGGTGAACGCCGTCGTCGAGGCGGCCGTGATGGACGATGGAGTTCTCGGTGTAGCCCGACATGAACAGCACCCCGACCTCTGGCCGCAGGGCGGTGACGCGTTCGGCGATGTCGCGCCCGCGCAGGGTGCCGGGCAGCACCACGTCGGTGAGCAGCAGGTTGATGTCGCTGGTGTGGGCGCCGAAGACGCGCAGCGCCTCCTCGCCGTCGGCGGCTTCCAGCACCCGGTAGCCGTAATCGCGCAGGATCGAGGCCGCGATCTCGCGCACGCCGGGCTCGTCCTCGACGAGCAGCACGGTGGCCTCACCCCGCACCAGCGGCATCGGCGCCTGGGTACGGCTCGGTGCGGCACCCAGGCCGCCGATGGCGCGCGGCAGGTAGATCTTGATCGAGGTTCCCTCGCCGGGCTCGGAGTAGATCTTCACGTGGCCTTTGGACTGCTTGACGAAGCCGAACACCATTGCGAGGCCCAGGCCGGTACCCTTGCCTTCGGGCTTGGTGGTGTAAAATGGCTCGAAGGCGCGGGCGACCACTTCGGCGGACATGCCGTGGCCGCTGTCCGAGACCGCCACCATGACATAGTCGCCGGGGAGCACCTCGGCGTGTCTGTCGGCGTACTCCTGGTCGATCACCTTGTTGGCGAGTTCCAAGGTGAGGCGGCCGCCGCCTGGCATGGCGTCGCGGGCGTTCAATGCCAGGTTGAGCACCGCGCTTTCGAGCTGGGCGGCGTCGGCCATTGCCGGCCACAATCCGGCGGCGCCGACGAAGCGCACCTCGATCGGAGCACCCAGCGTGCGTTGCAGCAGCGGGACGATCTCCGGCAGGCTCGCCGCGAGGTCGAGCGGCGCCGGCGCCAGCGGCTGCTTGCGGGCGAAGGCGAGGAGCTGCGCGGTCAGGGCCGCACCGCGTTGCGACGCCCAGACCGCGCGCGCGAGCCTGGTCTGCAGCGCGTGATCCGCGGGGAGCCGCTTCTGGGTCAGCTCGAGATTGCCGAGGATCACCGTCAGCAGGTTGTTGAAGTCGTGGGCGATGCCGCCGGTAAGCTGGCCGATCGCCTGCATCTTCTGCGCCTCGCGCAGCACCGCCTCGGCCTGCATCCGCTTGGTCATGTCGCTGATGGTCAGCACGAAGCCGCTGTTCGACATGCCGGTGCGGCGGAGTTCCAGATGCTGACCGTCGGCGCGGGTGCGCTCATAGGTCACCACCTCGCCGCTTGCGTGCACGCCGCTGCGTTCGATCTGCGCGTCGCTCTCCAGCAGATCGTGCTCTGACGGATCGCTGAACCAACCCGTGATCTGGCTGTAGGGCATGCCTTCACGCAGGAACGAATTGGGCAGGCTCAGCAGTGCTGCGAAGCACGGGTTCCAATTGGTCAGCAGGCGCTGTGCGTCGAACACCGCGACCCCCTGGCTCAGGCTGTCGAGCGAGGCGCGCAGGCGTTCGGCCAAAGCCCGCTGTTGCACCTCCATGCGCGCCGAGCGCGACCAGGCCGCATTGAGCATGCGCGCGGCCCAGGCCATGGCGAGTGCGACCAGCAGGGCGGCGCCGACGGCAAAGGCGCCGAGCCAGTCTTCGCGTCGGGCGTTGGCGGTCAGGCGCTGGCCGAGCAGCTTCTGCTCCTCGCCGGTCATTGCGCCGAGCAGGCCGTCGATCCGCAGCATGTCCTGGCGGCCGAGATCGGTGCGCATCATTGCCAGGGCCGCATCCACGCCGCCATCGCGCCGCGTGGCCACGGTTTGCGCGGTAAAGGCGACTTTATGGGCAAGCAATGGCGCAAGCAGGCGCAGCCGGTCCTGCTCTGTCGGGTTGTCGGCGGTCAGCGTGCGCAGGGCCGCGAGCAGCGTGCCGACCCTGCCGCGTGCGGTGTTATAGGGTAACAGATAGTCGTTCTCGCCGGTCAGCAGGTAGCCGCGTTGCCCGTCCTCCAGCGCGCGTATGCCGATTTGCAGGTCCTTGATGGTGACCAGCACCTGGTCGGTATGCTGCACCCACTGGTTGCCCACGCGGACCGCGACGAGGCGGTCCCATGTCATGCCGCCGATCAGGAGCAGCAGGGCCGCCAGGGCCGCGAAGCCGACCAGGTTGGCCCGTGCGATGACATATCGGCTCATGCCTGGGCTCATCTCCGTTCGGCAGGACTTTCCTTAGCACGATCCGAGGCAGCCTCGATTAACAATCGCGCGGCGGTGGCGAGCCGGTCGACCCGTTCGTTGTGTTCGTCGCCGGAATGACCACGGACCCATCGCCAGTCGATGCGGTGCGGCATGGCGGCGTCGAGCACGCGCCGCCAGAGATCCATGTTGGCGACCGGATCACCTGCGGCGTTGCGCCAGTTGCGTCGCACCCAGCCGGTCTGCCAGCGGGTGACGCCGTTTTTCAGGTATTCGCTGTCGGTATGCAGCACCACCGTGCTGGGGCGGCTGAGCGCCTCGAGCGCGGCGGCGGCGGCGGTCAGCTCCATGCGGTTGTTGGTGGTGGCGGGATCACCCCCGCTGAGTTCGCGCTCATGGGCGCCGAAACGCAGCAACGCCGCCCAGCCGCCCGGCCCCGGGTTGGGACGGCAGCCGCCATCGGTCCAGATCTCGACATGGCGGGGTGCATCAGAGTCCATAGGCGCGTGCGTCCTCGGCCAAGAGGTGAAAACGCAGCCGGTGCAGGTAGTCCCGCGGATCCTTTGGCGTGACCAGCGCCCCCGGCGAGCGGTTTACCCAATCATAGAGACGGGTCAGCAGGAAGCGGATCGCCGCACCTCCTGCCAGCACCGGCAAGGCGGCGCGTTCGGCGGCGCAGAATGGGCGGATGCTCTCGTAGCCGCGGATCATCAGGGCGGCGTGGGCTTTGTTGAATGTGCGGCCCTCGAAACACCAGGCGTTCAGGCAGATCGCGATGTCGTAGGCGAGCAGGTCGGTGCAGGCGAAATAGAAATCGATGACGCCGGAAACCGCACGGTCGAGGAAGAACACGTTGTCCGGGAACAGGTCGGCGTGGATCTGGCCGCGCGGCAGGTCGTCGCCCGGCCAAGCCGGCAGGATGCGTGCGAGGGCTGCGTCGAGTTCGGCGAGCAGCCCGGGCTGGACAAGGTCGGCGTGTGTCCGGCAGCGATCGAGCAGTGCCGTCCAGGAGTCCGGGCCGAGCGCGTTGCGTCGTATTGGCGCATAGTCCAGCCCGGCGATGTGCAGCCGCGCCAGGGTCTCGCCCAGCGCCCGGCAATGCTCCGTCCTGACCCGGCGCGGCCAGACGCCGGGCAGGAAGCTGGTGATCGCGGCGGGGCGTCCGGCGAGCCGGCGCAGGGCGGCGCCGTCGCGTCCGCGGAGCGGCTGCGGGCAGGACAGGCCGCGTGCCGCGAGATGCTGCATCAGCCCGAGAAACCAGGGTAAATCGCGCGCCTCGACGCGTCGCTCATAGAGGGTGAGGATGAAGTCGCCGGCGTCGGTGCGCAGCGAAAAATTGCTGTTCTCGACGCCTTCGGCGATGCCGCGGAAGGCAATCAGGGCGCCGATATCGTATTCCCCCAGGAAGTCGGCGAGCGCCTCGTCGGTGACGTCGGTATAGACCGCCATTCAGCCGAGCGGGGCGGGCAGCTTGAAGATCACGTCCTCCTGCTTGACGGTGCGCTCCTCGATTTTCAGGGCGAACTGGCGGGCCAGGGCGTCGACCATCTCCTGGACCAGCGTCTCCGGGGCGGAAGCGCCGGCGGTGATGCCGAGCGTGCCCACGCCTGCCAGCACCGACCAGTCGAGATCGCGCAGGGTCGGCACCAGCAACGCGCGTGGGGCGCCCGAGCGTTCCGCCACTTCGCGCAGCCGCTGCGAGTTCGAGGAGTTCGGGCTGCCGATGACGATCACCAGGTCGCAGCCCGGCGCGATCGCCTTCACCGCCTCCTGTCGGTTGGTGGTGGCATAGCAGATATCCTCGCGCTTGGGGCCTTCGAGCATCGGAAAGCGCGTGCGCAGGACCGAGACGATCTCGGCGGTGTCATCCACCGAGAGCGTGGTCTGGGTGATGAAGGCGAGGCGGTTCGCGTTCGCCGGCTGCACGCGGCGCGCCTCGTCGGCATCCTGCACCAGGGTCACCGCGCCGGCGGGCAACTGGCCCATGGTGCCGACCACCTCCGGATGGCCGGCATGGCCGATCATCAGGATATGCCGGCTCTCTGGACCGCCCTCCGCGTAGTGGCGCTCGGCCTCCCGATGCACCTTGCTGACCAGCGGGCAGGTGGCGTCGAGATAGAGCAGGTTGCGTCGCTGCGCCTCGGCCGGCACCGATTTCGGCACGCCGTGGGCGGAAAACACCACATGGCCGTCGGCGGGCACCTCGTCGAGTTCCTCGACGAAGATCGCGCCCTGCGCCTCCAGCGCCTCGACGACGGTGCGGTTATGGACGATCTCGTGGCGCACATAGACCGGCGCGCCGTAGCGTCGGAGCGCCTCCTCGACGACCCGGATCGCGCGGTCGACGCCGGCGCAGAAGCCGCGCGGACCGGCCAGCAACACACGCAGCGGGCGCTGCGTGGTTTCGGCTGGAGAATGCATCATCTGGTCCGGCATGGTGTTCCCCAAATCGAGAGCGGGCAGTATAGGGCGACGAGGCGAGCCGGCCAACCGCGCGGCTGCCTCCCCAAAGAGTCGCGTGATGAACCGAGCCGCTGCCTACCTTGGAACCGCCTCCATCGCTCTCCTGGCGACGCTGTCAGCCTGCGGTCCCGACGATCCCAACGCCTTCGCGCCGGACTGCGTGCCGGTCGGCATCCTCGGGCCGGCCGCGGATCTGAGCAGCTTTGCCGGCCCCTCGCGCGATCTCGACACCCTTGTCACAAGGGCCAGCATCGCCGGTGTCAATGGCGCCTGCAGCAATGCCGAGCAGGGCCGGGCGCTGGCCACCCAGGTCAACGTCACAATAGGGGTGATGCGCGGGCCCGCCGCCACGGTGCGGCATATCACCATCCCTTATTTCGTCGCGGTGCTGCACGGCAACGACATCGTCGCCAAGCACCTGCTGAGCATCGAGGCGGACTTCCCTCCCAACGTCGACCGGCTGGCGCTGCGCAGCGCGCCGCTGGACCTGACCTTGCCGATTTCGCGACGCATGAGCAGCGCCAGCTATCGTCTCGAGGTCGGGCTGCAACTCACGCCCGAGCAACTCGCCTATAATCGCGCCCATCCACCGCAATAAGGTAAGGACCTCCACCGATGGCAGAGATCCGCTACACCAAGGACCATGAGTGGGTGCGTCTCGAAGACGACGGCACCGCCACAGTGGGCATCACCGACCACGCCCAGGAGGCGCTCGGCGATGTGGTGTTCGTCGAGTTGCCCAAGCTAGAGCGCGAGCTCGCCGAGGGCGAGAGCTGCGCCGTGGTCGAAAGCGTCAAGGCGGCGTCGGACATCTACGCCCCGCTCGCCGGCGCGGTGCTGGAGATCAACGACCTGCTCGCGGAGGATCCGAGCATGGTCAACCGCGATGCCGAAGGCGAGGCGTGGTTCTTCAGGATGGAGCCATCGGACGCGGACGCCTTCCAGGCGCTGATGGACGAGTCCGATTACCAGTCGTTCCTCGAGGCGGGCTGAGTTCAGCCCTTGTCGTACGCACGGACGGCGGCCAGCGTCTTGCCGACATGGCCGTCCGGGTCCATCGCCGAATAGCTCTCCAGCACGGTCCCATCGGGGGCGATGACGTAGGAGGTGCGGCTGGCATAGGAGTGCAGCAGCGGCATGCGCGCGCGGTAGTGCTTGGCGATCGAGCCGTCGGCGTCGGCGGCGACCGGGAACTTGCCCTGGCAGGCGCTGACCGAGAACCGGTCCAGAACGGCGATCTTGTCCTCCGAGATGCCGATGACGCTGGCGCCCGCCGCTTTGAAGGCGGGGATTGCCGCGGCAAAATCATGCGCCTCGATGGTGCAGCCATGGGTGAAGGCGGCCGGGTAGAAATAAACCACGACCGGCCCGTGCCTGAGGGCTTTGGCCAAGGAGAAGCTGAACTGCTTGCCGTCAAGGGCGGCCTGAGCGGTGAAGTCCGGCGCCTTGGCGCCGACCGGCAGGGCTGCGTGGGTTACGGTGGGGCTCCCGGCGAGCAGGGCCAGGATCGTCCAACCTAGAAGCTGCCGTCCGGGGAAATCACCATGCATCGCGAAATTCCTCGGCGTAAACGCTGACAGGCAAGCATGGCATCATCGTGGGTCAGCCCCGTCAAGCGCGCCCGATAGAGACGCGCATGGGACCGGCCGGTGCCGATGCCGGCGATCTCGGCGCGTGCGTGCGGCAGCCAGGCGGACGCCCGCGCCCGCGCATGGCCGACCGCCTGGCTCGCCTGCCGCCTTGTGTCGAACGCGCCGACCTGGATCCCCCAACGTCCGGTTTGCGCATGCCCACTTTCCGCCTGCCGCGATACAGCAGAGTGTAGTGGAATACGGAAGGACACTGTCCGAAAGGACGCAGGCGCTTCGGCGACCCGCGTTGGTTGATCTACGCGGTCGTGCTGGCGCGCCGCATATCTGCGCTCCCCATCCATGCGTGCCTCCCGGCTCCGGCGACGGTCTTCCTCGGCGGCCTGGTTCTGGTTCATCACCAGCAGATCGGCCGGAGAGCGGCTTGTGGGATAGATCCCCGCGATCTGCCGGCCGATGATCGCCACATACTGCCGTGTCTCGTGCGGCAGGGCGCGGTCGCGGGTAAGGAAGTCGTCCAGCCGTCCGGGACCGGTGTTGTAGGCGGCGAGGAAGCCGGGCGAGCCGTAGATGTCATACATCTGACGCATGTAGGCGGCGCCGGCCAAAATATTGTCATGCGGATCGTATGGGTCGGGACCGAGGCCATACTGCATGCGCATGTCGTCATAGGTCGGAGGCATCAACTGCATCAGGCCCATGGCGCCCGGCGCGGAGGTGACGAACTGGCCGTTGATGAATTCGTGGCCGCCGGATTCCTGGTGCATCACCGCGCGTATCCAGGTCCCGGGCACGTCGAAACGCCGGGCGGCCTCGCGTATGTAGGGGCCCCATGGGTCCGCGGGCGGCCCGGGCGGCGCATAATAGCGGCGTGCATGGGCACGGTAGTCGGCAGCCTCCTGGGACACCGGCAAGGTGGGCTGCATTGTGGCGCACGCCGCCAGCAGCGCCAACAACAGCATGGCGCCAAGCGGTCGCAGCAGCGCCGCACCGGGAAGACGCCTTGCCAATCTCATAATGATGATCGCGCCATGCCGGATCCCGTGGCCGCTTGTCGGCGGGCATTCTAGCCCGGCAATGCAACAACGCCGGCTAAGCCATTACGGTGAATTCAACTTTCCCGCAAGATGAAGCGCTTGCCCGAATCGAGGCCAAGGCCGCGCCGCGCGGCCGCATTGCGGTAGGCGGCTGGATCGGCTACGCGATCGCGATGCGCGCCAACCCGACCGCCTCCGGGGCCGGCATTTCGCCTGGCACTTCCCGTGGCACCCCCTCTGGCATCCCGCCCGGCCTGTTGCTTGACGCGCGCGGCGGCGCCGGCGCGCGCCGGCGTGCGGTCGGCCGCGACGTCGCCGATGGCACGGTCCAGTGGAAACTCGCCTTCGTGCTCGGCTGGCTCGACATCAAGCTGCGTTATCGCGGGTCGGTGCTGGGGCCATTCTGGTTGACGCTCTCGACCGCGGTCATGGTCGCCTCGATGGGCCTGATCTACGGCACCCTGTTCGGCATCGTGCTGCGCGACTACCTGCCGTTCCTCGCACTATCGATGATCCTCTGGCAGTCCGGCATCAGCGGCCTGACCGGCGATGCGTGCACCGTGTTCCTCGATGCCGAGCAGATTATCCGCTCGGTGCGCATGCCGTTCACCGTGCAGGTGCTGCGCTGCATCGTGCGCAACGTCATCGTGCTGGGGCACAACCTGATCGTGGTGGTCGTCGTGTTCGCGATCTTCAGCGCCTGGCCCGGCCTCGCGGCATTGCTGGCGCTGCCCGGCCTGGCCCTCTGGCTTGTCGATGCCGTCGCCGCCTGCTTTCTGTTCGGCAGCATCTGCGCGCGCTTCCGCGACGTGCCGCCGATCGTCGCCAGCATCATGCAGATCGCCTTCTACATCACGCCGATCATCTGGAAGCCCGCGCAGCTCGGGGCGCATACCTGGTGGCTGCCCATGAACCCGTTCTATAGCCTGCTGGAGATCGTGCGCGGGCCGATCCTCGGTACCTCTTTGTCGATGCATCAGGCGGCAGTGCTGTGGCTGTCGGCGCTGGGCTACAGCGCGCTGCTCTGGTTTGCCGCCTGGGTGGTGTTCAGCCGGGCGCGCGGTCGCCTCGCATTCTGGGTGTGACGATTTGAGTGTGGCGGGCGTGATCGGGGATGCGGCCGTCCTGGCCGAGGCGGTGCCGGTCGCACGCGGCGACGCCTTTGTGCATGTCGAAGGCCTGTCACTGGAGTTCCCGATCTATCACGGGGGTGCGCGCTCCCTGAAAAAGACGGTGCTGTCGGTTGCATCCGGCAGGCTGGGTCCGGCCAGGTCGAACGGGCGCGTCGTGGTGCAGGCGCTCAGCGATCTCAGTTTGTCTTTGCACTCCGGCGACCGGCTCGGCATCGTCGGCCATAACGGCGCCGGCAAGTCCAGCCTGTTGCGCGCGATGGCCGGGATCTACGAGCCGGCGCGCGGCCGTGTGCATGTCGGTGGCACGCTCAACGCCTTGCTCGACCCCAATCTCGGCATGAACCTCGATCTTACGGGGCGCGAAAACATCGTCCTGCGCGGCCGCTATGTCGGCATGCAGAGCCCACAGATACGCAGGCTCGAAGCCGACGTGGAGGTGTTCGCCGCCCTCGGCGCGTTCCTCGATCTGCCGGTGCGGGTCTATTCGTCAGGCATGGTGGTCCGGCTCGGCTTCGGCTTGGCGACCGCGATCGCGCCGCAGGTGCTGCTGATGGACGAGTGGTTCATGGCCGGTGATTCCGCCTTCCAGGACAAGGCGCTTGCCCGGCTGGAGAGCGTCGTGCGGGGTGCTGAGATCGTGGTGCTGACCTCGCATCAGACAGGCATATTGCGAACCTGGTGCACGCGCGTGCTCTGGCTGGAGTCCGGCAGGATACGCGCCGACGGCGAGCCGGACGAGGTGATCGAGCAGTATCTGCGTGCGGTGCGGGCCTGAAGCGTCACTCCAGATCCAGCGCGTGCCGCTTGAGGTGCTCGATCGCGCAGGAGGTGAGGGCGCTGGCCTCGGTGGCGCGCAGCATGACACCAGGCGCGTAACCCGCCTTGAACGCCTCCTGCCAGCGTGGCGCGCAGAGGCACCAGCGATCGCCAGGTGACAGGCCGGCAAAGCCATGGGCTGGCATCGGCGTGCTGAGATCGTTGCCGCGCGCCCGGCTGAAGAAGAGGAATTCGGCGGTCATGACCGCGCAGACGGTGTGGCTGCCGGCATCCTCGGGTCCGGTCATGCAGCAGCCATTCCGATAGAAGCCGGTCAGCGGCGCCATCGAGCAGGGCTCCAGGACGCCGCCGAGAACGTTGATTGCGCGGCGTCGGCCGCCGCCCGCGGTGCTGTCCAAAGGCATGTGAAACCCTCCTGCTGTGGATCGAAATCGTGATCGCCGGCGCAAATCCGCGCGCCCATGCAAGCCGTTCATCAAAAACCCTGCTCGATCACCGGAGTTTGCCGATGCGCCGATCCTTTTGCTGCCGCCGCCGCGCGCCGGCCGTCATCCTGCTCGCCACACTCGGTCTCGCCGGCTGCGCCACGCCGCAGGAGATCGTGTCTTCCAAGGAGGACAGCCTGGCCGCGGCTGGCTTCGTCGTGCGGCCCGCCAATACGCCCGAGCGCCAGGCGATGCTGGGCAAGCTGCCGCCGCACCAGTTCGTGCGCCGCGTGCATGGCGACGACGTGGATTATGTCTATGCCGATCCGCTGGTCTGCGACTGCCTCTATGTCGGCTCGCAGCAGGCTTACGGGCGGTTCCAGTTGCACGTGCAGCAGCAGCGTCTTGCCGACCAGCAGGAGATGACGGCGCAGACCTTCTCCGATCCGGCCTGGAACTGGGGGGCGTGGGGACCCTGGGGTCCGTCCTATGGGTTCGGCTTCGGAACGGGTTACGGCTGGTAGGGGCGGGTCGCCGCGGTCGCGTCGTCCAGCCGCAGGATGGTGTGAGCGTTGGTGAACGAGGTCGCCAGCGTGTTGATGGCGCCGGTGCGTAGCGCGCCAAGGATGGCGGCGGCCTTGGTGTTCTCGCTGGCGATGGCAACGACATCGGGGATGCGCTCCAGATCACTGCGCGACAGCCCGATGACTCGTCCCTGCATGCCGGTATCAGCGGGGCGGCCATGGATGTCGATGAAGTCGTAGCCCATGGTGTCGCCGATGGTGCCGGCGAGACGCGCCTCGGCGATCTCCTTGGGCGTGAACCAGCCCATCCTGACCATGTTGCTGTCCTCGGACAGGTCGCCGACCCCGATCAGGGCGATGTCGGCGCGTCGCGCGCGGTCGAGTGTCAGTTTGACGGTGTCGTTGCGGTAGAGCTCGGCGCGTAGCTCGGCGTTGGTGACCAGTGCGGGGGCATAAAGCGTCTCGCTCTCGCCGCCGAAGCGCGCGGCGAGCCTGCGGCAGATATGGTCGGGGTTCATGTATTCGCCGGCGCGCAGCGAGCCGCCGATTGCACAGACGAAGGTGACACCGGAGCGCGCCCGCGAAATCATCGAATCCGCCACCGCCGCCACGTTGCGGCCCATGCCGACGGCGACGATGGCGCCATCCTTGATCGTGCGCTCCAGGTGTGCGGCGACCATGGCTGCCACGGCGCTGCGCTGGGCGTCGGGATCGCGATGGTCGATCGAGACCAGCAGCCGTCCGATCTTGAAGCGACGTCCAAACTCGCGTTCGAGCTCGGCGCCGACGGAGGCGGGCTGGTGCACCCGTATCTCCACCAGGCCATCGGCGCGAGCCCGCTTGAGCAGCCGCCCGATCTTGGCGCGTGACAAGGCGAACCGCTGCGACAGCGCCTCCTGGGTGACGTCATCGTAATAATACAGCGTGGCGATCTCAATGACCGTCTCGATGCGGATCTCGCCACGTTCGGGCGCACGGGCAGCAGCACTCGGCGCCATATCCGCGGTTTTGCGCTGCACAAAATCTATATCTCTGCTCATTTGCTCACAACCATAATACGATATGATCGAATGTTTAAGGCAAAACCAGGGGCTTTCTTCCAAAAATGCCACGCGTGGCACGATTTCGGTTTGCGCAACTGTTCGCGGGGTTGACATCCGCTCGTTTGGGATACCATGGTCCTCGCAAGACCAGGGAGGAAGAAGCGGCATGAACCGCGTGTTCGACGATCCCGACCAGATTACCGAGGACAGCATCCGCGGCGTGCTCGCAGCACACCCCGATCTGTTCGCCGCGACCGACCATCCGCGCGTACTCCGCCATGCGGCAGGGGCGCCCAGGGCGCGCGTCGGTATCGTCACCGGCGGCGGCTCCGGCCATGAACCAGCCTTCCTCGGGTATGTCGGGCCTGGTCTGCTCGACGCGGTCGCAATCGGCGAGGTGTTCGCCTCCCCGACCGCCAAGAGCTTTCATGCGACGTTCAGCGAGGCCGATGGCGGCCGCGGCGTCGCCTGCCTGTATGGCAATTATGCCGGCGACAACATGAACGTGAAAATGGCGGTCAAGCTCGCCGCCAAGGACGGGCTCACCGTCCGCACCGTGGTCGCCCGCGACGACGTGGCCTCCGCACCCCCCGAGGAGGCCGACAAGCGACGCGGCGTCGCCGGCGAGATCCTGATGTGGAAGACGGCCGGCGCCTTGGCTGCCGAGGGGGCCGATCTCGATGCCGTCATCGCGGTCGCGCAAAAGACCATCGACAACACCCGCTCGATCGGCATCGGCCTGTCCGCCTGCACGATCCCCGCCGCCGGCAAGCCGAACTTCACGATCGAGCCCGGCAGCATGGAAGTCGGCATCGGCCATCACGGCGAGCATGGCATCGCCGTGCTGCCGACGGCGCCGGCCCGCGAAATGGCCTCGATGATGCTGGAGCGGATCCTCGCCGACCTCCCCTACGAGGGCGAGAACGTCGCAGTCCTGGTCTCGGGGCTTGGCGCCACCCCGCTGATGGAGCTGTATGTGCTCTACGGCCATGTCGACGCCATGCTGCGCGCCCGCGGCGTCACCCCCACGCAGCGGTTTGTCGGCAACTACTTCACCTCGCTGGACATGTCCGGCGTCTCGCTCACTGTCACCCGTCTCGATGCGGACCTCGACCGGTTGCTGCGCGCACCGTGCCGCTCGATCGGCTTGACCGTCGGCGGACAAGGCAGCCAGCCATGAGTGCGGAGTGCATCACGCTCGCGGCCGCCGCGCCGGTGGTGCTGGAGATCGCAAGCGCGATCATCGACAATCAGGCGCTGCTGTCAGAAATCGACGGCGCCACCGGGGACGGCGACCACGGCATCAACATGGCCAAGGGTTTCCGCCTGGCGCGTGATCGGCTGAACGCGCGCTCGTTCGACCTGCGCGCCGGCTTGGCGGAAATCGGCGACACCCTGCTGGGCGATATCGGCGGCTCGATGGGGCCGCTCTACGGCTCGTTCTTTACCGAAATGGCGGACAAGCTCGCCGACACCGACACGCTCGACAGCGCCCACATGGCGGCGATGCTGGCGGCCGGCGAGGACGCGATCCGCGATCTCGGCGAGGCCAAGCCGGGCGACAAAACGCTGATCGACGTGCTCACGCCGGCGCGGGTCGCCTATGACGAGACCGCCGCTTCGGGCGGCGATTTCGTCGCGTGCCTCACGGCGGCAAAGCAGGCCGCGGCCGTCGGCCTGGAAGCGACGCGCGACATGGTGGCCAGGCTCGGCCGCGCCGCCCGCCTGGGCGAGCGCTCGCGCGGCTCGCTCGATGCCGGCGCCTGCTCGTGCAACCTGATCATCCAGGCTTTGGCCGGCGGCCTGATCGCCCGGCTCACCGCTTGATCCGATACGGGAGACCCAATCATGGACACATTCTCCACCGAACGCGCGACAGCCAAAGCCGAGCTGCCGGCGCGCATGACCGCCGTCGTCGCCTATGCGCCCGGCGACTACCGGCTCGAGGAGGTCGACGTGCCGCGCGCCGGGCCTGACGACATCATCATCGAGGTCGAGGCCTGCGGCATCTGCGCCAGCGACATCAAGACCTTCGGCGGCGCCCCGTCCTTCTGGGGCGACGACCGCGGCCAGGCGCGCTACGTCAAACCGCCGATGATCCCCGGCCACGAGTTCCTCGGCCACGCCGTCGAGATCGGCGAGAATGTCGCCCGCGCCGGCAAGTTCAAAATCGGCGACCGGCTGATCTCCGAGCAGATCGTGCCGTGCGAGACCTGCCGCTATTGCACGCGCGGCGAATACTGGATGTGCGAACGCCACGACGTCTACGGCTTTCAGAACAACGTCAACGGCGCCATGGCGAAATACATGCGCTTTCCCAAGGAGAGCCGCACCTACAAGGTGCCGAGCGACGTGCCGCTGCATAAGGCGGTGCTGGTCGAGCCCTATGCGTGTTCGGTGCACGCGGTCAATCGCGGCCTGATCCAGCTCGACGACGTGGTGGTGCTGTCCGGCGCCGGGCCGCTCGGTCTCGGCATGGTGGGAGCGGCGCGCCTTAAGAATCCGTCCAAGCTGATCGTCCTCGATGGCAAGCAGGACCGGCTCGACTTGGCGCGCAAGTTCGGCGCCGACATCGTCATGAACCCGTTCAAGGAAGACGTCGTCCGCGCCGTCAAGGATCTCACCGACGGCTATGGCTGCGACGTCTATATCGAGGCGACCGGCCACGAGGCGAGCGTCACCCAAGGCCTGAACATGATCCGCAAGCTCGGCCGCTTCGTCGAGTTCTCGGTGTTCGGCCACGAGGTCACCGCCGACTGGTCGATCATCAGCGACCGCAAGCAGCTCGACCTCTACGGCGCCCATCTCGGCCCCTACTGCTATCCGCTGACCATCGCCGCGATCGCCGACGGCAGACTGCCCACCGAGGGTGTCGTCACCCACACCTTGCCGCTCGCCGACTTCGCTCACGGCTTTGAGCTGATGAAGAAGGGCGAAGGCTCCATCAAGATCATCCTGGTTCCGTAATGGCAACGCTGCCCGTCAGGCGCGCGACACCGCTGCTGGTGATCTCGGGTGCCGTCCTGGTGCTGTTCATCGCCATGGCACTGGACACCAAGGTGGTCAGGATCGGCGCGCCGGGTGCCAGCCGGCCAGGCGTCTTCTCCGCCGCGGACTTCGGCAAGACCGAGTTCCCGAAGGTGCAGTCCGATGTCGAAGCGCATGCGGTGAGTGCGGCGACCCTGGCCGCTGCCATCGCCAAGGATCAGGGGGCGGCCGAAAAGCAATATGGAACCCCGGCCATCGGTGGGGCGGAGTTCTCCGTCAAGTTCACCGGTAAGGCGGGTAAGCAGGATTTCGGCGTCTATGACGTGGCGGTTCCCGGTGTTCCGGCTTCGGTCCACATCACCCTGCAGACAGGCCCCGCGATCATGGGCACCGACCTGCGCGACGCCACCGGCAAAATCACGTTCGGCCAGTTCAAGAACCAGATCGTCTACCAGAATGCCGGTTCGGCCTTGAACACCCAGATGAAGCAGTCGGTTCTGTCGAAGCTGGACGTGGGCAAGCTGACCGGCAAGACCATCTCCGTCGTCGGCGTCTTTCAGCTCACCGATCCGGCCAACTGGCAGGTGACGCCGGTGAAGTTGAGCGCGCCATGAGCCTCGCCGTCGCCGCGGAATCCTTCACCGGCGAGGTGGTGCTCGCGGCGCGCAACGTCGCGAAATCCTACGGCAACACGCACGCGCTGCGCGGTGTGAATTTCGACATTCATCGTGGCAAGGTCACCACGCTGTTCGGCGAGAATGGTGCCGGCAAATCCACCCTGATGAAAATCCTCTCCGGCATCGTGACGCCCACCTCAGGGAGCATCGAACTCGACGGCCAGCCGGTCCGCTTCACCTCGACGGTGGATGCCCGCGACCGCGGTATCTCGATCATCCACCAGGAGCTGAGCCTCGCTCCCAATCTGAGCGTGCGCGACAACATCTTTCTCGGACGCGAACTGCGCCACGCCAGGACCGGTGCCGTCGATTACGCCGAGGAGGCGCGTCAGGCGCGGGCGCTGATGACCGAGCTCGAGGAGGACATCGACCCCGCGACCCTGGTCGAGGATCTGCGCCTGGGCCAGCAGCAGATCGTCGAGATCGCCCGCGCGCTGTCGGTGGATGCGCGTATCCTGATCATGGATGAGCCGACCTCGGCATTGAGTGCGACCGAAGTCGAGGTGCTGTTCAAGGTGATCCGTGATCTCACCAGCCGCGGCGTCTCGATCGTCTATATCTCGCATCATCTCGAGGAGGCGCTGCAGATCACCGATTATGCCGTGGTGCTGCGCGACGGCGCGATGACGGCGAATGCCGAGGCGCGCGACATCGATCTCGAATGGATCGTGCGCAACATGGTCGGCGACAATTTCGATCTCGGCTCTCCGCCGACCGGGTATGAGTTCGGCGAGGTGGCGCTCAGCGCGCGCGACATCTGCGTCGCCGATAATTCCGGATCGGGCAACCTGATCGTCGACCATTTTTCCCTCGATGTGAAAGCCGGCGAGGTGGTCTGCATTTACGGGCTGATGGGCGCCGGGCGCACCGAGTTCCTCGAATCGATCGCCGGACGGGTGCGGATGGTCGGTGGCGAGGTCCTGCTCGAGGGTGAGCCGATCGCGGGTCTGAGCATTGCCGGCCGTATTGCCAAGGGTCTGGTGCTGGTGCCCGAGGACCGTCAGCGCGACGGCCTGGTGCAGACCATGTCGGTCGGTGAAAACCTGTCGCTGTCGAGTATCGGCGCTTTTACGAAACGATTGCTGACCTCAAGGCCAGGCGAGCGCGCTTTGGTCGAAAGGTCGATCCGCGACGTGCGCGTCAAGACCGCCGGCGGGGCGGCGCCGATCGGCTCGTTGTCCGGCGGCAACCAGCAAAAGGTGGTCATCGGCAAGATGCTGGCAACCGAGCCCAGGGTGATCCTGCTCGACGAGCCCAGCCGGGGCATCGATATCGGTGCCAAGGCCGAGGTGTTCCGGCTGCTCAGCGAACGCGCGACGCGCGGACTTGCCGTCGCCTTCTCGACCTCCGAGGTGCATGAGTGCCTGAGCATCGCCCATCGCGTCATCGTCATGCGCAGAGGCCGGATTTCGGCGCAGTTCGCACCGGGTGCGTCGAAGGAGGAGATCATGGCAGCCTCCGGCGAAGCCGTCGTCAGCTAGAGAGAGCATTTTGGTTCTCGTGAAAACAAAGAGATAGAGCTCAGAGCAGGAACCATGACAGACACCAGCCTATCCGGCCGACGCACAACAATGGGCGGCTTCGGCGGCGATTTCGATTTTGCCAGACTCCTGCTGGAAGGACGTGCGTTCTTCGCCCTGATCGTCATCATCTTGGTGTTCTCGTTCCTCTCCCCCTATTATTTTTCCGTCGGTAATTTCCTGACGATGGCCTCGCACGTCGCCATTTACGGGATCCTCGCCGTCGGCATGCTGCTCGTCATCCTAAATGGCGGCATCGACCTCTCGGTCGGGTCCACGCTTGGGTTGTCCGGGGTCATCGCCGGATTGCTGATGCAGGGTGTCACCTTCAGTGCGTTTGGCGTGACGCTGTATCCTCCGGTCTGGGTCGTGGCAGTGCTGGCCTGCATGCTGGGTGCGTTCGTCGGCCTGGTGAACGGCGTCCTCGTCGCCCGCTTCAAGGTTCCGGCGTTCGTGGCCACCCTCGGCGTGATGTATGTGGCGCGCGGTGCGGCCCTGCTGATCACCAACGGCCTGACCTACAATAATCTCGGCGGCGAGACGGCGCTCGGCAATACCGGCTTCGACTGGCTCGGCTTCAACCGCCTGTTCGGTGTGCCGATCGGCGTGGTCATTCTGGCGGTCGCCGCTTTGATCGGCAGCGTCGTGCTGACCCGCACGGCATTCGGACGCTGGCTCTATGCCTCGGGCGGCAACGAGCGCGCGGCGGAACTCTCCGGCGTCCCCGTCAAGCGGGTGCAGGT
Organism: Lichenicoccus sp.; assembly: GCF_965276875.1. GTDB lineage: Bacteria > Pseudomonadota > Alphaproteobacteria > Acetobacterales > Acetobacteraceae > Lichenicoccus. Next base: position 1,398,935 of record NZ_OZ255701.1, on the reverse strand, counting down.
GAGTGTCTATGTGCTCTCAGGCATCTGCGCGTCGGTCGCCGGACTGATCCTGACTTCGCAACTGACCTCCGCGGGGCCGACCGCGGGGGTGTCGTACGAACTGACCGCGATCGCCGCGGTGGTCATCGGCGGCGCCGCGCTGACCGGCGGTCGCGGCAATATCCGCGGCACCATGCTCGGCGCCTTCGTCATCGGCTTCCTATCGGACGGGCTGGTCATAATCGGTATCTCCTCCTACTGGCAGACGGTCTTCACCGGCGCCGTCATCGTGCTCGCCGTGTTGCTGAACGCCATTCAATATCGCCGCAGGCCGAAGCGTCAGGCTTCGAGTGCGGCGACATCTGTGCCCCAGTCGGGTGCGCAGTCGTCCGGCTGACCGACAAAAACGTTCCATAAAGGGAAAGAAAGAAGATGCCTGCACACAAGACAGTCCTGACGTTGGCGGCGATGACGCTGGGGGCCGCGGCATTTGCGGCAACGCCGACTCCGGCGGCCGCCGCGGGCAAGGGCCTGATGACGATCATCGTGAATGACCCGTCCAACCCCTATTGGTATACCGAAGGCAAGGACGCGGCGGCCGAGGCAAAGAAACTCGGCTACCAGACCAGCGTCGGCGCCTCCAAGGGCGACACCAACACCGAAAGCAACCTGGTCGACACGGCGATCACCAACCGTTCGGTGGCGATCATCCTTGATCCTGCGAATGCGAGCGGCTCCGTCGGCGCCGTCAAGAAGGCTGTCGCCGCGCACATCCCGGTCTTCCTCGTTAACGCCGAGATCAACCAGGAAGGCCTGGCCAAGGCGCAGCTCGTCTCCAACAATGCCCAAGGTGCGGCCCTCGGCGCGCAACAATGGGTGAAGGATGTCGGACAGAAAGGCAACTACGTCGAGTTGCTCGGGGCGCCGTCGGACAACAACGCCGCGACCCGTTCCAACGGCTACGAGAGCGTGCTGAGCCAGTTCCCCAACCTGCACAAGGCCGGCGCCCAGGTCGCCAACTGGGACCGCACCCAGGGACACGACAAGATGCAGAACCTGCTGCAGGCGCATCCGGACATTATCGGTGTGATCAGCGGCAATGACGAGATGGCGCTTGGCGCGATCGCGGCGCTGAAGGAATCCGGCAAGCTCTCAAGCATCAAGGTCGGCGGCTTCGACGGTTCTCCGGATGCCGTCGCCGCGATCAAGGCGGGCGAGCTGCAATACACGGTGCTGCAGCCGGTGGCCAAGTTCTCGAAGCAGGCCGTCGACGAAGCCAACGCCTATCTCAAGAACGGCAAGACGGGTGCCGCAACCGAAAAGCAGCTGTTCAACTGCGTCCTGATCACGAAGGCCAACACCTCGGATTATATCGCCCCATTCACCCTCTCGAAGTGAAGCCGATCGGGGCGGCCGGCCAACCGGCCGCCCTGTCCGTTCGTCGTGCCATACCGATATCGAGCAGGAGGCCAGATCGAGGGAGAGTTGAGTGCAGTGGCCATTACCGCTCTGCCCACAATAAGGCGCGATCGCCAGTACAGGAAAAACATACCATGCGTATTGCACTTGGCAGCGACAGTGCCGGCGCCCCGCTCATCGTCGTCATCGCCCAGCATCTCCAACACATCGGCCACGAGGTTAGTGACCTGTCGCAGGCGGCGGACGCCGGCGAGGAGCTCTACGCTGATGTTGCCGAGCGGGTCGCCCACCGCATTCTGGCGGGCGAGTTCGAGCGCGGCATTCTGTGCTGCGGCACCGGCATCGGGGTGGCGATCTCGGCCAACAAGATCCCTGGCATCCGCGCCGCCCAGGCGCATGACACCTATTCCGCTCAGCGCGCCGCACTGAGCAACAATGCCCAGATCATCACCATGGGGGCCAGGGTGATCGGCCCTGAACTCGCCAAGTCGATCGTCGATGCCTGGCTCGCCGAGCAGTTCGACCCGCAGGGCCGGTCCGCTCCCAACGTGCGCGGGATCGACGCCCTCGACGAGAAATACGCGCGCGTGAAATAGGCGCACGCTTGACCGGGGGCGCAGCCCTTGAGAGCGTCGCCCTCATGTCATTTGAATTCGAGACGCTGCTCGATCAGATTGGCGACGGCGTCCCGGACGCCGCGCAGTATCAGCGCATGTCCAGCCTGATCCTCGATATTCCCGAGGCGCGCGCCCTGGGCCGAATGGACCCGTTCCTGCCCGACTACAAGGCGGCGGCAATGGCGCTGTACCTCTCTCTGCGCGGCCGCGCAGAGCAGGGGTATCGCGCCGCCCGTGACGAGGCTCCGGCTACCAAGCTGCCGGCCAGCCTGTGGACCGGCCTGGTGCCTTGGTCGTTCCAAGATGCGAGGGTGGCGGCCGAGCATCTGTTCGCCTGGGGGCACATCCTCAGCCACCTCAACGTGCCGGCCGGCGGCTCGGTGCTTGAATACGGCCCCGGCAGCGGCCAGCTCCTGCTGACGCTGTCGCGCATGGGTTACCGCGCTTGCGGTGTCGATATTGATGCGTCGGCACTTGCGGGTATCGCCGCCCAGGCAACGCATCTCGGCCTGCCCGTCAAGACCGAGCAGGCCGAATTCGGCGCCGGCTTCGCGGGCGAGCGGTTCGACTGCATCCTGTTCTACGAGGCCTTTCATCACGCGTTCGACTTCGACGAGCTGCTGCTCGCGCTGCACGCACGGCTGCGCCCGGGCGGCCGGCTCGTGCTGTGCGGCGAGCCGGTCGTGCCGGCGCCGAGCGAGGGCATCCCCTATGCCTGGGGCCCCCGTCTGGACGCGCTCTCGGTGTTCTGCATGCGCCGCTTCGGCTGGATGGAGCTGGGCTTCACCCACCCTTTTTTCATGCGCATCGCCGAAGTCACCGGCTGGACCGCGACATTCCATCCGTATCCGAACTGCGGACGCGCGCATCTCTACGTGCTTGAAGCGGGTGGCCGGCCGGGCCGGGACGCGCTGCACGCCGAGCAGGTGGCAGCTTTGCGGCGCGAACTCGTGGCCGTCCGCGCCGAACTCGACGCCGCTCACGCCTCGACCTCGTGGCAGGCAACCCGGCCGCTGCGCGCGACGAAAGCCGTGCTCGATCGCGTCCGCCTGACGCGCGACAGACGGCGCTAACCGGTTGATCGTCAGGACGCGCGGGATTGCCAAGCAGTTCGGCGGCGAGATGGTGCTGTCCGACCTCTCGCTCGCCGTCGCAGAAGGCGAGCTGGTCTCATTGATCGGGCCATCCGGTTGCGGCAAATCGACCTTGCTGCGCTGCCTCAACCTGCTGGAGCGCCCCGATCGCGGTAGCGTCGAGATCGCGGGCATCGTGGTATCGCGCGAGATGGGGCAGGCCTGGAGCCGCGCCCATGAGCGCCAGGCGCATCGTTTGCGGGCGAATGTCGGTCTGGTGTCGCAAGGCTTCAACCTGTTCGCGCACCGCACTGTTCTCGACAACGTCATGCTCGGCCCGGTCGTGGTCAAGCGCATGCCCAGGGAGGCGGCGCGGGCCCGGGCGCTCGCTTTGCTTGACAAGGTGGGCCTCGCCGCTGTCGCCGCGCGCCTGCCCGCGACTCTGTCCGGCGGTCAGCAGCAGCGCGCGGCGATCGCACGCGCCTTGGCGCTGGAGCCCAGGGTGATGCTCTACGACGAGCCGACCTCAGCGCTCGATCCCGGTCTGACCGACGAGGTGCTGGCGGTGATGCGCGAGCTGGACCACGACGGCATGACCCAGATCGTGGTGACCCACGAAATGCGTTTCGCCGCCGCCGCGTCGGACCGGGTGGTGTTCATGCAGGACGGACGCATCGTAGAGATTGCCGATCCAGCCGTCATGTTCGCCTGCCCTAACGATCAGCGCACACGGCACTTCCTGCGCGGGCTGTTGTGATCCGGCTGTGCTGGGTGGCGCTGCTCATCATGCTCGCAGCCGCCGGTGCGCGCGCCGCCGAGCCGTTGCGTTGGGGGGCCGATGCGCAGTCGGGCGCGCCCTACGTGTACCACGATCCGGCCGACCAGGCGCGCATCACCGGCTTCGAGACCGAGATCATCGAGGCCGTCGCCGCCCGTCTTGGGCGGACGCCGGTGTTCGTGCAGAACGATTGGGACGGACTGATCCCCGGTCTCCAGCGCGGCCTCTATGACGTCGTCATCGACGGGCTGGAGATCACCCCCGAGCACGCCGCAGCCGTCGATTTCTCGCGGCCGTACTACCGCACCTTCGAGCAGATCGTGGTCCGGCGCGGCACCGTGGGGCTTGACACGCTGGCAGCACTGCGCGGCCACGTCGTCGGCACCCTGAAGGCAAGCCTCGCCGATCGCATGCTGCAAGCCGAGCCCGGCATTGCGGTGCGCCGCTACGACGAGGAGACCGACGCCTATTCCGACCTAGCCCTGCACCGGCTCGACGCGGTGCTGCTGGACTGGCCGATTGCGCTCTATTACGCTGCCCCGAATGCGCGCCTGGCGCTGGTCGGCGCGCCGGTGGGGTCGCTGTCCTACGGACTTGCCCTGCGCAAGGACAACGACGGCCTCCGCCGCAAGATCAACGCGGCACTCGCGGCGATGCAGCAGGACGGCACGATGCGTCGCATCCTGTCGCGCTGGAAGCTGTGGGACGCGACCAACGCCGCGGCGATCGGCGAGAGCCCCGCCCCAAGCGGGGCGCCGATCGCCTGGCGGCACTTCCGCGACGCGACCGCGGGCACGCCCACCTGGGCCGCACGGCTGCGTCGTTACGCCGGCTTCCTGCCGCTGATCGCGCGTGGGGCGGCAATGACGCTTGCGGTCTCCGCCTGCGCGATGGTGCTCGCGGTCGGCGCCGGGCTGATTGCCGCCCTTGCACGCCGCTACGGCCCGCGGCCGCTGGCGCTGCTGGCGACGCTCTATGTCGAGGTCGTGCGCGGCACGCCGCTGCTGATCCAGATCCTGTTCATCTTCTACGGGCTGCCGTCCTTGGGTATCCGGCTCGATCCGTTCCTGGCCGGCGTGATTGCCCTCGGCCTGAATTACGGCGCCTACGAGGCCGAGAACTATCGCGCCGGGTTGCAATCGGTGCCGCACGGCCAGATCGAGGCGGCGGTCGCACTGAACATGACGCAGGCCCAAACGCTGCGCCATGTCGTCGTGCCACAGGCCTTCCGCTTCGTGGTGCCGGTGATGACCAACGACTTCATCTCGCTACTCAAGGATTCCTCGCTGGTCAGCGTGATTACCCTGTCGGAGCTGAGCCAGACCTATGTGCGTCTGTCGACCACCTACTACGACTATTTCGGCACCGGCCTGATGATCGGTGCCGCCTACCTGCTGCTCGGGCTGCCTTTCGTGCATCTGGCGCGCCTGGCCGAACGGCGTCTTGCCGCAGGTCCGCGCCGCATCTAACGATCACGAGAGGCGACATCTTGCCTCACTGCCGCGATCGGACTACATAGCCGTCATATAAACTCTTCCGCTGATTTGGGAGGTGGCCTTCGCGGGCCGCCTTTTCTGCTTTTGGACCATGATCTGCCACATCTGATCGGGCTCGAGGCCCGCATTGCCGCCGCCATCGCGCCGGCTGTTACCGAACTCGGCTACGAGTTGGTGCGGGTGGCGGTGCTCGGCCGCGATCGGCCGACGGTGCAGATCATGGCCGATCGCAGCGATGGCACGCTGATCGGTGTTGCGGATTGCGAGGCGATCAGCCGGGCGATCAGCGCGGTGCTCGATGTGGACGATCCGATCCCCGGACCCTGGGAGCTCGAGGTCAGCTCCGCCGGGATCGACCGGCCGCTGACCCGTGAGAAGGACTGGAACCGGTTCTCCGGCCACCAGGTCAAGGCCGAGGTGAATATGCCGATTGATGGGCGCAAGCGGTTCGCCGGCATTGTGCTCGGGGCTGAGGGTGGCGCCGCACGGCTGCGTCTCGAGGACGGCACCGAGGTGGCGCTGCCGATGGCCGATCTGCGGCGGGCGCGCCTGGTGCTGACCGACGCGCTGATCGCGGCCTCGGCGCAGATGATGAAGCTGAACAAGACGCACTAGCTGTCGAGGATCACCATGGACACTGCCGTCTCCCGTCCCGAACTGCTGCTGGTCGCCGATGCGGTGGCCCGCGAGAAATCGATCGATCGCGAGGAAGTCCTGGAAGCCATGGAGCAGGCGATCCAGAAGGCCGGACGCGCCAAGTACGGCCACGAGAAGGACATCCGTGCCACCATCGACCGCCGTTCCGGCGACGTTAGGCTGTCGCGCTGGACCGAGGCGGTCGAGACGGTTGAGAACGAGGAGACCCAGATCCCGGTCAATATCGCGCGCAAGTTCAAGCCCGACATCAATATCGGCGAGCACCTGGTCGACCCGCTGCCGCCGATCGATTTTGGACGCATCGCCGCACAGACCGCCAAGCAGGTGATCGTCCAGCGGGTGCGCGAGTACGAGCGCAAGCGCCAATATGATGAGTTCAAGGATCGCGTCGGCGAGATCGTCAACGGCACCGTCAAGCGCACCGAGTATGGCAATCTGATGGTCGAAATCGGCCATGCGGAGGCGCTGCTGCGGCGTGACGAGCTGATCCCCCGCGAAAGCTTTCGCAACTCCGACCGGGTGCGCGCCTACATCTATGACGTGCGCGACGAGCCGCGCGGGCCGCAAATCTTTCTCTCGCGCACCCATCCGGCGTTCCTGGCCAAGCTGTTCGCGCAAGAAGTGCCGGAGATCTATGACGGCATCATCGAGATCAAGGCGGTATCCCGCGACCCCGGCTCGCGCGCCAAGATGGCGGTGATCTCGCGCGACAGCTCGATCGATCCGGTCGGCGCTTGCGTGGGCATGCGCGGCTCGCGTGTGCAGGCGGTGGTGGCCGAATTGCAGGGCGAGAAGATCGACATCATTCCCTGGAGCCCGCAGGCGGCGACCTTCGTGGTCAACGCGCTGGCCCCGGCCGAGGTCACCAAGGTGGTGATGGACGAGGATGCCGGCAGGGTCGAGGTGGTGGTTCCCGACGAGCAATTGAGTCTCGCCATCGGCCGCCGCGGGCAGAACGTTCGTTTGGCCAGCCAACTTACCCGCTGGGACATCGACATCCTGACCGAGGCAGAGGAGAGCGACCGCCGCCAGGAGGAGTTCCGCCGCCGCTCCGGGCAGTTTGTCGAAGCCCTCGACGTCGATGAGATGATCGCGGGCCTGCTGGTCACCGAAGGCTTCAACTCGGTCGAGGAGCTGGCCTTCGTGCCGCCGGAGGAGCTCGCAGAGATCGAGGGCTTCGACGACACCGTGGCAGAAGAGCTGATCCGTCGTGCGGAGGGCTTCCTGGTGCGTCGCGACGAGGCGCTCAACGAAAAGCGTATCGCGCTTGGCGTGACCGACGAAATGGCCGAGATGGGCGGGTTTTCGGTCCAGGCCCTGGTGACGCTCGGCGAGAAGGGGATCAAGACCCTCGACGACCTGGCCGACCTCGCCGGCGACGAGCTGGTCGAAATCCTCGGTGCGGACTCGATCGACGAGGAGGCTGCCAACGAGATCATCATGGCCGCGCGCGCACACTGGTTCGAGGCGGCCCCTGATCATGCGCCAAATGAGAGTGCGCCGGCGGACGAGGAGAAGTCCGACGTCTGAAGCAGCCGGCGATGTGTCGCACGACGAAGAAGCGGCGGACGAGCGCGGCCCTGTGCGTCGGTGCATCGTGACCCGCACGCATGCGGCACCGTCGGCGATGATCCGCTTCGTGGTCTCGCCCGAGCGGGTCGTGACCCCTGACCTGGCCGCGCGTCTGCCAGGACGGGGAATGTGGTTGAGTGCCAGGCGGGATGTGCTAGACACCGCGGCGTTGCGGGGTGTCTTCGCGCGCTCCGCACGTGGCCCGGTTACCATTCCTGCCGAACTCGGCGCAATTCTGCAGGATGGCCTGCTGCGCCGCATCGCCGATCTGCTCGGCCTGGCGCGTCGTGCCGGGCAGGCGGTCGGCGGTTACGGCAAGGCGCGGGAGTGGATCGTGTCGGGCAAGGCCGGCCTTGTCGTCCAGGCGTCGGACGGAAGCCGCGAGGAGCGGTCGCGACTGGTCTCCGGCGCACGCGCATTGCCGGTCGTGTCCTGTCTGACCGGAACGAAGCTGGGTGCGGCCTTCGGTCGTGACCATATGGTGCACGGTGCGGTGATGGCTGGGGCTCTGGCCGATCGGATCATCGCGGAACACGGACGTTATGCGGGTCTGGCCGAGGCCGTCCCGTTGGAACAGGCGGATATATGAGCGAAGGCAACGATCAGGATCAGGGCAAGGGGCGCCTTTCATTGCGGCCGGCTGGCCGTCTGGAGGTTGGGCGCACTGTCGATGCCGGATCCGTCAGGCAGAGCTTCAGCCATGGCCGCTCCAAGGTGGTGCAGGTCGAGGTGCGCAAGAAGCGTGGCCCGGGGCCCGCACCCGCGCCTGGCGCGCCGGCCCCCGGCGGCCGTGGTCCGGCCTCGACACGCCCGGCCGGTGCCGGTCGGGCGCTGACCGCCTCGGAGCTGGCCACCCGCCAGCGTGTTCTCGAGGAGCAGCAGAAAGACGCCGCCAAACGCGACGCGGCCAAACGGGACGCAGAACGTCGCGAGCAGGAAAAGATTTCGATCCTCTCCGCCGCGGAAGAGGCGCGTCGTCGCGACGACGATGCCCGCCGCGTCGCCGAGGAGCTCAGCCGCGAGGCGGCGCGTGCCGAGGCCGACGCGCGCGATGAGGCGGCCGAAGCCGCCCGTCATGCGGCACTTGAGAAAAGTGAGGCGGCCGAAAGTCCGGAGCAGCCGGTGGTGCGTCCTGCCGCGGCAAGCCAGAGCCGCGTGCAGGTCCTGCCGCGTGGTCCGGCAGAGCCGCTGCGACCGCTCGCCGATCGCGCCACCATGGGCACGGTGCCGGCCGGCACTGTCCGTACGCCGGACGCCGCGGCCGCCCCGGGCGAGACGTTGCGCCTTCGCACGACCCGCCCCGATGATGATGACGGCCGCCGCTTCGGCGCGCCACGCCGCCCGGGAGCGGTGTTGCCGGCACGCAAGCCACCGGTCGCGGCGCCGAAAAAGCTCGGCGATCGCCGCGCCACGGGCCGAGTCGACGTGCAGGCTGCGATCGAGGGCGAGGACGAAAAAACCCGTTCGCTCGCTTCCGTGCGTCGCCAGCGTGACCGCGAGCGCCGCCAGGCGGAGCTCGAGCGGCTGCGTTCGGACCAGGTGCGCGTGGTGCGCGACGTGGTGCTGCCAGAGACGATTAGCGTCCAGGAACTCGCCAACCGCATGGCGACACGCGCCGCCGAGATCATCAAGTCGTTGATGAAGATGGGCGTGATGGCCACCGTCACGCAGTCGCTGGATGCCGACACCGCGCAGCTCGTGGTCGAGGAGTTCGGCCACCGGGTGCGTCGCGTGTCCGAGAGCGATGTCGAAATCGGCATCGAGGGCGAGGTCGACGAGGACACCGACCTGGCGCCGCGTGCGCCGGTGGTCACCATCATGGGCCATGTCGATCACGGCAAGACGTCGCTGCTCGACGCGCTGCGTGCAACCGACGTGGCCGGCGGCGAGGCCGGTGGCATCACCCAGCATATCGGCGCCTACCAGGTCGAGACCGCGAGCGGCAACCACATTACCTTCATCGACACGCCGGGCCACGAGGCGTTCACCTCAATGCGCGCGCGTGGCGCCTCCGTCACCGATGTCGTGGTGCTGGTGGTGGCCGCCGATGACGGGGTGATGCCGCAGACCATCGAGGCGATCCGCCACGCCAAGGCGGCGAACGCGCCGATCATCGTGGCCATCAACAAGATGGACAAGCCGGGCGCCAACCCCGACCGAGTGCGACAGGAGCTGCTCAGCCACGAGATCGTGGTCGAGGCGATGGGCGGCGAGACCCAGGATGTCGAGGTCTCGGCGACCAAGCGAACCGGCCTTGAGGCTCTCGAAGAGGCCATCGCGCTACAGGCGGAAATCCTCGACCTGCGCGCCAATCCGGATCGCGCCGCCGAGGGCACCGTCATCGAAAGCCGCCTGGATCGCGGCCGTGGTCCGGTGGCCACCGTGCTGGTGCAGAAAGGCATGCTGCAACAGGGCGATATCGTTGTCGCCGGCGCCGAATGGGGACGCGTGCGGGCGATGCTTGACGACAAGAACCGGCCGATGCGCGAAGCGGGCCCATCGACTCCGGTCGAGTTGCTCGGCCTGTCCGGCGTCGCCGGCGCCGGTGAGCCGTTCGTCGTTGTCGAGAACGAGATGCGGGCGCGCGAGATCTGCGAATTCCGGCAGCGAAAGATCAAGGACAGGCAGGCGGCGGGCCATGTCGCGGCGCGCGGCACGCTGGATCAGATGCTGGCGCGCATCCAGGCCGGTGCTCAGAAAGAGGTCGCCGTCCTGATCAAGGCGGACGTGCAGGGCTCCGCCGAGGCGATCTCCAACACCGTGCTCAAGCTGGAGCACGAGGAGGTCAAGGTGCGGGTGCTGCTCACCGGCGTCGGTCAGATCACCGAAACCGACATCCAGCTCGCCCGCGCCTCGGATGCGGTCATCGTCGCATTCAACGTCCGCGCCACCAGCCAGGCGCGGGAGCTCGCCACGCGTGACGGCGTCGACATCCGCTACTACTCGATCATCTACCAGGTCGCCGACGACATCGAGCAGCTTGTGCGCGGCAAGATCGCGCCGAAGCATCGCGAGAAGTTCCTCGGCTATGCCGAGATACGGCGCGTGTTCGACATCACCAAGACCGGCAAGGTGGCGGGCTGCTACATTACCGAGGGTCTCGTCAAGCGCGGCTGCGGCGTGCGGCTGCTGCGCGAGAACGTCGTCATCCATCAGGGCGACCTCAGCCAGCTCAAGCGCTTCAAGGATGATGTGCGCGAGGTGGCGCGCGGCTACGAGTGCGGCCTCTCGTTTGCTGGCTTCAACGACCTGCGCGAAGGCGATGTCGTCGAGTGCTACGAGATGGAGCTGGTTCCGGCTTGAGTCAGGCCCCGGCTTGAGTAAGGGCAACCCGTCGGGCGCCCCGACCCAGCGCCAGCTTCGTGTCGGCGAGGAAATTCGCCATGTCCTCGCCGGGCTGTTCGCTCGCACCGAGTTCCGCGACCCAGAGCTCGCGGGCGTTGCGATCACCGTGACCGAGGTGCGGGTCAGCCCGGACCTGCGGCACGCCACCGCCTTCGTCACCCGGCTCGGGCGTTCCGACGTCGACGCCGTGTTGCCGGCATTGAAGCGGGTGGCATCTTTCCTGCGCACGCAGACCGCGCATGCACTGCGCCTGCGCAGCGCGCCGGAGCTGCATTTCCAGGCCGACACGGCAATCGACTACGCCATGGAGATCGACCAGCTGCTGCGGTCGCCGGCGGTCAAACGCGACATCAGACAATAAAGGAAACGATCCATGAAGTTCCGCAAACTCGGCGACAGCGGCATCGAGGTGTCCGAGATCGCGTTTGGCTCGTGGCTAACGACGTCAGGCGGCGTGCAGAAGGACCAGGCCATCGCCTGCGTGCATCGCGCACTCGACGTCGGCATCACCTTCATCGACACCGCCAACGTCTATGGCCGCGGTGTCGCCGAGACGGTGCTCGCCGAGGCGCTTGGCGGCTTACCGCGCGACAGCTACGTGCTGGCGACCAAGCTGTTCTTTCCGATGAGCGATACTGATCGCGGCCTGTCGCGCGTGCAGATTCACAAGCAGATCGATGCCTCGCTGGCACGCCTTAAAGTCGACCATGTCGATCTCTATCAGTGTCACCGCTACGACGAGGCGACCCCGCTGGAGGAGACCATGCAGGCCCTGACCGAGGTGGTGCGGTCCGGCAAGGCGCGCTGCATCGGCTTCTCGGAATGGCCTGCGGACAAGATCGAAGCCGCCCTCGCCATGACCGGTGTCGCCAAGTTCGTCTCCAGCCAGCCGCAATACTCATTGCTGCATCGTGATCCCGAGCAGGCGGTCATCCCGCTTTGCGCGCGGTCGGGAATTTCGCAGATCGTCTGGTCGCCCCTGGGTCAGGGCGTGCTGACCGGCAAGTATGCGCCGGGGGCTGCCGTGCCATCGGACAGCCGCGCCGCCAGCGACACGATGAACGTGGCGTTCCGCAAGCAGTGGATGGAGCCGCAGGTCCTTGAGGCAGTACAGAAGCTGACGCCGCTCGCCAGGCAGGCTGGGCTCTCGCTGGCGCAGTTCGCCTTGGCCTGGGTGCTGCGCGAGCCCAACGTCGCAGCCGCGATCATCGGCGCGTCCCGTCCCGAACAGATCGACGAGAATGTCGGCGCTTCCGGTCGCGAGGTGCCGGCGGCCCTGTTCAGCGAGGCGGAAAAGATTCTGGCACAAGCGGGCCTGGCACAAGCGGGCACCTGACGGGCAATCCGAACCCGTTTCGTTTTGCCGCGTTCAGGGCCACGAATCGGAGTTCAAGGTCATGATTCGTCTCGCAGCCCTCGCAGTGTTCGCCATGGTCGCCGTGGCACCCCCGGCAGTGGCACAACTCGATAGCGGCAGCGGCCAGCAGGCCAGCCGTCAGCTCAGCACGCCGCCGCCGCAGCGCCACGCCAAGCCCGCGGGGGTGGCGTGCGGCAGGCAACATGGCGCCAAGAGGCGTCACGATTGTCACCGTCGGCACTAACCAGGTGTGGGATGCGCGCCTATCGTGCGAGATAGGCGCGCAGCATGGTTCCGGTGTCTTGCTCCGCCGCCGCCGTCGAACTCGGAATATTGTAGATCCCGCGGGCGTGTACGACGGGTTCGCCTTCGGCCAGGACAGTCTCGCTGCTGAACACGGCGCGTCGCGTTGTCTTGAGCAGCACGGCGCGCGCCTCGACCCACGCGCCCAGTCTGGTCGGCGCCAGATAGTCGATCGATAGCGTGATGGTCGGCAGGAGCATGGTGTCGAAGCGGCCCTCGAAATGCGCCGCCAGCGCCATGTGCATGTCGCAGAAGGTCGCCATCATGCCGCCGTGACAGACCCCGGCCGGGTTGCAGTGCATCGCCTCGACCCGAAAGCCTGCGACCAGCTTGCGGTCTTCCGCCTTGATCCAGAACGCGCCGCATTGCGCCTGGAAGCCCCCTTGGCCCAACGGTGGCAGGAGCACGAATCCGGGTGGTGGCCTCTCGCTCACGTCCGGCGCAGCGCCGACGAGAGCTGCAAGGCGAGACCCATATCACCGTCGACCGCGAGCTGGCCGGTCATGTAGGCCATCGTCGGATCGAGGCTGCCGTCGATCAGCGACTCGAAACTCTCCGCCGAGAGCTTGATCCGGCAGTCGGCGGGTCCGTCGTCATGGTCGATCGTGCCGTCCGTGATGTGGATCAATCCGGTCTCGCCCAGATCGATGATCACCGGGCGCGCGAGGTTGGCGGCCATCGGACGGACGCGCTCGGTCAGCTCCTGCAACGTCGGCATAGGAATGTTCCCTTCAGAAAGCGGCGTCCTCGAGTGCCATGGTGGAGTGCTTGCCGGCCTTGATCGCCAGGAACAGGGCGGTGGCTTGCGGAAGGATGCGGTCGACGAAGAACTGCGCCGAGGCCAGCTTGGCCCGGTAGAAGGGGGCGTCGGGCGTGTTCTCGGCCAGCCTGGCATGGGCGATCCCGGCCGAGCGCACGAACATCGCCCCCATCGCAACCAGACCGAGCATGCGCAGATAGTCGGTCGCGGCTGCCCCCGCCTCCTCGGCGTCCTTGAGCGCGGTGGTGGCGATCTGCGCGGTGGTCAGTTGCAGGGCGCCGAAGGCGCGCTCCAGCGGCTCGGCCAGCCTGGTGGTGCGACTGTCCTGCTTGGCCTGCGCGATCATCTCGGCCACCGGATGGAAGAAGCGGCGCATATAGCGGCCCATATGCGCGGGCAGCTTGCGGCCGACCAGGTCAAGCGCCTGGATGCCGTTGGTGCCCTCGTAGAGCATGGCGATCCGCGCGTCGCGGACGTACTGCTCGACACCGTGCTCGCGGATATAGCCGTGGCCGCCATAGACCTGCACGCCGAGGCTGGCGGCCTCGAAGCCGAGGTCGGTGAACAGCGCCTTGACCACCGGGGTCATCAGGGCGACGAAATCGTCCGCCGCCTGGCGCTCGTCCGCGTCCTCGCCGTGGGCTGCGATATCCATCGCGCGCGCCACCCAGACGCCGACGGCGCGGCAGCCCTCCGACGAGACGCGCATCGTCATCAGCATGCGGCGCACATCGGGATGCACGATGATCGGATCGGCGGGCAAATCGGGACGGGCGGCGCCGTTCAGCGAACGACCCTGCAGCCGGTCGCGGGCATAGGCGACGGAACTCTGATAGGCGGCCTCGGTGATGCCATTGCCCTGGATGCCGACGCCGAGCCGCTCGGCGTTCATCATCGTGAACATCGCCTGCATGCCCTTGTTCGGCGCGCCGACCAGCCAGCCCTGCGCGTCCTCGAAGCTGATCTGGCAGGTGGCCGACGCCTTCAGGCCCATCTTGTGCTCGAGACCGGTGCAGATCACGCCGTTCCTGGCGTTGCCCTCGGGCAGGAACTTCGGCACCAGGAACATGCTGACACCCTTGATCCCCGCGGGGGCGCCGGGCATGCGCGCCAGCACCAGATGGACCACGTTGTCGGTGAGGTCGTGGTCGCCGGCGGAGATGAAGATCTTGGCCCCGTCCAGCCGGTAGCTGCCGTCGTCTGCCGGCGTGGCGCGGGTGCGCAGCAAGCCGAGGTCGGTGCCGCAATGCGCCTCGGTCAGGCACATAGCACCCGACCACTCGCCGGAGATCATCTTCGGCAGATATTGCGCCTTGAGCGCCTCGGTGCCGTGATCAGCGAGCGCCTGCACAGCACCATGTGTCAGGCCGGGATAGAGGCTGAACGAGAGGTTTGCCGCACAGATGATCTCCTCGACCAGCTTGCTCACACTCTCCGGCAGGCCCTGGCCGCCATACTCGGGGTCCTCGGCGAGCGCGGTCCAGCCGTTCTCGCGAAACTGCCTGTAGGCCTCCGGGAAGCCGGCCGGTGTGCGCACGACGCCGTTCTCCAGCCGGCAGCCCTCCGCGTCACCCGGCGCGTTCAGCGGCAGCAGCACCTCGGTGGCGAGCTTGCCCGCCTCCTCCAGTACGCTGTCGACGGTCGCGGCATCGAGGTCGCGGAACGCGGGCAGGGCGCACAGGCCCTCAAAATCATGCAGCTCGTGCAGCACGAAGCGCATGTCGCGGAGCGGCGCGGTGTAGGTCTGCATCGGCTCAGTTCCTCAGCGGCTTGCCGGTCTCGAGCATGTGCTCGATGCGGGCAAGGGTGGCAGGAGTACGGATCAGTCGCATGAACATGCGCCGTTCGAGGTCGAGCAGCGACTTTTCGGAGGCGGGGTCGATCAGGTCGGTGTCGCCGCCGCTGAGCAGCTCTGCCAGCCCGTCGGCGACGACCAGGTCATGCGCCTTGGCCATCCCTTGCTTATGGAGGGCGGCGACCGCGAGCTGCATCGCCGCCCGGCCGCCGGCGCCGGATAGCCGAAGCTCCGGCACCGCCGGTGCTGTGTAGTCCGTCACCATCGACAGCGCCCGCGCCTTGGCGTCGGCGAGCAGGCGGTCGCGGTTCATGGTGATGCCGTCGGTCTCGCGCAGGAAAAGCAAGGCCCGCGCCTCCGCCGCGGATTTCGACACGGTCGCGGTGCTGACGGTCTCGAACAGCTTGCTCGCCGCCGGCATCGGACCCCTGGGCAGACCCGGTGCTGTCTGCCAGCGTGCCAGCATTTCGCCATTGCCGCCCCAGCCCGGCACCAAGCCGACACCGCATTCGACGAGGCCCATGTACAGCTCGGCATGCGCCTGGATCGCGTCGGCATGCAGCGCGATCTCGCAGCCGCCGCCCAGCGCCAGGCCAGCCGGGGCCGCGACCACCGGGAAGGGCGCGTATTTCAGCGCCTTGAAGGCCTGCTGCCCGGCGCTGATCGATTTCTCGATCTCGCCCCAGGCAGCGATGTTGGCGGCGAACAAGGCCAGCCCGAGATTGGCGCCGGCGGAGAAGTTCTCCGCGTCGGTATAGAGCACGAGTGCGGTGAATCGCTCCTTGACCATCGCGATGGTCTTGCCGAGCAGGGTGAGCACCTGCTCGTCGAAGCTGTTCATCTTGGTGGTGATCTCAAAGCAGACCACGCCGTCGCCGATGTCCCACGCGGCGGCGGAGCCGTTCTTCAGCAGCGGCGCGGTGTTGCACTTGATATCCTCGAGCAGCAGCACGCCCTCGGCGCGGGCCACCGTATGCAGCCCGCCATCGACGCCGAACTGCTTCACCTCGCCGTTTTCGGTGCGATAGAAGCGGCCATCGCCGACCTGTGTGAGCAGCTTTGGCACCGTCTCGCCCTCGCGCGCGAGGCGCTCGGCGACGACCGCCGGGCCGATCCGGTCGAGCAGCTCGAATGGGCCGAACTTCCAGTTAAAACCGAGCCGCATCGCGGCATCCACGGAGGCGATGTCGCCCGCGATCTCCGGCACCAGGCTCGCCGCGTAGGAGAGCGTCGCTCCCATCACCGTCCAGGCATAGCGGCCGAGCTTGTGGTCGGAGGCGAGCAGGGCGGCGGGGTCGCGGGCCAGTGCTGCCGGCAGCTCGGCGCGACGCGACGGCTCGTACTCGCCGGTCACCAGACCGATCGACTCCTTGATCTTTCCGCCCGTGCGGTTGACTCGGTAGAAACCGCCCTTCCCCTTGCGGCCGATCAGTCCCTGTTCGATCATCCGGTTCAGCAGCGGCACCTCGCGCAGCACCGCGCGGAACGGATCGCGTTCCGGCAGCGACGCCTGCATGCTGGCATTGATGTGCGGCATCAGATCGAGCCCGACCAGATCCAGCAGCCCGAAGATGCCGGTTTTCGGGATACCGAGGGTGCGGCCCATCGCCGCGTCTGCTTCCTCAACGGTCAGACCCGCATCCATCGCCGCGAGCAGGCCGCGTTGCAGCCAGAAGGTGCCGATACGGTTGGCTATGAAGCCCGGCGTGTCGTGCGCCCGCACCACGCTCTTGCCGAGCCGGCGGTCACAGAAATTACTGATCCGCTCCAGCAGCCGGGGATCGGTATGCGCGCCGGGCACGATCTCGAGCAGGCGCATATAGCGTGGCGGGTTGAAGAAATGGGTAATCAGGAAGTCGGTGGCGAAGTGCTCGGGCAGCCCCGCGGTGAGTTGCGCCAGCGGGATCGTCGAGGTGTTGGAGCTGACCGCGCAGCCGGGGCGGCGATGCGCGTCAAGCTTGCGATAGAGCGCCTGCTTGAGATCGAGCCGTTCGATGATCGCCTCGATGATCCAGTCGCACGCGGCGACCTGGGCCAGGTCATCGTCGATGCAGCCGGTTGTGACCAGCTTCGCCGCGTCGCGCGACATGAACGGCGCCGGCTCGGTCTTGAGCGCGCGCGCGACTGCGTCGCGCGCCACCTGGTCGCGTGGCGCTCCCGGATCCTTCGGCGGGATGTCGAGCAGCAGCACTGGCGTGCCGGAATTGGCGATCTGGGCGGCGATCGCCACCCCCATCACGCCGGCGCCGACGACGCAGGCCTTGCGGATATCGCTCATCACACCCGCTCCAGCAGGGTGGCGATGCCCTGGCCGCCGCCGATGCATTGCGTCGCCAGGGCGTAGCGCGCGCCCTCGCGCACCAGCAGCGATGCCGCCTTGCCGACGATGCGCGCACCGGTCGCCCCCAGCGGATGGCCGAGCGCGATCGCGCCGCCGTCGATGTTGAGCGTCTCGTCGCGCACCCCGAGTTCGCGGGCGCAGGCGAGCGACTGGCTGGCGAACGCCTCATTGAGCTCGACCACGCCGATATCCTCAATGGCGACGCCGGCCCGCGCCATCGCCTTGCGCGAGGCGGCGATCGGTCCCAGCCCCATCACCTCGGGCGCGCAGCCGGAGATCGCAATGGAGGCGATACGGGCGAGCGGGGTCAGCTTGTTGGCGTGCGCGAACTCGGCGCTGCAGACCAGCACGGCGCTGGCGCCGTCGGTGAGCGGCGAGGCAGTGCCGGCGGTCACCGTGCCGTTCGCATCAAAGGCGGGCTTCAGCCCGGCCAGCGCCTCGGCGGTCGTCGACGGGCGCAGGCAGCCATCCTGGTCAACCACGCCCCCCTTGGTGGATATCGGCACGATCTCGTCCGCAAGCCGGCCGGCCTGTTGCGCGCTTGCGGCCCGGCCCTGGCTGCGCACCGCGAACGCCTCCTGGGCGGCGCGCGAGATCTCGTAGCGGCGGGCGACGTTCTCCGCCGTCTCGCCCATGCCGATATAGGCGGCACTGCTGGCGGCGAGTGCGGGGTTGGGCATTGGATTGAAGCCCGACATCGGAATACGGCTCATGCTCTCGACACCGGCACAGATGAAGGCCTCGCCGGCATTCATCCGGATCGCGCCGGCGGCCATGTGCACCGACTGCATCGAGGAGCCGCAAAAGCGGTTGACGGTGACGCCGCCGGTCGTTTGCGGCAGGCCCGCGAGCAGCCCGATCATCCGGGCCACGTTCAATCCCTGCTCGCCTTCCGGAAAGGCGCAGCCGACGATCAGGTCCTCGATGGTGTCCGGATCGACACCGGTGCGCTCGACCAGGCCACGCACCACGGCGGCTGCGAGATCGTCCGGCCGGACGCGGGCGAGGGCGCCCTTTGTGGCGAAATGAAACGGACTGCGGGCATAGCCCGCGATCACGACGTCCTGCATCGGCCGCTCTCCTGATCCATGGTAACTGATTGACGTATACGTCAGTCTGTATTGAGCCATCGCATAGCACGCAGTCCAGACCTACAACAAGATACCCTGTGCCAAAACGATGGTATCTTGACGTAAGCGTCAGCTTAGAGACATCATCCGCGACAACAAATCCGATCGGGGGACGGGGATGGACGCGATCGCGGAGGAAGGCTGCCCGGTGCCGGCGTTGCTGCGTCGCGCAGCACATAACTGGCCAGCTCGCGTGGCAGTGGATTTCCTCGGACGGCGGTGGCGCTACAGCGAACTCGACAGCCTTGTCGATCGCGCCGCGGCGGGGCTGCAGAAGCTGGGCCTGGCCCATGGCGACCGGGTTGGCCTGTGCCTGCCGAACACGCCCTATTTTGTCGTGTTCTTCTTCGCGATCATGCGCGCGGGCGGCATCGTGGTGAACTTCAACCCGCTCTACACCGAGCGCGAACTGCGTCACCAGATCGAGGATAGCGGCACCACGATCATGATCGTGCCGGACCTGCTCGCCGTCCACGGCAAGGTGGCCGCCGTGGCGGACGCCGGCCTGCGCCATATCGTGTTGTGCGGCATGGCGGCGGCGATGCCGCGGCTCAAGGGTGCGCTGTTCACGCTCGCCAAGCGCCGCGACATCGCCCGCCCATCCACCGATCGGCTGCATGTCCGCTTTGAGACGCTGATCGGGGATGTGCGTGCCCCGGTTGAGCCCGCGACGGATCCGGCGCGCGACATCGCCCTGCTGCAATATACCGGCGGCACCACCGGCTTGCCCAAGGGGGCTGCACTGACCCACGCCAACCTGACCGTCAACGCCGCCCAGGTGATCCACCATATGGGCGAACGTCCGGACGAACCCGAGCGCATCCTGGGCGTGCTGCCGCTGTTTCACGTGTTCGCGATGACCAGCGTGCTCACCTCCGCGGTGGCGATCGGCGCCGAGATGGTGCTGCTGCCGCGCTTCACCATGCAGGACACCCTGGCCGCCATCGCCCGGCGTCGTCCGACGATGTTCCCGGCGGTGCCGACCATCTACAACGCGATCAGCACCGCCGCCGCCACGGCCTCGCCAAAGGTGCGCGACGGCCTGCGCGCGATCCGGATGTGCATCTCCGGCGGCGCGCCTCTGCCGGCCGAGGTCAAGGCACACTTCGAGGCGCTGACCGGCTGCAAGGTCGCCGAAGGCTACGGTCTGAGCGAGACCTCGCCGGTGGTCTGCTGCAACCGGCTGGACGGCACCGCCGTAGCCGGGTCGGTCGGCCAGGCAGTGCGCGGCACCACGATTGAAATCCGCGACCTCGACGATCCGACCCGTATGCTCCCTGCCGGCGAGCGCGGCGAGGTCTGTATCCGCGGGCCGCAGGTGATGGCCGGCTACTGGAACCGTCCGGATGAGACCGCCGCGGTGATGATCGACGGCGCCCTGCGCACCGGCGACGTCGGCTATCTCGATGCGAAGGGCTACCTGTTCCTGGTCGACCGCATCAAGGACCTGATCCTGTGCGGCGGCTACAACGTCTATCCGCGCACCATCGAGGAGGCGCTGTATCGCCATCCCGACGTGCACGAAGCCACCGTCATCGGCGTGCCGGACGCCTATCGCGGCGAAAGCCCAAAGGCCTTCGTGGTGCTCCATCCGGGGGCGACGGCCGACGTGGCCGCCCTGCGACGATTCCTCGACGGCGAGCTGTCGCGCATCGAAATGCCACGCGACATCGAGCTGCGCGACAGCCTGCCGCACACCACGATCGGCAAGCTGTCTAAGAAGGAATTGGTCGCCGAAGAGGCCGCCAGGACGCGTCATGCCGCGTGATTTTGGCGACCCCGATCCTCGGCCGCGTACCTACACGGTGACCGAGCTCGCAGCCGAGCTGCGCGTCACCGCGCGCGCGATCCGCTTCTACGAGGATAAGGGCCTGCTGCAACCGTCGCGCGTCGGCGTCAATCGTATCTACACCTATCGCGACCGGGCGCGGATGATGCTCATCCTGCGTGGCAAGCGGCTCGGCTTCAGCCTGCGCGAAATCGCCGAATTCCTCGATCTGTATGATGTCGATGCGCAGCACGACGAACAAAAGCGCAGCCTTCTACGGGCCGTGCGCGCGCGCATCGCCGAGCTGCACATAATGAGTGCCGCTATCGCGGAGACGCTGGACGAGCTGCGCAGCATCGAGTTGCAGACCTCCGCGGCACTGGAGCGCTGAGCCTGGCCGGAGCCGGTCCCGACCTTGCCATCCGTGCATCCCTCCCGAGCGACGCTCTACTGCGCAGTCTCGCCATGGCCAGAGCATCGACGCGCGGCGCCTCCTAACCCCCGCGAGCGGCAATGCCGGCAGAGCGCTTGGGGTGTCAGGCGGGCCGCTTTGTGACGATCGCCACGCATGAAGATGCTGCATCGCTGCACGAGCGAACAATTGCGCGCCTGGAGGTGCTGCTCGCAGCCGACTGCGGCTAGTGCCCTACCGGCTGGTCGGCCACGCCGACGACCGGATTGACGCTATTCTTATCGAGACCGCCCGGCGTCGGGGCATTCCTGCCGCAGCCCGATATCATCCCTTGATCCTTGCAGCGGCGGCAGCTGCCGGTGAAGCACCTGAGCTCCCAAGGTCGCGTGAGATTCAGCGCCTTTCCGGTGTGCGTGTCCTGCATCTCCGGCTCATGCGCCAGCTGGTTGCGCCCGAGGATTACGTGGCCAATCCGCGCCATATGATCGTCCACCGGATTGCAGAAGACCGCGTTGTCGACAATGAACGCGGTGACGACGGCTCATGAATGTGACGATGGATCGACAAGGAAGTGGATAATGGCTGCAACGGCATTGGTGGTGGGTGCAAGCGGGATCGGCGGCAGCGCCACCGCATCGCTTCTCCTGGAACAGGGATGGATCGTCCATGGCCTGTCCCGTCGCCCCACAGGCCGGGAGGGAGTGCGGCCGGTGTCCGCCGACCTCCGCGATGCCGCGGCCACGCAAGCGGCGCTGGCGGACCTGAAGCCTGACGCCGTCTTCATCACCACCTGGTTGCGGCACGACAGCGAGGCGGAGAACATCCGTGTCAATGCCGCCATGGTGCGCAACCTGCTTGACGGACTCCGTGCCGGCGGCACGACCCGTCATGTCGCTCTGGTGACCGGGCTGAAGCATTATCTCGGCCCGTTCGACTCCTACGGAAAGGGCACGCTGCCGCAGACGCCGTTTCGCGAGGCGCAGGGTCGCCTCGATGTCGAGAACTTCTATTATGCGCAAGAAGACGAGGTATTTGCCGCCGCAGCTCGCGACGGCTTCTCCTGGAGCGTGCACCGGCCGCATACCGTCATTGGCGAGGCGGTGGGTGCCATGAACATGGGCGCCACGCTCGCCGCCTATGCCAGCCTGTGCCGCGAGACAAGGCGGCCGTTCCGCTTTCCTGGTTCGGCTGCGCAGTGGAATGGCCTGACCGACATGACGGCCGCAAGTCAACTCGCCCGGCATCTGCTGTGGGCGGCGACGACGCCCGCGGCAGCGAACCAGGACTTCAACATCGTCAACGGCGACATCTTCCGGTGGTGCTGGATGTGGAGTCGGATTGCCGAATGGTTCGGGATTGAAGCAGCTCCGTTCGACGGCGCAGGTGCGCCATTGCAGCAGCAGATGGCAAACGACGCGCCGGTCTGGCGTCGGTTGGCTGAGCGCGAGGGCCTCGTGGAGCCCGATCTCGCCCGCCTCGCATCACCCTGGCACACCGATGCGGATCTCGGACGCCCGATCGAGGTGGTGACCGACATGTCCAAGAGCCGGCGACTTGGCTTTATGGGTTATCAGGCGACCGACGATGCTTTCTTCGACCTGTTCGCCACGCTGCGCGCCAAAAAGCTGATCCCCCGGGCGGCAATGGATGCCGCCAGCGCGACGAGGCCGCGCCCACGGCTGCACTTCGTTGCCAAGCATGAAGAACATGCCGCAAACCTGCGGGCGACCGAGGTTCCCGGCCAGTTCGAGAGCGGCAACTGGGTTGTCGCCTACGACAAGGCTGAGCGCGCCAAGATTGCCGGAGCCGAGATTCATCTCCACGCCGGCAGGGACCAGGTGTCGTGGTCGGCCGGCATTATCGTTGACTGGAGGCCATGCCCCTCCCACGCAAAGCGAGTCGTCTTCACGTTCCTCAGGGACGACAGTTTGAAACGCAAACAGCTTGGAGGCTGGAGACAGGAAAAAGCCTATGTTGGATTTTAGGCCGCGGGCTGTTCAAGCCGCGACAGTGTCAAAAGCCGCGACCGCCTCAACAAGGCGTGGTTTCGCCCTTGATCCCGCTTCGCGCATTCCGTCCACCCACTCCGGCAACGCGACGTCGATGATTGCCGTCTTGAAGGCGGGTCGTTGTGTGACGCGCGTAAACCAGTTCGACACATGCGGCAGCTTTGCCCAAAGGAAATCGAGCTGGAGGTTGGACAGCCGCCAGAGATAGGGGATCACGTCGATATCGGCGAGAGAGTAAGTCTCTCCGGCGAGCCAGGGGACCTCACGCAAGGTCGCTTCCATATCGTGCAGGAAGTCGTGGTATGCCCGCAGGGATTGGTACAGGAGCTCTGAATTCAGGTCGCTGTCATACCATGAGCGGATTGTCTCGCGGTAGCGCACGTCTTTGATGTTGTCGAAATACGCCTGCAGCTTTTCGGGCGAGTTCATCCTTGCACGAAACTGGTGACCGAACGCGACGATGAAGCTGATCGCCGCGATGTGCGGAACATGCATTCCCTCTTCGATGCGACGTGCCCAGAGGCGTCTGCGGGCACGCCAGTATGGGTCCTTGGGCATGAGTGGCGGATCGGGAAACGCATCGTCGAGGTATTCTGTAATGATCGTCGAATGGATAATTGGGCGACCGTCATGCACCAGCGCGGGGACCATCCCGAGCGGGTTGATTGCGAGGTACCAGGGCTGCCGCTGTCCCTGCCGTTCCAAAGAGACGTTGACGATTTCGGGCTCGAGCTGCTTTTCGGCAAACGTGATCGCCACCTTGTGGCAGCACACGGACTCCTTGTGCTCGTAGAGCGTCAACCCTGCTGGTGCCTTCATCCGCAAATCTCCTATTGGAAAGGATTCGACATTGCAGCCTTACGCCTCAGTCGACGGTATGGCTCTGCTTGCCCGAGCTTGTCAGGCATCCATTCCAGCCGCGCGATCGGGGCCAATGCTTAGGCGAGCTCCAGCATTTCCTTGACGGCAGGCCATGCCCGCTCGCCGTTCTCACGCATCGAGCCGAGCCAGTCCGGCAATGCGGTTTCGATAATCATTCGGCGGAAGCTTCGGCGCGACGACACGCGGTCCAGCCAGTCCTGGATTCGCGGCATCTTGTGCCAAAGCCCCTGAAGCTGGAGATTTTTCAGACGCCAGACATAAGGTATGACGTCGATATCGGCCAGCGAGAACTCCGGTCCCGCGAGCCACTTCTGGTCCGCCAGCGTCCGGTCCATTTCGGCGAGGAACCTCTGATAGGCCTTCAGGGACGCGAGCATCGCTTCAGACTGCAATCCCACGAAGAAGAACGGAGGCGGCGCGCCACGCGGCCCCTGGTCATGTATGCCTTCCTTATACTTCAGGTGCTCCGTAAAGGAGATATTGAAGCTGATGGTAGAGATGTGCGGGATGTGCATTTCCTCGTCGATCCAGCGCGCCCAGAGCCGCCGGCGGGCTCGCCAGTAGGGCTCCTTCGGCATGAGCGTCGGCCCCGCGAACGCGTCGTCGAGGTATTCCGTGATGATCGTCGATTCCGTAACCACCCGTCCGTCATGGACGATGACCGGGACGCAGCCCTTGGGGTTGAGCGCCAGAAATTCCGGCGTGTGCTGCTGGCGCTCCTCGAATGATATGTTGATTGTCGTATGCGCGATCGCCTTCTCTGCCAGGACGAGTCTTACCTTCTGGCAGCACACCGATTCATTGTGCTCATAAACGGTCAGCATATCGTCATGACCTCCGCGTCCCTGTTTCGGCGCATGGGCAAATGGCGCCACGTGTTGTAGAGATCCTTAACCCGTGAGGGCGCGACGGAAAGGTGCTATGCGTCCATCAAAAGGTGCTTTGCGTCCACATGGATACGCTCTCCCAGCTCCTTCACACCGCCCGGTTGCGAGCGCCGCTTTTCGCTGACCTCCGGCTCGGCGCCAATGTTTCCGTCGGGCTGCCGAGCTTGGGTTGTCTGCCGCTTCACTACGTGGCCAAGGGGGCGTGCCGAATCAGAATGGGAGCGGAAAGCGACGACCTCGTCGAGGGAGACGTGGCCATACCGGTGCGCGCCACTCAGTATCGCTTGGAGACCGGGAGCGGCGTCCGCCGGTTCGAAGTCATGGACCATGCCGAGCGGGATGACTTTACGATTGAGCAATTAAAGACCGGTGTCGATCGGCTGTTGACGAGCAAAATGGGCGGAAAAGGTTTGAGCGCGCGGGTGCTCTCGACCCTGTTGGTTCCGGCCGATCGGAATGGCGGTCTCTTTCGCAACCTGCCGGACCTCATTCTTATTCATGATGTGAAATCCCTGCTCGAGCCGTGGCTCGTTGATGCGATCGACGTCATGGCGATGAATGGACGCGACCATGAGCCTGGACAAAGCGCCATCGCGGAGCGATTGGCCGAAGTCGTTTTCATCGCGGCCTTGCGTCGATGGCTTCTCGACAGAGGCCAGCAACCGGGGTGGATGCGCGGCCTCGGGGATCCGGCCATTTCGCGGGTTGTCAATGCAATTCATGCAGACCCTGGCAGACGATGGTCGCTGCATGAGCTGGCGACCGCGTCGGGTCGTTCACGTTCGGGGTTTTCCCGGCATTTCCGAGAGGTGATGAACGAGACGCCGTTCGCCTACCTCTTGCGATGGCGGATGCACATCGCGACCGAGGCGGTCGCAAAAAGCAACCGATCAATCGCCGAGATCGCCGACTCCCTGGGCTATCGGGAAGCGCGGGCCTTTATTCGTGCCTTCGTCACCGCTCTCGGGGAGTCGCCGGCGCAATATCGACGCCGGATGCGATCGGGCTAGTGTCTTGATGCTGGATGGAATGACCTGAGCCGCGCGTTTGCAGCGTTTGCCTGCGGTCAGCTTCGGTCTAGCAGGGCCGGCAGCAGACGCCGGGCCGCCTCGGTGGTGCCGGGACGGGCCATCTCCAGGATCGTGATGCCGTCCATGATCGCGAGCACCGCGGCGGCGGTGGCCTCGTTGTCGGGCGAGGGGTGCAACCGGCTGATGATCCAATTGAGCCACGCCCGGATGGTGTGGCCCGCGACGTCACGATAGGGCGCCTCATTGCGGGCCGCCCGGGCGATCACCTCCGTCCACAGGCGCATGAACGGCGCCGTGGCCGGATCGATGCCGGCCTGCATCATGTTGGCGAGGAAATCCCCGGCGGTTTGCAGCGCCTCCGAAGCGGTTGCGTCCTGCATCACCGCCATGCGCTCTGAGATGCGCGTGAGCACGGCGCGCACCAGAGCGTCCTTGGTGCCGAAATAATACAGCAGCATGCGCCCGCTGGTGGACAGGCGCGCGGCGAGTCCGCGCAACGCGAGGGCTTCGAGCCCGTCCTGGAGCACGATCGTGGCGATTGCGTCCGTCAGTTCGGCGCGCTTGGCAGTGTCGTTCGGCGCCATTCCGAATTCCTGTAGCAGGTGTTACGCCAGCCTGCTATGTAACGCATGTTACGCAAAAGGAGGCTGCCATGCTCGACAAACGACAGTTAGCAATCCTGTGCGCCGTGGGCGCGTTGTTCTGGCTTGCCGACCTGGCCTGGATCCGGCTCGTTCCGGTGTTTGTCGTCGGCCCGTTCTGGGGCGATCTCGGCTTTCTGGTCAGCGTTCCCGTCGCCTGGTTTTGTGTGCGGGTTTGCCGGCGTCTGGCCGGTCTCGACGTCGTGCAACTTGTCCCCGGCGCTACCCTGCTTGTGGTAGTGGCGGCTTTGTTGCACGGTTTGGCACTCCGCTGGGCTCCGGCGCTCTATGGTGGCGATCATGCCGGTCGTCTCGGTGGGGCCTGGCTGCTCTGGATTTACGGGCTGATCCTTGGGGCCGCATTGCTGTCGGCGCGGGACGCCAAACAAGCCCGACCTGTTCGCGCCGCCATGATCTAAGCGAAATGCTGCATCGCGGAATGGTGACCACAAGGTTGGCGACTTCGCACCCATGTGAACGGCCTTGGCTTGGCGGGATACGTGTCGGATGCCGGAGAACTCTCTCTCCATTCTGCTCTCGAGACTCGACTTCGGATGGATTACGACACTCCATATTCTCTATCCGCCGCTCACCATCGGGCTCGCCGCCATGCTGTTCATCGGCGAGGCGCTCTGGGTTCGAACCAACGATGACTACTGGTATCGCCTGACCCGCTTCTTCGAGCGGTTGCTGATCATCAACTTCGCGGCCGGTGTGGCCACCGGCATCACCATGGAGCTGGCGTTCGGCATCCTGTATGGCCCGTTCTCGCAGGCCTCTGGGCCGTTCTTTGGACAGGTGCTGGGCTACGAGACCATTACCGCCTTTATGTATGAAGCCGGCTTCATCGGCCTGATGGTGTTCGGCTGGGGCAAGATCAGCCGCCGCATGCACCTGTTCGCGACCTTCAACGTCGCCCTCTCCTCCGCCTTGTCCGCGATGTGGATTTTGGTTGCCAACTCGTGGATGCAGACGCCGACGGGGGTTACCTTCCGTAACGGCGTTTTCGTCGTGAAAAACTGGTGGAAGGCGCTGTTCAATCCGGACGTCACCTTCGCCTTCCCGCACATGCTGGTCGCCTCGTTCGAGGAGGCGCTCGGCGTGGTTGCCGCCGTCTCGGCCTGGTACTTGCTCAAGGGGCGCCATGTCGTTCTGTTCAGGCGCTCGCTGAAGTCCGTGATGCTGGCCCTGCTGATCATCGCCCCATTGCAGGTCTGGCTTGGCGATTCGATGGGCCTGACGATTGCCGAGCACCAGCCGACCGTGCTCGCCGCGATGGAGGGCCACTATCACACCAACAATCCCGACGGCAGCGTCAACACCGGCTGGCATCTGCTCGCCTGGCCCAACGCGAACAACGACGGAACCGCCTGGGCGGTGACCATCCCGCACGTGCTGAGCCTGCTCGAGACCCATAGCTGGAGCGGCAGCGTCAAGGGCATGGACGAATTCCCGGCCAAGGATCGTCCGCCGATGCTGATCCCGTTCTACGGCTTTCGGGTCATGGTCGCCTGCGGCTTTGCCATGGTCGGTCTGGCCATCTGGGGCTGCTGGCTGGTGTTCCGCCAACGCATCGACGCCCGCACCGCCGGTAACACCTGGTTCCTGCGCGCGACGATTGCCGCAGCCGTCCTCCCCTACATCACCGTGTGGGTCGGCTGGTGGACGCGCGAGGTCGGCCGGCAACCCTGGGTGGTCTACGGCATCATGCGCACCGCGCAAGGCGTGAGCCATATGTCCGTGGCTCAGGAACTGCTCTGGCTGATCGGCTATGCCGGCTTCGAGCTGACGGTTTGGGGCAGCACCTGGTGGTTCCTCAGCAAGATCATTCGCCAGGGACCCAACATGGACAGCCCGATCCCGCGCGGTGGCGAAGAAAGCCTTGGCACATTGTCTTCGGACAGCAGACCGGAGCTGGGCGAGACCGAGACGCCCAAGGCGGAGCGTCCCGTCAGGCCCGGGCAACCGCACCCGGCCTGACCAGCTTTAACCGCCGGCCGTATCACACGAGGCTCGACCATGGACGCTCTCAACCACACGCAACACATACTCGCTATTGGCTGGTGGCTCGCCGTTGCGTTCAGCATCCTGCTCTACATCGTCCTTGACGGCGCCGATCTCGGCGCCGGGATCTTTTCGTTGTTCGTGCCGGATACCGACGAGCGCGGCGCGATCATGCAGGCAATGGCCGGCACCTGGGATGCCAATGAGACGTGGCTGATCGTTGCCGGCGGCATCCTGTTCGGCTCATTTCCGTTCGCCTATGGATCAGCACTCAGCTACCTGATGATCCCGCTCGTCTTCGTGCTCTGGGGCATCCTGACAAGGGCAGTGGCGCTCGAATTCCGTCACTTGGCCGAACAGAAATGGAAGCGCTTTACCGACGCGGCATTCGGTCTTTCCAGCCTGACGGTGACGTTCTTTGGCGGCGTGTGCGTCGGCGCCGTGCTGCACGGCTTCCCGCTCACCCACCAGGCCAACATCGTGCCGACCTATGTCGGTGGCGCGTTCCGCTTCATCAGCCCGTTCAGCCTGTGGACCGGTGTCGCGGCCGTGCTTGCGGTGTCGTTGTCCGGCGGCCTGTTCGTACGGGCGCGATTTGAGGCCGAGGAGCCGGTGCGCAAGCACGCGGCACGCTGGACGAACATCGTTTTCTACCTGGCGCTGGCCGCCGTGCCGTTGTCGGTGCTGTTCATGTTCCTGAGTTTCCCCTGGGCGTCGAAGACCTGGATCGGACCGTATTTCTGGGCCTGGGCGGCGATCCCGCTGGCGGCGATGTTCACCACCTTCATGATGCGCCGGGCCTCGGCCCACGAACGCGATGTGGCGGCCATTCTCTGGCTCAACGCGACGATCGTCATCATGGCGGGCGGTCTGCTGGGGACGATCTACCCGTTCATCATTCCCAACACCTGGACGGTCGGCAGTGCCGCGAGCCGCGAGATTTCGCTCGGCACCTTCCTGTTCACGATCGTCGGGCTATTCCCCGTGATGTTGATGTACAACTGGTATCAAATCTGGGTGTTCCGCGCGCGGGTGGCCAAGCTCGCCTCCTATCATGCCTGACGATGCCCGCCATGCTTGAGCGGCGCTCCACGCGTGCGCTCCGTGTCCTGTGGAACCTGCGCCTGCTCGGGCTCTTCCTGATTGGGCCAGTGGTGGGCGTGTTGCTCGGCGGCGTGATTTTCGGTTTGCCGG
Source organism: Lichenicoccus sp. (assembly GCF_965276875.1). Taxonomy (GTDB): domain Bacteria; phylum Pseudomonadota; class Alphaproteobacteria; order Acetobacterales; family Acetobacteraceae; genus Lichenicoccus. The sequence continues at coordinate 1,369,485 of NZ_OZ255701.1, read as the reverse complement.
ACGATTTGCGATGGGCGGCCGTGATCGCGTTCCTGGTCAGCCTGTCCTTGTTCGGCATGCTGGCCAAGGGTGAATGGCGGCGGCTGTCGCGTTCAGGCCGCGCCCGGTGAGCACCCATTCGGCGCCAATGCCACGGGCAACCGGCAAGGCGCTGGAACGCTGGCTACGGCGTCAAGCAGGTGAGGCGCGCCTGCCGCTCGCGGCAGCCGTCTGTGCCGGCGCCCTCGGCGGTATCGTCCTGATCGCGCAATCCTGGGTGCTGGCTCGGATCATCGACGCTGTCGTCGTCGGCCGGCACGATTTGCGCGCGGTCGAGCCATGGCTGGTCGCACTCCTGGCCATCTTTGTATTGCGCGCGATCGCAGCACTCATCTCGGAGTCGATGGCCTTCGAGGCCGGCGCTCGGATCGTCCGCGCGGTTCGGGCGAAGCTGCAGTCGCACGTGACCGCGCTTGGGCCGTCCTGGACGCGGCTCGCGCGCACCGGCGAGGTCGCGGGCACGCTGTTCGACTCGGTGGAAAGCATCGGCCGCTACTACACCACCTATTTGCCGCAGAGCGCGCTCGTCGCCTTCGTGCCCCTGGCGATCCTTGCCTTCGTCATCCCGACCGACTGGGTGTCGGGGCTGATCATGACGCTCTCGGCGCCGCTCGTCCCGCTGTTCATGATCCTCATCGGCAAGGGCACCGAAGCGCTGAACCAGTCGCAATGGCGCATCCTCGCGCGCATGAGCGGGCACGTGTTCGACGCCATCGAGGGCCTGACCACGCTCAAGCTGTTCAATGCGAGCCGCGCCGAAATCCAGGCGGTCGCCGAGATGTCCGACAACTACCGGGTGGCGACGATGGCCGTGCTGCGCGTGGCCTTCCTGTCGTCGCTGGTGCTCGAATTCATCGCCACCATCAGCATCGCCATGGTCGCGGTCTATATCGGCTTTCGACTCTATTACGGTGAGATGCACCTGCTGCCGGGTCTGGCGGTGCTGCTGATCGCCCCCGAGTTCTACCGGGTACTGCGCGCGATGGGCACGCAATACCACGCGCGCATGGAGGCGATCGGCGCGGCGCAGGCGATCGTGGCGTTGCTGGAGACCGAGCCGCCGCGCGCTCCCGGCCACGGCGTCTCCCTCCCGCGCGGCACGGTCACGACCGTCCGCTTCGAACAGATCGGGTTTTCGTATGGCGCCACGCCGATCCTCAGGGGGATCAATCTGACGCTCGCGCGCGGCCGCTGCATTGCTCTCGTCGGGCCGTCCGGATCGGGCAAGACGACGCTGGCTGAGCTGCTGCTCGGCTTCGTGCCGCCGTCGCATGGGCGGCTGACCGCGGATGGCGTCGATCTCGATCTGCTGTCGCCGGCAGAATGGCGGCGTCGGATCGTCTGGCTGCCGCAACGCCCGACCTTGTTCCATGGCTCCGTCCTCGACAACATCCGCCTGGGTTGGCCGGATGCCGATCCACAGAGCGTGCGTCGCGCGGTCGAGCAAGCGGGCGCGGACGATCTCATCGCCCGACTGGCGAACGGCTACGACACGCTGCTCGGCGATCGCGGCCAGGGACTTTCGGGCGGCGAAATCCAGCGGATTGCCCTCGCGCGCGTGTTCCTCAAACAGGCCGACATCATGATCCTCGACGAGCCGACTGCCGGGCTCGACGCGGAGCTGGCGGCGCGGGTGGCGCGGTCCATCCAGGCGTTGTCGGCGACCCGTGCCACGTTGGTGATCGCCCATGACGAGACGATGGTCCAGCACGCCGACGAGGTCATGGTGCTCGAAGGCGGCCGTCTCGTCGCTCCCCGCGTTCTCGCATGAACAAGGTGGGGGCATGAGCACCACACTGCGATTACTGTCGTTCTACCGGCCCTACGCCGGCTGGCTCGCTGGCGGGATCGCGCTCAACGTCGTCGTCATCCTCGCCAATGTCGGGCTGCTCTCACTCGCCGGCTGGTTCATCACCGCAATGGCGCTGCACGGCCTCTATGGCGCGCCGATCGAGTATTTCGCACCGGCGGCGGCGATCCGCGGGCTCGCTTTGCTGCGCACCGGCGGCCGCTATCTTGAGCGCCTGGTGACGCACGAGGCCACGTTCCGGCTGCTCGCCGCCCTGCGCGTCTGGTTCTACGCGCGCCTGGAGCCGCTGGCGCCGGCCCGCCTGCAGCATCATCGCGGCGGCGACCTGATGAGCCGTATCCGCTCCGACATCGACAGCCTCGACAACCTCTATTTGCGGGTGCTGGCACCGACCGCGGCGGCAGCAATAAGCGGGCTGCTGCTGGTCGGCTTCCTAGCGTTGTTCAGCCCGTCCGCGGCGCTGCTCCTGGCGATCTGTCTTGTCGGCGCCGGGATCGCCTTGCCGCTCGCCACGCAGCGTCTCGGCCAGGGTCCAGGGCGGAGGGTCGTTGCCATCCGGGCGGAGTTGCGCAGCGTGGTGTCGGACACGGTGCAAGGCCTGGGCGAACTCATGGTCAACGCCGCGATCGGTCGCAAGGAGGCGGAGATCGCAGCCCTTAGCCAATCCCTGATCGCGGAGCAGCGCCGTCAGGCACGCCTGGCCATCGTCTCGACGGCGCTATCGGGCCTGGTGGCGGCCCTTGCCCTCATCGGCGCGCTCGTAATTGCCATTCCGCTCGTGCGCAATGGCGGACTGTCCGGGCCGGAGCTTGCGATGGTCGCGTTCTTTGTAATGGGCAGTTTTGAGGCGGTCGCACCGCTCCCGGCCGCGTTCCAGGCGCTCGGGGAGACGCTGGCGGCGGCGCGGCGGATCTTCTCCCTCGTCGACGCCGAGCCGGCGGTTGCCGAGCCGGCCCGCGAGGCCCCCGCGCCGGGCCGTGTCGACATCCGCATCCGTGGCTTGCGCATGCGCTATGAAGCAGGCGCCCCCTGGGCTCTCGACGGCATCGATCTCGACCTGCCGCAGGGCGGCCGCCTCGGTGTCGTCGGCGCGAGCGGATCGGGCAAGACCAGCATCCTCAACGTGTTGCTGCGATTTTGGGACTCTGCCGCCGGCGAGGTGACGATCGGTGGCGTGCCGCTGGCGAGGCTGCGCGGCGAGACCGTGCGCGGCCTGTGCAGCGTGGTGTCGCAGCGGACGCATCTGTTCAATGCGAGCATTCGCGACAACCTGGTTCTGGCGCGGCCGGATGCGACCGACGCCGAACTGCACGCGGCCCTCCGCGAGGCGTTCCTGGAGGCGGACATCGCGGCCCTGCCGGACGGTCTCGAAACGCTGGTGGGCGAAAACGGCGCGCGCTTTTCCGGCGGCCAAGCGAGACGCCTCGCCATTGCGCGCGCGTTCCTGAAGGACGCGCCGATACTGCTTCTGGACGAGCCGACCGAGGGGTTGGACGGGGTTTCCGAACGCGCCGTGCTCGACGCGCTTCGGACCCTGATGCGCGGACGGACTACGCTGCTGATTACGCATCGCCCGCAGGCGCTGCGCGACATGGATGCGGTGATCCGGCTGGATGCCGGCCGGATCTTCTCGCATGAATCAGGCGGCCTGTTGCCGCACGTAGGCGTGCACGAGATCGGCTAGGTGGCTGTCGAACCAGTCGCCCATCTCCTGCTCCTCCTGCATCGACTGCCGCAACACCGAGGTGTCGCCCGCTGCACCCGCCGCCTCGGCCAAGGTCAGCAGGACCTGGTACGATGCGACCTCGTAGGCCTTGAAGCCGACGGCCGCGAGCACGTCTTTCAGCATACTATCGCCGGCCCCGGCATGGGCGAAGCCTGCGACTGTCGCCACCGTGCCGCTCACAGCCTCCTTTGCCACTGATTTGCTGGTGCCGTGCTTTGCCATCAGCTCATCGAGGCGCGCGGCCTGGGTGGTCGACCGCCCCTTATCCGCCTGCATCCGCGCGTGCAGTTCGGGATAGGGCTTCATCCTGCCCAGCTGGTTCTGGATGGTTCCGATCGCCTGGGTCTCGACCGCATGCTGATTGCGCAGCCCAACCAGATAGGCGTCCATTGCGGGGTTCGATTGACTCACGTAGGGTCCTCCAACTTGTGGTTGGGGCGCAACGCCGCCCCAAGAGGGCGGATGCAGACCAGTTCGATCATGACTACGCGACTGAATGCGCGAAGCAGCACCTGGCTTTTCCTGGACCCTGGCCTTTCCTGAGCGCAGCCGCTAAACGCCGCACTCCGCGGGCGGGAAGGGTAGTGTCAAACAATGCGACGCAAGCGCGGACGCGCCCTGGATGGCTGGTTGCTGGTCGACAAACCGGCCGGCATGACCAGCACCGACGTGGTCAACCGCGTGCGTCGTGGCTTCGATGCGCAAAAGGCTGGCCATGGCGGCACGCTCGATCCGCTGGCGACCGGGCTGCTGCCGGTAGCGTTCGGGGCGGCGACCAAGACCGTGCCCTACATCATGGACGGCACCAAGCTGTATTATTTCACCTTGCGCTTCGGTGAGGCGCGCGACACCGACGATGCCGATGGCGCGGTCATTGGTACCTCGGACGTGCGGCCCGACGACACGACAATTACCGCGGCACTGGCGGCGTTCACTGGTGAGATCATGCAGGTGCCGCCGGTGTTTTCCGCCATCAAGGTGGCCGGCGAGCGGGCCTATGACATGGCGCGCGAGGGCCGTGCGCCGGTGCTGGAGGCGCGCCCGGCGCGCATCGACCGGTTCGAGCTGATCGAGCGGCTCGACGACGACCGCGCGGTGTTCGCGGTGCAATCGGGCAAGGGGGTGTATATGCGCAGCCTTGCCCGCGACCTGTCGCTGGCCTGTGGCAGCGTCGGGCACGTGGCCGCGCTGCGCCGGCTGCGTGTTGGGCCGTTCACGATTGCGGACGCGATTTCGCTGGACAAAATCACTAGCGGGGCGGACAACGCGCCTGCTCCTCCGGCGCTGCTGCGTCCGGTCGCGACCGCGCTGGCCGACATCCCGGCGCTGGCCCTGACTGGAATCGAAGCGGAAAGCCTCTCGCACGGCCAGGCGATCAGCCTGATCGGGTTGATTGGCCGGATCCCTGACGGCGCCGACCCCGCAGGGGGCATCGCGCGTGCCATGGACGGAGAGCGCGTGATCGGACTCTGCCGACTCGATGACGGGTGGCTGCGGCCGGAGCGCCTGCTCTAACCCTTACCCACGGAGTATTCCGATGTCGATTACAGCCGAGCGCCGCACGGCGCTCATCGGCGATTATGCCACTGCCAGCGCCGACACCGGCTCGCCCGAAGTGCAGGTCGCCCTGCTGAGCGAGCGGATCGTCAATCTCACCGAGCATCTGAAGACCCACGCGAAGGATTTCCACTCGCGTCGTGGCCTGCTGATGCTGGTCGGCCGCCGCCGCAGGTTGTTGGACTATCTCAAGCGCAAGGATCAGGGGCGTTACACCACCCTGATTGGTCGTCTCGGGCTTCGTCGCTAGCCCGAGGCGTCCCCTACAACTTCCTACAACATCGTCAGGCAAACGCTCGGAGGCACATCGCGACCCGGCGTTTCAGGCCACATGGAGGAACATCAACGCTCCATGCCGTCCGAAACGCCGCATCCGCCCCGGCCTGTTTGCTGACACAGACAGGAACTGGAACACACCATGTTCAACTTCTATCGCAAGGAAATCGAGTGGGGCGGCCGTCCGCTCATCATCGAGACCGGTAAGATCGCGCGCCAGGCCGATGGCGCCGTCATGGTCCATTACGGCGATACCATCGTGCTGTGCACGGCGGTCGGCGCCAGGAGCGTCAAGCCGGGACAGGATTTCTTCCCGCTGACCGTGAACTACCAGGAAAAGGCATTCGCCGCCGGTAAGATCCCGGGCGGCTTTTTCAAGCGCGAGGGCCGTCCGTCCGAGGCTGAAATCCTTAACTCGCGCCTGATCGACCGGCCGATCCGGCCACTCTTCCCCGACGGATTCCGCAACGAGGTGCAGGTCGTCTGCACCGTGCTGAGCCACGACCTGGAGAACGATCCCGCCATTGTCGCGATGATCGGCGCCTCGGCAGCACTCACCTTGTCGGGCATTCCCTTCTTCGGGCCGATCGCCGGCTGTCGCGTCGGTTATGTGGACGGCGAATACGTGCTCAACCCGACGCTCGACCAGGTCAAGGAAGGTCAGCTCGACCTGGTATTGGCGGGCACCGCCGAAGGCGTGCTGATGGTCGAGAGCGAGGCCTCGGAGCTCTCCGAGGAAGTCATGCTCGGCGCCGTGACCTTCGGGCATGCGGCGTTGCAGCCGGTGATCGGGGCGATCATCGCACTCGCCGAGCATGCCGCAAAGGCGCCGTGGGCGCTGTCCGAGGAGTCCGCCGAGGCGGCAGCCCTGAAGGCCCGCATCGATATGCTCGGACGGGCCAGCATTGCCGCGGCCTACAAGGAGCGCGTCAAGCAGGCCCGCGTCGAGAAGGTCGGGGCCGCGAAGAGGCAGGTTCTGGAATCGCTCAAGGCCGAGGGCCTGGATACCGAGGCCGCCAAGCCGATGCTAAAGAAGCTCGAAGCGGACATCGTGCGTGGCGACGTCCTCGATACCGGCCTGCGCATCGATGGCCGCGACCTGCGCACGGTGCGCCAGATCATCGCCGAGGTCGGCATCCTGCCGCGCGCGCACGGCTCGGCGCTGTTTACCCGTGGCGAGACCCAGGCGCTGGTGGTCACCACGCTCGGCACCGGCCAGGACGAGCAGATCATCGACGCGCTGGAAGGCGAGTACCGCTCCAACTTCATGCTGCACTACAACTTCCCGCCTTATTCGGTGGGCGAGGCGGGTCGTATGGGCTCGCCTGGGCGTCGCGAGATCGGCCATGGCAAGCTCGCCTGGCGTGCGGTGCGTCCGCTGCTGCCCACCAAGGAGGCCTTCCCCTACACCTTGCGCGTGGTCAGCGAGATCACCGAAAGCAACGGCTCATCGTCGATGGCGACGGTGTGCGGCGCCTCGCTGTCGTTGATGGATGCCGGCGTGCCGCTCGCGCGTCCGGTGGCCGGCATCGCCATGGGCCTGATCAAGGAGGATCGCGGCTATGCCGTGCTCTCCGACATCCTCGGCGACGAGGACCATCTCGGCGACATGGACTTCAAGGTGGCCGGCACCGAGCAGGGCGTCACCTCGCTGCAAATGGACATCAAGATCACCTCGATCACGCCCGAGATCATGAAGGTGGCGCTGGAGCAGGCGCGCGAGGGCCGGCTGCATATCCTGGGCGAAATGGCGCTGGCCCTCACCCAGGGTCGCGCCGGGGTTTCCGCCACGGCACCGAAGATCACCGTCATTAACGTGCCCAAGGAGAAGCTGCGCGACATCATCGGCACCGGCGGCAAGGTGATCCGCGAGATCACCGAGACCACTGGCTGCAAGATCGACATCAATGATGACGGCACCGTGAAGATCGCCGCGAGCTCCGATGCGCAGGCACAAAAGGCGATCGATCGTATTCGCGGTATCGTCGCCGAGCCGGAGGTCGGTGTGATCTACAACGGCAAGGTGGTGAAGGTTGCCGATTTCGGTGCCTTCGTGAACTTCCTCGGCGCCCGCGACGGGCTCGTGCATATCAGTGAACTCGCCCAGGGGCGTGTTGCCAGGACCGCCGATGTGGTTGCCCAAGGCGATTCCGTGAAGGTGAAGGTGCTCGGCTTCGATGATCGCGGCAAAGTGAAACTTTCGATGCGGGTCGTCGACCAGGAGACTGGCGCCGATATCAGCGACGTGGTGGGCGCTAAAGGCCGCGAGCGGCACGCCGAAGCGCCTGCCGGCTGAACGAATATGCGGTCCCGCCGGATGAAACTTGCGGGACCGGCCTACGCTCACGATCTGTAACCCGATAAAACAAAATTGGGCCCGACGCATTTCGGGAGATCTGGAGCAAATAAGACGGTGATGAAGACGATCAATGCGATCAGGCTGGGTGGAACCGAGGTTCTGCCTCTGGTCGAGGGCGGCAAGGGGGTTTCGGTCTCGACCGGGATTTCTTCGGGCCACTGGGCAGCGGCAGGTGGCGCCGGCACCGTCAGCATCGTCAATGCCGACAGCTTCGACGAGCAGGGCCGCGTCGTGCCGCAGGTCTATCATGGCCGCACCCGCCGCGAGCGGCATGAGGAGATGGTCAGCTACGCCGTCGCCGGCGGTATCACCCAGGCCCGTGCCGCGCACGAACTCTCCGGCGGCCGCGGCCGCATCCATGCTAACATCCTGTGGGAAATGGGCGGGGCCGAGCGGGTCATCACCGGCGTTCTTGAAGGTGCGCGCGGTCTGATCAACGGGCTGACCTGCGGCGCCGGCATGCCGTACCGCCTGTCCGACATCGCCGCCCGTTTCGGCGTGCCGTATTATCCGATCGTTTCCTCTGCGCGTGCCTTCAATGCGCTCTGGAAGCGCGCCTACCACAAGGCGGCCGATCTGCTCGGCGGCGTCGTCTATGAGGACCCGTGGCTCGCCGGTGGCCATAACGGCCTGTCCAACAGCGAGGACCCCGCCAAGCCGCAGGCGCCGTTCGAGCGGGTCCTGGAACTGCGCCGGCTGATGCGCACCTTCGGGCTCGGCGACACCCCGATCATCATGGCCGGCGGCGTCTGGTGGCTCGAGGAGTGGGAGGACTGGATCGACAATCCCGATCTCGGCCCGATCGCCTTCCAGTTCGGCACCCGCCCTTTGCTCACCCAGGAGAGCCCGATCCCCGAGGCATGGAAGCAGCGGCTGTTTCACCTGGCCAAGGGCGACGTGTTTCTCAACAAGTTCAGCCCGACGGGGTTCTATTCCTCCGCCGTCAATAACAGCTTCCTGCAGGGGCTGCGCGGCCGCTCCGAGCGCCAGGTGGCGTTCTCGACCGAGTCGGTGGGCGCGCACATCGCTCCGTTCGGTGTGGGCGCGCGTAAGCGACTGGTCTATCTGGCGCCCGCCGACCTCGCGCGGGTGCGCGGCTGGATGGCGGACGGGTTCACCGAGGCGCTTCGCACGCCGGACTCGACGCTGGTGTTCGAGACGCCTGAGACGGCGGCGCAGATCGTCGCCGACCAGATCGCCTGCATGGGTTGTCTGTCGGAATGCCGCTTCTCGAACTGGAGCCAGCACGGGCCCGACTACAGCAATGGCCGCAAGACCGATCCGCGTTCGTTCTGTATCCAGAAGACGCTGCAGGCGATCGCCCATGCCGACAGCGAGGATCCCGAGGTGGTTGACCGCAACCTGATGTTCGGTGGCACCAATGCCTGGCGCTTCGGCGCCGACCCGTTCTACTCGAACGGCTTCGTGCCGACGGTCAAGCAACTGGTCGAGCGTATCCTGACCGGGCGCTAAACCCGGGCGCGGATTTCGCCGACCACGGTGCCGTTCCAGTTGGTGATCCTCGGGTTCAGCAGCGCCTGCAACCCGCTCTCCTCGTCGGCGGTCATCGGCAAGTGACGCGCGATCAGCGCGGCCATCGTGACCTCTGCGGCGCGCTGCGCGCCGTCGCGGCATTTCACCGCAATGCCGAGCCCGAAATCGGGCAGGCACGCCGCGAGCACGCCTTCAGCGCCGCCCTTGCAGAACACGCGCGCGCCGAGCAGGGTCATGATGACGGTGTCGAAGCGGCCTTCGCCCGCCACCATGAACGGGTTTGCCGCGACCGCCGCGCGCAGCCTGGCCGCCGCGGCGGCACGCGGCGGCGGCAGTCCGTCGCCACTGCCGAAGCGCGCGAACCCGCGGGCCAAAGACTGCAGCGCAATGGCGTAGGTCGGGATCGCGCAGCCATCGATGGCGCGATTGCGCTCGTCGAGGCGCGCGCCGGTGACATTCGCCAGGGCCGCCGTCGCGTCAAGCATCACCGGATGGTCCGGCGCGATATAGCCCGCGGGGGCAAGCCCGCGATCTGCGGCCATGCAGATGAAGCCGGCATGCTTGCCTGAGCAGTTGTTGTGCAGGGCGCTCGGCTGTTCGCCCGCGGCCGCGAGGGCTTGCGTGGCGCGGCGCGCCGCCATGCGAGGCGCAGGCAAGGGCGAGTTCCGCATCAGTCAGGCGCAGGCGGTCGGCGGCACCACTCTCCACCAGCGGCAGCGCCAGCATGGCCTTGACCGCGGAGCGCGGAAATTCCGGGCGCGGCCCATCGCCGGCCTGGAACACCACATCGCCGGACGGATCAACGACGACGGCAGTGCCGGCGTGCGCGGACTCGATGTTGCGGCCACGCAATACCTCGGCCAGCAGTGCCTCCGCCATACCGATCAGGCGATCTCGGTGAGCCGCATGATTTCGATGGCGCCGTCGGCGATCGGCTGCACCTTGGCCATCAAGGCTTCGAGATGCGGCTGCTTGAAATGCCCATCGAGGGCCTCTGCATCGCGCCAGGTCTCGACGAAGGCGAAGCGTCGCGGATTGTCGAGGTCGCGGTGCAGCACATAAGAGAGGCAGCCCGGCTCCTGGCGGGTCGGACCTACGCAGGCGCGGGCCGCCTCCTCCATCTCGGCTTCCGTGCCCGGCCGCACGGTGACGAAGGCAACGACTTTGATCTGGTCGGACATTCCACGATCCTTTTTGCTGGTGACTCGTTGTGGTTGCAGACGCTGGCGCCGCACTCTACACCCCGCCGCTGGCAAGGAGTACCCGACGTGAACGCATCAGAGATCGCCCGTGTGCAGGCCTATTTGCGCAAGTTAATTGGGTCGGACCGCATCCGCGTGGTCAAGCCAGTTCGGGCCGGTCTTTCGGTGGAGGTCGCGATCGATCAGGAGGTGATCGGCACGCTGCACCGCGACGACGACGAGGGTGAAGTCTCCTATTCGATGCATGTCACCATCCTGGAAGAGGACCTGCCCGCCGCGGCACCGCTGCCGCGCACGCGCTGAGCATTCAGCGCAGCAGCGGCGTTCTTTCGTCGAGGTCGTTGCGGATCGCAGTGGCCGCGATGCTGGCGTGGCCGAAGGCGGTGCTGAGCTGATCCAGGCCGACGACGACGTCGCCGGCGGCATAGAGGCCAGGGACCGACGTGCGCTGGTGAGCGTCGACCTCGATGCAGCCCATCTCGGTGCAGGCGGCGCCGACGTCGATGGCCAGATCGGAATGGATGCGCGAGCCCATTGCCGGATAGGCGGTGTCGAAGTGCCAGCGTCCCGCTGCCGTGCTGACCGCGAGCTTTTCGCCGTCGATCGCAAGCTCCAGGACCGGGCCGTCCAGTAGCGTAATGCCCAAGGCGCGTAGCTCGGCGGCTTGCAGCCCACCTTCTGCAATCAGCGTCACCCGCCGCGTATAGCCGCGCAGGAAGCGTGCCTCGCGTAGGCCGTGCTCGCCGCTGCCGAATACCGCGACGTCGCGGTCGGTCACCTCGTAGCCGTCGCAGATCGGGCAGTAGCGTAGCCGGCCTTCGGCGACGGCGCGGTCATGCAGCGCGTCGGGCATCGCCGGGCGGTGGTTGGTGACGCCGGTTGCGAGCAGGACGCTGCGGGCGGGATAGGCGGCATCGGCCGCCACGGCCACGAAGCCATTCGCATCGCGGCGGAGCGAGTCGACCAGGGCGGCGACCGGCCTGATTTCGTAGAGTGCCGCCTGGGCCCGCATCCGCCCGAGCAGCTCGGTGCCGGAGATGCCCTCGGGAAAGGCGGCCTGGTTGTGCGTGCGCGGGATTGTCGCAGCACGTCCGCCACCAGCGTCGATCAGCGTCACGCTCAGATGGAAGCGCGCGAGATAGACCGCCGCGGTGAGGCCGGCGGGGCCGCCGCCGATGACCAGGCAGTCGACCGGCGTCGCGTCGTTCATCGGCATGGCTCCGGCAGCCGCGCGGCGAACCCCAGGAAAGCGCGGGCGCGGTGGCTGATGGTGTTCTTGTGATGGTCGGTCATTTCGGCAAAGCGCAGGGTCTCGCCTGCCGGCTGGAACACCGGGTCATAGCCGTGGCCGTTATCGCCGGTGGGCGGCCAGCGCAGCGCACCGTCGATTCGGCCCTCGAAGCATTCGCTCTCGCCGTCCGGCCACGCCAGGCAGAGCACGCAGACGAACCAGGCGGCCGCGTTCGCAGGCTGCGCGCTGGCTGAGACCGCGTCGTGGACGCGCCGCATCGCGACAATGAAGTCGCGTTTGGGGCCGGCCCAACGGGCGGAGAAGATGCCGGGCGCACCATCGAGCGCCGCCACACAAAATCCGGAATCGTCGGCGAGCGCCGGCAGGCCCGATGCGCGGGCGGCGGCGCGCGCCTTCAGGGCGGCATTGCCGGCGAAGCTGTCCTCGGTCTCGTCGGGTTCGGCCAATCCGAGCGACGCCGCGCCAAGCAGGGTCAGGCCGCGTCCGGCCAGCAGCTGCTCGAACTCGGCGAGCTTGCCGGGATTGTGGGTCGCGATCACGAGCCGGTCGCCGCGCGCCAGGGCCCGGCTCATGCGCGGCCCGATGCGTCCAGCGCCTTTGCCACGGCTTCGCGCTGCTGGACGAACAGCGTCTCGACACCGCCACGCGCGAGCCGCAGCAGCGCCTGGAACTCGGCCTCGGAGAACGGCGCCTGCTCGGCGGTGGCCTGGATCTCGACGATCCCGCCCGCTTGCGCCAGCACGAAATTGGCGTCCGCGGCAGCACTGCTGTCTTCGGCGTAGTCGAGGTCGGCGACGGCGATGCGCGCCTCCGCCGGCCCGACCAGGCCGCAGGAAATCGCCGCCACCTGGCCGGTCAGCGGCACCGCCTTGAGCACCCGCATGCGCACCAGCCGGTTCAGCGCGAGATTCAGCGCCACCCAGGCGCCGGTGATCGCGGCACAGCGGGTTCCGCCATCGGCGTTGAGCACGTCGCAATCGAGCGTGATCGTCATCTCGCCAAGCGCGCGCCGGTCGACCACCGCGCGCAGCGTGCGGCCGATCAGGCGCTGGATTTCCTGGGTGCGGCCGGACTGCTTGCCTTTCGCCGCCTCGCGCGCGCTCCGGCTGTGGGTGGCGCGCGGCAACATGCCGTATTCCGCCGTCACCCAGCCGATTCCCTGGTTGCGCAGGAACGGCGGCACCCGCGGCTCGACGCTGGCCGCGCACAGCACCTCGGTGTTGCCGATGCGGATCAGCACCGAACCCTCGGCATGGCGCGCGGCCCCTGGGGTGATCGAGACGGCGCGAATTTCGTCCGCCGCGCGGCCGTTGGGGCGCATGCTATACTCTGCATCGGTTGCAGGCCGGGCATAGCGCGCGCGGCCAAGCCGGCCAGGGGTGCAGCCGCCTGTTTGGAGAGACGTGAATGGATGTGAGGAGCCTGGCACCACGACCCGCTTTGCCGCCCGGGCTGGATCCGCGTTCGGCCGCGATCCTGCGCGAGATCGTCGAGCAATATGTCGAGACCGGCGATCCCGTCGGCAGCCGCACATTGTCGCGTAGGCTGCCGCAGCCGCTGTCGCCGGCGACGATCCGCAACGTCATGGCCGACCTCACCGACGCCGGGCTGCTGTTCGCGCCGCACACCTCCGCCGGCCGGCTGCCAACCGACAAGGGCCTGCGTCTGTTCGTCGACGGTCTGCTGCAGTTCGGCAGCCTGTCGGACGAGGAGCGCGACACCATCGTCAGCGTGCTCGAGGCGCGCGGGCGGTCGCTGCAGGACACCTTGTCCGATGCGTCCGCCATGCTGTCGGGCCTGTCGTCCGCGGCGGGACTGGTGCTGGCGCCGAAGAGCGACGGGCTGATCAAGCATATCGAGTTCGCGGCCCTCGGCTCCGGCAGGGCACTGGTGATCCTGGTCGGCGCCGACGGCAGGGTCGAGAACCGGGTCATCGAAATTCCGGCCGGACTGCCGCCCTCCGCCCTGATCGAGGCCGGCAACTATCTCAATGCGCGGCTCTCCGGGCTGTCGCTGGAGGAGCTGCGCCGCCACGTCACCGAAGAGATGGCAGACAACCGTACCGAGCTCGACCATCTCTCCGCCGGGGTCGTCTCCAGCGGGCTCGCCACCTGGGCCGGCGACAGCCGCGGCGGCTCGCTGATCGTGCGCGGTCAGGCGCGCCTGCTCGCCGATGTGACGCAGATCGAGCGCATCTCCACCATACAGATGCTGTTCGACCGCCTGGAAACGCAGGAGACCATGCTGCGTCTGCTCGATCTCGCCGAGCAATCCGATGGCGTGCGCATCTTCATCGGCGCCGAGAGCGGTCTGTTCGGGGTGTCCGGGGTTTCGATGGTGGTGGCACCCGCGCGTAACGAGGCAAACCGCATCGTCGGCGCCATCGGCGTGATCGGGCCGACCCGGCTGAACTACGGCCGGATCATCCCGGTTGTGGACTATACCGCACGGGTGATCGGTCGATTGCTCGGATAGGCGTGTTCGCCGCCCAGAGTCACGTCGAGACACACCTTCGCATGCCTGATCAGCGCCTTGCGGCTGTCGTCCGCAGCATCCAAGTCGGCGCCCCTCGATCACACCTTGCGGCGTGGCCCAACAGGATGCGTCTCGGGTGCGTTTCATAAGCCGACAAGAGCGGATTGTCGGAATGCGACGATGCGGAGCGCAGTCTATCCATGCTCGACTGGGATGATCTTCGATTTTTCCTTGCTCTTTCCCGCAGCGGCAACCTCTCCGCCGCGGCAAAACATTTGCGTGTCGCGCAGTCCACGGTCGGACGCAGGCTTGCGTCACTCGAAGCAAGCCTCGGCGTGCGTCTGCTCAACCGTACGCCGAACGGCTACCTGCCGACCCTGGCCGGTCAGGATGTGCGCGAGCAGGCTGAGCGGCTCGAGGCCGCGACCTTGCATCTGGAGCACACGGTCGGCGGTCGCGACACCCGCCTGGCCGGACTGGTTCGTGTCACCTGCGCGGAGACCATCGCCAGCCAGCTCCTGGCGCCGTGTCTGGCATCGGTGTCGGCAGAGCATGCGGACATCATGATCGAGTTGATCCCTGATCCGCGAGAACTCAGTCTGTCGATGCGCGAGGCGGATATCGCGGTTCGGTTGGAGCGATCCGAGCAGAACGAACTGGTCATACGCAAGATCGGCAGCCTGGCTTTCGGCCTTTATGCCAGCCCGACCTATCTGGAGCGGCACGGCACGCCGGCATTCGATGATGGCTGCGTCGGGCAGTTCCTGATTACCCAGGACGAAGACATACAGGATGCAGCACGAAATCGCTGGCTGGAGGGGATGGCGCCGCGCGCCCGCGTATCGATGCAAACGAGCAGCCATGAGGCGGCCGTGGCCGCTTCATTGCACGGCGGCGGCCTGGCCTGCCTCGCCCGGTTCCGGGCGGACCGCGAAGGCGGGCTGTGCCGCCTTGCCACCCCTGCGCCCGCGCCGGGTGCCGCACTCTGGCTGGTCGTGCACAAGGACAATCGCGCGACCCCGCGAATACGACTTATCCTGGCGCATTTGACCGAATGCATGCGCAACCTTGCCGAGGCACTGGATCCGACCGATCCACAGGCTGGGCTCAACGGATACGACACTGCAATTTTGCATAGTCGGTTTTTGAAATCGCATTCTGCGAGCCGGTAACTATCGGCTGGTCATGCCGTTGCTACCGGCACGAACGTCGGTTCCGCGGCGCCTTCGCAGCAGGATTCCGAAATGCCCATCGACGGCGAGTCACGAGCAGGAAACACGCAAGCCGATCGTCAAACAATTGCGTTGCACGCGGAAGACCTCTCGATTGCACGGAGAAGGATCGCGGGCGACAGCGTTACGGTGCGCGTTGTCACGCACGAGACGGAGCAGCAGATTGACGAGGCGCTGCACCACGAGCGCGTTGAGATCACCAGGGTTCCAGTTGGTCGTATTGTTGACGGGCTACCACCCGTCCGCGAAGACGGTAACCTGACCGTCATGTCCGTCGTCGAGGAGGTGATCGTCGTCGAACACAAGCTGCGGCTCGTCGAGGAAATCCACATCCGGCGTATCCAGGCCGACGACCGGCACAGGGAGACCGTCATGGTGCGGCACCAGGAAGCCGTCATCACGCGCACCGCGCCCGCCAGCCAGGAAGTCAGTGGCGGGATGGTCACCGATACCCACTCCAACCCGAAGACATAGGAATAGAATTATGGCTCAAGAAACCATCGTTGCCGTCTACGAGACGGCGGTGCACGCCGACGCCGCGGTAAGGGCGTTGAGAGAGGCGAATGTGCCGGCGGCGGCAATCAGCCAACATGCCAATTCAGCCGGTGCCATGGCGGGCCAAGACACCGCAGCAGGGCAACGAACCGGGGCGCCAGCCCGTGAGCAAGGCTTCTGGAGCAAGCTGATCGGCGCCGAACCGGACCGCGATACCGGCGTTTATGACCGCAGCATTGAAGCCGGATCGGTCGTGGTCTCAGTACAGGTGCCGTCAGAGCATTACGACAGCGTCGCAGCGATCCTCGAGCAGCACGATCCCATTGATCTCGATGAGCGAGCCGCGCAGTACGGCACAACCCAGACTGCGACTCACACGACGATGCCGACTACCGAGCAGCCGATGCAGGCTCGTGCCGCGGCGACCACCAGGGACACGGCGACCAACGACGGCACGATGCAGCTTTCCGAGGAGACGCTGGCTGTCGGCAAGCGGGCGATCAATCGCGGTACCACCCGTATCCATCGCTTCGTCGTCGAGACACCCGTCGAGGAACAGGTTAGCCTGCATGACGAGCGCGTCTCGATCGAGCGCCGTCCCGTCACCGACGATCGTGCGCCCACCGACAGCTTCTCGGACAAGACGGTCGAGATGACCGAGACCGCCGAAGAAGCCGTGGTGTCAAAGACCGCGCGGGTTCGTGAAGAGGTCGCCATACGCAAGGATGTCACCGATTGCACGGAGACCATCAAGGACACCGTGCGACGCGAGGATGTCGAAATCGAGAAGGTACCGGGCGCCTCGACGAGCCAGACAGTCGGCACCGAGGATCGGATGGCCTCTCCAACCGGCCGCCCATCCAAAATCTGAAATCCATTGCCGGCACCGGGGTGCGCGGCAGCATCCCGGTCGCATCGCAGACCCGTGACGAGGGCATCCTGACCGCGAAGACGGCCGTCGACAGCCGTGCTGCCGCTGTTTCCAAGACATCCTTCGCACGCTTCGGCGTGTTGCTGATCAAGCTGATCGGGGCGGCCATCGGTGGTTGGCCGGCGGTACAGCGCCGTCACCGGGTCACCGGGCGTACGATCGGCTGAGCGGCGCTGCCGACGGCGCTCCTCCAACAATTCTCGTTATAAATGTGAGACCAGGACAGTAACAATGAAATTCATCCCGATAGCCTTCGGCGCGGCACTCCTTGCGACCACGGCCATGGCACAAACCACAAACACGCCGAACCCGGGGCATTCTCCGGCGATGACCTCCCATTCGCCGATGGCCGGAATGAACCCGAACACGGTGAGCAAGCCCGGCAACACGATGATGAGCCGGACCTCCGGCACGGCGGCTGCCAGTGGCAGCGACAACCAGGCGGTCACCACCACCAACGCGAACGCACCGCAGCCTGCAAGTGGGGCGAACTCCTTCAGTCGCGGCCAGGCACGCGGCCGCATCGAGGGCGAGGGGTACAGCAAGGTTTCAAGCCTCCACAAGGATCATAACGGCGTCTGGCGCGGCAGGGGCACCAAGAACGGCCAGTCGATGAAGGTATGGCTCGACTACAAGGGCAATGTCGGCAGCAGCACCTGATCGCCGGTTCCGGACGCCTACACACCAGATAGAGGAGGCCGATATGGCCATGCGCACTTTTACCCATCTCTATGATGATTTCCAGGACGCGCAACGCACCGTCGAGGCATTGCAGACCGCGGGTGTTCCCCATGACGATATCAGCATTGTCTCCAACAATGCCGACAGCCGCCATGGTGCGACCGCGGCCGGCGCCTCCGGCACCGGAGACGTGAACGAGACACGTGCCGGAACCGGCGCCTCGACCGGCACGCTGGTCGGCGGCGGCATCGGCCTGCTGACCGGACTCGGGCTGCTTGCAATTCCGGGCGTCGGGCCAGTGGTCGCCGCCGGCTGGCTTATTGCCACCGCGACCGGCGCCGGTATCGGTGCCGCCGGCGGTGGATTGCTTGGGTCGCTGGTCCATGCCGGCGTTCCGGAAGGGCACGCGCATGCCTATGCCGAAGGGGTTCGCCGTGGCGGAACACTGGTCACGGTGCGTGGCGAGGAGAGCCAGGCTGACCGTATTGAGTCTGTTCTGAACGGTCGTATGCCGGCCGCCGTGGACATGACGGCGCGTCGTACCGACTACCAGACCGACGGCTGGGAGAAGTTCGATGACAATGCGCCGCACTACACGGCCGAGCAGCTTTCGGCCGAGCGCGCGAAACGGTCGGCTGCACTCTAAATCCAGGTTTTGGCGCGAGGGAAACACGATGAGCGACAACAGCGCGTCCGAGGAAGTCGCCCCCGACACGGTAACCAAGGGGGCGTCAAGCTTCCAGGCAGCGGGAGACGCCGCGCGCCGGCTTGGCGAGCAGGCCGGGCAGGCTGGCGCCCAGGCCGCGGGCCACGCGAAGGACTTCGCCCATGAGGCCCAGTCCACCGGCGCCTCGCTGGCCGGATCGCTCCAGGGGCAGGCGGGTTCGGCGGCCGAAACCGGCAAGAACGCGCTCGCCGATCAACTCGACGACGTTGCCCAAGCCGTGCATCGTTCCGGTGCGCAGCTTGAAGGCCATCAGGACTGGGCCGCTCATCTGGTCGAGCGCGGCGCCGCGGAACTCGGCACGCTCGCGAGCAGTCTGCGCAGGAACGACCTGCACGGGCTGATGAACGGCTTGCAGGATCTTGCCCACCGGCAACCGGCCTTGTTTACCGGCGCGTCGCTGGCCGCCGGGTTCGCCCTAGCGCGGGTTGGCCGGGTGGCGGTCGCAGGGGCATCGAAGGCCGATCTGCCAAAGTTGCCGGAGGTGGGTCTTGGACAGTAACCGGATGGATGGGGGGTACGGCCTGGGGTCGCTCCTCGGCACCGTTCTCCAGGACGTGCAGGATCTGGTTCGTGGCGAGATCAGGCTTGCGCGCGCGGAACTCGATCACAAGCTTCGTGGCATCATCGTCGCGGCGATCTTTCTGCTCGGCGGTGCCTTGCTCGCGTTCGCAGGTCTGGTGGTGTTCCTGCAAGGCATTGCCGCGGCATTGGCGCTGGCAATTTCAACCTGGGCCGCCTCGTTGATCGTTGGCCTGCTGATCGTTGCGATCGGCGGCTCGTTCGCCTGGTTCGGCCTGGGCAAGCTGTCGCCTAAGAGCCTGACGCCTGCGCATATGACATCCAGCCTGCAGAAGGACGTGCAGGTCGTAAAGGAGCACATTTGATGTCGGAGAACACCGCGACACCCGAAGCGATCGAACGCGATCTCGACCATACGCGGGCACGGCTGGACGGACATCTGGACGAGCTCCGCGGCAGGCTGTCGCCGGGCCAAGTCGTCGATGATCTGATGCTTTACTTCCGCGGCAAGGAAGGTGCCGAGTTCGGGCGCAACCTGCTCGACAGCGTGCGCGGCAATCCGTTGCCCGCGGCGATCACCGGCATCGGTCTAACCTGGCTGATCGCGGCCAACCCGGGTGCCGCGAGAGGCGTGCAGACGTCGCGGCCGGATGGCGGCGATCCACTGCGTATCCCGCAGGTTCCTGAAGGCGCCTACGATCCGCGATGGAGCGGCTTTGGCGAAGGCGGCGGCGTCGCGGTGACCGGTCGCGTTCGGACGGCCGAACACAGTGTCACGCGGACGCCGGAAGAGACCCAGGCTGCCTATGATGCACGCCTGGACGCGGCGCGGGGTCAGGCGCTCGGCCTCGCCCGCCATTCGGAAGAGTCCGAGACCTCCTTCAGCCAGCGTGTCCGTCACGCTCTCTCGTCAGCGCAGCAGACGAGCATGGAAAAGACGCATGACCTCGCCGACAAGGCCGGCCATCTGGCGGGCTCGGCCAGCACGATGGCGCAAGGCGCGGGCCATGCCATAGGCAATGCGGCTCACCAGGCCGGTGGGGCGATCGGCCAGGGGAGTGGAAGTCTCGCCAGAATGCTTGGCGAAAGCCCAATTACCCTGGGCGCGCTCGGGCTTGCCGCCGGTGCCCTGCTGGGCGCGCTGTTGCCGCAATCCGACCAGGAGGAGACGGCTCTCGGCGGCATCGCCGGGCAGGCGCGAGACATGGCCCGTGATTTTGGACAGCAGGCAGCCGACGGCGGCGGTCACGTCGCCCAGGCGGTGCTCGATAAGGGCCAGGCCAGCGCCCAGGCGCATGGCCTCACGCGTGGCAGAAGCCCGGGCGAACTGGTGGATGCCGCGATGAGCGGCAGTCTGGCCGAGGATGCCAGGCAGGTCGCGAGCGACGTGCTACGCAGTGGAGACGAGGCGATCCGCAAAGAGACTGGCAAGGCCTGAACGGGCATACCGGAAGACAAGCGGCACGAGGCGACGGCGCATTGCCAAGTGGCGGCGTGCTGTCGGGCATGCTCGGCGGCGGTCAAGCTGGTGGGCGAGGCATGAGTGAGGGGCCTCGGCAAGTGAGTTCGATTGGAGTCGCGCACATGGCAGATTGGCGGGAAGAGGTGAACCGTCGGGCAGGGCCCACGACGCGGGCAACTCCCACCTGGATCAATCTCGCCCGTGCGTCGCTCGCGGAGTTGATCGGCACTTTTCTCCTGGTTCTGGTCGGCACCGCGGTGGTGATCGCGGCGACGCAGGGCAAGGGAACCGCAGGTCCGGCGTATAATTCCCTGGCGGTAGCTCTCTCCTTCGGATTGATCCTGATCGCGATCGTAGGGGCGCTCGGCCAGATCAGTGGAGCGCACGTCAATCCCGCGGTGACGCTCGGCCTGGCTTATGTAGGGCGGTTTCCGTGGCGGACTGTGCCGGTCTATTTCGTGGCGCAGATCGCCGGCGCCGTGATCGCCTCCCTGGTGGTCTGGGCGGCATTCGGCCAGGGCGCCTATACGCAGGCGCATCTCGGTCTGCCAGCGCCGGTGCATGGCGCAAGCAACCTGCAGGTGCTGTTGGTCGAGGCGCTGATCGCCTTTATCCTGGTGCTGACGGTGGTCGCGACGGCGACCGATCCCCGGGTGCCCGCCGGCACTGCCTCCGTCGCAATCGGCTTCGCGCTGGCGGCGGGGGTGTTGCTCGGCGGTCCGGTCAGCGGCGGCGCCGGCAACCCCGCCCGTGCGCTCGGGCCGATGATCGTCACCGGCCGCTATCCCGTCTGGTTCTTCTATACGGCCGGTCCGTTGCTCGGCGGCGTTGTCGCGGCCCTGTTGTACCGTCTCATCGGCAGTGGCAGTGCACCGACCGTCGCCGTTGCGGACCAGACGGCCGACCATCCCGACGTACGTCCGCACGAGGCGTTCATTCCGCCGCTTCAGCCGAACCGGCAGGACCTGCGCCGCGGCTAGCCGTTGTCGGCGAAGCCGGGATACAGCGTCATGCCGCCATCGACGAACAGGGTGGCGCCGACGATGTAATCCGACATGTCGGAGGCGAGGAACACCGCCGCGCGGGCGATGTCCTCGGCGGCGCCGATCCGGCGGTAGGGGATCAGCGTCAGTAGACGTTCGGCGGCGTCGCCCTGGGTCTCTGCCGCGTTGATCGCGGTGCGTATCGCGCCCGGAGCGATAGCGTTGATGCGTATGCGGCTGGGAGCGACCTCCTGGGCCAGAGTGCGCATCATCAGCGCGATGCCCCCCTTTGAGGCGGCATAGTTCACGTGTCCGGCCCACGGGATTACCTCGTGTACCGAGCTCATGCAGATAATCTTGCCCCGCGCCCGGCTACGGCCGCGATCGCCTTGCGCCGTGAAGCGGCGGATCGCCTCGCGTGCGGTGAGGAACTGGCCGGTGAGGTTGACGGTGATGACCTTGTTCCAGTCGTCGAGGGTCATCTCATCGCTCGGCGCGTCCTTCTGCATGCCGGAATTGGCCACCACGATGTCGACGCCGCCGAAGGTGCTGACGGTCTCGTCGAACAGGGCGATGACAGAAGCCTCGTCGGAGACGTCGGCGCCGACCACGATCGCGCGGCCGCCCGCCTCGGCGATCTCGCGCGCCAGGGCTTCGGCGGGTTCGTTATGGCTGTTGTAGTTGATGGCGACGGCCGCACCCGCCTGGGCCAGGGCGCGCGCGACGCCGTGGCCGATGCCCGAGCTTGCCCCGGTGACGATGGCAACCTGTCCGTCGAGACGGCATTGCATGGCGCGAACTCCAGCTGAAACCCTCTCTACGTTGACGGCGCGGATCGGTTTGACCGTCAGGGGCGACGAAACCGGGCGCCGGTGCTAGAGAACCCGGCATGAACGACCTGACCGAGCGGCGACGTCCGCGCTACAGGATATGGCGTCGACTGGCTGGCGCCGGCCTCGCCGTGGCCCTGCTCGTGACCGGCACGGGCGGTATCGTCGCCTGGCGCGAGTACGAGTCGATCGCCACCGACCTGCCGACCGTGGATGGCCTGCGGCACTACGATCCGCCGGTGATGAGCCGGATCTATGCCGGCGACGGCCGGGTGATCGCCGAACTGGCGGCCGAGCGGCGGATCTTCGCGCCCTACGCCTCGATTCCCGACCGGGTGAAGAACGCCTTCATCGCCGCAGAGGACCAGAACTTCTATAGCCATGGCGGCGTCGATCCGCTGGCAATCCTGCGCGCCGCGGTGACCGACATCGGCCAGATGGGCAGCGGCCGGCGGCCGATCGGCGCCTCGACCATCACCCAGCAGGTCGCCAAGATCATGCTGCTGAATTCCAGCGTCAACAGCTTCAAGCGCAAGGCCGAGGAAGCCCTGCTGGCGATGCGCATCGAGCAGACACTGCCCAAGGACCGTATTCTCGAGATCTACCTCAACGAGCTGTATCTCGGCGCCGGCGCCTACGGGGTCGCGGCGGCGGCACGCACCTATTTCGACAAGCCGCTCGACCGGATCGACGCCGCCGAGGCGGCCTTCCTGGCATCGCTGCCGAAATCGCCGACCAACTACAATCCGTATCGCTTCCCGGCGGCGGCCACGGCGCGCCGCAATTGGGTGCTGGGCCGCATGGTCGATACCGGTGCGATCACCGAGGCGGCGGCGACGGCGGCGATGGCCGAGCCGCTGGTGCCGAAGGCCTATCAGCGGCCCGGTCCGGTGCCCGGCTCGCAATGGTTCTCCGAGGAGGTGCGACGCGAGCTGATCGATCGCTATGGCAAGGACGTGAGTACCGAGGGCGGCCTGGTGGTGCAGACCAGTCTGAATGCGGCCATGCAGGCCGATGCGACCCGCGCGCTGCGTGACGGGCTGATGCGCTATGACCGTAGCCACGGCTTCTGGCGAGGTCCGGTTGCGCATATCGATGGTCTGGCGCCACGTCCGCGTCGCCCCCGCTTGCACCAGTTTGGTGTTGCGGCGGCAGCGCCGGTCGACTGGCCCGGCAAGCTCGCCGCGATCGCGCATCCGGACGGCATGCTGGAGAACTGGCGTCTCGCGGTCGTGCTGTCGGGGCCTGCGGGCCGGATCGGCTGGCTCGGCGATGGTGGCGGCACGATGTTGGCGACGCTGCGCGAGGCCGACCTGCGCTGGGCGGCGGCGCGTCGTGCGCCAAAGATCCATCCGATCAGGACCGGCGACGTGGTGATGATCGCGCCGCCCACGAAGGCTGGCGATCCGGCCGAGCTGCGGCAGGTGCCGGAGGTCGAGGGTGCGCTGGTGGCGATGGACCCGCATAGCGGACGGGTGCTGGCGATGGTCGGCGGCTGGTCGTTCGAGGAGTCACAGTTCAACCGTGCCACCCAGGCGCTGCGCCAGCCGGGCTCGTCGTTCAAGCCGATCGTCTATCTGGCGGCGATGGAGCAGGGCATCTCGCCCGCGGAAAAGTTTCTCGACGCACCCTTCGTCAAGGGCAATTGGCGTCCGAACAATTATGAGCTGGACTATAACGGCCCAACCAGCCTGCACGACGCGCTGCGCAACTCGCTCAACCTCGTCACCATCCGCCTGGCAGCCCATATCGGCATGCCGGCCGTGGCCAAGGTGGCGATCGCCCTGCACGAGTACGATTCGATGCCCGAGGTGCTGCCCGCGGCCCTTGGCGCCGTGGACACCACGGTGCTGCGCGAGGCCGGTGCCTATGCCTGTATCGCCGATGGCGGCCGCGACGTGCAGCCGTCCTTGATCGATACCGTCCAGAACCGCAACGGCCAGGTGATCTGGCAACCGCAGGGCTTCAGCCTGCTGCCGGCCGCAGGCCCGGCCCTGCCGCCCGCCCTGGCGGATCAGCGCCAGCAGGTGGCCGATCCTGACAGCACCTACCAGGTCGAGCGGATGATGCAGGACGTGATCGCGCGCGGCACCGGCCAGCCGGCCGGGGTCGGCATCGAGCGGCCGATCGCCGGCAAGACCGGGACCAGCCAGGATTTCAACGATGCCTGGTTTGCTGGCTTCTCCGCGGACCTGCTGACAGTGGTCTGGGTCGGCTTCGATACGCCACGTAGCCTGGGCGACAAGGAGACCGGCGGCAAGGTCGCGGGTCCGATCTGGAACCAGTTCATGAAGTCGGCACTCGCCGGCAAGCCCGTCGTCGATTTCCGGGTGCCGCCCGACATGACGCTGATGCGCTACAATACCGGGCAAGGTGAGGCGATCGACGGCTTCAAGCCCGGCCAGCAACCGGGTCTCGCCGGCATGGTCGCTTCCGACAATAACGGCGAACTCGGACCCGACGATACCGGTGCCGAGAACGTGCCCGACTCCGAGACCCAGATGGCCAGCATGCCTGGTGTGCTCGGCCCGCCGGGACTGTCGTCCAGCACGTCGGTGGATGCGCCACCGCCCACGGCAAAAGCGCAGGGCACCGCTCAACCGGCCGCGCATCCGGCCGCCCGTCCAGCTGCCGGTGGTGACATCGGCATGGGCGGGCTGTATTGACGCAGCCCATCACGGGATGGGCAGGATAGGCGACCATGTCGGCCGAGACGGACGCGCTCAACGAGCAGATCAAGCAGTCGGTGGCGCTGCTGAGGAGGCATCTTTGACTGGGATGCCGCTCTTTCGCGCCTCGCGGAACTGAACCATCGCGTTGAAGACCCCGAACTCTGGGCGGATGCGTCGGCGGCGCAAAAGCTTATGCGCGAGCGCAACCAGATCGCCTCCGGCATAGAGGCGGTGCAGCGTCTGGAGACCGAGGTCACTGACGCGATGGATCTTGCCGCCCTGGCCGAGTCAGAGGGTGATGCGGCGATGGTGGCGGACGCGACGCAGAGCCTGCGCGCGATGGCCGAGGAGGCCAAGCGACGTGAAATCGAGAGCCTGCTGTCCGGAGAGGCCGACGCCAACGACGCCTTTCTCGAGGTCAATGCCGGCGCCGGCGGCACCGAGGCGCAGGACTGGGCGGAGATGCTGCTGCGCATGTACACGCGCTGGGCCGAGCAGCGCGGCTACAAGCTGACCCTGATCGAGGAGTCCGAGGGCGAGCAGGCTGGGCTGAAATCGGCGACGATCCAGGTCAGCGGCCCGAACGCCTATGGCTGGCTGAAGACAGAGGCCGGCGTGCACCGGCTTGTGCGGATCAGCCCGTTTGATGCCGCCGCGCGGCGGCAGACCAGCTTCGCCTCGATCTGGGTCTATCCGGTGGTGGACGACAGCATCGACATCGAGATCAACGATGCCGACCTGAAGGTGGACACGTTTCGCGCCTCGGGCGCCGGCGGCCAGCACGTCAACAAGACCGAGAGCGCGATTCGGATCACGCATGTGCCGTCCGGGATCATCGTCGCCTGCCAGACCGACCGCTCGCAGCACCGTAACCGGGCGACCGCGATGGGCATGCTCAAGGCGCGTTTGTATGAAGCGGAGTTGCAGCGACGCGAGGCGGCGTCGGCGGCCACCGAGGCGGCCAAGACCGATATCGGCTGGGGCCACCAGATCCGTTCATACGTGCTCGCGCCCTATCAGATGGTCAAGGATTTGCGGACCGGTGTGGAGAAGGGCAACCCCGATGCGGTGCTGGATGGCGGACTGGACGATTTCATGGCGGCATCGCTCGCCGCCCGCGTGGGTGCCACCCGCTCGGAGGCCAGCGCGTCCGCGCAATAGGGCGGCGTGGGTGCTGGCGGTTCTGCTGGCGGTCTCGGGTGCCGCCCGTGCCGCGGAACCGTTCCCGGCCGGCCTCTACAAGCTCGATCCGCTGCATTCGCGCATCGCCTGGTCGGTCAGCCATCTCGGCTTTTCGATCTATCGGGGCCTGATCCCTTCGGTGCAGGGCAGTCTGCGGATCGACCCGGCAGATCCCGCGGCCAGCCGGCTCAATGCATATGTCGCGATGGCCGGGCTCAGCAGCCTCGATCCCGCCCTCGATACGCGGCTGCGCGGTCCACAGTTCTTCGCCACCGGGCGCTACCCGGTTGCGGCCTACCATGCTGACGGCCTGACCATGACCGGCCCGCATACCGCCCGGCTGGACGGCACCCTTACCCTGGTCGGCGTGACGCACAGGCTGGCGATGAATGTGCGGTTCGAGCGGGCGGGGCGCGATCCGGTGACCGGCAAGCTGACGCTCGGCTTTGAAGGCACCGCGACGTTGCAGCGCTCGCGCTACGGCATCGTCGCCTACACGCCTCTGGTCGGTAACGACGTCGCGCTCGAGCTTGAGGCGGAGTTCGTGCTGCAATAGACCTCGATGGGAATGCCGCAGGCTTAGGCGCTTTCTCCGAGCGAGGGTGGGCCGGGCCAAACATGAACAACAAAACAGCGTGTCGATTCAACAGGATTGGGATATCTCGGTTCGGCTTAATAATGGTGTGCAGGTTTCGGGCGCATGGCGCTCAATTGCGCGACGATCCTGATTTTTCATATCCACCTTGACAGATGGCGGGTGAAAACCCCCAATTCGGGCCGTGAGGCCAACGCATCGCAGTCATGCTGCGAACGTGGGTCATCACGAACGTAAAGCCTGGTCGGTTCGCCTGGTTCGGAACTGGACCAGGTTTTCCGAGCTGCCAAGGTTTTCGGAGCTGCCAGTGTAATATGTCCCTCGCCAACCGGCGAGCAGAGCGTGTGAGGAGAAGGTTTCGAGGATGAACTACGCGCAGCAACAACGCAGTCCGATGCGCCAGATCATCGGCATTACGATCGTGGTTGCGCTGCATCTCCTGTTGATCTGGGCGCTGGTGAACGGGCTGGGCCATAACATCGTGGCCCTGGTGAAAGCGCCGATCGAGACCAAGATCATCAAGGAGACGAAGCCGCCGCCGCCGCCGCCGCCACCGCCGCCGCCGCCGTTGCTGGTCAACCCGCCGCCGCCGTTCATCCCGCCGCCCGAGATCAAGATCCAGCCGCCGCCGCAGCCGCACGCGATCCAGCAGGTCGTGCGCAAGCCGCAGCCGCCGAGCCCGGTGCCTTATCAGGCCAAGCCGCCGACGCCGGCGCCGCCGGATACGACGGTGTCAGCATCGCCGATCGCCGGGCCGCCGCTGCAGTATCCGCCGGAGATGCAGGAGGCGCAGCGCGAAGGTCACGTCGTTGTGGTCTGCAACGTTGGCGCCGATGGCGACACCCATGATTGTACGCTGCAGAGCGTCCGGGGCGGCTTTGCCTTCGGCAGGGCGGCTCTGCAATGGGTCAAGACTGCGCGCTACCGGCCAGCGACACGGGGCGGCGTGCCAATCCCCGAGGCGCACCACGCCTTCAATATAACCTTCAAGCTCAGTGGCGGCGGCGACGACTAGCCGGGCGACCACGGCGGGTTTGCGACAACCCGCCGGCCCCAGACGATTACAAAGGATCAGCGCATGACCACACAGCACCGTCACCCCGTACTCGCGCCGGCCGTCGCCGTGATGCTCGGCTTTGCCGGACCGGCGATGGCACCGGCTTTCGCGCTGGCGCAAACGGCTCCAGGAAACGCGTCAACAGGGAGCGCGCCAACAGCCCCGACGACCGCGGCGCCGACCCCTGGTCCGGCGGCTGCCGCACCGAGTGCTCCCGCGGCGCCCGCAACGCCGGGTGCGCCGCCACCAGCCGCTGGCGCACCGGCGGCCACGGCGCCGGCGGATGGAACCGGCGCCGCCGGGGCTCCCGTCCCGGGTGCTCCGGCACCTGCCGCTGCGGCTCCCGGCGCGACCGCGCCAGGGGCCCCGGCTCCCGGTGCTGCTGCGCCCGGTGCCCCTGCTCCCGGTGCTGCTGCTCCTGGTGCTGCTGCGCCTGGCGCGCCCGCACCCGCTGCTCCTGCTCCAGCCGCCGCGGCGACCGCAGCACCAGCGCAGACCGCCTCGGTGGAAAACCCTTATGGCCTCGACGCGCTCTGGAAGGGCGGCGACATCATCGCTCGCGCTGTGCTGATCATCCTGGCGATCATGTCGCTCGGCACCTGGTACATCATGATTACCAAGTACATCGAGCAGGCCCGGCTGCTGGGCGCCGCCCGCTCCGCCGGCAAGGGGTTCTGGAACAAGCCCACGGTGCAGGATGGCGCGGCTGCGCTGAAGCCGAGCTCGCCGTTCCGCTACATCGCCGACAGCGGCATCACCGCCACTCAGCATCATGACGGCGCGCTGACCGACAGTATCGATCTCGGGACCTGGGTGACGATGTCGATCCAGCGCGCGGTCGAAACCATCCAGTCGCGCCTGCAGGGCGGTCTCGCCTTCCTCGCCACGGTCGGCTCGACGGCGCCGTTCGTCGGCCTGTTCGGCACCGTCTGGGGAATCTATCACGCGCTCACCGCCATCGGCATCGCGGGGCAAGCCTCGATCGACAAGGTGGCAGGCCCGGTCGGCGAGGCGCTGATCATGACCGCGATCGGTCTGGCTACCGCGGTGCCGGCGGTGCTCGGCTATAACTGGCTGGTACGCCGCAACAAGGCGTCGATGGAGCGGGTGCGCTACTTCGCCTCCGACCTGCATTCGGTCCTGGTCGGCGGCACCCGCATCGGCATGGCCGACGCCGCGGCGCCGACGCCGATGACGACCACCGCCGGCGTGACCCGGGTCGCCTGAACCATGGCGATGAATGTCGGCCCCGCGGACGGGGACGAGGAAGACTCGGTGATCTCGACGATCAACACCACGCCGCTCGTCGACGTGATGCTGGTGTTGCTGATCATCTTCCTGATCACCATCCCGGTGGTCACCCACACGATCAAGGTGCAGTTGCCCAAGGACGTCAACCAGCCGACCCGGACCAAGCCGCAGAATGTCATCATCGCCGTGACCGATGACGGCAAGACCTACTGGAATCAGGCACCGATCAAGGACAATGCGGATCTGCTGGCACGGCTGGAGAAGTTCGCGGTCATCAAGCCGCAGCCGGAGGTGCATATCCGTGGCGACGCGCGGGCACGCTATGAGTATGTCGGCAAGGTGGTCACCGACTGCCAGCGTGCCGGCATCTTCAAGGTGGGCTTCATCACCCAGCCGCCACCGCATGGCTGACGACCGTCACGAGAGGACACCACCGACATGGCCATGAATGTTGGGTCGCCGGAAGGTGCCGGCGGCGACCCCGAAGTCGTCGTCGACATCAACACCACGCCGCTGATCGACGTGATGCTGGTGCTGCTGATCATGCTGATCATCACGATCCCGATGCAGACGAACGCGGTCAAGCTCGACCTGCCGCAGGGCAACCCGCCGCCGCCGACGTCACCGCCGCAGGTGGTCACCATCGACGTCGATTTCGACGGCACCATCTCCTGGAACGGCCAGGCGATGGGCTCGGAGGCCGACCTGCAGGCGCACTTCATCAACGCCGCGGCACAACCCGACCAGCCGGAGATCCATCTCCGGCCCAATCGTCTGGCGCCCTACAAGGACGTGGCCCACGTGTTGGCCGACGCGCAGCGCCTTGGCATGAACAAGCTCGGGCTGGTTGGAGACGAGCAGTATATGGGAAGCAATTGATGAGTCCTGGTCGACGAATGCGGTCGGTTCTTCGGGCGCGCCTGCCTCTCGCCGGTCTCACGACCGGCGCGATGCTGTTGGGCGCCCCGATCGGCGTCGCGACGCTCCTGCACGTGGTCCCGGCTCGGGCGCAGGGGCCGGCCCAGCCGCTGCAGCGCGACGTCGGCAAGCCGCTGGAGAAGGCCAAGGAACTCGCGGCGCAAAAGGATTTCAGCGGCGCCATGGCGCAGATCGATGACGCCGAGCATGCGCGCCACAAGACCGCCGAGGAGAACTTCGTCATCGAGGAGATGCGCGCCTCGGTGGCCCAGCAATCCGGTGACTACAAGACCGCCATCGCCGCCGACGACGAACTGCTGAACACGGGCAAGCTTGGCCGCGCCGATCAGCAGCGGTTGCTGATGGCCGAAGCCTCCTCCAACTACCAGCTGCACGACTATGCCGGCACCATCAAAGCGATCGATCGCTATCAGCAAGCCGGTGGCACGGACCCGTCGCTCACCCAGCTCAAGATCCAGTGCTACTACCTGCTCAAGGACTACCCCCATGCCGCAGCCGAGCAGTCGGCGCAGATCGAGGCCGAGATCAAGGCGAATAAGGTGCCGCCGGAGCAACAGCTGCAGTTGCTGGCGAGCTGCCAGATCCAGACCAAGGACGCGGCCGGCTTGACCCGAACCATGACGCATCTGGTCGAGTACTATCCGAAGCCGGACTACTGGGCGCAGTTGCTGCACGGCTTGCGCGCCGACCCCAACGTGCCGGACCGGCTGGAATTTGACGTCGACCGTCTCCGTCTCGCGGTCGGGCTGCTGACCAGCACCGCGGACTTCATGGACATGACCGAACGCGCGGTGCAGGACGGGCTGCCGGCGCATGCCTTGGCGATCATGAACCGCGGCTATGCCACCGGCGCGCTTGGCACCGGCTCAGAGGCGCCGCGCGAAGCCCGGCTCAAGGCGCTGGTCGAGCACACCATCGCTTCGCGCAAGGCGAGCCTGGCCGCCGATATAACCGCCGCGCGCAAGAGCAACGATCCCAACGCGCTGCTTTCGGTCGGCTATACCGCCACCGACCTCGGTGAGAACGCCCAGGGCATTGCCCAGGGTATCGCAATGATGCGCGAGGCGATCACCAGAGGCGGGCTTGTCGCTCCCTATGACGCCATGCTGCATCTCGGCCTCGCCTATCTCGATGCCAACGACAAGGCGAGTGGGATCGCGGCGCTGCGGGCAGTCGGCGGCGGCGGGCCGGCCGAGGAACTGGCGCATCTCTGGCTGCTGCGGATCGGCGCGCACTGAACGATGGACGATCATCTCTGGCTGCCGTACAGCCAGATGAAGACGGCGATGAAGCCGCTGCGCGTGGCCTCCACCAGCGGCAGCCGGATCACCCTGGACGACGGCCGGGTGCTGATCGACGGCATCGCCTCCTGGTGGACCGCCTGCCATGGCTATAACCACCCGCACATCGCAGCATGCGTCAGCCGGCAATTGGCGGCGATGCCGCATGTCATGTTCGGCGGTCTGACCCACGCGCCTGCCGAGCAACTGGCGGCGCGGCTTGCGGCCTTGTTACCAGGCGATCTCGATCGGGTATTTTTCAGCGATTCCGGCTCGGTCTCGGTCGAGGTGGCGATCAAGATGGCCACGCAATATTGGCTCAATCGCGGTGTGCGTGACCGGCACCGGCTGATCGCCTTTCACGGCGGTTATCACGGCGACACGCTGGGCACGATGGCGGTGTGCGATCCGGAGGAGGGCATGCACAGCCTGTTCGCCGGCGTGTTGCCGCGGCACCATCTGTGCAGGCTGCCGACGGATGAGGCGTCGCATGCGGTGTTCGACGCGTTCCTCGATCGCCATGCGCACGAGGTCGCCGCCATTCTGATCGAGCCGCTGGTCCAGGGGGCTGGGGGCATGCGCTTTCATGCGGCGTCGGTGCTGTCGCGATTGCGCGCGAGTGCGGACCGGCACGGTGTGTTGCTGATCCTCGACGAGGTGTTCACCGGCTTTGGTCGCACCGGCACGCTGTTCGCCTGCGAGCAGGCCGGAATTGTGCCGGATATCATCACTTTGTCCAAGGCGCTGACTGGTGGCACCATGGGCCTCGCTGCCACGGTCGCCCGCCGGCATGTGTTCGAGGCGTTCTGGAACGACGATCCGAGTGCCGCGCTGATGCACGGCCCGACCTTCATGGCCAATCCGCTGGCCTGTGCCGCCGCCAACGCATCGCTCGATCTGTTCGAGCGCGAGGATCGGCTCGGCCAGGCGGCCGTTATCGCGGATCAGCTTGCAGCCGAGCTCGAACCCTGCCGTGCCCTGCCCAGCGTGTTGGATGTGCGCGTGCGCGGTGCCATCGGCGTGGTGCAGTTGACGTTGCCCGTCGACCTGGACGGACTCAAGCGCCGCTTGGTCGCGGCTGGTGTCTGGGTCCGCCCGTTCCGCGACATCGTCTATCTGACACCCGCGCTGACCATCGACACCGCGTCGCTGTCACGTCTGACCGCCGCGATCACGGCTGCGTTGTCATCTACATCGGCGGCTTGACGCCGTCGGTCCCAACCGCGACCACGCCGGCGGTCGGGCTTGCGGCACCCTTGGCCTCGGCGACGAACACCGCATCCCCAGTCGACACGTCCGACTTGCTGCCCGGCGCCAGCATGACGACCGGCGCGGTCGGCGGCACCAGGATATGCTTGTGGCCACCCTTATAGGTGACGTTGAGCTGCCGCGCACCGCCCGAGCCGGACTCCGTCGAGACGGTGCCGTTGGTCATCGTGGTGCCGACCTTACCCGGGCTGCCGACGGAGGTGTCTGACGCGACCGTGCCGTTGGTCATCGTGCTCGCGACCTTGCCGCCGCCGGAGAGGGTCGTATCCGGCAGTTGGTCCCAGGCGTAATGGCCTTCGCCGGTGCCGCGCATCGCATTCGGGAAAACCACCACTTCCAGCGCCACCAGCCTGGAGCCGACATTCTTCGTCGCGGTGCCGATGAAGGTGTCCTTGGTGATGGCACTCAGGCTCGACTTCTTGACGGTCGCGTAGTGGGTCGAACCGTTCAAGGCGAGGGTCACGTCAGTGCCGGCATTGGTGTGGACGGTCATGGCGTTGTCGCTGATCGACGACACAGTGCCGCGTATACGCGTCTGTGCCGAAGCACCGGCCGCGCATACTGCAAGCGCCGTCACGGCGAGAAGGGGAACTGCAAAATTACGGGGCATCGCTCGTCCGTTCTGGTTGTGGCGCCGTATGGGTGGCGATGCCATATACGCACGAGCCGGCGGAAGGTGCCGCCGGCCTTTGAGGAGCATGCGTTTGCGTCGAGCCGCTCATCCTTGGCCGGTCCGGTTGATGCACTGGATCGGCGTCTATGCCATTGCCTGCATGGTGCTGAGCGGCTGGGAGATCTACGATGCCTCCCCCAGCCTGCCGTTCCTGATACCAGGCTCGCTCACGCTCGGCGGCTGGCTCGCCGGTGCCTTTGCCTGGCATGTGGCGGCCATGTGGCTGCTGTTCGCGGACGGCATCGCCTATATCGCCTACGGCCTGATCTCCGGACATTTCCGACGCACCCTGCCGCCGCCGGGGCTGGGCGCCGTGGGTCGCGACCTGGGACGGGCACTCCGCTTCAGGCTGCCGCACCGGCTTGGTCACTACAACGCTGTCCAGAGGCTGCTCTATGTCGGCGTAATCGTGGTCATCCTGCTGCAGATCGCAACCGGCCTATCGATCTGGAAGCCGGTGCAGTTCGGCTGGCTGTGCGGCCTGTTCGGCGGCTATCCGGTGGCGCGCGGCATCCATCTTGCCTTGATGGCCACGATCGTGGCGTTCGTGGTGATCCACGTGACGTTGGTCGCGATCTACCCGCGCACGCTGGTCTCGATGGTGGCGCCGATGCGGGCGGAGGAGGAGTCTTGAGCGGTGTCGACGACCCAGCCGGTCTGCGCGCCGAGCTGCGGGCTCTCAGCCGGCGCCGCCTGATCCGCGGCGGCCTATCGCTCGGCTCGTTGTCGCTGCTCACCGGCTGCGACCTCGGCACCCATAGCGGGGTCAACGCAGCACTCTGGTCGATGCTGAGCTTCAATGATCGCGTGCAGGCGGCTTTGTTCAGCCGCTCGCGCCTCGCCGAGACCTACCCTGTCAGTGATGTCACCAAGCCATTCCGCTTCAACGCCTACTACCAGGATTGGCAGGTCCGCCCGGTGCCCGACGACTGGTCGCTGGCGGTGACCGGACTGGTCGCGGACAAGAGCCTGTGGAGCGTGCGGCGGTTGCGCGCCTTGCCACAGGCCGGGCAGGTCACGCGCCACATCTGCATCGAAGGCTGGAGCCAGATCGGCCAATGGAGCGGCGTGCCGCTGCATGTGTTCCTCAAGCGCGTCGGCGCCGACCTGCGCGCGCGCTACGTCGCCTTCACCTGCTTCGACGGCTACACCACCAGCATCGACATGGCGAGCGCGCTGCATCCGCAGACGATCCTGGCGCTTGATTTCGAGCGAGCGGCGCTGACCCCGGAATGGGGTGCCCCGGTGCGGCTGCGCATACCGGTCAAGCTCGGCTTCAAGAGTGCCAAGAACCTCCAGGCGATCGCGGTGACAAACACCTATCCCGGCGGCTATTGGGAGAACCAGGGCTATAACTGGTATGCGGGGGTGTAGGCCTTGGCGTTCTATTCCTCGGACGCCGGAGACGCCGGTCGGGCGGTTTTGCACGGATCCAGCGCCTCAGCGACGGCCACCTTCTCGCGTTGCGGCATTAACTTCATCGTCAGGATAAATGCCGACAGTCCCAGGCAAATGATGTTTTGCACTATGATCGGCCACTGACGCACGAGCACGCCGTAGCCGAGCCACGCGATGAAGCAGACCACGGTGACCAGGTACATGCCCAACGACACGGTCTTGGTGCTGCGGGTCCGGATGATGGTCCAGGCCTGTGGCACGTAGCTGACCATTGAGAGCGTTGCAGCGAACAGGCTGACCATCGAGACTACGCTCACCGGCTTATCCTTTGTTCCCATGGCGCCCTACCAGTACTCCGCTTGTGGTGTGTGTAGTGCCGGGACCAGCGCGTCGACAAGCAGCAAAGGTCGGGCGAGGAAGAGGGCAAGACCTTTCGAGGTTCGTTATCGAGTCTCTCAAGAGAGCGCCCAGTCTGCGTTACATTTTCCCTTAATCGCGGCGAATTGGAGTGACGCTTTCCAGGATCTTGACTGTCGGGGCATGCTCGCGAGCAAGGATGCGCATCGAATCTTGCGCAGCAAGTCGTTCATGCGGTTCACCAGGCGCCAGCCGGATCGCCTTGAGCGCTGGCTCGCCATCGCCTGCCCACTTGAACACGATGTGGCGTATCAGCCGGCCGCGAGCTTCCCTGACCGCGATTGCAGGCTGCATCTCCTTTCGTGGCCGAAGAACAAAAACCGCTCGAGTTTCTTGCTCTTCGCAGAATCCCTCATGTTTGTAGAGTGCGCAGATCCGGTGAATGGAGGAGAAGTCGAGCTCTGCGCCCCCACCTATCTCGACGGCAAGGTGCTGGCACGCTTGATGCATTTCTCGTAGCAAGGCTGGCGGACCAGGCTGCTCTTCTGTCGCCGGCTCATCTTGCCTCCGAACGTGTAATTCGTCATAGGAGCAGTCCGCGAGTTTGATCCCGACTGCCTCCAGCCCACGGCAAAGATTCTCGCGATCAAACCCAAGAGCGGCTCCTCCGGCAGGACAGTATGCTCGCCACTGAGATAGCACGTTATCTCGACGGCTGAAGCTGGCGACAAACACGTTTTCCAACGCGGGGCGGTCAAAAGCCGCCTCCATCGTTCGAACGCGCTCTGCTACCCGGCCGGCAGTACCTTCAGGATCAATTATGTATCGCTTGTCATGGGTCCCGAGCATTGCCGCCCTTCCGACTGCAATTTCCCTGGCTCTCTCCCTTGTGGCCCGAAGCTCGTCTCGATCGTTCATGTAGGTTGTCTCGTTCAACCAGATATCACCTTTCTCAAGGATGCCCTTGACCCCGGTGAAATTGGTGTAGTGCCAAATCAAGTGGCTATCTGGCTTGGCGTTCTTCGCGTCGGACATAGAAGCATCCTGTTGCACCTGTACCATTACGATATGGACCTCCACCTCGTCTGGGGTATCTGGGCCTCCTTGGGAAGCACTGGTGCCGGGTGAGGGGATCGAACCCCCGGCCTTCGGTTTACAAAACCGCTGCACTACCGCTGTGCTAACCCGGCCCGTGACGGCCCGTTGCCTGCTGCTCCGTAGTCGAAATCGCCTTACCCTTCAAGGCACATCGATTGGGGTCTGGGGCCGCCGTGCGAAGCACGCCTTTGGCGTGATGGCCCGAGCGGGGTCCAGGGGCTGCGCCCCCGGACCTACGCCACCGGGCAGGGGGTCGCGTTCCAGATTTCCGACGCGTACTGGGCGATTGCGCGGTCGCTGGAGAAGGTGCCGCTGGCGGCGATGTTCAGCACCGTCCGGCGCGTCCACTCCGCGGGATCCTCGTAGAGTTCGGTCATGGCGCGGTCGGCTTCGAGATAGGCGTTGAGGTCGGCGAGATGCATGTAGCGGTCGCCGGAGCCAAGCAGCATGGCGCGTAGCGGATCGAAGATGCCAGGCTCGTATTTGCTGAAATGTCCGTCGAAGATCATGTCCAGCGCGGCGCGGGTTTCCGGGTCATGATCGTAGTGCCATTGCGGGTTGTACCAGCCGCGGTTTTCGGTGACCTGGGCCGCGGTCAGGCCGAACAGGAAGAAGTTCTCCTCCCCCGCCTGTTCCGCCATCTCGATGGTGGCGCCGTCGCGGGTGCCGACGGTGAGCGCGCCATTGAGCATGAACTTCATGTTGCTGGTGCCGCTCGCCTCGAAGCCGGCGGTGGAAATCTGATTGGAGACATCGGCCGCCGGGATCAGCCGCTCGGCCAGCGTGACGGAGTAATCGGGCAGGAACACCAC
This sequence comes from Lichenicoccus sp., assembly GCF_965276875.1. Taxonomy (GTDB): domain Bacteria; phylum Pseudomonadota; class Alphaproteobacteria; order Acetobacterales; family Acetobacteraceae; genus Lichenicoccus. Next base: position 1,332,852 of record NZ_OZ255701.1, on the reverse strand, counting down.
CTTGAGGCGTCCGCGCACGCACGGGTCGCCATCGATGGTGCCGGCCAGGTTGCTGATGAATTTGATGATGACCTTGGCGAGCGTGTACGAGGGCGCCGCCTTGCCGGAGAAGAAGAAGGTGCGCGGTGGCATCTCCATGTCGGGATTGTCACGCAACCGATTGTAAAGCACGGTGATGCGCAGCGCGTTGAGGAACTGGCGCTTGTATTCGTGGATACGCTTGACCTGACAGTCGAAGATGCTGTGCGGATCAACGGTAAGATTGCCCGTCGTCTTCAGCCAGCGAGTGAAGCTCTGCTTGGCAGCCTGCTTGGCGCGCCCCACGTCCTCGCGGAACGCGGCATCGCCGGCGAGCGGGCGCAGACGTGACAGCGCGTTCAGGTCGGTCACCCACCCGTCACCGATCGCGCGCGTGATCGCCGCGGCCAGCGGTGGGTTCGCCAGCAACAGCCAACGGCGCGGGGTGATGCCGTTGGTCTTGTTGTTGAAGCGTTCGGGGAAGATCTCGGCGAGATCGCGCACGGTCCGGGTCCGCAACAGGTCGGAATGGATGGCGGCGACACCATTGGTGCTGTGCGAGCCGACGATGGCCAGGTTGGCCATGCGGATTTTGGGCTTGGGGCCGTCCTCGATCAGGGAGACCCGGGCCAGCCGCTCATTATTGCCGGGAAAGCGGGCGCGCACGCTGTCCATCAGGCGGTGGTTGATTTCCAGGATGATCTCGGCCTGCCTCGGCAGCATGACCTCGAACCATTGCAGCGGCCATTTCTCCAGCGCCTCGGGAAGCAGCGTGTGGTTGGTGTAGGCCAGTGTTTTGCGGGTCACGTCCCAGGCGGCGTCCCAGTCGAGCTTGCCCTCGTCGAGCAGGATGCGCATCAGTTCCGGCACCGCCATGCTCGGATGGGTGTCGTTCATCTGGATTGCCGCTTTTTCGGCCAGGTCCGGCCACTGCCCGCCCGCGGCACGGAAGCGGCGCACCAGATCGGCCAACGAGCAGGCGACCAGGAAGAATTCCTGGACGAAGCGCAGCGCCTGGCCGTGCGTGGTGGAGTCGTCCGGATAGAGCACCCGGGTGAGCGATTCCGCGGCGAGTGAGTCGGCGACGGCGCCGACGAAGTCGCCGCTGCTGAATTCCTGGAAGTCGAATGCGTCGGGAGCGCGCGCCGCCCACAGCCGCAAGGTGTTCACCGTCTTGCCGCCGAAGCCCACGATCGGCCGGTCGTAGGGAATGCCGACGACGCGCGTCATGCGCCCGGGGATGGCACGCAGGGTGCGACCCTGGGTCTCGAAGGAGCAGTTCAGTGTCACCTCGACGCGCTCCTGCGGGCGCATCACCTCCCACGGATCGGCATAGCGCAACCAGTTGTCCGGCTCTTCGCGCTGCCAGCCATTGCGGATCTGTTGCTTGAAGATCCCGTATTCATAGCGCAGCCCGTAGCCCATCCCGGGGAGTTGCAGGGTCGCCATCGAGTCCAGGAAGCAGGCGGCGAGGCGTCCGAGGCCGCCATTGCCCAGGCCCGCGTCCGGCTCGTCTTCGAGCAGGCCGAGCCAGTCGAGGCCATTGGCATTCGCCACATCCCGCATGACCGGATCGAGCAGCAGGTTGTGCACGTTGTTGGCAAGCGAGCGTCCGATCAGGAACTCAAGCGACAGATAGTAAATCCGTTTCGGATTGCGTTCGGCGTAGGTCCGCTGCGTTCGCACCCAACGCTCCGCCAGCACGTCGCGCACCGAGCGCGCGACGGCATCGAAACGTTCACGCGCGGTGGCATCCATGCCGCTGATGACGTCGTCAAGTTCCAGATGATGACGATACCGTGCATTCATCAAACGCTTGGTGTCGTTCCCGGTATCGAGAGTGCCGGGAAGGCGGTCGTCCATGCTCAGATCTCCCGTTACCAGGCTGGGGGTCATGCTCATAGGTCGTCCTTCGTTTCGCTGCCGAACTCGTGCTGGAGTGCACGATACCTGATTGCGGCGCGGATGTGTGCGGCTACCTCAGGCTTTTGCTCTTGCCTTGTTGCGTGCCTTCATGTGGCCCCGCGTTTGCGAGGGAGCAGCGCCGGATCCGGCGCGTTCGAGTACGAAGCGGGCATAATCGTCCATATCGCCGGCAAAAGGCTGCACAGTGCCGTCTGCGGCGAGCCAAAGCTGGTCTGCCACCAGTTCCATCAGGGAGCGGTCATGGGTGATCAGGATCACGGCACCCGCGTAATCGTTCAGCGCGTCGAGCAAAGCCCGCCTGCTGTCGATGTCGAGATGGTTGGTCGGCTCGTCGAGGATCAGCAAATGCGGCGCGTCCATGGCGACCAGGTTGAGCAGCAGGCGCGCGCGTTCGCCGCCTGAGAGCGCCTCCGCGGTGGTGCCCTGCTTGTCGAAGCCGATCCCCCAGGTGGCGAGACGCGAGCGATGCGACTGCTCGCTGTCCTGCGGTCGGCCCCGCCTGATCATGTCAAGCGCGGTCTCGTCGGGGTCGAGGGCCTCGATCTGGTGCTGGTGGAACCAGCCGACCCCTATCCGGCCGTCGCGCTGCATGCGTCCCGAACGGATCGCCAACTGGCCGGCCGCCATCCTGGCGAAGGTGGATTTGCCGGCACCGTTGACGCCGAGCAGTCCGATCCGGTCATCCACGTCGAGGCGCAGGTCCAGGTCGCGTAGCACCGGGGGCGCGGTGCCGTAGCCGACCTCGACATTCTCCAGCCGCAACAAAGGGGGCGCCAAGGGGCGCTTCGGCGAGGGCAGGATGAACGGCGCGACCCGCTCCTCGATGCTGAACGCAACGGGCGTCATCTTCTCCAGCCGCTTCATACGCGACTGCGCCTGCGCCGCCTTGGAGGCCTTGGCGCGGAAGCGGTCGACGAACGATTGCAGATGCGCGCGTTCGGCATTCTGCTTGGCGCGGGTGGCCGAAAGCAGACGCTGCTTCTCGGCGCGGCGCTGTTCGAAATCGTTGTAGCCGCCGGTGTAGAGGGTCAACTTGCCGTCGCTGACATGCAGGATGAACGCGACCGAGGTGTTCAGCAGTTCGCGATCGTGCGAGATGATGAGTGCAGCACTCGGATAGCAAGCGAGCCGCGCCTGCAGCCAGAGCGCGCCCTCCAGATCGAGATAGTTGGTCGGCTCGTCGAGCAGCAGCAGGTCGGGCTGCGCGAACAAAGCGGCGGCGAGAGCCACGCGCATGCGCCAGCCGCCGGAGAACTCGGCCATCGGACGCGCCAGATCCTCGTTTGAGAAGCCCAGGCCGTGCAGGATCTCGGCCGCGCGTGCCGGCGCGGTGTCGGCATCGATCTCGATCAGGCGCCCCCAGATGTCGGCCATGCGCTCGGGGGCCGCGAGTTCCAGCTCGGTGAACAGCGCGTGCCGCTCGGTGTCGGCGGCGAGGATGGTGTCCAGCAGGCTGACCGGGGTGGCCGGGTGCTCCTGGGCGACGATCCCGAGGCGGGCCGCGCGCGGCAGGCCGAGTTCGCCGGAGTCCGGTTGCAGTTCGCCGGTGATCAGCTTGAATAAAGTGGATTTGCCGACCCCGTTGCGCCCCACCAGGCCGACCTTGGCGGCGGCCGGCAGGGTGACGCTGGCGCGGTCGAAGAAGCGCCGCCCATAGGCGTTGAAGGTCAGGTTCTCGATTTGCAGCATGATGTGCTCAGGCCGCTGCCGCGGTCGCAACGTGCGGGCGTAGCCAGCCGGAGAGCTCGGTGCGCGCAAGGCTCTCCAGCAGGTCGATGGCGTGGTCGTCGTCGTTGAGGCAGGGGATGGCGCAGAACTTCTCGCCGCCGGCTCCGAGGAACTCCTCGCGCAACTCGTTGCCGATCTCGTCGAGCGTCTCGATGCAGTCGGCGAGGAAGGCCGGCATCACCATGGCGATACGGCGGATGCCGGAGCGCGCAAGGGCGACCACCGTCGGCGCCGTGTAGGGTTCGAGCCACTTGGCCGGCCCGAAGCGTGACTGGTAGGTCAGCGGTGTCAGCGACGCCGCCAGCCCGAGCTTGGCCCGCAACGCCTGCATGGTGCGCTCGCATTCCTCTGCATAGGGATCGCCGGCGGCAACGTAGCTCTGCGGCAGGCCGTGGAACGAGCCGACTAGCATGTCGGGCTTCCAGTCGAGCCCACGCAAGGTGCGCCGCACCGAGGCCGCCAGCCCGGCGATATAAATCGGGTGGTCGGGAAAAGACGGCACCGTACGGATCGAAGGTTGCCGACGCAGCCGCATCAAAGCGCGGAACGCCTGGTCGTTGGCGGTCGCGGTGGTGGTGGCGCTGTATTGCGGATACAGCGGCAGGATCACCAGGCGATCACAGCCCTGTGCCATCAATTCCTCGATGGCGGACGAAATCGAGGGGGTTCCGTAGCGCATGCCCCAGGCGACGGGCACGCCGTCGGCGGCAAAGCGTGGTGCCAGCTTTTCCGCCTGGGCCCGTGTATGGGTGCGCAAGGGAGACTCATCGAGGGCGCGGTTCCAAATCCGGCGATAGGCCGCACCGCTCTTCTGGGGCCGCAGCGAGAGCACGAGTGCCTCGAGAATAGGCCGCCAGATCAGCGGGTTGGCTTCGATCACCCGGCGGTCCGAGAGGAACTCCGACAAATAGCGCCGCACAGCGCGGTAATCCGTGCCGTCGGGTGTGCCGAGATTAATCAAAAGCAGTCCAGGGTCGTTCATGCCCTCAGACTAGCCCAGCCGCGCGATTTTCGCCACGATCGTCCGTTCTCCAGCGAGCCGGCCCATGACCTCATCGTGCAAGGGACGATTGCACCCATGACCGCCTATGCGACCCTGCTCGCCGGCGACCCCGCGCCCTGGTTCCGCCAGCGCTGCACGACGGCACTCGGCTCCTACACGTTCGATATGGCGGCGGGCCGGCATATTGTTTTGTTTTTCTTTGGATCCGGTCGCGATGATGAGGTGGGTGACGCACTCGCCCTGGTCCGGGCAGCGAGTCCAGACCCGTTCGACGGCGTGCAGGCGAGCTTCTTCGGCGTCAGCGCCGATCCGGCTGACGAGGCCGAGCGTCGGCTCGCCGAGACGCCGCCGGCGATGCGCTTCTTCTGGGACTCTGATAAACTGGTGGGCCGGCTCTATGGCGCGCAACCGTTGCCCGACGACCCGCGCGCGCCACATCGTCCGCGCTGGGTGCTGCTCGATCCGATGCTGCGCGTGCAGGGTGTGTGGGACGCGTATTGCGGCACGGTCGGTGCGGTGATCGCCGCGCTGCGGCAGCGGATCGCCGCATGGCGGGCCGACACTCACCGCATGGCACCGGTCCTGGCCCTCGATGCCGTGTTTGAGCCCGCGTTCTGCGAGCGGTTGGTGACGCATTACGAGACCGTCGGCGGCATTTCGTCCGGTGTCCTGACCGAGGCCGAAGTCGGTGTGTCGGCGACGGTCGCGGATCGCGGCTTCAAACGTCGGCACGACTGCGTCCTGCGCGATGGCACACTCGTCGAACAGGTCCAGGCCCGTATCATCCGCAGGGTCGTGCCGGAAATCCGCAAGGCGTTCCAGTTCGAGGCCACGCGTCTCGAGCGGCTGATCGTTGCCTGTTACGATTCCGAAGATCGCGGCTGCTTTGGTGCGCATCGCGACAACACCGTGCGTGCTACCGCGCATCGTCGTTTTGCCGTCTCGATCAATCTCAATGACGATTTCGACGGTGGTGAGTTGCTGTTCCCCGAATTCGGCTCTCGACGATACCGGCCAGGGGTCGGCGGCGCGCTGGTGTTCTCCTGTTCGTTGATGCACGCCGTGGCCCCGGTCGTGCGCGGTCGGCGTTACGCCTGCCTGCCTTTCGTGTTTGATGCGAACGCGGGTTCGATCAAGCAGGCCAACCGGGCCGTGTCCTGACCTGTCCGCGTATTGTCGGCGGCCGCTTTGATGACCATCTCAGCTCGGAACGGGTGGCCGCGTTGCCTAGTGAGGGACGCACCCGCCGCCCGCCCAATCAACACGTCGCCTAACGAAGAGGGACATGAAGATGGATATGGACAAACTCACCGAGCGCTCGCGCGGCTTTCTGCAGGCGGCGCAGACCATCGCGATCCGCGAATTCCACCAACGGCTGATTCCGGAGCACCTGCTCAAGGCCCTGCTCGATGACGAGGAGGGCGCCGCCGCCGGCCTGATCCGTGCCGCAGGCGGGCAGCCGCAGACCGCGCGGACCGCGATTGACGCAGAGATCGCACGTCTGCCGAAGGTCCAGGGTGCCGGCGCCGGACAGCCGCAGGCGACAGCCGAGTTCGTGCGCCTGCTCGATGCGGCACAGCAGGCGGCAAGCAAGGCGGGCGACAGCTTCGTCGCACAGGACCGGCTGCTGGTTGCCCTTGCCGCATCGGATCAGCCCTCCGCGCGGATCTTGCGCGAAGCGGGCGTTACCGCGCAGTCGCTGGAGGCAGCGCTCGCCGACATCCGGCGCGGCCGCAAGGTGGACAGCGCAAACGCCGAAGCCACGTTCGAGTCGTTGAAAAAATATGCTCGCGACGTTACGGAAGTGGCGCGCGAGGGCAAGCTCGACCCGGTGATCGGCCGCGACGAGGAAATCCGCCGCACCATCCAGGTGCTGGCGCGGCGCACCAAGAACAATCCGGTGCTGATCGGCGAGCCCGGTGTCGGCAAGACCGCGATCGTCGAAGGGCTCGCCCTACGCATCGTCAACGGCGACGTCCCGGAAGCGCTCAAGGGCAAGCGCCTGCTCGCCCTCGATCTCGGGGCGCTGGTGGCCGGAGCCAAATACCGCGGTGAGTTCGAGGAGCGGCTGAAGGCGGTGCTGAAAGAGATCGCATCCGCCAATGGCGAGATCATCCTGTTCATTGACGAAATGCACACGCTGGTCGGTGCCGGCCGCGCTGACGGCGCGATGGACGCCTCAAACCTGCTCAAGCCGGAGCTGGCGCGCGGCACGTTGCATTGCATCGGCGCCACCACGCTCGACGAGTACCGCAAATACATCGAGAAGGATGCGGCCCTCGCCCGGCGTTTCCAGTCCGTCTATGTTGGCGAGCCGTCGGTTGCCGACACCATCTCAATCCTGCGCGGGCTGAAGGAAAAGTACGAGCTGCATCATGGGGTGCGTATCACCGACGGCGCGCTGGTGGCCGCCGCGACCCTCTCGAACCGCTACATCACCGACCGTTTCCTGCCCGATAAGGCGATCGACCTGATGGATGAGGCCGGCAGCCGGTTGCGCATGCAGGTCGACAGCAAGCCCGAGGCGCTCGACGAACTCGATCGGCGGCTGATCCAGCTCAAGATCGAGCGCGAGGCCCTCAGGCGCGAGGACGACGCCGCCTCCCGCGACCGTCTCGGCCGCCTGGAGTCCGAACTCGCCGAGCTGGAGGAGCGCTCGGACAGCCTGACCGCGACCTGGCGCAGCGAGAAGGAGCAGGTGAGCGCGTTGCAGAAGCTCAAGGAGCGGCTCGACACGGCGCGCTCCGAGGTTGAGATCGCGCAGCGCCGCGGCGATCTCGGGCGTGCGTCGGAGCTGATGTATGGCGTCATTCCGGCGTTGCAGAGCGAGATCGCGGTGACCAGCGAGGCGTCGCCCGAAAATGGCCACCTGGTCAACGAGGCGGTCACCGAGCAGGCCATCGCTTCGGTAGTATCGCGTTGGACCGGCGTTCCGGTGGACCGCATGCTCGAAGGCGAGCGTAGCAAGCTGATGCGCATGGAGGACCAACTGCGCCAGCGGGTGATCGGCCAGGAGGATGCGCTGCGTTCGGTGGCGCACGCGGTGCGTCGCGCGCGCGCCGGGCTGCAGGATCCGAACCGGCCGATCGGCTCGTTCCTGTTCCTGGGTCCCACCGGCGTCGGCAAGACCGAGTTGACCAAGGCACTGGCCGAGTTCCTGTTCGACGACGACCGCGC